>DEKX01000045.1:0-56459 GCA_002354095.1 Prevotella sp. UBA2711 | reverse complement strand
AACCTGAACCAGAGTGCTCACGGTGATATCGAGTTCGGACATATCTGCACCCGTATGCGTGTTCCCCGCAAGGTGGTTTGTGGATATTGGAAAGACGAGCAGGCTCAGAAGCAGATTGCCGTTTGGGCTCGCGTTGCAGCTGGTGTTGCTGATGCCAAGAATGTTCGCTGTCTGATGTTCGGTATGAACATGAACAACGTTGCCGTTACCGATGGCGACCGTGTTGAGTTCGAACAGCGTCTGGGCTATCATGTTGACTACTATCCCGTTTCTTCACTGATGGAGTATTTCAAGAAAGTAACCGATGCCGAGGCTGATGCCCTCGTCGAGGAATACAAGAAGGAGTACACCATTAAGATTGACGAATCGGGCGAAGAGGTTTACTGGGAGAAGGTGAAGAATGCCGCTAAGGCAGAAATTGCCCTCCGTCGCGTATTGAAAGACGAAGGAGCCACTGCTTTCACCACCAATTTCGACGACCTGGGCGATGCTGACATCAACGATCCTAACTTCGTTGGTTTCGACCAGATTCCAGGCCTTGCTTCTCAGCGTCTGATGGCTGAGGGTTATGGCTTCGGTGCCGAGGGTGACTGGAAGACAGCCTGTCTCTATCGCACACTCTGGGTTATCCAGCAGGGCATGCCCATCGGTTGCTCATTCCTTGAGGACTATACCCTCAACTTTGCCGGCGACCGTTCTTCTTGCCTGCAGAGCCACATGCTCGAGGTTTGTCCAATGATAGCTGTCGATAAACCCAAACTGGAGGTTCACTTCCTCGGTATCGGCATCCGCAAGCAGCAGACTGCCCGTCTGGTCTTCACCTCAAAGGTAGGCCGCGGCATCAAGGCTACTGTAGTCGACCTTGGCAACCGTTTCCGTCTGATTTCTCAGGAGGTAGAGTGCATCGAGCCCAAACCCATGCCCAATCTTCCTGTTGCCTCTGCCCTGTGGGTTCCTCAGCCAACCTTCGAAATCGGTGCCGGAGCCTGGATTCTGGCTGGTGGTACTCACCACAGTGCTTTCTCTTACGACATCACTGAGGAATACTGGGAAGACTTTGCCGAGATGGTGGGCATCGAGTATGTCAAGATCAATAAGGACACTACCATTGCCAACTTCAAGCAGGAACTCCGCAACAGCGAGATTTACTATATGCTAAACAAAGCTTTAAGATAAACTTAAAGCACTCTGTGACCTCTGTGTAAAATAAATTTTTAATATATGAATACAAAACAAGTTATTGAATCAGGACAGGCCATTCTCGGTATCGAGTTTGGATCAACCCGCATCAAGGCTGTACTCATCGACGAGCAAAACAAGCCTATAGCACAAGGCTCTCACGAGTGGGAAAACCAACTCGTTGACGGTTTGTGGACCTACTCTATCGAGGACATCTGGAAGGGACTGCAAGACTGCTATGCCGACCTCCGCAAGGATGTTAAGCAACAGTACGACTGCGAAATCGAAACCCTCGCCGGTATCGGTTTCTCTGCCATGATGCACGGCTATATGGCTTTCGATGAGAACCAGCAGATTCTCGTGCCTTTCCGCACTTGGCGCAACACCAATACCGGCAAGGCTGCTGCTGAACTCAGCCAGCTCTTCAACTACAACATTCCCCTCCGCTGGAGCATCAGCCACCTCTATCAGTGCATACTCAACAACGATGCCCATGTGAAGGATATCAAGTATCTCACTACCCTCGCCGGCTATATCCATTGGCAGGTAACGGGTAAGTTCGTTCTCGGTGTTGGCGATGCCTCTGGTATGATTCCTGTTGACCCCGCCACCAAGACCTACGATGCCGATATGGTTGCCAAATTCGACAACATCCTCGATTCTAAAGGTCTGCCCTTCCATCTGCTCGACATTCTTCCCAAGTCGCTGAGTGCCGGTCAGGACGCAGGACTCCTCACACCGAAGGGAGCAAAGATGATTGACGTCAGCGGCCATCTGAAGGCAGGCATCCCCGTTTGTCCTCCCGAAGGCGACGCAGGCACCGGTATGGTTGCCACCAATGCCGTCAAGCAGCGCACGGGCAATGTCAGCGCAGGCACCTCTTCATTCTCTATGATTGTATTGGAGAAACCGCTGTCGAAACCCTACGAGATGATTGATATGGTCACCACACCCGACGGCAGTCTCGTGGCAATGGTTCACTGCAACAACTGCACCTCCGACATCAATGCCTGGGTAAGCCTGTTCAAGGAATACCAGCAACTGCTGGGTGTCAAGGTAGATATGAACGAACTCTACGGAAAGCTGTTCAACGAGGCTCTGAAGGGCGATACCGACTGTGGCGGACTGATTTCCTACAACTACGTCAGCGGCGAACCCGTCACCGGTCTTGCCGAAGGTCGTCCGATGTTCATCCGTTCTGCCGGCGATAAGTTCAATCTGGCCAACTTCATGCGTGCCCACCTCTATGGAGCCATCGGTGTGCTGAAGATTGGTAACGACATCCTGTTCAAGGAAGAGAAAATCAAGGTTGACCGCATTACCGGACACGGAGGTTACTTCAAGACTTCCGGTGTGGGACAGCGCATGCTGGCTGCTGCCCTCAACTCGCCCATCTCTGTCATGGAGACTGCTGGCGAAGGTGGTGCATGGGGCATTGCCCTGCTCTCAGCCTTCCAGGTGCGCAACAGTCAGAAATACTCTCTTGAGGATTATCTTGAAAAGGTGGTATTTGCTGGCAATCAGGGCACATCCGTTGCCCCCACTGCCGAAGATGTTGCCGGTTTCGATAATTACATCGAGAACTACAAGCGTTGTCTGCCTGTAGAACAGAGTGCTGTTGACCATAAGTAAATGATGCTGAAACGTGTCATATCCGTCGTGATGCTCAGTGCCTTCGTGGCACTGGGCATTCATGCTCAAAACGAATCGTGGCTCTCGCGCAAACTGCGTAAGGGCATGAATTACATTGACTCACTCTGGATCAACAAAGCCGACTCCAACTATATCGAGGTTCCCAAGAATCCCTGGCGTGTCGTTATCTATCCCAAGTTCAACGAGGTTTATGTAAAGATGCATTCCGATATCGACTTCAACTATCTCTACGGCATCACCCCCGGCGAATCTCTCGCAGCCTCATGGAACATGCGCATCAATCCGCCCCTCGCCACCTATCTGGGTGTGTGGGTAGGATATCGCGGACTGGGTGTCGGCTATTCCTTCCCACTGCT
This sequence comes from Prevotella sp. UBA2711, assembly GCA_002354095.1. Taxonomy (GTDB): domain Bacteria; phylum Bacteroidota; class Bacteroidia; order Bacteroidales; family Bacteroidaceae; genus Prevotella. The sequence goes on along the minus strand of DEKX01000045.1, from coordinate 53,271 downwards.
CAAGAATGCCGGACGCTATTGGACCATCAGTTCCACCGGCACCCGCTACGGACTCATCTTCAGTCTTCGTCGCTTCAAGACACAAGACATCAAGCTCGACCTGCAAGGTCATTTCAATGATGAGGTAATCGACGAGAAAGCCGTCCCCTACACCAGTCACGCCCCCATCTGGGTTCGCTCCGTGTTCATCGACGGCTACTACGTGTTCAACGGCAAGCGCTATTCTCAGGATGCTGCCTACAACCAGTCGGTCATCCAGCGACGCTCAGCCGGTTCGCTCCTACTGGGACTGTCGTGGTATCAGTCGTCCATCGATTATTCCGACAGGCTCAATGGCGGATTTGTCTTTGCTGCCAACGGCGTGGGTAAAATCAAGGTCCAGCAGGCCAATATCGGTATCGGCTACGGCTATAACTGGGTACCGGCACGAGGATGGCTGTTCAATGTCATGGTCATGCCCACCATCAGTGTCTATAACCGAGTCACCGTAACCCATTACGACAGCAACTACGATTTCGCCTATGCCGAAGACGACGAAACCAAGGATTACGGCAAGTGGAATGCCGACACCCGCCGGTGGGATAACGGCGAGAAAAGGAAACCGCTGCCTATCGACGAAAAAGACCTCGCTTGGCAGCAGGATGTCGAAATGTGGGAAACCGGCGAAGAAGTGAAGAAGACACGTTGGAAACTGAATATCAACGGACGAGCCGGCATCACCTATAATGCCAAGAATTTCTTCGTCAATGTCTATGGACAGGTACACCGTTTCACCTACAACCACGACAACACAAACGTCAAGCTCTACGAATGGTATATCAATACACAATTCGGTATCAGATTCTAATCACATAACAATAAAAACTGAAACAACATGAGGAAATTACTATCAACCCTGTTTATTGCCTCGGCAATAACCCTTTCCGCATCAGCCGACGATGCCGTCAAGGCCAAGCTGCACGCTGACAAGCCCGGTGCGAAAATCAATCGTGAAATCTATGGTCAGTTCTCTGAGCATCTTGGCTCCTGTATCTATGGCGGACTGTGGGTAGGCGAAAACTCGCCTATCCCCAACATCAAAGGATATAGAAAAGATGTGTTCGAGGCATTGCAGAAACTGCATATTCCTGTATTGCGCTGGCCCGGTGGCTGTTTCGCTGATGACTATCACTGGATGGACGGTATCGGTCCCAAGAGTCAACGCCCGTCACTTCGCAATAACAACTGGGGTGGAACTATCGAGGACAACTCTTTCGGTACCCACGAATTCCTAAATCTTTGCGAGATGCTGGGATGCGAGCCTTATATTAGTGGTAATGTAGGTTCGGGTACGGTGAAGGAAATGGCCCAGTGGGTGGAGTATATGACCAGCGACGGTGATACGCCCATGGCACGTCTGCGCCGCCAGAATGGCAGGGATAAGGCTTGGAAGGTGAAATATTTCGGAATCGGAAATGAAGCCTGGGGTTGTGGCGGTAACATGACTCCCGAATACTACAGCAACGAATTCCGTAAGTTCAATACCTATCTGCGCGATCAGGGCGATAACAAACTCTATCGTATTGCCAGTGGTGCTTCCGATTATGACTACAATTGGACGAAGGTCCTGATGACGAATATCGGTAAGTTGATGCAGGGAATCAGTCTGCACTATTACACCTGCTCAGGATGGGAAGGTTCCAAAGGCTCTGCCATCAATTTCGATAACGACCAGTATTACTGGGCGCTCGGCAAGTGCCTGGAGATTGAAGAAGTGATTAAGAAGCACAAAGCCATCATGGACGAGAAAGACCCCAAGAACACCATCGGTCTGTTGGTTGATGAATGGGGCACCTGGTGGGACGAAGAACCTGGCACTATTCCAGGTCATCTTTACCAGCAGAATGCATTACGTGATGCGTTTGTTGCAGCCCTTTCACTGAATGTGTTCCATCGCCATGCCGATCGCGTGAAGATGGCTAATATCGCACAAATTGTCAATGTACTGCAATCGATGATTCTGACCGACCAGGAAGGCACAGGCCACATGGTGCTGACTCCTACCTATCACGTCTTCGAGATGTACACTCCATTCCAGGAGGCTACATACTTGCCCATTGATATCGACAGCGAAATCATTCAGGTAAGCAAGGCCTACTTTAAGGAAAAGGAGAATGCCAAGGATGCAGGCTATCGCCCTCTCCCACTCCTTTCTGCTTCGGCAGCCAAGACCAAGGATGGCAAGATTATCCTGTCACTTACCAATGTCAGTCTTGATACAGACAAGACCATTGAGGTGAAGATGGAAGGTTGTAAGGCAAAGACCGTCAAGGGTCGTGTTCTCACTTCGAAAAAGGTGGATGATTACAACGATTTCCAGCATACCGACAAGGTGGCTCCTGTAGATTTCAAGAACGCCAATCTGAAGGGTGACGTGCTCACCGCTAAGATTCCAGCCAAGAGCATTGTCGTATTGACGTTGGAATAATCAAGCGATATTTATAGGAAACTTTTTGGAGTGCACTCGAAAACTTTTTTGAGTGCACTCTGTTTTTTCCCGAGTGCACTCCCAAAAACAGCCCAGTACTAACCGCTTCCAATTGTTCATTTTTCCCTTTTTTCTACTATTTTTACTGATTATCATAAAATACTGCACATTTTTTTTTGAAATGTGCAGGAAAGATATTACCTTTGCACAAAATTTTGAAAATTGTGCAATGAACGACATACCTAGTTTTAACTCCTATATTGTCCAGACAATAAAAGAGAACTGGCTGCTCGATGCCCTAACAGATTATAAAGGAACTACTTTGCAATATCATGATGTAGCCCGTAAGATTGAGAAGTTACATATCATGATGGAAGCATCAGGCATTCAAAAGGGAGACCGCATTGCCGTATGTGGTCGTAACTCAGCCCATTGGGCTGTAGCCTATTTGGCAACACTGACCTATGGTGCTGTGATAGTTCCTATCTTACACGAGTTTAATGGCGAACAGATTCATAACATTGTCAATCACTCAGAGAGCAAACTGCTGTTTGTGGGTGATTATATTGTCAACGTTATCGACGCAAAGGAAATGCCTCATTTGGAAGGCATCTTCAATTTGCCTGACTTCTCGCTGCATACTTGTAGAAATGAAAAGTTGATGGATGCGCGTGAACATCTGAACCAGCTTTTCGGCGAAAAATATCCGATGGCTTTCCGGTCTGAACACATCAATTGGTATATGGACGATCCCGACGAGCTGTGTATGCTGAACTATACCAGCGGTACGACCGGTTTTTCAAAGGGAGTCATGATACCCTATCGCGCATTGTGGGGCAATGTAAAATTCTGTATTGACCGATTAGGAATGAAAATGCCTAAGTTCAGTCGTATGCTGAGTATTCTGCCCATGGCCCACATGTATGGTCAGGCCATTGAATTCCTGTTTCCTTTCTGTGCCGGATATCATCTGTATTTCCTCACCCGACTGCCGTCACCCTCGTTGATAGCAGAGGCTTTCAAATCTATCAAGCCCCATCTCATTGTGGCTGTACCTCTTATTATAGAGAAGATTATCCGCAAGCGTGTTTTCCCCAAGATTCAAAGCAATGCCTTCAAGATTCTCTTGCAGATGCCTGTGGTGTCCAAGAAGGTCAAAGAGCGTATCTGCCAGGAGGTGTATGCTGCCTTCGGTGGCGAAGCGTATGAAGTGATAGTGGGTGGCGCGCCGCTGAACCAGGAGATTGAGAAATTCCTGTTGGACATAGATTTCCCCATCACGGTAGGCTATGGCACCACCGAGTGTGCTCCACTGATTACCTACAGCGACTATCATGATTTTGTTTCGGGTTCGTGTGGTACGGCAGTTGACCGCATGGAGGTGAAAATCCTATCGAACGACCCACACGACATTCCAGGCGAAATCGTCACCAAAGGTGTCAACGTGATGTTGGGCTATTATAAGAACGAAGAAGCCAGCCGTAAGGCCATCGACGAGCAAGGCTGGTATCATACTGGCGATTTGGGAACACTCTCTGAGGACGGTCACCTCTTTATCAGAGGACGTTTGAAGAATATGCTCTTGGGAGCCAACGGACAGAATGTCTATCCCGAAGAAATCGAAGACAAGCTCGGCTCACTGACCATGGTCAGCGAATGCATCATCGTTCAGCGGGGCGATCACCTTGTAGGTCTGGTCTATCCCGATTATGACGAAGCAAAAGAGATGGGATTCAGTGCTGAAGATTTGGAAAACGTGATGGAAGAGAACCGTCAGCAACTGAACGAGATACTGCCTCCTTACAGTAGGCTGCAGGCTATTGAAATACGCGAGGAGGAATTTGAAAAAACACCGAAGAAGAGTATTAAACGCTACTTATATAAATAATCGAATTAGAATATGGAAAACGTACCAAGTTTCAACAAAATCATAGAGCAGAGCGTCATCGACCACTGGGATTTGGATGCACTGACTGACTATAAAGGGGCTACTCTGCAATACCATGATGTAGCACGTAAGATAGAAAAACTGCACATCCTGTTTGAGAATTGCGGTGTAGTAAAAGGCGACAAGATTGCCCTCTGCGGACGTAACAGCAGCCAATGGGCTGTAGCCTTCCTGGCAACACTGACATACGGAGCTGTGGCTGTGCCTATTCTCCATGAGTTCATGGCCGACCAGATTCACAACATCGTGAACCACTCGGATGCCAAACTGCTCTTCGTCGGCGATCATGTTGCCACGCAAATTGACCCTACACAGATGCCGCATCTGGAAGGTATCATCAACAATCCCGACTATTCGCTGATGGTGTCGAGAACGGACAAGTTGACGTATGCCCGCGAGCATCTGAACGAACTGTACGGCAAGAAATATCCTAAGTATTTCCGTAAGGAACACGTACATTATTATATAGAAGAGAATGGCGAGGAATTGGCCATGATCAACTATACCAGTGGAACTACCGGATTCTCCAAGGGCGTGATGGTTCCCTACCGTGCCCTGTGGTCGAACTACGACTTTGCTGAATATGTTTTAGGAAAGATTATCAATACGGGCGACCGCATCATCTCCATACTTCCTATGGCCCACATGTACGGCATGGCGTTCGAGTTCATTTTCGAGTTCATGCATGGTTGCCATGTTTACTATCTGAACCGCATCCCCTCGCCAGCCATCATTGCACAGGCATTTGCCGAAATCAAGCCAAAGATTATCATTGCCGTACCGCTGGTCATCGAGAAGATTATCCGTAAGAAGGTATTCCCCAAGATACAGAACAATCGCATGCGCCTGCTGTTGTCGATGCCTGTCATCTCGAAGAAGGTGCGCCAGATGATTTGTAAGGAAGTAGTAAAGGCATTCGGTGGAGAGCTGTATGAAGTCATTATCGGAGGCGCTGCCTTCAATCAGGAAGTGGAGTCTTTCCTCAAGAAAATAGAATTCCCCTACACCGTGGGCTATGGTGCCACGGAGTGTGCTCCCATTATCTGCTATCGCGACTGGCAAACGTTCGCTCAGGGTTCGTGCGGACAGGCTGCCTACCACATGGAGGTCAAGATTAACAGTAGTGACCCAGCCCATAAGCCTGGCGAGATTTTGGCTCGTGGACTGAACGTGATGTTGGGCTATTACAAGAACGAGGAAGCCACCAAAGAGACACTTGATGAAGAGGGATGGTATCATACGGGCGACCTGGGCACGATGGATTGGGACGGCAACGTGTTTATCAACGGACGTTCCAAGAACATGCTGCTGGGTCCCAACGGGCAGAATATCTATCCTGAAGAAATAGAAGACAAACTGAATTCGATGGCGATGGTAGTCGAGAGTGTTGTGGTGCAGCGTGACACAAAGCTGGTAGGTTTGGTCTATCCCGATTATGACGAGGCAAAGAACCTGAACCTCAATGAGAGTGACCTCAAAAACATTATGGAACAGAACCGCCAGCAACTGAACGAGCAACTGCCTGGCTACGAAAAGATAACGGAAATTGAAATTCGTACGGAGGAGTTCGCCAAAACACCCAAACGCAGTATCAAACGATTCCTATATACCTAATTATAATAAGAGCGAGGCAAAAAACCTCGCTTTTTCTTTGTTGTTTAAAGGCTTTTTTGTAATTTTGTCGCGCCGTTGGAGTAATCCCTCATTGTTAAAGGGTACCATCAGGCAAGATAAATTGCATAGAAATATGAAAGTAATGAAATTTGGCGGAACGTCCGTAGGTTCCGTAAAAAGCATTTTAAGCTTGAAGAAAATTGTGGAGACAGAGGCTCGGACGCAACCTGTCGTAGTAGTAGTAAGTGCACTCGATGGTATCACCGACCGCCTGATAGCCACATCACGAATGGCCAAGCAGGGCGACGATCGCTATCGTGAGGAATTCGACGCGATGGTGACACGCCACCACCAGATGATCGATGCCATCATCACCGATGACAAAAAGCGAGTTGACTTATTTAACAATGTTGACCAGCTCTTCGACCAGTTGAAGAGCATCTATTATGGTGTCTATCTGATTCACGACCTGTCGAAGAAGACGGAGGACACTATCGTATCGTATGGTGAGCGCCTCTCGTCGCACATTGTAGCGGCGATGGTAAAGAACGGCGTCAGAATGAACAGCCGTGACTTCATCCGCACGGAGAAGAAGCAGGGCAAGCACGTGATTGATGCCGAACTGACCACCCAGCTGGTGAAGGAGGCCTTCAAGGATTTGAACGAGAAAACCATCTACGTTGTTCCAGGATTTATCGCTCGTGACCGCGACAGCCACGAGACGACGAACTTGGGCCGTGGCGGTTCTGACTATACTGCCTCGATTATAGCCGCCGTGCTGAATGCCGAGGTATTGGAGATTTGGACGGATGTTGACGGATTCATGACTGCCGACCCGAAGGTCATCAAGAGCGCATACACCATCAACGAACTGTCGTACATCGAGGCGATGGAGCTTTGCAACTTTGGCGCAAAGGTTATCTATCCTCCCACAATCTATCCCGTATGTGTGAAGAACATCCCCATCAGGGTGAAGAATACCTTTAATCCTGAACATCCAGGAACCCTGATCAAGGAAAAAATAGAAGACGACAACAAGCCCATTAAGGGTATATCCAGCATCAAGGGCACATCGCTCATCACCGTAACAGGTCTGTCGATGGTGGGTGTCATTGGTGTCAATCGCCGCATCTTCACGACGCTTGCCAATAAGGGTATCAGCGTGTTCATGGTATCGCAGGCTTCGTCGGAGAACTCCACCTCTATCGGTGTGCGCGACGAGGATGCCCAGGCCGCTGCCGAGGTTCTGAATGCCGAGTTTGCCAAGGAAATCGAAACGGGAGCCATGTTCCCCATGCAGGTGGAAAGCGGATTGGCTACCATCGCCATCGTAGGCGAGAACATGAAGCAGACACCAGGTATTGCCGGTAAGCTGTTTGGCACATTGGGACGCTCTGGTATCTCCGTGATTGCCTGTGCTCAGGGTGCTTCCGAGACCAACATCTCGTTTGTCGTTGACGGCAAATTCCTACGCAAGTCGCTCAACGTGCTGCACGATTCGTTCTTCCTGTCGGAATACAAGGTGCTCAACATCTTTATCTGTGGCATCGGAACGGTTGGTGGCATGCTGCTTGAGCAGATTCGCACACAGCAGCAGTTCCTCATGCAGTCACGTCGCCTGAAGCTGAACGTGGTAGGTATCTCCGATGTCGAAAACTTCGTATTGGACCGCGATGGTATCGACCTCGATAATTATATGCAGATTCTGCGTGCCGGCTATCCTGCCGATACCGACCACATGCGCGATGAGATTGTGAAGATGAATATCTTCAACAGTGTCTTCGTCGATTGTACGGCAAGTCGTCAGATAGCTACACTCTACCAGACCTTCCTGGAACATAACATCAGTGTGGTGGCTGCCAACAAGATTGCTGCCTCCAGCGACTATGACAGCTATATCAAGCTGAAGCAGACAGCACGCGACCGCGGTGTATGGTTCCGCTATGAGACCAATGTAGGTGCCGGTCTGCCTATTATCGGTACCATCAACGACCTCTGCAACTCGGGCGACAAGATTCTGAAGATTGAGGCCATCCTCTCAGGAACCCTTAATTTCATTTTCAACGAGATAGCTGCCGATGTACCATTCTCCGAGACCGTTCGCCGTGCCAAGGAACAGCGTTATTCCGAACCCGACCCACGTATCGACCTCAGTGGTACTGACGTGATTCGTAAGTTGGTGATTCTCACTCGAGAAGCTGGTTATAAGGTAGAACAGGACGATGTAGAAAAACATCTGTTCGTGCCCAACGATTATTTTGAAGGCAGTTTGGACGACTTCTGGAAGCGTCTGCCTGAACTGGATGCCGACTTTGAGGCTCGTCGTAAGGTTCTCGAGGCAGAAGGCAAGCGTTGGCGCTTCGTGGCTACGATGGAGGCTAACGAGCAAGACCCGTCAGACTTCAAGACGAGCGTAGCACTGAAAGAAGTGCCCTCTGACCATCCCTTCTACCCCTTGGAAGGTTCCAACAATATCGTACTGCTCACAACAGAACGCTATAAGGAATATCCCATGCTGATTCAAGGCTATGGCGCTGGTGCTGCCGTAACAGCTGCCGGCGTATTTGCTAACATCATGAGTATTGCCAATATCTGATGAAACACATTATTATATTAGGTGACGGGATGGCTGACCATCCTGTCGCCAGATTAAATAATCAGACCCTGCTGCAATACGCTCGTCCTCAATATATGGAGCAGTTGGCACGCGAGGGTCGTTGCGGACGGCTGATTACCGTGCCCGAAGGATTCCCTCCTGGTTCTGAAGTTGCCAATACGGCTATCTTAGGCTACGACTTGAATAAAGTGTATGAAGGTCGCGGTCCTTTGGAAGCTGCCAGCATCGGCTACGATATGGCTGACGATGATATGGCTATCCGCTGTAATATCATTACGATAGAAGACGGCAAGATCATCACCCACAATGGTGGCAACTTGGAAACTGCCGATGCCGATGTACTCATCAAATACTTGAACGAACACCTTGGCAGTGAACGGGTTAAGTTCATCACGGGTATTCAGTATCGCCATCTGTTAGTCATCAAGGGTGGCAATAAGCACATCGAGTGTGCCCCACCCCACGATCATCCCAACGAGCCTTGGCGCCCCTTGTTGGTTAAGGCACAGATTCCTGAAGCACAGGAAACAGCCGACCTCATCAACGACCTCATTCTCCGTTCGCAGGAGCTCTTGGCAAAGCATCCTTATAATATGGCCAAGGCTGCCAAGGGCGAGCGTCAGGCTAACAGCATCTGGCCTTGGAGTGGCGGCTACCGTCCCTCCATGCAGACTCTGATGGCGCAGTATCCGCAAATCCAGCGTGGTGCCGTCATATCTGCCGTTGATTTGATTCAGGGCATTGGCAAGTACGCAGGACTGCGCATCATCAAGGTGCCTGGAGCTACCGGACTGGCTAATACCAACTACGAGGGGAAGGCGCAGGCTGCTATCGACGCACTGAAAACGGATGATTTCGTTTTTGTGCATGTGGAAGCCACTGACGAAGCAGGACATGACGGTGACTTGGACTTGAAGTTGCGAGCCATCGACTATCTCGACAAGCGACTCATCAAGCCCATACTCGAAGCCATCAACGAGATGCAGGAAGATGTGTGTGTGGCTGTATTGCCCGACCATCCTACGCCCGTAGAAATGCGCATCCACGTCAACGAGCCCGTGCCGTTTATCATCTGGCACAAAGGAATCGAACCCGACGAAGTGCAGCACTACGACGAGGAAAGTTGCGTCAGCGGCAGCTACGGATTGCTCAGATTGAATGAATTTATGAACGAATTTATGAAGTTATGAAATACTATAGTACCAATGGGAAAGCTCCCATCGCAGACCTGCAGAAAGCAGTAGTCAAAGGACTGGCAGAAGATCGCGGACTCTACATGCCTGAGCGTATCAAACCGCTGCCCAAGGAATTTTTCGATACCATCGAAACCAAGTCGTTCCAAGAGATAGCCTATACCGTAGCCGATGCTTTCTTCGGTGAGGATGTAGAAGCCGATGCGCTGAAGAAGATAGTCTATGACACGCTCTCGTTCGACTGCCCTGTAGTCAAGGTGAAGGATAATATCTACACGCTGGAACTATTCCACGGTCCTACCCTCGCCTTCAAGGATGTGGGTGCACGCTTCATGGCACGTCTGTTGCAGTATTTTATCCTGAAAACTCAGAATACTCAGAAAAAATTGGTCAACGTGCTCGTAGCCACCTCTGGCGACACGGGTTCAGCTGTTGCCAACGGATTCCTGGGTGTTGACGGCATTCATGTCTATGTGCTCTATCCCAAAGGAAAGGTCAGCAAGATTCAGGAGAGCCAGTTTACCACCCTCGGCAAGAACATCACAGCCATCGAGGTGGATGGTGTGTTCGACGATTGTCAGGCATTGGTGAAATCGGCTTTCATGGATGCAGAACTGAACGAGCACATGAAGTTGACTTCGGCTAACAGCATCAATGTGGCACGTTTCCTGCCCCAGGCATTCTACTATTTCAATGCCTATGCCCGTATGAAGGCACTCGGAAAAGCCGACCGACTGGTGATGTGTGTCCCCAGCGGCAATTTCGGCAACATCTGTTCGGCTTTGTTTGGCCACGAGATGGGACTGCCTATTCATCGGTTTATAGCCGCCAATAATGCCAACGATATCTTCTACAAATATCTGCAAACGGGTAAGTACGAACCCAAGGCTTCCGTTCAGACACTGGCTAATGCTATGGATGTGGGCGACCCCTCTAACTTTGCACGTATCTACGACCTCTATGGCAAGAGTCACGAGCGCATCAGCAGCCTGATCAGCGGTGCTACATATAGTGACGAGCAGATTCGCGAAACCATGCGTCAGTGCTACAACGAGACGGGCTACATCCTCGACCCGCACGGTGCCTGCGGCTATCGCGCCCTGCAAGAAGGGTTGAAAGACGGTGAAGTCGGTGTGTTCTGCGAGACAGCCCACCCTGCCAAGTTCAAGGAGACGGTTGATAGCATCATCGGTGCCGATATCGAGATACCCGAACGCTTGGCAGCCTTCATGAAGGGTCAGAAGCAGAGTGTAGAAATGACGAAGGATTTCAAGGACTTCAAGCGCTTCCTCATGAGCCGTTAACGAACGGTCATGTGGAAGCAACCTTGCTTCACTTCATACTTGATATAGCAACGTCCTTGCTCGCGCATATCACGCAGCACTTCGCTTAACACCCACTTTAGCGTATCGTCGCGAACGGGTTGAGTGACAGCATGATACCGATTATAGCAAATATCAAAAGTTGTACCGAAGAGATGACAACTGCGCTCCGTTGCATTGCCATTTCTTCGGCGCAGTTTTACTACGTCAGCCTCCGACCGGAGCACACTCGTCACAATGAATTGATTCAAGGGAACACCCTTCACGTATAGACTATCATAGAACGCCCTGCCGATATCTTCCAGCAGGATGGCAGCACGTGGCACCAAATAAGGTATCGAACTATAGAGCGGGTCAACGTGATAGTAAGGATTAGCCCCCACATACACCAGTTCCTTCTTTCGCTTCTCGGCATCCTCACGATTCTTCACTGGGCGCACTCCCCATTGTTCGGCAGCCACAATCTGAGCCGCCTGACTATCGGGGAAACACTCCCTGTAGTTATTCACCCCGCGAATGCGATGCTTCTTTCCATCGAAAATGGGGTGTTGGCTATCAGCTTTTGGGGGTTGGCTATTAGCGATGATCTGTTGGCTTTCAGAGGCAGCCTGTTGGGGTATTCTGGGCTCAGCCACTTCTGGGAAAACAGCCTTTACGAGTGCCAGCAGCACCACCGTTCCGGCAAATCCCAGCAAATATTTATTCTTTGTCAATTTCATTTGGCTGCGAAGGTACACATTTTCTCAGAGAAAAACGAATTTTTAAGCTATCATTTTTCCTCTGCCGCCACTGGCATTTGAGTGGATTCTTCTATTTCACTCCTTCCATCATCTATTTTATTCCTCCTGTCCTGTAGAAAAATATGGTTCAGCGTGAATGCTAAGGATTCCAGCGTTTCTTCCCGCTTCGCAGGCTTCAGCTCACACTCCCATACCGTAATGCAGTGCCACCCCATTTTAGCCAACTGTCGCTGCTCCTCACGATCCCGTTCCTTATTCCTCCTGATTTTCTCCACCCAAAACTCCCGATTCGACTTCGGAATCTTGCAACAGCATTTCTCATTACTCATTACTAATTCCTCATTTTGCGCTATGCTCAACTTGTGCCCATGCCAAAAACACCCATTCACAAAAATACACGTACGATATTTCCTCAGAACCAAGTCAGGATGCCCAGGTAATCCCCTATGATTCAGACGGTAACGGAATCCCCTACTCCACAGCCCCCGCCGCACAATCATCTCCGGCTTCGTATCCTTCGACCGAATAGCCGCCATATTCTTGTGCCGTTGTTGCGTAGTTAAGTGGTCCATAAATCTTTCGATTAATCCCTTCAGTTATTCTTATTGATAAGGTTCACCACCACCTTCACCATCACGTCTTTTTCTTCCGTCCTGCTCTCCGCTATCATCAATGTCAGGGCGACAAGAGTATTATCAGCAATGCGTTTCGTATGGTCGTGATTATACAGGATGCCATTGTTGTTCAGGAACCAAAGGAACAGGGTGGCAGCGATTCGCTTGTTCCCATCGCTGAACGAATGATTCTTCGTGACAAGATAGAGCAGCATGGACGCCTTCTCCTCCACACTGGGGTAGAGTTCCTCACCTCCAAAAGTCTGGTATATCTGCCCGATACTGCTCTTGAACGACTCATCCTTCTCATTGCCAAACAGGGCAGATCCACCAAATTTTTCACGCAGGCGACGAATCTCCTCCATAGCATTTTCGTAGGTGGCATGGAAAGGTTCCTCCTTCGTCGTCTTGTCGATAGTCAGCCGTTCATAGTCGTAGTTGTCAAGCGTATCGAGCGCATAGGCATAGTCGGTGACCACTTCAAACAGGGCTTCGTTCTCTACAGAGTGAAGTAGTGGCTGGCTCTGTACGGTTCTGCCAAGCACATCCACCAGTTGACGCAATTCCCCTATCTGCTCATGGCGCAACCGCTCGTTGACGGCATACCCTTTCACAAGATACTCCTTCAAAACCCTGTTAGCCCACTGGCGGAACTGCACGCCCCGCTTACTCTTCACACGGTATCCAACAGAGATAATGACATCAAGTGTGTAGAAAGGAACAAGTTTCTTTACCCCATTAACGTGTAAAAAATGCACGTTATTATCCTTTGGCAATTCCCCTTCCTTAAAGACATTGATGATATGCCGCCGGATATTCGACTCTTCCCTATTAAACAACAACGCCATTTGGTTGGTTGAAAGCCACACCGTCTCATTCTCCATGCGGACATCTATCTGTGTCTGCCCATCCTCCGTCTGGTAGATAACTATTTTATTCTGCTCATTCATAAATCTTTCGTTTCACCGCCACAAAGATACAAAATTTTCTCAAGACGAGCGACTAAACGAAAAATCTTCTTGTTAGCGAGTATCTTTTCCAACAGAAACCATTCATAGCAAGAGTCAGTCATAAAGCACTATCTATCGGGATTGATACAGAATGAGTTTTTCGCCCTTTATAACAATAGGCGTACCTTCCTCAAATTCGTTTTCAGTGTCCAATCGATATTCTGCCAGTATCTTTGTCAAATTGATGTCTGGGCTGATAGCGACTTCTTCGTCGAATACGAAACAGAAGTAGTTGCCCTGTGGGGTCGGATAAAGGGCCTGACGCATACGTTCTTCAGACATCACCGCATGGTGGTGTACATGGAACACGCGGTATTCGTTCTTATAGTCTTCACCAATTCGGTAGAGGATAACAAACTTGATGCCACCTTGTTCCAGTTGACTGCGCTTCATCGTCCCTGCACGCTTCATCCCCTTAGTGTATATTCTTACGTTATACAGGTTTGTTCCCTTGTCGTTGGCACCCATTATCCAATTCAGCTGTGCATCGTCCTTGTAGCAACCTATGAGGAAGTTGTCCGTCAGATAGCGCTGCACATAGTGTAGCGTAAGTAGCGATGCCGGAACCACCAGCCCCTTTGCTTGTTGCTCCACTTTGGGAAGCACCGACTCAGGATTGGTGCCAATGGGACATTCCGCCATATAGAAATAGGGTGCCAATAGTGATAGCGTCCTCTCGTTCTCATTTGCGTAGCGCTCCCTATTGTCCAGGGCTACCGAATAGTATTCCTGACTTCCTGTTTCTCCGTAAGGGGTATAAACCTTGCCCAGAAGTTGCTGGAAGTTCTGCTGCATAAACTGTTCAGCATTGACCCCTTCACGAGCTGTGATAGCGTAAAACGAATAACTGCTATTAAGTTCTTCCTGTATGTTTTTGCGGAACAACTCCCTGACCTGCACCTTCCATAATGCCTTGGAGAAGGCATTGTTGCGGGCATATAGCGAAAGAACGTAGAGGAAATTCACATCGTAGTGAGTGATTATCAATGTGTCTCTGTCAAACAGGCGGTTCTCAAACTGTCGGGCGTTGAATACCGTTTCGCGTTTCTTCAGATTATCGTTCTCGAAACTCAGCGTCTTGTCAACGAAAGCAGATATAAAGAAATTGGGGATGATGTTGTAGCCTTCGGTTGTCTCGTCGCGCAGCCAGATGTTCTTGGGATTATCCTTCTGTTTCTTCGCTTCATCGCCTGAGAGGAAGAGGTCAAGGTTCCACTGAATCACATTTCTAGCATAGGTGTACTGTTTGTACACTGATTCGTCACCTACAGTCGAACCTATCTTGTAGTATTTGCTGTCACCTATATAATATATCTCCTTTTGCACCTGCTTCTGCATGGCACCGGGGTACACCAGGTCGGCAAAGGTGTATATGTGGTCCACCCGTTTACCGTCTTTCTGTTCCTTAAGTCCCGATGGAATGTCCTTGCTCCCCACCAGTTCGTCGATGATGGCCTCAAAGACGATATTGAAGTTCTGCGCCAGCAAGTATTCTTTCTGATCGTCACGCACATTGATGGCGTGCGACTTGTCGAAGAAGGCGTAGCAAAGTTCCCATAGGCGCAATGCCTTGTCGGAGAAGTATTTGTATCGTATCTGACGCATACGCACTCGCCCATATCCGTCAAGGTAATGCCTGAACTTGGAACCCGTTATCAACTCGAACCCCATATTGATATTAACGCGGAATCCGTAGTGGTTTGAGATGTAGTTCAGTATAGAGAAGTAGATGATGAACAGTTCTTCGTCGAAGTTGACTTGCTTTTTCTTGTTGACAGGGCGCAGATAGACAGGCACTCCATCTTGCACGATGGCTTGCGAGTGGGCAATGGTTCTTCTCCAGTTGATTTTGTTATAGCCTGAGTGGATGCTCTTCAGCACAAACAGTACGTAGTCATGGTTTTCCCGATTGAAACGTATCAGTTCCAGAATGATGTCCAGTAGCGTGTCGCTCAGCCGTTGCCGTCGGTTGCCTATCTGTGCGATGTTACGCTCCAACAGGATGTTCTGGTCGGGGTGGGTCTCACGGTAAATCATCAGTGCGCGGTACACCCATACTGCCAGTTCGCATACAAAACCGCGCTGCGTAGCATTCATCTTGCCATCTTTGTCGCTCACGCAGATGATGTCCTCGGGTTTCTCGCCAAAAACCCTATCGTCGTCAACGCCCTCCGTACCTTTTTCCTCCAGTACCACCTTGGGTAGGAAGAAAATGTAGTCCTTCAGCATGGGAGAATAGACATGACCGACATAGTTGTAACACACGAAACCGTCGCTCGGGCGCCGGTGATACTCTATCAGTCCGTCCGTCACCTGCTCACGCTCTAAGACAGCAGGGTCGTAGTAATATCCTTCTATCAGGACCTTCATTCTTCGTCAGTCTTGGTTCTCTATCCTAATATTCCATCCGGCATTGTTCACGGCATCCATAAACTTGCCAATGTTCCCGATGCCAAACTGTGTCGAAAGGTATATCTTCTCGCCATTAGAGAGTTCAAACTCCGTTGCTCTCTTGTTGGTGTCGGTGGAGTCTTTGGTGCGAGCATTGAATTCCGCTTCGGTCTCTACCAGATGTTGCACATAGTCCTTCAGCCCCAATCCGTTCCATGCCTGTGCTATTGTCTGTGCGTCTGCATCAGGGTGAGCCTCAATGTATAGTCTGAACGCCTCACGAGTCATTTGGGCTTTGTTCAGGTTGTCTGTGCCGTTCACGCGGTATCTCGACTTATCCCGCTGACGTTTTGTATTGGGCGTGGTGTCGGATACTACCATCGTGCCATCATCCGAATGTTCAAAAGGAAAGACCTCCAGGTCTTGTAGGAATTTGATGACCATGTTGGTGTCAACCGTTCCGTCGTGGTTGAAGAACTTACGGAAAGGCAGCAGTTCTCCATCGTTGTCCTTGAACGCTTTGTGGTTTGTCTCGTTGTCCTTGAAGACGTCGTTCCACAGATAGAAGATGACCTTGCTAACGAATGTCTCTACGGTGATTCTGCCGTCTTTGGCTTTTGCAAAGAAGTAGCCTAATTTCTTGTCTTCCGAATGGATGGTGCTTTCTATAATAGCGTTGATTGCCTCCAGGAAGCTCCACCAGTCGTATTGGTCGTTGTCAATCTCAATGACGTAGTTTTTCTTTGCGTCAGCAATAGGCATATACACCCAGTCCCAGCGGCGCTTAAAGGCGGAGTCGATAGGAAACAGGCTTTGGTCGCTGGTGTTCATCGTGGCCCAGATGTATAGGTTCTTGGGCAGGCGCAGCTTGCCGTCTTTGATGCCGTCTTTGTTAGTCAGCACAGGCAGTTCTTCCTCGTCATTGCCATTCAGGTATTTGGCAATGTCTTTGTCTGCCATAATCGGGTATTCCGATACCCCATCGCCGTCTCTGTCAAGCAGTTGAAACAGGTCTCCGAATATCTGTGCGCAGTTACCTCGGTTGATTTCCTCGATGACAAGGAACACTTTGTCGTCAGGATTATTCCACGCTGCCACGTAGGCTTGTAGGAAGGCTTGGGGAATGAACGAATAGGTGATGCAATCTTCATAGACCTCTTGTTTGTTCGTATCTTTAACTATGTCGCCAGCCACATTACGTACAGCCCTCTTTGTCGTAGTAGGTTTGTATGCCCCCACAAATGTCGAGTAGTCGCTGTCTGGATGAAAGGTTGTACGGAATACCAAATTCTTTTCGTCTGCCACCTTTACGTCCACATTATCCTTTATCTTATGACTTTTTCCTGTTCCAGGAGCACCATAGAAGATTTGCTGAAGGATTTTGGTATCCTCATTATCATTGTATGAAATATCTTTCTTTTTTCCATAAAGCGAATAGTAATCAGACTGTAAAATTAAGACATAGTCCGTTATATCCAATCCTGCATATAACGTTTGTACAAAGGGGCCTCTACTAATTTCACCAGGAGAAGCAACAACACTCGCTTTCTTGGCATCGATATTATTACTTAAAACATTTACTCCGATTTGATTCAGCTTTGTCTTTAAGTCGGACTCGGAATATAATGTGTTATCAAATAGAATTTCTTTGGACTCTATATTAAAACAGCCTGAAATTACACCAATAGGAATATTAAACTCATCAGAAAAGAGTTGGAATAGTTTTTCCTTGGTGATATCATCGTTAAATGCCTTTCTGCGATACGCCCAAACAATTATATCAAAAAGGTTCGGAGAGTATTTACCCTGATAGTTGAAGTAATGATCCCATTTGTTGGAGAATACAACATATAAGGTACGTCCACTTTCATATCTTTTCTTTGTTTGTGAAAGACTGAAGATGTTTTCAAGGAAATTTGAAACCATATCCATATCCACCTCGAATGGAACAGAGGGACAAATGCTATTTTTGCATCCTTTTAATATGGCTAAATATCCCCACGACTTGTTTGTCATGCAATCTTGAAATCCCTTATAGGCATTTACAACAGTTTCAATTGAAAAGTATTTCATCGCTATTTGTTTTTATCGTAAGTTCGAATCATTTCTTTCATTATAAGTTTGATAATGGGTACACTTACAGAATTACCCAATTGATGATATGCTTGGGCATCAGAGACCGGGAACTTGAAATTATCAGGGAATCCCTGTAGCCTTTGAGCCTCTAATACAGAAAGTTTTCTTCTTATATCCCAGAGTTTTGGCGTCCTATTAGCGATAATTGTTGAAGCATATGTATCAAGACATGAATAGAAGGCTTCTTGAATTTGTGTCTTGGCTACATCGCCAACATGAAAACGCAGAGATCCATCAGGTTTCTGAAAAGAGTATATACCATACTTGCCTTTTTTCGTATGGGGTTCGTATTTTGAATTATCATGTTTAACTCTATCACCAGGTTTTGCAACAGAGAAATGATAATCAATCCTATCTAACTCGAATTGAGGAAGTCTTAACGATGGGTTATTGTCATCCAAATCCACAATATCTCTTAAAGTAGGATGACCGCCAATAGGTTTTGGCCATGAGAAATCCATTTCTTTACGGAAGGCTACACAATACCATCGCTCCCTTTTTTGGGGTAGGCCATAATCAAGAGAAGAAAGAATAGTCCAATGGGGGAAGTACCCCAATTCTTCTAATTTCTCAAGTATAATGTTCAATGTCTTTCCTTTCTCATGAGATTTTAAACCTTTTACATTCTCTAAAAACACCATGGGCGGCTTATGATACTCAAGGATTCTGCAAATATCAAAGAACAATGTTCCTCTAATCTCATCGTTGAATCCTTGTTTTTCACCTGCATAACTGAATGGTTGGCATGGAAATCCAGCCGCAAGTATATCAAATGGAGGAATGTCTTTGGCGTCAATTTTCTTTATGTCACCTTCTGGAATTTCACCAAAATTTGCTTGATAAGTTTCTTGTGCGAACTTATCATTATCAGATGAGAACACACACATTACATTATTGTCTTCCATTGCAAGACGGAAACCGCCTATTCCACAAAACAGATCTATTCCCTTATATTTCTTCTTAGTCATTATTTTATCTTACAACCATGTCTTTATACAGATAATACAACTCATCCGCAACAATTCTATATTTAGTAGATTTCTTATTTACAAGACAATCTACGATTTCTTTACTCGTGTTGAACAACAATCGTTCTTTCAATATATAAAAATCGTTTATTGTTTCTTCTGAAAGCGTATTTGTGAGGCATTGAACAAGAGCGGTCTTAAAACATTCCACATCAAGAATTCCAGTCATTGAAATATCTAGTTTGTGGTATTGCTTTGTTCTCTCAATGTCTTCTTTGCTTGTTGGCAAGAAGCCAAAACCAATTGCATCGTTTAGTTTGAACTTATCAATAAACTGATTTGAGTTACATGCTAACAAGAACAACCGTTTGCCTTCCAATAAGGATATATTCTCTTTATTGAATAATTCCACATTGTCTAAAATACTTGCATAAAGACATGTACTCATTCCATGACCAAGAAAGAAAACGGTCTCAGCATCTTTGATCTCATCAAAAATGATTTCCATCGGATCATCGTCACCAGAGGTGTCATATCCAACTTCTACAGCACCAAAAGTAGCACTAACATGGTTGCACAGCGGACGAAGAAAGTCCGTTGTAGCATCTTGTGGATATATACAAACAGTCTTACCCATTGTTCACTTTTACAAGATACGCTATTGTTTGGGCAAGTACAGCCTCTATCCACTCGTCAGATCGGGCATCCGAATGACTATCTATCATTTCAGCAATTTCATTGAACGTCATCCCCTTCAACTCTGGGAAACAAGATTCAAATTTCATTTCGCCATTTGCCCGCAATAATGATGCTAGTCGATGTTCGACGGAATTACCTTTGTCTTTTTTCAAATAATCGATTAATATCTCCTGATAATCCGCTCTCTCAATACAATCAATAATCTGAGCTTTTATTAATTTATTGACACCCCCAACAAGTTCTTCTATCGAGGCTTTTTGGTATTCTTGGCCAACAACAGACGCAATGACCTTATTCCAATTACCAGAATAAACAAAGAAACTGACATTGTCTCGGATGTCATGTACCATGTGAACGGCGTCTAACCCCGTGAAATAGGGGCATTCCAAATCAAAATCGGATAATGCTATGTCAAGATGTTTTCCTTTAATCCTGGACTCAATTTCCGTTTTCAATTTTACTACGTCCAAATCTTCAGAATCATCTTTCTTAAACTCTGCTGCACCTGTACGAATAGCAATAAAGTCTAAATCGAAATCTTTTGAAAGTTTCGACCTTATGCCATTAATCACTGCACTTTGTGATTTGTCATCAATCACCAATATACATCTTTTCTGTTTCATAATCATTATTCAAATGTTAAACGGAAGGTTGCTCCAGTTTTAAAATGTAAACCATTGCCGAGAAATGTGATATCACCATTCAGATTCTCTCTCATGCGCTCCTTGATGGTACTCAATCCTATACCAGAACCTCCTCTGCGATTTGTAACCCCCTCTTCAAATATATTTTCAGGAGTAAATTCATTCAAGTCTACCCCAACACCATTATCTGTGAAATCGACAATATAAGTACGGCCATTCCGAGAGAAATCCAATCTTAATTCAGTTGCGCCAGCCTTCTCAGAATTACTTTTAAGATTGTCCAACACAATAGACAAATCCAGTATGGAAATCTTTTTCTCCAACGACTCTGTAAGTGTTGAATGATACTGAACTTTAAATGAGTTTTTGAAATTAGCAAGATACTCCTCCATGAAAGCCTGAATATCCACCAAACCCGTTTGTGCCAATAAAGCCAAGTCAGCTTTTGTAATCAGCTTTGACAATTTATTGATTTTGGTTATGTGGTATTCAAACTCATCCAAAGATGCCCTTAAATCATTTATATCATTATTAATTAATTGACTTTTAGCCGTTGAGATAACACCTAATGCATCATTTGAAGAAATCAAAATAACATGCATCAAGTCTTGCACTTCTTTTGTAGTATTCCTTGTCGCTGCTAAATACTTGTTTTTCTGTATCTGGGCATCACGTTCACGTTCAGCACGTTCCCTTTTCTTTTTTTCTTCTTCAGCTTTTTCTGTTGCCTCTGCCTCTTTGCGCTCAGCTTCTTTTTTCTGACGTTGCAAATCATCCATGTGTTTCTCAAACTCATGGATTTTGTTCATTAAGAATGTGTCATTGGTTTTTTCTGCAAGTTTACGGACATCATCAAGCATCTGTGCTTGAATCACCTCTGTGTCAGTTGGGTCAGCAACAATATTTGCTAAGTCCTCATTGTATTGGAGTACATTGATGGACTTGTCGTTGACAAGCGTTTTTATGAGTTGAAGAAAATCTACCTTACTACCGATATTGGAATATAAGTGTTTGGCCGTGTCGGAGTCTTTGTCAACCTCCTGAAGTTGTTCTCTCGCTTTTAGCGCAGAACTCTGATTGACAAAATAATCTTTTCTGAGGAACCCTTCCCCCCATAAAACACCTACGACATAACGCTCCAAACGTCTATGAATGAGCGCAAAGTAGTTCATCAATTGTTGGGAGGCTTCTGTTTTTATTAGACCTCCATCACGACTTGAAACTTCTTTTATCAGATTGGCATCATCTGTCTCAACGTCAACTCGGCCAAATAAATCGCGCGTGGAAATACGGCGATTGTAACCTTGTTGTAATCGCTTATTTACGCCCCAACTATCATCGTCTGGTTCTCCAAAAGGGAAGATCCTAAAAGCATTTCTAAATAAAAAGACATTGCCGTAATTTATTGGCTCAACCCCCATCTTGGCAGTAAAATTATATTTTGCTGCACGGTTTAAAAAGAATAGACTTATAGAAACAGATGTTAGCAATGAAAAAGCATAGTTCGCTTCTTCTATTTCATACATGACAGTTCCACGATCGGATAGAATTGTGTGGATAACACCATCGTGTATGCTGCTTTCAATCTGTGTTGTCTTGAGTTTTAAAATATCCGCAATCGAGTTTTCAACAACTCCATTGACTATATCATGTTTTGATTCTGCTTTATTGTCTTCTTCCTTCATTTGAGGAGCGATAATCTCTATTTGGAAATTATCATCAGTTCCAGAAAAAGGGTTAATCATCTTTTCCAATGATTTCCTTAATCGCTTGATATCTTCATGTGACCATGAAAGATGAAGGTCTGAAAACTCCAATATCGTTCCCGTAGCAGAAGACAAAGGGAAATTGGGGATTGTATCTAATGTCTCATGCGGAATATCTATTGTATCAAATTCTGTCTGTTTGCTAAGTTCAAATGAGCTCCAATCGACATGAAGAACATTTGTTTTGTTTTCCTCTGCACTTCGAGTTGTTAAAACAAGACTTTTTGCCAATCGGTCACATGACATACGACCAATACCCTTCGCACCTGCATAATGACGTTTGAACTTGTTGCGGTAGGACTTGTCTTCTGTTCCGTCGCTTTTTGCAGAATATGCGACGAAAAGCCATTTGTTTATAAGGTCATCTTTCGACATGCCTTTACCATTATCGGCAATTGACAAATAATCATCATCAAAGGTGATTTCCACCTTTGATGCATGAGCATCATACGAGTTCTTGACCAACTCCAAAATGGCTATATCGGGACTTGTAATCAAATCCCGCCCCAATATGTTCTTCAGTTCTGCACTGACACGAAATTGCAAATTATCTTTCATACTGCAACATCTGTTTTAAAACATTTCCTGCCTGCTCTGCAAACAATGGTGGAATAGCATTCCCGACCTGAGAATAGCGTGGTACTTCTATCTTCCGCATTTGCCCACCAGTAGTATATTTCTTTTGAAATTCATACCAATCTGGGAAAGACTGGATACGAGCACACTCTCGAACAGTCATAATCCTTGGTTCTGCATAGTGCAGATAATCGTCTGGTTGACCTGTAATAGTTGGCGAAACTGTGTTTGGGTCTAAAACAGTTATGCCTCGTTGATTAATCCCCCATCCTTCACGAGCTTTACCGTCAATACGTTTTCCTCGTTCTGGATAGTCAGCCAAAAGATGTTTATAGCAGCTCAGTTTGTCTGCTGTATGATGTGCAAAACTATGGCTATTAGGAATATCGTGTGCCTCAGGATAGTCCCCACGCATTAATATCTCATACGCTGTCAATTTGCGTTTGCCATATTTACCTGAATTAAATCCTTTACGATCTGGAGTTGGCAGTTCCCCATTGCTACGAAGCAAATCGGATATAGCCTCTTGCAAAGTGACAGTAGTACGAATCCCCCGTTCTGCTAAAAATGCATCACGATTCTCTTTAAGTAATTGCTCAAATTTATTTGGTGAGCATAAACCATCCTTAACGCCAACGAGTATGAAACGCTTACGACGCTGGGGAACGCCATATTCAGAGAAATCAATCACATGAGGCTTGACAGCATATCCTAATCCCTCAAGTGCATTAATAACTATCTGTGAATAAGGCTCCACGCCCTCCTTTTTCCTCTTGTTAAATGCATAAGTAAAGCCTTTGACATTTTCGAAGAGAATCATCTTGGGCTGAACCAACTTGATAAACTTTATATACGAAAACACCAACTGATTGCGAATGTCGTCCTTAACTCTTTTGCCTGCCATCGAAAAGCCCTGACACGGTGGTCCTCCCGCAACCAAATCCACCTTACCTTGTAAGGCTTCAAGCTGTTTTGAATAGTTCTTCAAAATCTCATTGATGTCGTGGTTGGTTTGTGGCAACCACTTTGGCCAATCGAAGTGTTTTTTATTTTCTATCAGATTATGTTTCAGCGTTTCAAAGGCAAAAGCATTCTTTTCAATGGCAAACAATCCGTGCCACCCAGATTGATATAAGCCGAGCGACAAACCTCCTGCTCCTGCAAAGAGATCAATGACCGTATATTCTTTCTTTCTCATTGAGACATTTCTATTCAGTGATTAGCTCTCGTTTCTCACACCCTATCAATTCTGCTATTTTAGCCAATGTCTGTAAGTCGGGCTGGTGCATATTGGTACACCACTTGCTGACAGTTACAGCAGAGACACCTAACTGTTCTGCCAGCCACTTGCTTGTTTTCTGGTTCTCCACCAGAACCACCTTGAGTCGGTTTAGAGGTCTTTCACTCATCTTTATTTAATTAAAATCGAGTGCAAATATAATAAAAGAATGTGATATCACCAAATTTATTAGTAATTATCTGTCAACATTTCAATTTGGGGAGCCTCTTTATTGCATAGTACAAAACCTTTTATTTCAAATTGTGATCATTGAGCTCATTTTTGAAAGAAGTAACTATACACTCAATATGACTATATCTTACTGTTTATCAATGCTTTGCTTATTCTTTCATAGTCTTTTGTCAGTTCGAGAAATGTTAAAAAAAGCACTTTCTACTGCAAAAAACCTGTTTAGTTATTTTTTTGTTGTTCTTTTGCAGCCGTTTATTAAGGATAACAAATAACATGGAAAAATTAAAAACTTTGGAGGAGATGCCGGGTGCATTGTCCTACCTCATTGAGAAAGTGGAGGGTCTGGAAAAGACCGCCCAAAGCTTGCTGAACAGGCAAGAAGAGTGTTGTTCACCGCATTGGATGGATGTTGACGAACTATGTGACTATATCCCATCCCACCCTGTCAAACAAACGGTCTATGGTTGGGTATCTGACAAGCAGATACCGCACCACAAGATTAGCAAAGCACTAGTTTTCCTCCAGTCAGAAATTGACGACTGGATGAAGCATTGTGGCAATAAAAGTACAGAAAAGCAAAGACAGAATTCACAAAAATCACGAACAATGATACAGGAACCTGGTACGTGTTCCAAATTTCGTTCTTGCATGGTTGCCATATATCTATCTTTCGTTTTTAGTTCAGCACCACCTATAGTGCATATTCCGTGGGTCTTTAGAATCTGACTACAAAAGTAATAAGTTTTTTTAGATACGGAAGGATTTGAGAGAAAAATCTTGTGATGGTCAACGTTTTTAGGAATAGCGACAACTTAACCAGCAATGGTAGTCAACTGTATCAGGTTGGAAAGTCAACTGTATTAGGTCAAAGACGCTCAGCTATAACCTTGCAAAATCTTACACCTTACAGATTACAGTTTTTTGAAATTGATTTTCAAGGTGGTGTAAAATTTTTACTATATATATAATATATATATTATATATATAGTAATATATAATATAGCTATAAATGACAGTAATTTCAAAAAAAAAAAATAACTGTAATCTGTAAGGTGTAAGGTGCTATATAAAAAATGCAAATTTGGGTGCTCAAAAGTGTAAATTCTGACCCCTTGAAATTTGGTGGGGGTCATGAAATTTTCGTACTTTTGCATTGTCAACCGAAAAGGGATGTGACCACGGGGATTAAGGAGAAAAATTGCGAGTATTAAGTCTAGAAATTGCGCGCATTAATGGTAGCAAAATTTTCTTCGAATATCCGCCAGCCGCGCGACAGCAACTAACTTATTATTAACTATCAAAATTTATTGCAAACAATGGCAATTAAAGTTATCGCCCAACGCCGTGAGGTTAAATGTTACTTTATTAATTTTATTTGTGGTAAAGCTGATATTTCAAAAATTCTTTGTAACTTTACGGCAAAAATATAAAACAACGAAATTTATACGGAGTTATGAAGACGGCTTTGATAGAAGACAGCATTAAGTTAGGATTTGGCCTGATGCGACTGCCCAGGATTTCTGGAACGGAGAATATAGATATTGAGCAATCTAAAAAGATGGTGGATGCCTACATCAACGCGGGAGGCAGATATTTTGATACAGCCCTCATCTACGAGGGTAGTGAGGTGGCTGCTAAGGCTATTCTCTGTGATCGGTATCCGCGTGAGAGTTATTATCTGGCCGACAAACTTAATGCTTCCTCGTTTGCCTGCAAAAACGAGGCTGAAGCCAAGAATGAGATTTATGTGAGTCTTGAACGGACAGGAGCCGGATACTTTGATTTCTATCTGCTGCATGGTATTGATGAGGGTAATCATGATACTTTCAATCGGTATGGTATCTGGGAGTACATGAAACAACTGAAGGCTGAGGGGCTTATCCGCCATTACGGGTTCTCCTTCCATTCCAGTCCCGAACGTCTTGAGCAGCTGCTCAACGACCATCCTGATGCGGAGTTCGTGCAACTGCAGATTAACTATACTGATTGGGATGACCCTATCATCTGTTCCCGAAAGTGTTATGAGATTGCTACGCGTCACGGTGTTCCTGTCATTGTAATGGAGCCTGTCAAGGGCGGCAAACTGGCTAATCCTCCCCAGTCGGTTCGTGACATTCTTCTTCATGCCAATCCGCAAGCGTCACCTGCCTCGTGGGCTATCCGTTTTGTGGCTTCGTTGCCTAACGTGATGATGGTGTTGAGTGGTATGTCAACCTTGGAGCAGATGGAAGACAACCTGTCTTTCATGCGACATTTCCAACCGCTGAATGTGGAAGAGCAACAGGTTATAGAGCAGGCTGTCAGTGCCTCCAAGCATTTTGACAATATTGCCTGCACTGCCTGTCATTACTGCACGCCTGGCTGTCCTATGGGTATTCATATTCCCGAAATTTTCGCCGTGATGAATGCTTACAAGATGTACGGGAATCTTCAGGAGGCGCGCAATGATTACGGATGGCGCCCTGGCGGTGCCAAGGCGTCATCGTGTATTCAATGTGGGCAATGTGAGGAAATGTGTCCTCAACATCTTCCTATCATCCGTTTGTTAGAGGATGTCGTAAAGACTTTAGAGTAATTCAATGATTTGTTTCATTTATTTTTTAGGCCCAGGCAACTACGGATTTAATCTTCCCGTATGGGGAGGGATGGTGGAACGTCGTACATGACTTTGGCGTGATTGGTGCGGATAAGTTGAGAGTCGATGATGCGGCCTGTGGAGCGGTCAATAATGTCGCGATAAACTTCGCCGTTCCGATATACTGCTGTGTCGGTAGCTGATGACCCGTACTTTGCGGGCTGCTTTTCCCGAGAGAAGTATTCGTTCTCGACATGGATGTGGAAGGTATGGGGCAGACGCTCAACGGCACGGAGTTCACCACAAAGATACTCTCCGTCAACCCATAGACGAAGTTGGTAGGTGTTGACGGTCTCATTCTTTACTCGATAATCAATGTAGTTGTAGGATATGCTGGTGCCTGTGCCAAAGGGTATTTGACGACCGAAGTCGGGAAAGAGGTCGAGCCCGTCGTGGTGGTGATGTTCGGTGATGGTCAGTTCGCTGTGCAATACAAGCCAGTGAATGAGGTTGGAGAGTTGACAGAGTCCGCCCCCGATACCTTTTGAGGGTTTTCCACGCGCAATGGTCAGTCCCTCTTTATAGCCTTTGTTTTTGGTGGTTCTTCCTATCCGCTTCCACACGGAAAAGGTTTCTCCCGGCTGAATGAGCAAGCCATTGATATGGGTGACTGCCAGCGCGAGGTTGGTGGCCTTATTCTCCTGCAACTGCATATCGACATTGCCAAGTCGGCGACGAATGAGCGACTTGTGGGCATAGACGAGAACGGGCAACGGCTCGTCATGCAGTTCGCGGGCGAACCGTATCTTGCTCAAGAAGTCCTTCACGTGGCGTTTCAGAATTTCCTTCTCCACGGACAGTCGGTAGGTAAATGGCGATATTTCACAAAATAGTTTTCTTTCCATATTGTTGCTTGATTACTTGACGAGTCGTTAATCCTCCATCAGCTTGCGATAGCGGGCGCGCTTGGGTTCTTCGATGCCGAGACGCTGGGCTTTGTTGATTTCATAGTCGGAATAGTTGCCCTCGAAATAGAAGACATTGCCATCGCCCTCGTATGCCAGGATATGCGTGCAGATACGGTCGAGGAACCAGCGGTCGTGACTGATGACAACGGCACAACCGGCAAACGCCTCCAAACCTTCTTCAAGGGCACGCAGGGTGTTGACGTCAATATCGTTGGTGGGCTCGTCGAGCAACAGCACATTGCCCTCCTGCTTGAGGGCTATCGCCAGATGCAGACGGTTGCGCTCACCGCCGGAGAGCACGCCACACTTCTTTTCCTGGTCGGCACCACCGAAATTGAAACGCGAGAGATAGGCACGCACGTTGACATCACGACCGCCCATGCGGATGGTCTCGTTGCCCTGACTGACTACCTCGTAAACCGACTTGGCGGGGTCGATGTCCTTATGCTGCTGGTCAACATAGCTGAGTTTCACCGTCTCACCGATACTGAAGGTGCCTGCATCGGGCTGTTCCAAACCCATGATGAGGCGGAACAAGGTGGTCTTACCCGCACCGTTAGGACCTATGACGCCCACGATACCATTGGGCGGCAATGAGAAATTGAGGTCGCTGAAGAGTGTCTTGTCACCGTAAGCCTTTGCCACATGTTCGGCTTCAATCACTTTATTGCCCAGACGAGGTCCGTTGGGAATGTAGATTTCCAGTTTTTCCTCCTTCTGCTTCTGTTCCTCGTTGAGCATCTTATCGTAGGAGTTCAGACGAGCCTTACCCTTTGCCTGACGAGCCTTGGGTGCCATACGCACCCACTCCAGCTCACGTTCCAGCGTCTTACGGCGCTTAGATGCCGTCTTCTCCTCCAAAGCCAATCGCTGACTCTTCTGCTCGAGCCATGAAGAGTAGTTGCCCTTCCAGGGAATACCCTCGCCGCGGTCGAGTTCAAGAATCCACTCAGCCACATCGTCGAGGAAATAGCGGTCGTGGGTAACGGCAATGACGGTGCCCTCGTATTGTTGCAGGTGCTGTTCGAGCCAGTCGATGGACTCAGCATCAAGATGGTTGGTGGGCTCGTCGAGCAACAGGACATCAGGCTTTTGCAGCAACAGGCGGCAGAGAGCCACACGGCGACGCTCACCACCCGAAAGATGGGTGACACTGCTATCGCCCGGGGGACAGTTCAGGGCTGCCATCGCACGGTCGAGCTTGGAGTCCATATTCCAGGCATCGGTAGCATCGATGATGTCCTGCAGTTCGGCTTGGCGCGCCATCAGCTGCTCCATCTTGTCGGGGTCTTCGTAATATTCAGGCAGTCCGAATTTCTGGTTGATGTCGTCGTACTCCTTCAAAGCATCGTAAACGCTTTGCACGCCCTCCATCACGTTCTCCTTCACCGTCTTTGTCTCGTCGAGAGGCGGGTCCTGAGGCAGATAGCCCACACTGTAACCTGGGCTCCACACCACATTGCCCTGATACTGCTGGTCGAGTCCGGCAATAATCTTCATGAGGGTCGATTTACCTGCACCATTCAGACCGATGATGCCTATCTTGGCTCCATAGAAGAAGCTGAGATAGATGTTCTTGAGCACTTGTTTCTGATTCTGCTGGATGGTCTTGCTCACTCCCACCATCGAGAATATTACTTTCTTATCGTCAACTGTTGCCATAGAAGGAGGATTTTGCCATTTTGTTTTTGCAAAGATACGAAAATAAATTCAAATATTCATACCGAAATGATGCAGATTAGTATTTTTTATAAGATGTATGCTTTGCGGTTAGCATAAAAATTAGTACCTTTGCAACCCGAAAAGATGCAATCACAAATTTTATCTACGATATGAAGAAACAACTCAAGAAGGTACTCGTATTAGGCTCGGGTGCCCTTAAAATCGGACAAGCAGGCGAGTTTGACTACTCGGGATCGCAAGCTCTGAAAGCCCTGCGTGAAGAGGGTATCTCGTCAGTACTGGTTAATCCAAACATTGCAACCATTCAGACTTCGGAAGGTATTGCCGACAAGGTGTATTTCCAACCTGTCACCACCCATTTCGTCACAGAAATCATCAAGAAGGAACGTCCTGACGGTATTCTGCTGGCTTTCGGCGGACAGACAGCCCTGAACTGTGGTACGGAACTCTATCAGACAGGGGTGCTGCAGGAGTACGGTGTGGAAGTGCTTGGTACATCCGTTGAAGCTATTATGAATACGGAAGACCGCGACCTCTTCGTGAAGAAGTTGGCTGAAGTTGATTTGAAAGTGCCCGTCAGTCATGCCGTAGAGAATATGGAAGACGCTTTGAAGGCAGCTCGTGAAATCGGATTCCCCATCATGATTCGCTCGGCATACGCACTGGGCGGTCTGGGTTCAGGTATCTGTCCTGACGAGAAGGCGTTCACAGAACTGGCTGAGAGTGCCTTTACCTTTGCCCCGCAGATTCTGGTAGAGGAATCGCTGAAGGGATGGAAGGAAATTGAGTTTGAGTGCATCCGTGATGCCAACGACCGTTGCTTCACCGTAGCCTCGATGGAAAACTTCGACCCACTGGGTATTCACACCGGTGAGTCTATCGTTGTAGCTCCTACCTGTTCGCTGACTGAGGAGCAGGTGAAGATGTTGCAGGACATCACCATCAAGTGTGTGAAGCACCTGGGTATTGTGGGTGAGTGCAACATTCAGTTTGCTTTCAACGCACAGACCAACGACTACCGTATCATCGAGATTAATGCACGTCTGAGCCGTTCGTCTGCTTTGGCTTCCAAGGCTACCGGTTATCCTCTGGCCTTCGTAGCAGCCAAGATTGCTTTGGGCTATACCCTCGACCAGATTGGTGAGATGGGTACCACCTCATCCGCATACGTGGCTCCTTCGCTCGACTATATGATTTGTAAGATTCCACGTTGGGACTTGACCAAGTTTGCCGGTGTGAGCCGTCATATCGGTTCGAGCATGAAGTCGGTGGGCGAAATCATGTCCATCGGCCGTTCGTTCGAAGAAATGATTCAGAAGGGTCTCCGCATGATTGGTCAGGGCATGCACGGTTTCGTAGGCAACGACCATACCAAGTTTGATAATCTGGAGGATGCGCTGGCTAATCCTACCGACCTGCGTATTTTTGCTATTGCACAGGCTTTGGAAGAGGGTTACACCATCGACCATATCGAGGAACTGACCAAGATTGACAAGTGGTTCTTGGAGCGTTTGAAGCATATTGTTGACCTGAAGCACCAGTTGATGGGCTACAATGCTTTGGAGGACGTGCCAACCTCTCTGTTATTAGAGGTGAAGCAGTGTGGATTCAGTGATTTCCAGATTGCCCGCTTCGTGCTGAAACCACAGAGCGGCAATATGGAGAAGGAGAATCTTGAGGTGCGCCAGTATCGTAAGCAGAAGGGTATCCTGCCTTCAGTGAAACGTATTCCAACGGTGGCTTCTGAACATCCTGAGTTGACAAACTATCTGTATTTCACCTATACCCACACACCTGCTTTTGCACAGCCTGACGGCAAGGCTTATCAGCCTAAGCACGACATTAATTATTATAAGAACGAGAAGTCGGTCATCGTATTGGGTTCAGGTGCCTATCGCATCGGTTCGAGCGTAGAATTCGACTGGTGTTCGGTGAATGCCATCAATACGGCTCGTAAACTGGGTTACAAGTCTATCATGATTAACTATAACCCTGAGACGGTTTCGACCGACTATGATATGTGCGACCGCCTGTACTTTGACGAGTTGTCGCTGGAGCGTGTGCTCGATGTGATTGACTTGGAAGAGCCTCGTGGCGTGATTGTGAGTGTGGGTGGTCAGATTCCTAACAACCTGGCTATGAAACTCTATCGTCAGGGAGTGCCTGTACTGGGTACCAGTCCTGTGAACATCGACCGCGCTGAAAACCGCGACAAGTTCTCGGCTATGCTCGACAAACTGGGTATTGACCAGCCAGCATGGAGAGCGCTGACATCGTTTGAGGATGTGAAGGAGTTTGTGGACGAGGTAGGTTATCCCGTCTTGGTACGTCCTTCGTACGTGCTCTCAGGTGCTGCCATGAATGTATGCTATGACGATGAGGAGCTGCATCGTTTCCTGAATATGGCTACAGAGGTCAGCAAGGAATTCCCCGTAGTGATTTCGAAGTTCATGACCGATACCAAGGAGATTGAGTTCGACGCTGTAGCCGATAAGGGCGAAGTGGTAGAGTATGCTATCTCTGAGCATGTAGAGTATGCCGGTGTGCACTCAGGTGACGCCACCATGGTGTTCCCTGCTCAGCACATCTACTTCTCAACCATCCGTCAGATTAAGAAGATTTCGCGTAAGATTGCCAAAGAGCTCAACATCTCTGGTCCTTTCAACATCCAGTTCCTGGCTAAGAACCGTGAGGTGAAGGTGATTGAGTGTAACCTGCGTGCTTCACGTTCATTCCCCTTCGTTTCAAAGATTCTGAAACGCAACTTCATTGAGACGGCTACGAAGATTATGTTGGATGCTCCATACCAGAAACCTGAGAAGAGCGAGTTCGATATTGACCGCATCGGTGTGAAAGCCAGTCAGTTCTCATTTGCCCGTTTGCAGAATGCCGACCCGGTACTGGGTGTAGATATGTCATCAACGGGTGAGGTAGGTTGTCTGGGTGACGACCTGAACGAGGCAATGCTCAATGCCTTGATTGCAACCGGCTATCGTCTGCCTAAGAAGAGCGTACTGATTTCAAGTGGTGATGCCAAGGGTAAGGTAAGCCTGTTGGAACCCGCCCAGCAGTTGGTGAAGAAGGGCTATCAGGTATATGCTACACCTGGTACGGCTAAGTTCTTCAACGAGAACGGTGTTGCCGCAACCGCAGTGAGCTGGCCCGATGAAGAGGGTGAGAACAAGGTGATGGATATGATTGCCAACCATGAGTTCGACCTGATAGTGAATGTGCCTAAGAACCACACCAAGCGCGAATTGACAAATGGCTATCGTATTCGTCGTGGTGCCATTGATCACAATATTCCTCTGATGACCAATGTCCGTCTGGCTAAGGCCTTCATTGAAGCCTTTACAGCCATGAGTGAAGACGATATCAAGATTAAATCATGGCAGGAATACAACGCTTAACTCTCTTCCTGTGTCTGTGTCTCTCACTGGGGGCGCAGGCACAGGAAACTCCTAATGCAAAGCAGGCACGTCGTATTTTTGACCAAGTGTACCAGATGGTGTTCGGTCCTGAAGGTTCGCAACTGACATATAAGGTAAATATCATTGGTATTTATAAAACTCAGGGTACGATTTGGAACAAAGGTAAGAAGAGTAAGTTTGTTGACGAAAAGTATATTGCGTGGAACGACGATGTGACATACTATCGACTGGAGCGTAAGAAAAAGACGGTAACCATCTATGATGCCCATTCAGAAGAACGCGACAAGTATGCCACGAAATTTAAGTTTGTGCCCGACAATTATACCTACAGCATCAAAAACGATCCGGAAAAGGGTTACTATATTACGCTGAAGGCGAAGAAGGGCGTGAAAGGCATCAAGGAAGCACGTGTGTTGCTGGATCACCATACACACTACCCTATTAACGTGAGGGTGCGTGTAGGTATTTTCAGAACAACCATCAAAATCAGCAACTTCAAGGTGGGAGGTATTACAGACGACTTCTTTACATTCCCACAAGCGCAATACAAAGATTATAAATACGTTGACAAACGACAATAACAAGAAGAAAGGCAGGTCTCACGACTTGCCTTTTTCTTTTCAAACTAAACTAAACAAATACCCTTTTATGATTTATTCTTCATATGAGAAAAGTTATTATTTCCAAAAGCCTTAAAATGGCTATGATTTTCTGTTTGCAAAGGTAGGAAGAAAAATGATGACGTGCAATACCTAAAAATGAGTGTTTAGAAAAAGACGAACATCAAAGTCTCATAAAATTGGATGAATAAAAGGTAAAAGAGCAAAAGCGGTGCAGCCCAACGAATGCCATACAGCAAGGCATTGTAAACATCACGGAGCGACTGGAAGGTGCCTGCTATAGTACCATAGACAATGCTGAACAGACAGAGGCTGAACGACAGTGCAGGAATGAGACTATAGGAGAATGGTGAAGGCCACAAATCGCCTGTGGCACTGAGCAAAACGGCATGAGGAATCATAGCCAGTAATGCCATAGACACCAGACATACTAACCACAGTGCGCCACCGATGAATAATGCACGGCGTTCCCGATAGTTGAGTTTAGCAGTTTTCAATCCACAGCACTTCAGACAACCTGCCGCTATTGATGCCAACAGGAGCCATGAGAGTTGCGGAGTAGCCAGAATGTTGCCAAAATGCCCCATGAACCAACGGATGCCCTGTCCTGACAGGATAGAACGCACACCACTGGCAGGAAGTGCTGCACTGAGTAACCAGGACAGTAGTATGAGCAGTACTTCAGCTACAAACAGGACGAGGGCAAGACGAGGCCAAAAATTCTTCATTCTGAGTCGGGTTCGAGATTGTCAATATCCAATATACGAAGTTCAAGGGCACGAACCACCAGACGGGTGGCATTTACACTTTCACCGTTGGGAAAGAGTTTGTGAACCAAATCGTTCTGACGCTTCTCCAGACTCTTGACACCGAAGGGCATACCACGCAGATTGGTAATCTGCTCTTTGGTATAGCCTAAAGCCAAATGACGCAGGAAACGTTCGTCGTACTCGTCAATCTCGTAATTGATGAGGGCTTCCTGGCGAGCCAACTGCGAGGAAACCGCATGTTTGAAGCGCTCGACAATCTTCTGGAGAATAGGTTCGTTGAATACCAGTTGTTTGCCTTCCATGACGGCACGAACATCAGCACGGGTAAGAAGTTCGCCGCTTTTGAGGATAATACCGTCGGCACCGGCATCCAGTACATCGACCCACAATTTCTCATTCAATATTTCACCCGTGAAAATGAGTACCTTAACCTGTGGATAGCTCTCTTTGGTATGACGGCAGATTTCCACACCGATAGTGGTAGAGCCGCCCAAGCCAAGGTCGAGCAATACCAAATCAGGTTGCTGCTGCTTGATGAGACGCCAGTATTCCACTTCGTTAGAAGCTGTGCCTACGATTTCAGCCTCAGGAATCTCATGGCGCACGATACCTTCTGTTCCTTTCAGTTCCAAAGGAACGTCTTCTACGATAATAAGTTTAAAATTTTCCATATCTCGGTAATGTTATTTTAATCATTGTAATAGAATCAGCCATCTCAGCCCAGATGCCACAACCACGCCGATTGGTTGCTTCACCATGATCGCGTACAATCTGGCGACATAGCAGATAAGATATATTTTCCGTTTGCTGGGTAAACAGCTCGTTGACCTGCTCAGGAGTCAGCTTTAGATCGCTACGGCGAATAGTAAAGAGCAGATACTGCTTGTCCTTCACTTCTACAGACACTTCCCCCTTCAGAAGTTCGAAGAGATAGTGAAGCATGTGTTCATCACCCAACACATCCTGCCCGTAAAGATGCACACGCTTCAGATGCAGATTCACTCGCTCTACCTGATGCAACGCCTGTTCGCTGAGCATACCATAGAGCTCGCGATAATAAGAAGCCACTTCCAACATAGACTGCGTATCGCCACTATCGGCTAACTGACGGATGCGACTGGGATAATACATCGTCTCATGCTTAATGGTAGAGAGACAGTTGTCCAAAACGGCATTCGCCACATGTAATTTGCTGTCTTCCAGTTCTGCACGTCGCAGTTCGTCCTCAGCCATCTCTATATGATCCTGCTGCTGACGCTCCTTATGGAACCGAGTCAACAGACGATGACGGTAGTACAGCATATAATACGCTGGTATGATGAACATCAGAATCAATATCAACAGGATGATGGCAATGCGCTTGTTGCTCTGAGCCTGCTGCATGGTGCGACAATAGTCGTCGAGGGTATTATCGGCAGAGAGTTCCTTGAAGAGTTGAGTATATACCTTATTATTATAATGGTAGAGTTCCCACTCATGCAATGCCAATGCAGCCACTGCACTCTCGTTGCGGATGTCCAGAATAATCTGAAAATTGGTAGCCACACTGTCGTGTAACCACTGTATTTCGGGAGGCATCAGCGAGGCATTGCCTAAGTGATGCATCAGCAACTGTCCTTTAGGATGCTGCTGGAGATAATGGGCATTCAGATATTTCAAACATGAATCAGCAAATTCCAAGGTCTTACTATAGGTGCCATTGATGTTCGAGAAATAAGCAGAGTCGGCAAATATATGGGCACGATCCAAGGACACCTGCTGCTGACTATTGGCAGGAACTGAACCAAATGCAAATAGCCAAAAGACAAGACCCAATACGCGCAAAATACCTTTTGGTAAACGGAAGAAGAAACGACTGCCTCTACCCTCTTCGCTCTCGGCTGAGAGTTGGCATACTTGGAAAATCTGACTGATTTTACGGTATTTCTCGATGATGCCCTTGCAGTTCATCAGACCGAAACCGTGTCCGCCCTTTACCTGATGATTGAAAACCTGAGAGAGTTCCTGTTTTCCCATACCTTTGCCTGTATCAACAACAGACAGTTCGACATAATCGGCAAATTCCTCAGCCTTGATTTGAACAGACCCACCCTTATCAGTAAATTTACGGGCATTATCAGCCAGCGTGTTAAGCATAAAGAGGGTTAATACCTGATCAGCTTTTACCACAGCCTGAGTGGGTTGCACATCCAAAGTAAGTCCTTTCATGTTAAAGGCGGCCTTACTACGGCTAATAATATCAAACAAGGGTTGCAAGGCAAAACTCTCGATATGCAGACTCAGTTCACCCTGACGTAACTGTATCCAGCGGGTGAGAATATCATTTTGGGCATTAATCTGGTCGGTGAGTTCACGGATATAGGAGAAACGTTCTGGATTATCAGGACTATCTGAATTCTCCAGGCTTTTTGCCTCATGGATAATGCGGTCAATGAGAGGGATGATACTGACTACCATAGAAACTTTGGCACGCTGCTCCAAGTGGTGACGCTCACTCTTCTCTAATTGTAAATGAGCGACGGCTATCTCCTCGTCTTTCTGCTCCAATAAATCGTCCAAGGCATTATGCTGTTGCTCCCGTTTATGCACCCGATTAAAAAGCCATAGCATACAAATGAGTAGCAGTATGGCTATGATAACTGCAACCATCATCCAATTCAGCTGGGTAACAGATTGGTCAAGCATGGCAGCACGAGCTTCCAATTCCCTATCCTGTCGTGTCTGTTCCTGAAGATCAATATAGATATTACGGTTGTAATCACTATGTTGCTTGTCGTCCATTGCCGAATAGACAACACTCATCTGCTCGCGGATACTGGCCACAAGATCAGGAGCCTGGTTGATACGTTTGTCTGACAAGGCTTGTTGCAGATAGTTCAAGGCATGTTCGTCGTCGCCCATAGCATGATAGCAGGAAGCCAACGTACGATAGGCACCAGCTATCTGGTAAATATCGCCATAAGACTGGAATCCCTCTAATGCTTCCTGCGCTAAATCCACATCGCCCAAGTGGTCGGAAAGGGCTTCCTTGGCATTGGCTTCAAAATAGGGATAGAAGTAGCGTTGTGAGATATTGAGACAGCGATTCAGGTATTCTATCTCCTCTTGATATACCTCGTCATCACTACCTTCAACTATAACGCCTCCTGCTCCTACATTATATAAATAATTGAGATACTGAGCTGTATCGTGACGTAACTCGTCGAGATTGATTTTCTTAAGGGCTTGGATAGACTGACGCTCCAAACCTACATAATAATAATAGGTGGAATTGACAATGGCAAACTCGCTCTCTGCATAGATGAGACGATGCCACATGCGCTCAGAGAGTGATGCCCGTTCTTCGTTGATGCGCAACCGACATTCCATGGCCCGTTCACGATGTTCATAGAACTCGCGATTGCGAGAACGGCGCTGACAAAGACGCATCTGCTGGACTTCTGCTACAAACAATTCTATTTGATTGTCAGTCAACGATATGGCTTCTTTCAGATACTCATCGGCACGTTGATAATCCATACGCGCCATACTGACAAAAGCCAAATGGTTGAGGGCTTCGGCATGACCGTCTTTATACGAAGAAGAAAGGGCTATGGCACGATGGGCATAGACCTCAGTAGAATCAAGATTGCGATAATGGTTAGAATAGGAAAGAGAATTCAGCTTGTCCACCGCTTCCTGATCGGACGATGAACAAGCTGATAATAGAACAATAACTGCAAGATTAAGCGCGAGCCTTAGCCACATAACCGAGTGCCTCCTTGCACTTGTCGGTTACATACTGCCAGTCGCCAGCCTTCACCTTGTCGCTGGGGAACAGCTTCGAACCCATGCCTACGCAGAAGACTCCTGCCTTGAACCACTTCTGAAGATTCTCTTCCTCAGGAGCAACGCCACCAGTCACCATAATCTTAGACCATGGCATTGGTGCCTTCAAGCCCTTCACCATGTTAGGACCTACAACATCACCAGGGAATACTTTGGTGAGGTCGCATCCCAACTCCTGAGCCTTACCGATCTCGCTGACTGTCATACAGCCTGGGCAGTATGGAATCAAACGGCGGTTGCAGACTGGTGCAATGTCAGGATTGAACAAGGGACCTACTACAAAACAAGCACCCAACTGGATATAAAGAGCTGCTGTGGGAGCATCAACAACAGAACCGATACCCAATGCCAACTCAGGACACTCCTTGTCAGCCCACTTAACCAACTCACCGAATACTTCCTGGGCGAAGTCGCCACGATTGGTAAACTCAAATGCACGAACACCACCCTCGTAGCAGGCCTTGACCACATTCTTACAGATCTCTAAGTCTTTGTTGTAGAAAACGGGAACCATGCCGGTATCACCTATCTTCTTCAGAACTGCAATTTTATCAAATTTTGCCATAATATATTCTTAAATTATTTCTAAATAATTATCTCTGAACGCGTCCGCTGGCGTTACCACCTGCAAGCGATTCAACTTCCTCAACACTTACCAGATTGAAGTCACCATTAATAGTGTGCTTCAAAGCGGAAGCAGCCACAGCAAACTCAAGCGCCTCGCCCTGAGTCGGCTTGGTGAGCAAACCATGAATCAGACCACCAGAGAAAGAGTCGCCACCACCCACACGGTCAATGATAGGATTGATTTCATAACGCTTAGACTGATAGAACTCCTTGCCATCATAAATCAAAGCCTTCCAACCATTGAAAGTAGCAGAGAATGACTCACGAAGGGTAGATACGACATACTTGAAGCCGAACTCTTCCTTCATTTGTTTGAAGATACCCTCATAACCAGCAGCATCAGTCTTACCACCTTCCACATCAGCTTCGGGCTTGAAACCGAGACAGAGTTCTGCATCTTCTTCATTACCAATACATACATCAACATACTTCATCAGAGGACGCATGATAGAAATAGCCTTCTCAGAAGTCCACAGCTTCTTACGGAAGTTCAGGTCAACTGATACGCATACACCATGACGCTTAGCAGCCTCGCAAGCCAACTTGGTCAGTTCTGCAGCCTTGTCGCTAATAGCTGGAGTAATACCACTCCAATGGAACCAAGCAGCACCTTCCATAATCTTGTCGAAATCAAAATCAGAAGGATCTGCCTCAGCAATAGCAGAGTGTGCACGATCGTAAATCACCTTGGAAGGACGCATAGAAGCACCTGTTTCTGCGTAATAAAGACCTACACGGTCCCCACCACGGGCAATGAACTCAGTGTTGACGCCATAACGGCGCAAAGCATTCACTGCAATCTGACCAATCTCATGCTTTGGGAGTTTTGATACGAAATAAGCATCGTGACCGTAGTTTGCTACAGAAATAGCAACGTTGGCTTCACCACCGCCAGGGATAATGCGGAATGATTCACTCTGAATGAAACGGTCGTTACCGTTTGGAGAAAGGCGGAGCATAATCTCACCTAATGTTACAATTTTAGCCATTTGTTTTAGTATTTATATAAATATTAAATTTGGTTTCGTTGGCAAAGATAACACAAAATTGTGCAAATACCAAAATAATCATCAAAAATATTCCAAATTTGTTCCGTAAACGTTTTTTTTTCCTTATCTTTGCATTCAAAATATCAAATGAGCATGGATACTGCTAAAATAAGAATCAAAGATATCGCAGCAAGAGCAGGAGTGAGTGTAGGTACCGTTGACCGTGTGCTGCATAAACGCCCTAATGTTTCCAAGAAAGCCTTGGAAAAGGTGGAGAAAGCATTGAAGGAGATGGACTACAAGCCCAATATGTATGCATCAGCCCTGGCCTATAATAAGTCTTATACTTTCTATTGTATTATTCCAAAACATGAATCAGAAGCTTATTGGGAAGAGGTTGAAGAAGGTGTCATAGATGCCTGTGAGCGCAGGCGTGACTTCCGTGTCAGCCAGAAGATGATGTATTACAACCGTTTCTCGACCGACACCTTCACGAGAGTGACGGCAGAATGTCTGAAGCAAAAACCGGACGGTGTGATTATCGTGCCCTCGAAATTGGACGTTACCCGTAAGTTTACTGACCAGTTGCATGAACAGGATATTCCCTTTATCCTACTCGACTCCTATATGCCAGACTTGAAACCCTTGTCGTTCTATGGGCAGGATTCCTTCTCAAGTGGATATTTTGCAGCCCGTATGCTGATGATGATGGCTCCTCATGAAAAGGAAATCATGCTGATGAAACAGATGCGCAATGGGAATGTGGCATCTAAACAGCAGGAGAATCGTGAAACGGGCTTCCGTCACTATATGCACGACCATTTCCCCGAGGTAGTCATTAATGAGGTGAATCTCTCCCTGGACGAAAAACGTGAAAGGTATGATGCCATTTTGGATACGTTCTTCAGTAAGCATCCCCAAACACATCATTGTATTACCTTTAATTCCAAGGCCCATCTTGTTGGTGAATTCCTGTTGCGTTCGAATCGTCGTAACATCCAAATTATGGGTTATGATATGGTGCCTAAGAATGCAGAGTGTGTGCGTCAAGGCAGTATCTCTTTTCTGATAGCCCAACATGGCTATATGCAGGGGTATTCATGCATAGAGACCTTGTTCAATGCGATTGTACTGAAGAAGGAGGTAGAACCCATTAACTACATGCCTATCGAACTGCTGACCAAGGAGAATATCGACTTCTACCGTCGCAAGAATATTGGATAAATCACTAATTACTAAAACAAATACTATTATGGCTTTAGCAACATTTTTAAAAATCAATCCTGCCGATTCAGTGGTAGTATGTTTGCAACCCAAAAAGAAGGGCGACATTATTGAAATTGACGGCAAACAAATTGTGGTGAACCAGGACACTCCGGCTGGTCACAAAGTACTGATTAAAGATGCAAAAGAAGGAGAAGACATTATTAAATATGGCTATCCTATCGGTCATGCTCGTCAGAATCTGAAGGCTGGAGATTGGGTGAATGAAAATAATCTGAAGACCAATCTGAGCGGCACACTGGAATACACATACCGTCCTGTTAATGAAAGACTTAACATCAAAAACGAAAACCGCACCTTTAAAGGTTATGTCCGTAAGAACGGAGATGTGGGTGTCCGTAATGAAATATGGATTGTGCCTACTGTAGGTTGTGTAAACGGTATTGCGGAACGACTGGTGAATCAACTGAAGAAAGAGACGCAGGAAGAAGGTATTGACGCTATCTGGTCATGGCATCATAACTTTGGCTGTTCACAGTTGTCAGGCGATCACGAGAACACCCGTAAGATATTGCGTGACATTTGTCTTCATCCCAATGCCGGTGGCGTACTGGTGCTGAGCCTGGGGTGTGAGAACAACCAGCCTGATGAATTCATGAAGATGCTGGGCGATTACGATAAAGACCGTATCCGTCTGTTAGTGACTCAGAAGGTTGAAGGTGACGAGGTGGAGGCTGGTATGGAAATCTTGCGCGAGCTCTATGCCATTGCTAAGAATGATAAGCGTGAGGAGGTACCCGTATCCAAACTGCGTGTAGGACTGAAATGCGGTGGTTCCGATGGCTTCAGTGGCATCACGGCAAATCCTCTTGTCGGTGAATTCAGCGACTGGCTCGTAGCACAGGGCGGTACAAGTATTCTGACAGAGGTTCCTGAGATGTTTGGTGCTGAAACCATTCTGATGAACCGTTGTGAGACCACAGAACTCTTCGACCAGACTGTTTCGATGATTAATAATTTCAAGGAGTATTTCCTTTCGCATGGTGAACCTGTAGGAGAAAATCCAAGTCCTGGTAACAAGGCTGGTGGCATCTCTACACTGGAAGACAAGGCTTTAGGATGCACACAAAAGTGTGGCAAAGCTCCTGTAAGCGGCGTGATGGAATATGGCGACAGACTGCAACATACGGGTCTTAACCTACTGTCTGCTCCTGGTAATGATTTGGTGGCAGCTACAGCTCTGGCTTCAGCTGGATGCCATATCGTTCTCTTCACAACAGGACGAGGTACGCCATTTGGCACTTTCGTTCCTACGATGAAGATAGCAACCAACCCTACCCTTGCAAAAAACAAACCGCATTGGATAGATTTCTCGGCAGGTCAGTTGATTGAGGGTCGTACCATGCAGGAATTGGTTCCGGAGTTCATTGATATGGTGCTGGATGTAGCCAGTGGCAAGCATGCCCATAACGAAGCCAACGGC
Organism: Prevotella sp. UBA2711; assembly: GCA_002354095.1. GTDB lineage: Bacteria > Bacteroidota > Bacteroidia > Bacteroidales > Bacteroidaceae > Prevotella. The sequence continues at coordinate 10,897 of DEKX01000045.1, read as the reverse complement.
TATCGGGAAATATCTATTTTCAAAAACGGAGTAACGCTTTAATGAAAAAAGGATTATTAGCATTATCACCACTTTTGGTGTTTATAATATTGTATTTAGTCACGAGTATTATCGCTCGTGACTTTTACAAAGTCCCCATCACCGTAGCCTTTATGGTGTCAAGCATCTATGCTGTTATTGTTTCCAGAGGTTTACCCCTTAAGAAGCGCATAGATATCTTCAGCAGTGGGGCTGGTACGTCACAGATGATGCTGATGATCTGGATTTTTATTCTGGCAGGAGCCTTTGCTAATTCTGCCAAAGTGATGGGAGCCATTGATGCAACCGTCAATTTATCATTGATGCTCCTACCCGCCAATATGCTGTTGGCAGGATTATTTCTGGCGGCCTGTTTTATCTCCCTGTCTATCGGAACAAGTGTCGGTACTATTGTAGCCTTAGTGCCTATAGCTGCAGGTATAGCTGATCATACAGGCATGTCATTACCAATGATAGTGGCTGTTGTCGTGGGAGGTTCTTTCTTCGGCGACAATCTTTCGTTTATCTCAGACACCACGATAGTAGCCACTTCTACGCAGGAATGTCGGTTGAGTGATAAATTCCGTGTTAACTCTTTCATTGTGATGCCTGTGGCCGCATTGATGCTTATTATCTATATCTTTATGGGAATAGGCACGCAGGTAGAAAATAAGATAGGTGATATAGATTTTATCAGTGTGATTCCCTATCTTGTAGTCTTGATTACTGCAATACTGGGGATGAATGTCATGGCAGTACTGACCATAGGCCTGTTGCTAACAGGAATTATAGGTCTGTTGCATGGAGCTTTTGACTTCTACGGTTGGATGCAGGCTATGGGCAATGGTATCATGGGGATGGGTGAACTCATCATCATTACCATCATGGCTGGAGGTATGCTCGAATTAATCAAGTATAATGGCGGTATTGACTACATCATCAACATGATGACACGACATGTAAATAGCAAACGTGGTGCAGAACTGTCAATAGCAGCATTGGTGTCTCTTGTGAACATCTGTACAGCCAATAATACTGTAGCTATTCTTACCGTGGGTGGTATTGCCAAGAAAATAGGCGACCGCTTTGGCGTAGATAATAGAAAATGCGCATCAATATTAGACACCTTCTCCTGCATGATGCAGGGCATTATTCCTTACGGAGCCCAGTTGTTGATGGCAGGCGGATTGGCAGCCTTGAATCCTATCAGCATTATCCCCTATCTATACTACCCATTCTTACTGGGCATCATGGCCTTGGGATCAATTCTTGTCCGTTATCCTAAAAAATACTCATAAACATGGATGTCATACAACGCAATTTCCTCAGATTACTGAAAAGTGGAGCATTTGGACTTCGCGAACAGATAGAACCCATGTCGGCATGGAAGTGGAACAGACTCTACCAATTGTCGCAGATGCACGAAGTCTGTCCCTGGTGCTTTGACGGCATGAAGAACTGCGCTGATGATTTCTTCCTGAAAATCCGCCCTGAACAGATGCAATTATGGCAGCAGACTGTTAAAGAGATGGATGAAGAGATACCAAGGGAAGAAGAACAGCACCTGACCAATCCACTGCTGAACAGGAAATTGCAGCACATCATCGAAGAACAGAAGGACACCCCCACTCTCGAGTTGTTGCAGAACATTATCCGTTTAGCCCGCTTTATTCTTACACAAGGCTTGAATATGCGTTATCTGGTGGAGTTAGGCATCTATCTGCGAACGACAAAAGACCAGATAGACTATGAGCAACTGAAAGATTGGATTAAGAAGTTGCACATGACGAAAATCGTCAAACTCGAGGCAGCCCTACTGGTATGTTTCTTCGATTTCAAACCCGAAGAGATTCCATTTTCCGAGGCGGTTGTCAATTCTTCAGCAGTCAATCTTGCCGAGAATTTCCTCAATACATCCAGCAAACAGGCAGCCGAATGGTATTTCACCCAGGGTAAGAGTGTATTTGTCACAAGTACGAACTCCGGTGCCATGATGTGGCATGTACGTCATTCCGCCAAATACATGAATTATTTCCCCAGCGAAGCAGTCACTAATTTCATTGCCAACTTCGCCCACTCACTTTCACACATTGAGGAATAAGAAGATAGTTTCTGAACGTAACATTCCAGTTGCTTTACCCTTCGGCACTGGTACCTGAGGCATTGCCGCCGCCTGTACCTGCATCTTTCTTCTGCATCTCTGCGCCGACGGTGGGGTTAAGGTCAACCCAATAGACATCGAACTGGTTTACCATTTCCAGTCCTCCATCTTTTCGTCTTCAAACACATCGGCAGCCATCAGTGTGTCCTCACCATCAGCGTGGGCCTGCATGGCAGCAGTTGCCCATCCGTCACGGGGAGCAAGGCCCGCCTCTTTTTTCTGGGCGATAACTAAACCTTTAACAAAGGCTATTACCTTCTCCATCGCTGCCTCGCTGTCGAGCAGTGGACTCATCTCGCGGAACAGTTCCGCACGCAGTTGTATTGCAGTCATAATCCTAACATGTTTGGGTTTACGGGTGCAAATATACAAATAATTATCGAATAAACAATATTTTAATTACAAATAAAAACATGAATTGCTTATGAAACGAAGTAAACTTTTAACCATATCTGGGGGGCTACTCACCTCCAGACCCCTTGGTGTTTTCCTGTATAGATAATTAAGTTTTCAAAAAAAGAAATATTTCTTTTGTCCTTTCCTAAAAAGATTGTATCTTTGCAATCGAAACGTTTCAAGACAATACTAAAACTATGCAGCGAAAGTCAATTTTTACCCCACCCCCACTGGCTGTAAGTGGTTTGGACTTTGTGGTTCCGGCACGCTCGGTGCCGGAAGAACGGCGAGGCGCGTTCTGCATTTCCCCTGTCTGAAGGGATGCAGGACGCGCCTTGCTGCGTAATGTCTGAATAATAATTTTTTAATAACATAAACCAAATCATTAATGAAACAGAAAAGACTTTATGAGCAGCCACGGACGGACGTCGTGGAGCTGCGTGTGACTAACCAGTTGCTGGCGGGCAGTACGCTGCAATCGCTTGATGACTTCCAGGGCGGAAGCGACCCGCTGAGTACATCACCATCACGTATGGACGACGATATGAGTTGGATGCTACAGTAAACATGTTAAACCCCTAAAATGAACAGAACAATGAAAACATTCAAGATTTTTAGCATGGCTGCCGTGGCACTCTGTCTTGCCGCTTGCAGCAACAGCGATGACTATAGCGTCCAGATGCCAACCCAGTCAGCCGACGTGCTGCACTTCGAGGCTGCCGTAGCTGCTCCCAATGCCGATGCTACGATGCGTACGGTATATACAGAGGAGGGAGGAAACATCAAGGTGGCATGGAAGGATGGCGACAAGATTGCTGCCATTGTGAAGAATAGTGAAGATAAGTATGTGAAAACCGAGTTGACGGTTTCGAAGGTGAACACCGACGGTTCTGCCACTATCTCCGGCGACATCACCAAGCCTAATGACAATGTGCTGACGGTTGACTTGATTTATCCTGCAGACATTGTCACCGTCGCTGCTAATGGTAGTGACTATCGCATTAGTTTTAAGAAAATGAGCAACGGCACGCTCGATGGCACGCTGGAGTCGATTGCCAATAACATTGACTACCGCATGGCTGATGACTGTGCGCTGACCGTCAGCGGCGACAAGGCTACACTGACAAGTGCAGCGAAGTTGGAGAGCAAGCTGTCTATCTGGAAGCTCACACTGCAAGACAAAGTTGGTAATGCCCTCTCAGCCTCCAAGGTGTCTATTGCTGACGGAGCAGGTGTCATGGCTTCTGCCACTCTCGCTACTGCAGGCTCTACCGCTTATCTGCCTGTGCTTGCTGGCACTGGTAATATCTGCATCTCTGCCACTACAGCCGATAATGACTATTTTTACATGAAAGAAGGTTTGGCGCTTGCAGCGAAAAAATACTACCAGAGCACAGTGCAGATGACGAAGGGAGCTCACCTCGCTTTCCTCTCTGCCGACTACGAAGCCAAGGACGGTGAGACACTGACAGGTACATTGGCCAGCAATGTGAAAATCAGTATCGCAGACCCCGTAGCCCCCGCTACTACTACCACCGTCACACTGAAGGACGTACAAATAAATGAAAGCGGTACATGGACTTCTGGCAACTATGCGGGCATCACCTGCGCGGGCAATGCCACCATCAACCTCGAAGGTACAAACACGGTGAAGGGATTCTATGAGGATTATCCCGGCATCTACGTGCCCTCTGGCAAGACGCTCACCATCATGGGCTCTGGCTCGCTCACGGCCAGCAGCGGTATGAATTCTTATGGCAATGGCTATGGTGCAGGCATCGGCGGCGGATATACTGATAGTAATAGGAACTGCGGCAACATCGACATCAAGGGCGGCAACATCACTGCTATTGGTGGTCGAGAAGCAGCCGGCATCGGCGGTGGCGATGAAGGCAGCTGCGGCAACATCACCATCAGCGGCGGCACCGTCGAGGCCAGTTGTGGCGAAGCTGGAGCCGGCATAGGCGGTGGCGATGAGGGCACCTTCGGCGCTATCACCATCAGCGGCGGCACCGTCAATGCCACGGGCGGCAAGTATGGCGCAGGCATCGGCGGCGGCAATAAGAATGGTACGTGTGGCACCATCACCATCACCAGCGACGTGTCCAGCGTGATAGCCACGAAGGGCGATCTTGCCCCCAACAGCATCGGCAAGGGTGATGAAGGCCAAGCCATCACCGTGATCATCGGCGGCACGGTGTATGCAGACGGCATCAGCACCAGTCCATTTGAATATTCTCCTATCGCTGCCACAGCCCATGAGCTCTCAGCCTCAGTAGTTGGCGATGTGGTGGATACTGATGGCAACGCATACACCTTGGACGCTACTCATGTCCTGCCCTCGGGCGTGACTAAAGTGGCCATGGTGGCATACAAGAGCGCGACCACCGGTGAAAGTCTCGCCATCGCCCTCGCCGACCAAGGCCATATGAATTGGGCGACGGCAAAATCCACATGCGAAGGCAAAGCTGCCATCGGTGGCAATTCATGGAAGCTGCCTACCCAGGACGACTGGAAGAATATGTTCAAGGCTTTCGGCGGCAGCGATGCAAGCTACAGCGGCCTGAACACTGCATTAGCCACCGCTGGAGGCAACGGCAATAAATTGCAGATGAGCGACGCCTACTGGTCGTCGTCGGAGGGCGATGGAGACAACGCCAAGGACGTGCACCTCGGCAGCGGTGGCCTTGCCTACTGGTACGACAGCAGTAAGGACAGCAACTTACAGGTTCGTGCCTGCTTCGCATTTTAACCTATTCATCCATTTTAGCCGCTTTTGGCGGCAGCGAATAATGTGACACAAAGAATTTTATTAGTTTAATTTTGAGAGGATACTCCCAGCGTTTCAAGGGGAGTATCCTCTCTCTTTGCCTTGCTTTGGGGGTACGCTCACCCTAAAAGCAAGGAAATGAAGAGAAAAAGCAAAACAGTTCGCCTGTTGGTGAACTTTTTTTTAATGTAGAAGCATGATGAATCATGGTCCCCGTGATTCTCATGGTAGGCTATTATTTTCATCCCTCATTCTTTGGCAGGCTATTCTCTTTCTGTATCAGTTCTCTGATGGCCCTGTCGTAGTCACTTTCATACTGTAGCATCTCCAACTTACGATATTTTTCAAACTCAGCGATAGCCTTCTTCTTCGCCTCTTCGTGACTGACAGTTCCCTTGCCAACCAACAACTGTCTGCCAGAGAGTGTCATCAGATCGTCAAGTTTCTGTATCCATTCCGCCATCCTCATAGGAATCTGCTGCAAAGCCTGAATTTCGGCAAAGTCCAAATACTGTGACACCAACAGATTCAAGTACGTCAGTTCTTCTGCCGTCAGATAGTTCTTCGCAATCTGCACATCCTCCTTGGTGATATAGTCACCCTTAAAATTAGTCATGCCCACCATCGGCTTCTCTGCATCCACACGCTCATATATCACCTCTGCCGCTGTATGCTGATGGGCAGCATAGTGCAGTTTGTTCTGAACGGTAGCAAAGAACTTTCGAGTGAGATTGGCGTTGGGATCGTAGTCGATGCTCGTAATGAAGATGTCTGTCACCTGCTGATACAGGTTGCGCTCGCTACTGCGGATGTCCCTAATGCGTTGCAGCAACTCACGGAAATACCTATTGCCTTTCCCTTTCAGCCTGTCATCATCCAGCGTAAACCCTTTCTGGATAAATTCACGCAGATGTTGGGTAGCCCACTGACGGAAGCGAGTAGCCACCTGTGACTTCACACGATAGCCCACGGCGATGATCATGTCAAGGTTGTAGTGGTACATACTTCGCTTCACACTTCTTTTACCCTCTTGTCGAACTATCAAAAAATTTTTGCGAGTTCGTTCTGGGTCCTGCTCGTTTTCTGCATAAATCTGTTTGATGTGGTAGCTCACGTCCTGTCGAGAAGCATCAAATAACTCCATTATCTGCTCCTGAAGTAGCCACACATCCTCACCCTCGAATCTTACATTGACTCGAGCAATCCCGTTTTCATCCTGATAAATCAGGAAAGCCTCATTCCTTTTCTCTATTTCGTTTGCCATATCTTCAATATCGTTTTCGTTTGCAAAGTTAATATGCTACACCGTCAATTACATACCCTTTAATAGCATCATCATACAATCCGCCAACTATTTCATTGACTTCTCGCAGATGAGTAGCATAGTCTTCTTTATTATTTTGTTCAACATCCAGCATGAGCAAGTCAGCCAACTCACCCAAACGTGGCGGCAGTTCAGAAGGAATGCTTATCTGCTTGAAGTTGTCCCAAATCAACTGATAGCCGTTCTGTATGCGAGGGCAATACTTGGAAATCAGCCACCAGCCCATGTTTGAACAGAGGAGGGCAAGCAGAGCCTTGTTTTGGATAGTGATAAACCACATCGAATTGTTACAGAACACAGACTGGTCGCTATAGATAAAACACGGACGAACTTGGAAAGTCTGGTAAAAAAGTTTGGGCTGGCTGAACTCGCTATAATATGCGCAAGCCCGCAGTTCCCACCAATAGTCACCCTTGTCAGTACGTCTGGAAGCTTCGTCCTTAAACTGCAACAGCCAATGGGCGACGGAGGGATATATGCGTTCAAACCACGTCCAGGCATCATGCTCGTCTGGCATTTTCTCCCTGTCCTCTTTATCCTCTGGGTTAAGTCCAAACGCTTTTGCTGTAAAGCCTTTGGGAATAAAGAGCAGATAGGAAGCCGTTTCTGGTTTTCCGAAAGGTATCAGTCCTCGTCCCTGCATAAATGGTCGGAGTATTTCGGATGCAGAGGCATTTTCCGCAATAAGTCGGTTGGCTGTATCTATTGATACATTGAAAGCTTTTGATAAGCCCGTTAACAACCCTCTATAAGACTCTTTGCCTACTGTGTCCTCCAATGTTCCCATTTTCTTTTTATACGCTTCAGCCTTCTCAAAGTCTTCTCTTGACGAAATAATCCAAATGCCGTCGTTCAGTTCGCTGGTTTGGAACACTTTCTTCCTTTCTTCTACATCTTCCGCCAATGTCTCAGGGTTGACTTTGCGGATAGTAGAACTAAGAATTTCACCAGCACTTTTTGCCTTGGTCATACGGATGATGCAAGTATAGGTCGTGGCATCTGTAAAAATCTGGTTGTCGTCAAAGTCTATCACCTGAGTCAGATTCTGTTTGAGGAATAGCTGACGTAGCGGCTTACCATACCCTACCTTCATCCACTTGTTGGGTAAGATATATGCCAACAGACCGTCTTTCTTCAGGAGTTGTAAACCTCTCTCAACAAATAGGCTATAAATGTCACCCCTCGACTCCAAGGTGTTATACGTTGGAATATCCTTCTTCTCCTCTTCATCCATCTGATGCATCTTTGAGTAAGCTTTGACATCTTCCGTTAGCTTTTCCAGACTGATGTATGGTGGATTACCTATAATTGCATCGAAGCCCAGAAACACTCCTTTATCGTCAAGTACGTCAGGAATCTCATACCTCCACTCAAAAGCATTGGTATATACCTTATTATCTCGTATTTCGTCCACAAGACGTTTCAGCTTTGTCTCTTCTTTCTCCAGGGCAGCAAGTTTCTTGGCATAGCTGCCTTTTTTATTCTTAGCATCACGGAAGAGCAAACTATTCTGCCGCATATCGCTCAGTTCCTTAGCAACAGAAAGCCATTTCTTATAGACTGGAGTGTTTTCGCTGATTCCTTTTGCCAAAAATGACTTAATAATGTCAATGTCGTGTTTTAGTCGTGCCTTTGCTTCTTTGTTGGCTGTACGCTTATAGTTGTTTACGTCTTGTTTGTATTTCGTAATGGTGAGATTGGTTGCGGCCAAGACCTGACGGATGTCAACATTAAAGGGAGTCCTGTTAAGAAGAGAGTTCCCACACTTGATGTTAATGTCGATGTTCGGGAGCGTCTGAAGAACTTTCTCCCCTGTCTGATCATTTTTGTAATAATAGGCATTCTTCAGCAATTCTATCCACAGGCGGAGCTGACAAATCTCGACGCTTTTGGGATTAAGGTCAACGCCAAAGAGACAGTTTTCGATAATGGTACGTTTTTCTTCAAACAAAGTCTCCTGTACACGCTGGCTAGGCGGGTCCTTGGGATCATATATAAAAGTGTCGCCGTCTTCATCGGTCACAATGAGTTCATCGTTCTCTACCGTGATGTACTCTCCAATTGGTCTTGGCTTCTCTCTGTGGTCTTGCAGCACCCCCATCTCTCTCTTAATAGCAATCAACTCATTGAGAGCAGATACAAGAAAATGTCCGCTGCCTACGGCTGGGTCGCAGATTTTCAGACTGTTAATTATTTGGTTAGCTTCCGTGCGGCTGTCCCTGTCTGTTCCCACTTGGTCGCAGAGTTCAAAGAAGTCGTTACACTTCCAACCTTTCACTTCGTTGAAGCGGTTCACTACGGCCCTGCGCAATGTCTTGCGGCAGATATACTGCGTGATATAGCCTGGCGTGAAAAATGAGCCGTCCTTGTAGCCATTTATCTTCTCGAAAATCTTTCCCAGCACTGACGCATTGATGATGGTCTTGCTATCTTGTCGCAGCGGGCTATCATTGCTCTGCTTCTCAACACCGAAGTCAAACGCATCAAGGAAACGAAACAGGTAGTCGAGTGTTGGCATCAGTCCTTTCATCCGCTTACCGTTGCCATCCTTGACGGCTGTCTGCGCCATCACCTCCATTTCGCCCAACCGAATGCCGCTGACGGGGAAATACTTTATTTCTAATTCAGACTTTTCAAACAGGGAACTATTCAAATAGGGCACATCCTTAAATGCCTCTCGAAATTCCTCATTACGTTGCTCTGTAGGAACGGCCAACACTTTCATAAACAAGTCATTCAAGATGTCATAGTCTGGAATACGAGAGCTAATCAGCAGCTTGGATGTTGCGCCCTTATTGAAGGTGAGCAATTGAGACTCCAGCAACTTTAAAAACAGGAGTCTGTTTACCCAAACAAGTACCAATCCCAATGCCGCATCAAACAGGTCTTGCTCTTCGTAGAGGTCGTATCCGTCTAAATGGGAAATGGCTTGTTCAACCAGAGAGTAAGGCTGCCGCTTGGTTTTCAGACGCTTGATTTTCTTCATCTTGTCATCAGTGACTTCTTCAACGCCCATAATGTAAAGCAACTCGTTATAGAACCCTCGGTTAAGGGCGTTATGGTCATTCTGGAATGGCAGTTTCAACAGATGCGTTGGAGATAGTAGTTTGTAGATGGATATGAACTTTCTGGAAGTCAATATGGCATCATCATCCAGTTTTCCTTTGTAGTCCGACAGGTCGAAGTATGTGTATTTCAACATGTGTTTTACTTCTTCCACCTTTCTGCGGATTACTTTTTCGTAAACATAATCCGTCGTGTTCTCTCGGTCTGCCTCAAGCACCTCATTCTTGAATTTCTTGTTAGCGAGGAAAAACCGATAGAAACAAGCCTTGTCGAATACGAACCACTCAAGGCAATTAGTGATGATAAGATGTTTTATTTTCGTATTATGATTAATCTCCTCCTCTCGGATATAATAAAGGATTAATTCATGCAGTGCTTTGCAATTCAGTTCCGAACGCTTTGCCATATCTGGCCGTCCAGGTCCTTTTGCCTCTATAAGTACGAGGGCATGGCTATGAATAGAATCTGGCGATTCATAAATAGCAGCATCAGTCTTACCCTTGGTGTTAATCGCATTGGTGTTTTTATAGAATGCATTTGAAAGGAATTCCATCACAAGATTTTTATTGTGTTCCTCGCTTTCATTTGCATTGACGTTCTTCAGCATCTTCCGCATGGCATTCCTGAAACTTTTGATGTCATTTTCTCCGACAGGCTGTTTCAGATATATTTTGTTTACCACCTGAATGGGGCGTAATTCGTTGTTCTCCATCGTCTACATTATTTTGATGCCACCAACAATTCCCTGACATCCACATCAAGATGTTTAGCGATATCATACAGCTGTTCTACCGATGGCTGCACCTTGTTTGTCATCCATCGTGATACGGTTCCAATGTTCCTGCCCATCTGTTCAGAAAGCCATGTTCCCGTTTTGTCTTTTTCTGCTAACACCGCTTTTATGCGGTTATAATGCGGATTATCCATTGTTCTAAGTCGTTTTGTATAAAATTAGGCGTTCTGTGTGCAAATTTAGCGAATAAAATGCAAAAACAAAAAGTTTCTATGTGTTTTATTGCAATCTTTAACAATGAAGCATTGAAAAGAGTGCTCCAGTAAGTTACATGGAGCACCAATTGATAAGCATTTACAATCTTGGCCCTCGCTTCTTTTTCTTCTTTTGCATCCGCCTTCTAAACTCTTCTTCGGCTGGATCATAGAC
>DEKX01000032.1 GCA_002354095.1 Prevotella sp. UBA2711 | reverse complement strand
GGCATTACGAATCAAACAAAAAGTTTTCGGTATTTCTAATAACTTTTCTTGGAATGTCAGATGATTCAATAACGCCGAGATTCTCGTTAATAATGTTTTTTAATGACATTTTTAATTCCAAATGGTTCTCCCAGAAAATATTACTAACACTTAATACTGCATTCAGCAAATCTCCTTCATAAAAATCTCCTTCTGCAAGAATATTCATTCTGAGATATCCCAAAGCAATAGGCATCATATCATCGAGCAAGATTTCTTGATTGATAAGAAATCTTACATCTTCAATGTCAAGATCAGCAACAATAGTATGGTATAATCGATACAAATTTTGCTGGATGAAGGAATCATCATGAGTGGGAGTAGGACCCACCCACTCATGATGAAGTAATTGAGAAATTGTCTTATTCAAGTTTTTCTGCATTTTTACGCGCTTGATTTAGAATGAATGAATTACCCCTATTTTATCGGTCTGTTCCCAACAATAGTCGTGATACTCCACTTGACCACTTTTATTATTGCAAAACATAATATCGATTGTAATAGTATATTTGTTGGTAAAGAGATGAATATTAAGTTGGGTAATTCACGATATTCAAGATAAAAAGGAAGATTGTCGTTTAATAACGATAGTGGGAGACTTAGTATGTGTTGTAATATAAAAAAGAGAACTCTTGCAATGTCTGGAGATTTTGAATCCGACATTGATAAGAATACTATCATAATGAATACAAGTATATCAATGGAAAATATTACTATTGATATTTTTATACATGTATAAATAAAACTTTTGAAATTTTGCATAGATGAATAATTGGTTTACCTAAATTCCGCAGCACTTTAGTTTATTCATTTTTCTAAGTCCCTGAGCAACAAAAAGTTGCCCAGGATTTTGTCATGTCAGATTTTTCACTTACCTTAGTGCTGCAATTCAAGACAAGCAAAATCATCAATGACATGGCAAAAGTACAAATAAAATCTGAGAAAGTCACTCCTTTTGGAGGAATATTTCACGTGAACCACAGGGACAGGTACATATTCCATCAACACAAATATAGATTTCTCAAATAGTTGTGGAAGCGGGCGGGATATTGCTGCTCCATCCCAACAGCTCCAGATCATCGGTGGTGCGCATGCTGCTGAACAGCGTAAAGTTCTTTTGGATACATATTATTAATATAACGGCTAAAGGTGCATTAATACAGCAATCCTACTATCCAGAGTGGAAGTTTTTTCCCGATAGGGAATTCCATTGAATCGGCAAGGATGTAGGAATTGGGCTCACACGGGGACTGACCCCGTGTGAGCCTCAATCCATAGCTTTTATCCCGCAAAAACACCTACCCTCCTACCATACTCCTACTATGCCTCTACTATGATTTATGAGGCAGCAGAAAAGGAAAAGTAAATATTTTTCATGATTCTTGTACTAATTATGGAAGATTGGCGTAAATGCTTCATAACCAGTGCGTTTTTACTGGCAAGCCTACAAAAAAAATTTTCCTAACTGGGGAAATCGTATTTTCTATTAATGGTAGCAATTTTTTCTCTTAATAGTAGCAATTGCGAGATTTAATAGCAGTTTTGTTTTGTAAATAATATTCAAATATATTCGGCTTAATCACAGTAGTAGTGATGGTAGGAGGGTAGGTGTTACAAATAAATATTAAATGGAATTTGGTCGAAAGACGGGGGTGGTTTCGTCGAAAGTGTGTTGGCGGATAACGGGAGAATGACTACCTTTGCAGCAGAAAAAAACAAAAAGGCTAAGAATTATGAAAAAAGTTATTTTCACCATCATGATGAGTTGCATTGCAATGCTGGCAATGGCTCAGAAAACGGTTATCACTGGTGTGCTGGTTGACTCTACCCTTCAGGAGGCTGAACCATACGCCACAGTACGCATCTTCAAGGCTGGCAAACAACAGAAGCCGGCAGCTATGGGACTGACCGACTTGGAAGGCCGTTTCCGTCAGGAAGTCAACGGCAGTGGTAAGTACATCGTACAACTCAGCAGCGTGGGCAAGCACGATGCCATCCGCCAGATTACGCTGGGCAAGGAACAGACCATCGACCTCGGCACTATTCTGATCAGCGAGGATGCCCAGATGCTGAAGGGTGTGGAGATTATTGCCCAGAAGCCTCTGGTGAAGATGGAGGTTGACAAGATGTCATATAATGTACAGGAGGATAACGATTCGAAGGCATCAACCGTATTGGACATGCTGCGCAAGGTGCCTATGGTGACGGTGGACGGCGAGGATAACATCTCTGTGAATGGTTCCAGCTCGTTCAAGGTGTATGTTGACGGCAAGCCCAACATGATGATGTCGTCGGCTCCCAGTCAGGTATTCAAGGCCATGCCTGCCTCGATGGTGAAGAGCATTGAGGTGGTCACCAATCCTGGTGCCAAGTATGATGCCGAAGGAGGCGCCGGTGTGCTGAACATCGTGATGAACAAAGAGGCTGCATCCGCCATGGGTGGAGGCAGTATGGACGGCTATAATGGCAGCATCCGCGCCCAGGCAGGCAACAGAAGCTGGGGTGGCAGCGGTTTCGTCAGTGGTCAGAAGGGAAAACTGTCGTTCAGTGCCAATGTGATGTATAACCATGCAACCCCTGGCACCACCTCTACCACGATGGAGCGCGAGCAGTTGGGAGCCAACGGTTCGACCATGAAGATGGAATCGACCTCAAAGCCCAAGACCCCATTCACGATGGGCAACCTCAATCTGAGCTACGAAGTTGACTCGATGAGTTCTATCGGTCTGACGGCTGGCATCACCTCTTTTAATATGAAGAACGACGGATATTCCACCACCACGATGGGAGGCATGCTGAATGGCAATGGCTATTCATACGGCACAACCACTGGTTCGAAGATGAGCCGCACATCTTTCAACGGAAGTCTGGACTACCAGCGATTCCTCAACAAGGAGCGCACCAGCAGTCTGACACTGACCTACCAGTTGACTTACGCCCCCACGAACAATGAGAATGACAGCAAGTTTGACATCCTGTCGAACGATGCCACATGGGTGGATCTGACCAATCGTTTCTCGAAGAACGAAGAGCGCACCACCGACCATATCTTCCAAGCCGACTACACCACTCCGCTGAGCAAGAGCACCACCCTGAATGCCGGTCTGAAGTTCAGCCACCGCAAAGCCACATCGGATGCCAAGTATTATCTGGCTGATGTATATAGCGAAGACCTCAGTTCGCTGTACGACTACAACAACAGTATTCTGGCCGGCTATGCAGAATTTGTCAGCAAGTTCGGGAAATGGGGCGCCAAGGCTGGTCTGCGCTACGAACAAACCTGGCAAGACGTTGACTACCATTTGGGTAATGGGGATGATTTCAAGACCAATTACGGCAATCTGGTGCCTTCTGCCAACCTGTCGTACAACATTGCCCCGACAACGAATATCGGACTGACCTACAACATGCGCATCTCGCGTCCTGGTATCAGTTATCTGAATCCCTACGTGGACCGTTCGAACCCCACAGCCCTGACCTATGGTAACCCAGACCTGAAGACGGAGAAAACGCACAGCGTAGGACTGGTGTTCAACACCTTCTCATCGAAACTGATGCTGAATGTGAACCTGCGTCACAGTTTTACGGACAATGCCATCGAGCAGTATTCGTTCTACGACAGCAACAACCTGCTGAACACCACCTACGACAATACGGCTAAGAACCATGTGACGAGCCTCAACGTCTATGCCAACTGGCTGCTTCATAAGAACACCCGACTCTTCCTGAACGGTAGTGTGGATTATAGCGACATGCGTTCGCAGGCACTCGACCTGAAGAACAGCGGATGGCATGCCAATGCGATGGTGGGACTCCAACAGACATTGCCTGCCAATTTCAAACTGGGCGCTTACCTCATCACTTCCACCAAGCGTTACAGCTTGCAGGGATGGAGCACAGGTTTCAATATGCTGACCGCCAATATCTCGAAGACTTTCTTCGACGACAAACTGACGCTCACCCTCTCGGGCCTGACACCTCTGGGTAATGGTGGAAAACTGAACATCGAGAACTATACTCATGGCAAGGACTTCACCAATCACATGCAGATTAACGTGCCCATCCAGAGCTTCTCGTTCACCATTGCCTACAACTTCGGTAACACGAAGAAGCAGTTCAAACAGCGCCAGACACGTGTGGAGAATGACTACATCGAACACCAGAGTCAAGGCGAAACCATCAATAATGCACAGATGGGTGGCTCGAATTAAAATAAAATTTTGTATCTTTGCAACATGAAAGTCAAAATAACCAAACGCGACCTTGAGTTGCTGGGAATACAAATAGTAGTATGGCTGGTACTGATAATGGTACCTGCCATCACTACGTTCTTCAGCACACACAGCTGGACTGACACCTATCGCGCCATGAGCTACTCCATGCGGATTACGGCTATGCCGGCAGGAGTCTATTTCGTGAATTTCTGTGTGCTGATACCCCTCTGCTACTATCGTGGCAGGCGGTGGCTGTTCTTCCTGCTCAATGCGCTGTTTCTGTGCGGTACCGCATGGCATTATTTCTCTGTTGACCCACGGACCATTACGGACATGCAGCCCCACGAGGAACTCAAGAAGGCTATGCTCATCGGCTATTATGCCTCTACGGCTTTCTTCCTTTTTGTATATGCAGCCTTGGCTGGTTTGGCCCTGTTGGTGCACCATACCGTCAGGACAAGGGAAATCAAGCGCCAGTTGCAGGAAGAGAAACAGAAACACACGGAGGCAGAACTGGAATGGCTGAAGAACCAGTTGAATCCGCACTTCCTGTTCAACACATTGAACAATATTTCCAGTCTCGTACAGATAAATGCCGACCAGGCACAGGACTCCATTGCCCAACTGAGCGACCTGTTGCGGTATGCGATGTATGAGACGCGGCACGAGAAAGTGCCCTTGAAGGGAGAAATTGAGTTTATGCAGAACTATATCGACCTGATGAAGTTACGCTGCAACGAGAAGACAACTGTCAACTCCCAACTCCCGACTCCCAACGCTCAACTCTCCATCGCCCCCTTGCTCTTCATTTCGCTCATCGAGAATGCCTTCAAGCATGGTGTGAGCAGCGGGCGCGAGTCGCAAATCAATATTTCGCTGACTACGGACGAGAGACAATTGACTTTTGTCTGTGACAACACCAATTACCCCAAGGACGACCAGAACCGTAGCGGGTCGGGCATCGGTGTGGAGAATACCAAGCGACGACTGGAACTCATCTATCACGACAGATACACATGGGAACAGTCGTTGGAAAACAATATCTATCACGTTAAAATCACTATTCAGCTATGAACCCTATTACCTGTATCATTGTAGATGACGAGCCTTTGGCAGTAAAACTCATGGAATCGTTTGTCAACAGGACGCCCCAACTGCAGTTGGAACGGTCATTCACTGATTCTGTAGAAGCTCTCACATGGTTGAGGGAGCATCCCGTCAATCTGGCTTTTATGGACATCCAGATGCCTGATCTCAATGGTATGGAACTTTCCCGTATGTTGCCCGAGGGAACAAGACTTATCTTTACGACTGCTTTCAAGGAATACGCTTTTGAGAGTTATGAAGTAAACGCCGTCGATTTCCTGCTGAAACCCATCCGCTATAACAAGTTCATTGCTGCCGTTGAGAAGGTTGAACGCCTCATGAGTTTAGAAGCGAAAGCGCAAGTGGCAGAGCCTGCGCATAAGAAGACCATGTTTATCCGTGTGGATGGAGAATTAAGACAGGTAAACTTCGACAGCATCCTTTATGTGGAAGGAATGAAAGACTATGTGCGCTTCCACGTAGAAGGCGAAGCGCGACCTCTGACAACGCACATGACCATGAAAGCCGTTGAGGACACCTTGCCCGCTGATGCCTTTATGCGCATCAACCGTTCCTATATTGTCCGACTGGACAAGATAAAAACGGTTGACCGAAACTTGTGCGTCTATATCGGAGATGAGATTATTCGCGTGACAGACGCTTATCGCGAGGCTTTCGAGCATTATTGCTCAGGAAATTGCTGATAAACACGCAGTCCAAAGACAGCAGCCTCAGCATAGGCATATTCCATGATTTCAGAAATACCATGCTCATAGGGGATAACAGCCTGGTCTTTTAGCCAGAACATAAACTCAACTGGCAGCCCTGTTGGCGTTGCGTCCAGTTGATGCACTAAAACAGGCTTATCGCCGAGCACCTTTTCATGCTGCGAGAGCCATTGCTCCATATGCTCACGGTAGCGGGTCAGATTAGGAACGCCCTCTTCGTCAAGCGTCAGTGAACGGAAATCGACATAAAACTTTCTGATAGCGCGGCGCCCGGCATTCTCAGCCATTCCTTTCCAGTTCTGGAACGAGCCATCAACCAGTGTCTGAGGGGTAACGGTAATAATCGTATTATCGAAATTACGCACCTTCACCGTGGTCAAGGTAATTTCTTCCACGAAACCATCAGCACCAGCCGAAGAAACGGTAATACGGTCGCCCACGCGCACCATATCATTAGACGTCAGCCGAATACCAGCCACCAATCCCTTGATGGTATCCTGAAAAGCCAACATCAAAATAGCGGATGCGGCACCTAATCCAGCAAGTAATGTGGAGGGGTCTTTATTAATGATAATGGCTACAACAATAATGGTGGCAACGAAATACATGATGACTTTCAACACGCCACAAAGGGTGTACATATATTGTTGCCTGGCTGTACGTGTTCCATTGTCCAGCTGTTTCAGCGAGTCAATCATCTTGCTGACCAGCCGTACACTCATGACGGTAATATAGATTGCCGTCAGGCGAGCCAACACTTCGTGTGCAGCAGGATATTCCTCAAAGACAGAGGGCAATAATATCCACACCACAATGGCAGGCACTATCTGACAGGCAGCACGGAGCACCTTTGCATTCAGCAACATCTCGTCCCACTTGGTTGGTGTCTTGCGAGTCAGTTTTTCGACCCAGGGTATCAGCAACTTAAACAACCACCCTACGAACCAAGCCAAGAGAATGGTACCTATAACCAACACAACATGACGCGTTACGGAGGCTGTGTCTATGGACATACCTGCCTGCATGAGCAATTGCTCAACTGTTTCTTTTATCTCTTTCATATTTTATGGAGCACAAAGGGCATTACAAACCTTATCCTGGAAATTTCGACCTGTATCAGATTTCATAATGCCTTGATTAATAATCGAAAAACATAACTGATGCCCATTGGCAGCAGTGCAATAGCCTGCCAAAGCCGAAACACCCGTCACCGTACCCGTCTTTGCCTTCACATTTTCCTCGGCGAAGGAGTTCTTCATTCGAGTTTTGAGCGTGCCGTCTCTACCAGCAATGGGGAGCGAAGGCAACAGGTGGCTGTAGATGGAGGAATTGCGAAAAGCATAACGCAACAGGCGCATCTCCAACTCTGGTGTCACATAATTATATAATGACAGGCCACTGCCGTCGGCTATCCGATAAGGATTCTTTCCATTGCCCACCTTCTGGATCAGTTGTTTGATAACCCCCGCTGCATCTTTTGCTTTAGCAGGTCGCTGCCCGATAGCAGCTCCTAACTGATAGAACATGGCTTCAGCATAGAAATTGTCGCTCATCTTCATCATGCGGTCCAGAATCTGGTCGATGGTATGCGTGCGACAACACAAGATAACGGCATCATCAGGTACACGACCATCCGACAGACGAATATCCAAAACGATGTCACTCTCATAGAGACATTCAACCAAGCGTTTAAGAAATTCGATATCACGCCCTAAAGACAATGGTGCTATCTTGGGATTGTCGTCATCCCAACACCAGCCCTCGCCCAACAGATCAGCATCCTTAAATGATGTGTCTGCTACGATGCGTCCTCGTATGGTGTCAACCCCTAAGCGTTGGATGCTTTCCACAAAGGCACGCATATCATCACTGTCGAAAGCGGGGTCAAAACCTCCTACACAATACAAGTCACCATAGAGTGTACTGTCCTGGACCTCGCCCGTATAATAAAGGCGGGTGCGAAACTGATAGGAACCGCCCAGACGGTCGAGTGCTGCAATAGCCGTAACGAGTTTCATGGTCGAGGCAGGACGCATGGCTTGGCGCTCATTCACCTTATATAATATAGAATCAGCGGTAAGGTCGTAAACCACCATACCCAGCATGGATGTCTCAAACATCTTCAACTGTGAGAGAGAATCGAGCCGATACTGGATATTCTGCGGCCAAGGCAATACTTCAACTGTATCAACACAGAAAGTATCTGTTTCTTCCGTTTGGGCACACATGCCAACGGAAAAGGCTAAAAATAAAAATAAAATCTTAAGTCTGTCCATAATTTTGTGCAAAGATAATGTTTTTTTATTTAAAATGATTATCTTTGCAGCATTATTTACTACTACTATGGTTTACAAATACGATTTTTTAGTGATTGGTGCTGGTGTAGCTGGTATGAGTTACGCCTTGAAGATAGCCCGAGCTAACAAGGGTAAGGTTTGCATCATCTGTAAGACAACACTCGATGAGGCTAATACTTTTTTTGCACAAGGTGGTGTGGCAAGTGTGACCAACCTGAAGGTGGACACTTTCGACAAGCACATTGCCGATACCATTATTGCCGGCGACTATATCAGCGACCGCAAGGCAGTAGAGCAAGTGGTACGCAATGCTCCCAGTCAAATAGAGGAACTGGTGAATTGGGGTGTTAATTTCGACAAGAAGGACGACGGACAGTTTGACCTGCATCGTGAGGGAGGACATTCCGAATTCCGTATTCTTCACCATGCCGATGATACGGGAGCCGAGATTCAGCGCGGACTGATGGAGGCTGTACGCAACAATCCGAATATCGAAGTGAAGGAGAATCACTTTGCAGTAGAAATCATCACCCAGCACCATCTGGGTGTCCGTATTACTCGCCGTTCACCACACATCCAGTGCTATGGCGCTTACGTTCTGAATCCGAAGAAACCGAAGGTTGATACCTATCTCGCCAAAGTAACAGTGATGTGTACGGGTGGTTGCGGTGCCGTTTATCTCACTACCTCCAATCCTGTGATTGCTACGGGCGATGGTATCGCTATGGTATATCGTGCTAAGGGCACAGTGGCAGATATGGAGTTCGTACAGTTCCACCCCACTGTTCTTCATAATCCCAACGAGACGCATCCTGCCTACCTCATCACCGAGGCTATGCGTGGTTATGGCGGTATTCTGAAATTACCCAATGGCGAGACCTTCATGGAGAAATACGACGAGCGTCTCTCTTTGGCTCCACGTGACATCGTGGCTCGCGCTATTGATAAGGAGATGAAGATTCATGGTATTGACCATGTCTGTCTGGATGTGACCCACAAGCCTGCAGAGGAGACACGCCACCATTTCCCCAATATCTATCAGAAATGTCTGTCTATAGGCATTGATATTACCAAGGACTACATCCCTGTCCGTCCTGCAGCCCACTATATGTGCGGTGGTATCAAGGTAGATTTGAACGGTCAGTCAAGCATCGAACGCCTTTATGCTTTGGGCGAGTGTTCTTGCACGGGATTGCATGGTGGCAACCGTCTGGCATCCAACTCGCTGATAGAGGCTGTGGTTTATGCTGATGCTGCTGCCAAGCACTCCATACAGCATGTTGATGAATACGACTTTAATATGGATGTGCCGGAATGGAATGACGAGGGAACCATGACTAATGAGGAGAAGGTGCTCATCACCCAGTCGGTGAAGGAAGTGACGCAGATTATGTCCAACTATGTGGGCATTGTTCGTAGCGACCTCCGTCTGCATCGTGCGTGGGACCGTCTCGACATGCTCTATGAGGAGACCGAGCGACTGTTTAAGCGCGTGAAGGCCAGTCGCGACATCTGCGAACTCCGTAATATGATTAACGTCGGTTATCTGATTACTCGTTGGGCGTTGGAGCGCAAGGAGTGTCGTGGACTACACTTCACGACCGACTATCCGCTGCATGCCTACGATAAGAAATAAACAACAAGCAACCTACAATTGATCATCTATGCTATACATTGCACTGCCAGACAAGCAGGTTCGCCGACTCTCCTTTTATCTTGCGATGGAGGAGTATGTCGCCAACAACGTGAAGGCGGACGACTGTTTTTTCATGTGGCAGGTAGAGCCGAGTGTAATCTTCGGCCGCAATCAATTGATAGAAAACGAGGTCAATCTGGAATTCTGTCGGAAGCACCATATCCAAACCTATCGCCGTAAAAGTGGGGGCGGATGTGTGTATGCCGACATGAATAATGTGATGTTCTCATACATCACGACGGAAGAACAGGTAGGTTTCACCTTTAACCGATATATTAATATGGTGGTTAACACCCTTCAACGACTGGGTGTTGACGCTTCGCCATCAGGTCGTAACGATGTGATGGTCGGCAACAAGAAAGTATCTGGAAATGCGTTCTATAAGATTGCCGGTCACAGCATCGTTCATGGCACCATGCTCTTTGATACGGACATGCTCAACATGGCAGGAGCAATCACCCCACCTGACACAAAACTCATCTCGAAAGGGGTGAAGAGCATCCACCAGCGTGTAGATTTTCTGAAGAATCACGTCAAACTCACGTTGCCTGAGTTCATGGCTTTCGTACATGACCATCTCTGTGAGGAAGACTATATGCTTAGCGAGGAAGATGTCAAGCAGATAGAAGTAATGGAACAAGAATATCTGTCGGACGAGTTCATCTACGGCAAGAATCCCCGTTACACCCTCATCAAGAAACGCCGCATAGAAGGTGTCGGTGAATTTGAGGCACGCATCGAACTGAAGAATGGCATCATCAAGAGTGTCAATCTGATGGGCGACTTCTTCCTAATAGGCGATTTGGATAACGGATTGCTCAACAAGCTGAAGGGCGTACCGCTGGAAGCAGGGGCCATCAGCCGTATTCTGCCTGACCGCATTGACGATATTATTATGAACTTATTGAAAGTTGACTTTATATTATTACTAACTGATTAAAAAACAACTATGGACAACAAACAAACCTGTCTCTATGACAAGCATGTAGCGCTTGGAGCATTAATTTCTCCTTTTGGCGGTTTCGACATGCCTATTCAATACACCAATATTGTTGATGAACACAATGCCGTGCGCCAGCACTGTGGTGTTTTCGACGTGAGCCACATGGGAGAGGTACTCGTCAGCGGTAAGGAGGCTGAACGCTATGTCAACCACATCTTCACCAATGACGTAAGTAATATTCCTGAAGGCAAAATTGTCTATGGCATGATGTGTTATGAGAATGGTGGTGTCGTCGATGACCTGCTGGTTTATAAGATGGCAGCCGACCGTTTCTTCCTGGTTATCAATGCTGCCAATATTGATAAGGACTGGGAATGGATACAACAGCAAGCCAAAGGCTTTGACATCACACTGAATCACCAAAGCGACCAATACGGTGAACTGGCAATTCAAGGACCGGAAGCAGAAAAAGTGATGGAGGAAGTTCTGCGTATTCCATGCAAAGAACTAACCTTCTATACCTTCAAATGCATGGATGACATGATAGTATCGCGAACCGGCTACACGGGAGAGGATGGTTTTGAAATCTACGCAGGAGCTGATGCCATACGCCGCTATTGGGATCAGTTAATGGCAGCAGGTGTAAAACCCTGTGGACTGGGGTGTCGAGACACTTTGCGCTTTGAAGTGGGACTACCGCTTTATGGTGACGAACTATCAGAGAACATATCACCTATCATGGCAGGCTTAGGCATCTTCGTCAAGCTCGACAAGGCGGAGTTCATCGGCAAAGAAGCGCTTGCACGCCAGAAGACTGAAGGTGTTGACAAGAAACTGGTAGGTATTGAACTGCACGACAAGGCTATTCCCCGCCACGGCTATGCGGTGCTGAAGGATGGCAACGTAATTGGCGAAGTGACTACCGGCTATCACACCATCTCCACCGACAAGAGTGTCTGCATGGCATTGATTGACAGTCAGTATGCAGCTCTTGGCACTGAGGTGGAAATCCAGATTCGCAAGAAGACGTTCCCTGGAACGGTCTGCAAAAAACGTTTCTACGACAAACATTACAAGAAATAAATAACTAAAAACCAAAAGAATATTATGGCAAAAGTAATTGAAGGACTCTATTACAGCGAGTCGCATGAGTATGTTAGAGTGGAAGGTAATTTCGGCTATATCGGTATCACCGACTATGCGCAGAATGCTTTGGGCAATGTTGTTTATGTGGACCTTCCCGAGGTAGATGATGAGGTAACGGCAGGCGAAGAATTTGGTGCCGTTGAGAGTGTCAAAGCTGCCAGCGATTTGATGTCGCCAGTCAGTGGTACTATTGTGGAAGTGAATGAAGCCCTCGACGATCAGCCAGAGCTGGTGAATCAGGATGCTTTCGCTAACTGGATTATCAAGGTTGAAATCAGCGACAAGTCTGAGCTCAACAATCTGATGGATGCCAAGGCTTATGCTGCCTTCTGCGAGAAATAATATTTTCGACATAACGATTTTTGATGATGTTTAAATATTTCCCTCACACCGAAGACGATCTTCAGGCGATGATGGAGAAAGTTGGGGTCAAGAGCCTCAACGACCTCTATGCTGAGATTCCTGATGAGATCCGTTTTCATGGTGATTATCAATTGCCTGAGCAGATGAGTGAGATTGAGGTTCGCCAGTTATTCGAGAAGCTGGGGGCACAGAATCAGCAACTGATTTGCTTTGGCGGTGCCGGTGTCTATGACCATTATATGCCAGCCGTTATTCCCCAACTGCTCAGCCGTTCCGAGTTCCTGACGAGTTACACCCCTTATCAGGCAGAAATCTCTCAGGGAACACTCCATTATATTTTTGAGTATCAGTCAATGATGGCAGAACTGACAGGGATGGATATCTCCAATGCCTCGATGTACGATGGTACTACAGCTGCTGCTGAGGCTGTGATGATGGCTGTTGCTGCCGGCAAGAAGCAGAATATGGTTCTCATCAGTGAGACCATCGACCCTAAGACATTGAAGGTGATTGAGACCTATGCGCACTTTCATGGCATTCAATTGGAGATGATTCCTCAACAGGATGGCGTCACCTCCCTATCCCATCTAAAATCCTTACTTTCCCTACATGAGCATCAAGTGGCTGGTGTACTCGTTCAACAGCCCAACTACTATGGCATCGTGGAGGACTACACAGGATTTGCGGATGCTATCCACGAACAGAAAGGACTTTTCATGATGGATAGTGTGGCTGCCGATTTAGCTGTTCTAAAGACACCAGGTGAATGGGGCGCCGATATTGCGGTAGGTGACGGACAGTCACTGGGTATTCCCATGCAGTTTGGCGGTCCATACGTGGGCTATATGTGCTGCACGGAGAAACTCATCCGCAAAATGCCGGGCCGCATCGTAGGCATGACAAAGGATAGCCGCGACCAGCGCGCCTTTGTGCTGACATTGCAGGCCCGTGAGCAACATATCCGCCGACAGAAAGCCACCTCGAATATCTGTTCTAACCAGAGTCTGATGGCTCTCTTTGTCACCATTTATATGTCGCTGATGGGTAAGGAAGGACTGCGCGAGGCTGCGCAACTGTCGTATGCGGGAGCTCATTATCTCTGCGAGCATCTGTTGGCTACCGGTCAATTCGAGTTAGTTTATGACCAACCCTTCTTCAACGAGTTTGTTGTACGTTATAAAGGCCATCTTGACAAATTGTTGGAACGCCTACAGTCAGAAGGCATCTTCGGAGGAATCAAAATAGCAGATGATCAACTGATGATTGCTGTCACGGAGAAGCGTACCAAAGAGGAAATCGACCACTTCATTAAATGTATCAACTATGAATAATCGACTATACGGAAATCTTATCTTCGAACTGTCGAAGACTGGACGCAAAGGATATTCCCTGCCCAAGAATCGTTTTGGCAACTATGATATCCCTGCTGATATGCAACGCCAAGAGGCTGCTCAACTGCCGGAATGTGATGAGATGACAGTGGTGCGCCACTATACCAATCTCTCTGCCAACAATTTCGGTGTTGATAATGGTTTCTATCCCTTGGGCTCTTGCACCATGAAATACAATCCGAAAATCAATGAGGAGATGGCTGCCCTACCTCAGTTTGCCAACCTGCACCCCTTACAACCTAAGGATACTACAGTTGGTGCCCAGGCTGTCAGCACTTTGCTGAAGAAAGCCCTATGCGAACTGACAGGATTAGCAGATTTCACCTTGAAGCCCTTTGCCGGTGCTCATGGTGAACTGACGGGATTGATGGTCATCCGTGGCTATCACCAGTCGCGTGGCGATGAGGCTCGCACAAAGGTTATTGTGCCTGATTCAGCACACGGCACGAATCCTGCCTCAGCAGCGGTCTGCGGTCTTGAAATTCTGGAAGTGAAAAGTACAAAGAAGGGGTTAGTCGATCTGGAAGATCTGGAGAATCTTGTAAATCAAGAAGGTCCAAACATCGCAGCCATGATGATGACGAACCCCAACACCTTGGGACTCTTCGAACGCGACATTCCTCGCATTGCCAAGATGATACATGACTGCGGTGGACTGATGTATTACGATGGCGCCAACCTCAACCCGATGTTAGGTGCTTGCCGCCCTGGCGATATGGGTTTCGATGTGATGCATATCAACCTTCACAAGACATTCTCCACACCTCATGGCGGAGGTGGTCCCGGCAGCGGTCCTGTAGGAGTGCGCAAAGGTTTGGAGCCCTTCCTGCCTTACGTCAGTCCATACTCCAGCGGTAACTTTGCCGTCGTGATGCGCGCCTATGCGTATATCCTTACATTAGGACGGGAACATATGAAAGAGGTGGGACCGTTGGCTACGCTCAATGCCAATTATATCAAGGAGTGTCTGAAGGATGTTTACGAGTTGCCTATTGAGGGCTTGTGCAAACATGAATTCGTATTCGACGGACTGAAGGACAAATCGACAGGTGTCACCACCATGGATGTAGCCAAACGACTGCTCGACTATGGCTATCATGCACCCACCATCTATTTCCCGCTGTTGTTCCACGAATCGCTGATGATAGAACCCACCGAGAATGAGTCGAAAGACACCATTGACGGTTTTATCAGTGTGATGCGCCAGATAGCAGAGGAAGCCAAGGTGAATCCCGACCTTGTGAAGTCGGCACCCCACAACACGCCCATCGGACGAGTGGATGATGTGCTGGCTGCCAAGCATCCTATAGTGACCTATTGTCAATTGCTAAAAGCCAACAGCCAACAGCCAGAATGAATACTGATCTTATCATCATAGGTGCCGGTCCTGGCGGATATCGGGCAGCAGAATATGCAGCCAGGCAGGGCTTGCAGGTGGTTATCATAGAACAGGACGAAGTGGGAGGCACCTGCCTGAACCGTGGGTGCATTCCCACCAAGACCTATGTCCATGCTGCCACTTTCGAGGAAGCCGTTGAGCGCCAACAGCAGGTAGTCAGTCTTCTTCGCAGTGGTGTGGAGCAGATTCTCGCTGCTCCCCATATCACCCTTGTCCGTGGCTCCGCCTCCTTTCTAGATGCGCAAACGGTTTGCGTATGCGGCGATTGTATCACCGCAAAGAACATCATCATCGCTACAGGCAGCAGTGCCAAGATGCTGCCCCTGCCTGACATCAACGACCCGCGGCTTGTCACTTCCACCGAACTGCTTCAGATGAGGCAGTTGCCCAAGCGACTGGCTATCATCGGTGCCGGTGTCATTGGCATGGAGTTCGCCAGCGTTTTCCAGCGCTTCGGCTCCGAGGTAACGGTCATCGAATATCTCAAGGAATGCCTGCCCATGTTGGATAGCGATATTGCCAAACGCTTGCGTAAGCTATTGGAGAAACGAGGTATTAAGTTCCAGATGAAGACCGCCGTACAGTCGCTGGCAGACATTGATGCAGACGTCATCCTGATGGCAACAGGCCGTAAAGCCAATACTGAAGGACTGAATCTGGAAGCTGCCGGCATTACCCTCGATGCTAAGGGCAACATTCCAACGAACGACAACTTTCAACACTCAACTCTCAACTCTCAACCCTCAACCCTCTACGCCATCGGCGATGTTAACGGTCGCCAGATGTTGGCGCACGCTGCAGAGATGCAGGCCATCCGTGCCGTCAACCATATCTTAGGCAAGGCTGACGGCATCCGCTTCGACATCATGCCGGCAGCCATCTTCACAGAACCCGAGGCTGCATGCGTAGGTCCTTCGGAAGACCAACTGAAGGCTGACGGCATTGACTACGTCTGCAAGAAATCATTCTGGCGAGCCAACGGCAAGGCACAAGCCATGAACGAGACTGAGGGCATGCTGAAACTCTTTGCCGACCGACAAGAGCGCATTCTGGGCTGTCATGCCTACGGTGCTCATGCTGCCGACATCATACAGGAAGTCAGCGTACTGATGTGCAAGAACACTACCCTCTCCGAGCTTCGCGACATGATTCACATCCATCCCACCCTTAGCGAAATCCTGAAGACGGCAGTGGATTTGTGAGATAAGAACCTCTTCCAAAGTTACAATACAATTACAATACAGTTACACTTCATACATGTAATTGTATTGTAATTGTTTTTGTTTGCAACATCAACCTAATCTACTTAATTTTGCGTAAAAAAAAGGAAGATGACACAAAATTATTTCATGATAGGACTGAAGCTGTTAGGCGCACTCGGCTTGCTGATTTATGGCATGAAAATGATGAGTGATGCCTTGCAGAAAATGGCAGGTCCACAGCTCCGTCACATTCTGGCCCGTATGACGACCAACCGACTGACAGGAATGTTGACTGGAACTTTTATTACAAGCGCCGTACAGTCATCGTCAGCTACTACTGTGATGACCGTATCATTCGTCTCTGCAGGCCTGCTCACTCTTGGGCAGGCCATTTCTGTGATTATGGGCGCCAATATCGGTACCACACTCACTGCATGGATTATGTCGTTGGGCTATAACGTAGATCTTACCAACATCGTATTCCCTGCCTTCTTTGTAGGTATGATATTGATTTACAAAAAGCAACACCGCTTCTTAGGCGATTTCCTGTTTGGTATTGCCTTTATGTTTCTCTCGCTGGTCATGCTGAGTACGGCGGGCAAGGAACTGGATTTAGCTCATAATCAGGCTGTAGTCGATTTCTTCGCTTCTTTCGATACAGGCAGTTATTGGACGATACTGGCTTTCCTGGCTATCGGAACTGTCATTACCTGTATCGTACAATCGTCGGCAGCGGTGATGGCTATTACCATTCTGCTCTGCTCCACAGGAGTGCTGCCCATCTACTTGGGTATTGCTTTGGTAATGGGTGAGAATATCGGGACAACAGCTACTGCCAACCTCGCAGCACTTGGTGCTAACACGCAGGCTCGCCGTGCGGCCCTGGCCCACTTGCTGTTCAATGTGTTTGGCGTTATCTGGGTGCTATGCGTATTCTATCCTTTTGTCAATATGGTTTGCAGATTGGTAGGCTACGACCCCACACAGGGCGGTCAGGCTGCGCTGTTGCCTATTGTACTGGCTACCTTCCACACCTGTTTTAATGTGACGAATACAGCCATCCTGCTTGGATTCATTCCACAGATTGAGCGAGTAGTCTGCTGGTTAATGCCAGAACAGGAAAAAGTCGAACAAGAGGAATTCAAGTTGCGCTACATTCAGGCTAATCTGGTTCAGACGCCTGAAATTTCCGTCCTTCAGGCTCAGAAGGAAACAGGACATTTTGCACAGCGTGTCCAGCAGATGTTCGGTATGGTGCGCCAACTGACGGATGAAAAGGACGAAGAGAAGTTTCAAAGGCTATTCAGTCAGATAGCCCATCAGGAGGACATCACAGACAAGATGGAAATAGAGATTGCCCGTTTCCTGGAACAGGTGAGCGACAACCATCTGAGTGACATTACCAAGACGAAGGTTCGCCAGATGATGCGCGAAATCAGCGAGCTCGAATCTATTGGCGATGCCTGCTACAACATGGCACGCACCCTGAACAGACGTCTGGAGTCGGGCCATGACTTCACCCCAGAACTCTACAATAAGGTGCATGTGATGATGGCGTTGGCAGACGATGCGCTGACACAGATGAATATCGTGATGAGCGGACACGCCAAAGAATATGACATTCGCGACACCTACCGGATAGAGAACGACATCAACCAGATGCGTCAGCGACTGAAGGACGAAAACATCCAAGCCGTCAATGACAGGGAGTACGACTACTCCATTGGCACTATATTCTCCGACTTCATCAATGAATGCGAAAAGTTGGGCGACTACGTGGTGAATGTGGTTCAAGCAAGATTTGGACTGTAACATGATGTTTTTTCGACAATTATTTGTATCTTTGCAAGCAGTATGAGACAAAAACGTATCTTAGTAGTGGACGATGAACAGGATTTGTGTGACATCCTGTTGTTCAATCTGAAGGTTTCGGGCTATGATGCCAAAGCTGCCTATTCTGCCGAAGAAGCTTTGAAACATCTGGCATGGGCAGACCTGTTGCTGCTTGATGTGATGATGCCTGGAATTTCGGGCTTTGAAATGACAGAACAGATGAAGGTTGACCCAAAGACTGCCCGAATCCCCATCATCTTTCTGACAGCAAAAGATACAGAACACGACACCCTGCAGGGCTTCGGACTTGGAGCCGACGACTACATCACGAAGCCTTTCTCTATCCGTGAAGTAATGGCGCGTGTGAAGGCGGTGCTCAACAGAAGCCAACCTCTTTCAAACGCGACAGATGATATTCTGAAGTACATGGGACTAACCATTGACCATGCTACTAAGAATGCCTCCATCGACGGTGAGTCCATCACCCTGACAAAGACTGAGTTCGAACTGCTGGATTTGCTGATGCGCCATCGCGGACAACTGTTCACCCGTCAGCAATTATTGGAATTGGTATGGCCCAAAGACGTGGTTGTATCAGACCGTACGGTGGATGTCAACATCACCCGACTGCGTAAGAAACTGGGAAACTATGCTTCCTGCATTGTAGCCCGACATGGCTATGGCTACTATTTCATAGATTACGAGAGGAAATGAAAAACTGGACGGAAGGACAAAAGATGTGGGTCAGCGTCATGGTGATCGTTGCCATCTACGCTACTTTCTTTATCATTTTCGAAGACTATGATCGCAAGAACAACATACCACTGGGCGAAACCAGCGACTGGCACCTGTTGCTCTTCTCGCTTCTGGTGATGGCAGGACTGGGATGGCTATTGCTGCGCTATGCCAGACGAATGGACGAGCGCATCTCCCGCGAGCAACAGATGAAGCAGAATCAGATGCGGCGCGAACTCACACAAAACATTGCCCATGAACTGAAGACACCTGTTGCCAGCATCTTGGGTTACACGGACACCATTCTCGACAATCCCGATATTGACCAACAGACTCGCGAACAATTCATTGTCCGAACCAATGCTCAGGCTCGCCGCCTGTCTGCCCTTCTGCAAGACATCTCAACACTTAACAAGATTGACTATGCCCCAGAGGTATTACAACGCGAACGCGTTGACATCTCGGTGCTGGTAGCAGATATCACGTTGGAGTCGGAACAGATGCTTGCCAAGAAACAAATGACCTTCAAGAACTGCCTGCCTCAGGACATTTGCATACAGGGCAACTGGCAATTGCTTTACAGTATTTTCCGCAATCTCACCGACAATGCCATCAACTATGCCGGTCCAGGCACCACTATCATGCTCTCGGCCAAACAAGAAGAAAAGGGTTGGCACTTCGTTTTCAGCGACAATGGTGCAGGTGTTGCACCCGTGCATCTGCCCCGTCTCTTCGAGCGTTTCTACCGTATTGACAAGAGTCGCAGCCGTCAGATAGGCGGCACAGGACTGGGTCTTGCCATTGTCAAGAATGCCGTCCTGCTTCATGGTGGTCAAATCTCTGTCAGCAACAACCCTCAAGGCGGTCTCCGCTTCGACTTCACCCTCATCCAGCTTCGCCAGTCGCAGTGATATTGTCTGCGATTTTCACAAGGGTGGGGTTAAAAACCATGAAAAACGACGTTCAAAATATCAGTTTCATTACGAGTTTCTGGTTCTCCCCACCCTCAGAAAATACTGAGTCTGAATTTGCGTATAGGCGTTTAATCGTTTGCGCCTACGCGCACGATGATTTGCGTAGGCGCAAACGGTCGTGGGAACGGCTTCTATTCCCTGTTAGAAC
Organism: Prevotella sp. UBA2711; assembly: GCA_002354095.1. GTDB lineage: Bacteria > Bacteroidota > Bacteroidia > Bacteroidales > Bacteroidaceae > Prevotella. Next base: position 115,435 of record DEKX01000032.1, on the reverse strand, counting down.
GGCATTTACTCCCTGCGCGAATACTGCCCAACCCCTATAAAGTCCTATCCGGATCAGTGATAGAAGATATTCGGACGAGTGATAGAAGATAGCCGCACGACACAGAGATTGCGTATCGTGAAAGGGGGCCTTTGACCTGCGGTCGAAGGTACTTTCGTTCGAAAATGAAAAGAAAAACAAGTTTTCCTTTTGTATTTTGCTCACTTATTCGTACCTTTGCAAGCATAATTTCGAAATTATAGTATTTTTATGGCACAAGAAGATGTATTTAAGAAAATCGTAAGCCACTGCAAGGAGTATGGTTTCGTATTCCCATCCAGTGAAATTTACGATGGTTTAGGAGCCGTGTATGACTATGGTCAGAACGGTGTTGAGTTGAAGAACAACATTAAGGAATACTGGTGGAAGTCGATGGTACTGCTGCACGAGAACATCGTGGGTATCGACTCTGCCATCTTTATGCACCCAACGATATGGAAGGCATCAGGACACGTGGATGCTTTCAACGACCCTCTGATTGACAACCGCGATTCGAAGAAGCGCTATCGTGCTGACGTGCTGATAGAAGATCAGATTGCCAAGTACGACGAGAAGATTCAGAAGGAAGTGGAGAAGGCTCGCAAGCGTTTCGGTGATTCGTTCGACGAACAGAAGTATATGGAGACCAGCGAGCGCGTGAAGGAGACTAAGGAGAAGCGCGACGCACTGCACGCACGCTATGCTGCTGCCATGCAGGGTCCCGACTTGGAAGAGTTGAAGCAGATTATCCTGGACGAGGAGATTGTTTGTCCTATCAGCGGTACTCGCAACTGGACGGACGTCCGTCAGTTCAACCTAATGTTCTCCACCGAAATGGGTGCTTCGGCTGACGGTTCGATGAAGGTCTATCTGCGTCCGGAGACGGCTCAGGGTATCTTTGTGAACTATCTGAACGTACAGAAGACAGGCCGTATGAAGATTCCATTCGGTATTGCCCAGATTGGTAAGGCTTTCCGTAATGAGATTGTGGCTCGCCAGTTCATTTTCCGTATGCGCGAGTTCGAACAGATGGAGATGCAATTCTTCGTAGCTCCTGGCACCGAACTGGAGTGGTTCCCCAAGTGGAAGCAGACCCGTATGGCTTGGCACCAGGCACTGGGCTTCGGCGCCGAGAACTATCGTTTCCACGATCACGACAAACTGGCTCACTATGCCAATGCCGCTACCGACATCGAGTTCAAGATGCCGTTCGGTTTCAAGGAGGTGGAGGGTATTCACTCCCGTACCAACTTCGACCTGTCGCAGCATGAGAAATACTCAGGCAAGAGCATTAAATACTTCGACCCACAGACCAACGAGAGCTACACTCCGTTTGTCATCGAGACCTCTATCGGTGTTGACCGTATGTTCCTCTCCGTGATGTGTCACTCGTATTGCGAGGAGAAACTGGAGAACGGCGAGACACGTGTGGTATTGAAACTGCCTGCAGCCCTGGCTCCTGTGAAACTCGCCGTGATGCCACTGGTGAAGAAAGACGGTCTGCCTGAGAAAGCCCGTGAAATAATCAACGACCTGAAGTTCCACTTCAACTGCCAGTATGATGAGAAAGACTCTATCGGTAAGCGCTATCGCCGTCAGGACGCCATCGGTACACCATATTGTGTCACCGTTGACCACGATTCTCTGAACGACGGCAAGGTGACTCTCCGTTTCCGCGACACGATGGAACAGGAGCGTGTGAACATCAGCGACCTGGCTGCTATTATCGAAGATAAGGTAAGTATCGCAAGTCTATTGAAGAAACTGCAATAATGAAGATCAAACAGTTTTTAATGGCAGGTCTCGCCCTGTTGGCTCTGACAGCATGCAGCGAGAAGAGTGATGCCGTGGATGAGTATGGCGATTGGAAGAACAAGAACGAAAAATATTTCGAGTCTGCCTACAATGCCAACGACTACGACTCCGCCATCAAGAAATACTCGTATGGCACAGCTGTCACTCCAGCCAGTACCGACTTCATCCTGGTGGATGAGCTGGAGCAAGGCGATGAAAGTCTGCCTACGCCCTATCTGACCGACAGTGTCAGAATTCACTACGTAGGCCATCTGATTCCATCGCCGTCCTACCCCGAGGGCTACCAGTTTGACCAGAGTTATCTGGAGCCCTTCACAGAGGCAACAGCCGTTCCCAGTAAGTTTGCTGTCAATGCAGTGGTACCTGGTTTTACAACCGCACTGCTGAATATGCATCCAGGCGACTATTGGCGCGTCACCATTCCCTATCAGCTGGGTTATGGTGCTACGGCAAGTGGCAGTGTGCCTGCTTACAGTACTTTGATATTTGAAATAAAACTGGTAGAGTTCTGGTCGAAGAAGAGAGGCGACCGCTACAAAATAACACACTAACGGATATGCAAAAGTACGCAGATTACATCAAGCAGATAGAGATAGAATCTCTATGGGGAGGCAGGAAGCACATCGTTTGGAACTTAGACCCCAAAGTGAATGTGCTCAGTGGTATCAACGGCGTGGGCAAATCTACCATATTAAATAAGGTAGTGAGAAGTATCGCCAGCAATGGCGATATCCGCAACCACATGCTGAAGGGTGTCCGTATTACCTCCGAACCCGAAGAAGCCACACATATCCGTTTCGACATTATCCGCTCGCTGGACAGCAATATTTCGCAGACCCTGTCGGAAGGTGATGCTGTGATGCGCGAGACGCTATCAGCACTGGCAGGCATGGGCGGTGGGTCGCTGCTTGACCTACAGCTCTATAACCTGCAGCGCAAATATCTCGACTATCAGGTGAACATCGGCAACCGTATCATCGCAGAACTGCAACAAGGTAATACGGATGCCGCCCAACGCCTGTCGGAACCCAAGAAACGCTTTCAGGACATAGTTGACGATTTGTTCGAGGAAACAGGTAAGAAAATTATCCGCACGGAGAATGAAATCCGCTTCTCACAAATCGGCGAAACACTGATGCCCTATAAGCTTTCAAGCGGCGAAAAGCAAATTCTGGCTATTCTCCTCACCGTATTGGTGGAAGACCAACAACCCTACGTGCTCTTGATGGACGAACCGGAGGTGTCGCTCCACATCGAATGGCAAAAGCGACTCATTGAACTGATATTGGAACTCAACCCCAACGTACAGATTATACTGACCACCCATTCACCTGCCGTCATCATGAGCGGATGGATGGACAAAGTAACGGAGGTTTCGGACATTACAGTTTAAGTCATAGGCATGGGGAACAGGCTGAAGGATAATCTGAACTCGCATTATTTCGAGGCAGCCAACCAGATGACCTCGAAAAAAGCCAAGCGACGCATCGTAGCATACGTGGAGAGCTATGATGACATTTACTTTTGGCGCACGGTGCTGAGCCGTTTTGAGAACGACAAACTATACTTTGAAGTGATGCTGCCTTCGCACCAGAAACTGGAACGTGGCAAGAAGTCGGTGCTGATGAATTTCATTGAGGGAAGAATCGGCGAAGACATGATAGCCTGTGTAGATGCCGATTACGACTACCTGATGCAAGGCACTACCCCCCAGTCGCAGAAAGTCATAGGAAGTCCCTATGTTTTCCACACCTATGCCTACGCCATCGAGAATCTGCAGAGCTATGCCCCCTCGCTCCATGATGTCTGTGTAGCAGTAACCCTGAACGACCATCGCATCTTCGATTTTAACGACTATCTCGCCCAGTATAGCGAAGCCATCTTCCCCCTGTTCATCTGGTCGGTATGGGCTTACCGTTCAGGCAATCACAACAAATTCTCGCTTTCCGACTTTGCCCGAGTCATTGACCCGGGAGGCTTCAACGTCTTCGACCCACAGCCTTCCATCGACCATCTGCGCCAGAAGGTGAATCGGAAAGTCAGACAGTTGCAAGCCGACTTTCCCAATAACAAAGAGACTTATCTCAAGCTGAAAGCCGACATCAAGGAACTGGGTGTGACGCCTCAGACCACCTATCTCTACATACAGGGACACTCGCTGTTCGACAATGTGATAGTGCCTATATTAAATAAGGTGTGCAACCGGCTAAGACTGGAACGGCAGGAGGAAATCAACCGAACGGCACGCCATCATACCCAGCGAAAAAACGAAATGTCCTGCTATGAACACTCATTGCAAGACATTCGTCAGATGCTGAAGAAAAACAGCGGCTATATGCAGTCAGAACAGTTCCGCAGGACGCAAGCCGATATTGAGCATTTCCTTACGAAAGAACGTACGTCTCCAGGAACTTGACGGTTCCCTCGGTGCGTACTTCCTGAACGGAGGCAGGAACGAGTATTGTCTCGCCGGCCTTGAAGTCTGTCTCTTCTCCGTCAATCATCAGTTTACCCTCCCCTTTCAGTCCTATCAGAATCACGAAGGAGTCGAGCTCGCTGTAATCGATGGTCATGCTTTCTGTCAAATCATAAACCGCCGTATTGAAATAAGGACACTCCACCAACAGCTGACTCTCATTCTTCTGCGGAGTGTACTGCGTACGGTAATCCTTCAGAACGGTATAGTTGATGCTTTCGGAAGCCTCTTGGGTATGCAGTTGGCGGTAATTCCCGTCTTTGTCCTTACGCTTGAAATCGTAGATACGATAGGTGACATCTGACGTCTGCTGAATCTCTGCCAGATAACAGCCTGCGCCGATGGCATGAATGCGTCCGGCAGGAATGAAGAAGCAATCGCCCTCCTTCACACTATACTGCGCCAAGGCATCGCAGATGGTATCATCAGCCACCATCTGTTTATACTGTTCCGGAGTAATCTGTTTCTTCAGTCCGTTATACAGCTTAGCTTCGGGTGCACTATCCATCACGTACCACATCTCCGTTTTGCCGCGAGGCTTACCCTGTCTGTGAGCAATCTCGTCAGTAGGATGCACCTGAATGCTCAGGTCTTGTTTGGCATCAATAAACTTAATAAGCAATGGGAACTCATTGCCGAAGCGCTGATAGTTGGCTTCGCCCACCAACTCACCTTTCATCTCGCACACCAATTGGTTGAGGGAACGTCCGTCGCCAAGGGCAACAGTCTCGTTGTTTTCTACTCCTGAAATCTCCCAACTCTCGCTCCCCCAGAGCATTTGTTTTACTAATGGCTTAAACTTTAGGTATTTCATATTATGCTAGTTAATTATCTTTCCAGAATCCATGGGTAAAGAGCACCAGAACACTCATAATTTCCAAACGCCCTACCAACATCAGGAAGGTGCAAACCCACTTGATGAAATCAGGCAACTGGCTCCAAGACATCTCCGGTCCTATCTGCGTGCCGAGTGTCGGTCCTACATTACTGACACAGCTCAACGCTATCGTAATGGCATTCGTATTGTCAATGCCTGCCACTATCATAATGGTGGCAGAGAGTAGCACCATCAAGGTAAAGATGGCAAAGAAAGCCAAGAGGGAATTGAGCTTCTGCTGCTCCACAGGCTGACCGTTGATTTTGACAGGCAGCACAGCATTAGGATGCAGGAGTTTATGGAACTCATTACGCAATACTTTCATCACCATCACGCCACGGATACACTTGAAGCCACCCGTTGTAGAACCCGCACAAGCCCCCAGGAACATCAGGCAGCCCAATATAACCCAGGTAATATGCGGCCACAGCGAGGCATCGTCGTTGAAAAGACCTGTAGTAGTCATAAAGGACACGACCTGGAACAATGCACTGCGGAATGCCCGTTCAAAACCATAGCCGTTATGCGACATCAGGAGATACATAATCCATGTCGTGGCACCTACTATTACAAAGATATAGAGCTTAAACTCAGAATTCCTAAACAGATTGCCTATCTTGAAACGGAACACGGCCAGATACAGCATCGTGAAATTGATACCTGCCAGGAACTGAAAAAGGATGGCAATGTACTCTATGGACGGAGAATGAAAGAAAGCCGCAGAATCGTTATGAGGAGCAAATCCTCCCGTGGCTGTAGTCGTCATGGCATAGTTGATACTGTCGAACACATCCATACCAGCCACATAGAAAGAGAGAACGCATCCGATGGTCAGTGCAGAATAAACCGACCATATCCACTTGGCTGTGGTGGACAGGCGTGGGTGCATCTTAGAACGGATGGGTCCTGTAGCCTCAGCTGCGAACACCTTCACACTGCCACTGCCTACCATAGAAGGTAGAATGGCAATGGTGAAGAACACGATTCCCAATGCTCCAATCCATTGTGTCTGCGTACGCCAGAACAAGATGGCATGCGGCATCCACTCCACATCATCGATAATCGTAGCTCCTGTAGTAGTAAACCCAGACATCGTCTCGAAGAAAGCATCAGTCACATTACCTATATACCCCCCAATGAGGAATGGTATCATGCCAAAAAGACTGAATATGGTCCATGTCAAGGTTACCAGGAGATAAGCATCCCGACGGCTTAGATTGTTGGTGGCATTCCTGCCAAGGAACTTCAAGATAAAACCACAGCTGAAGGTGAGAAGGGTTGACATGAGGAACGCCATCATGTCATCTTCCATATAATAGAAAGATATACCTGTACACAAAGTGAGCATTGAACCTAACAATAGGAGCAATGAACCGATAATCTTGTATATCAGGGGGAAGTTTACCATAAGGCATTCGACTTGAAATACTTCTCTACTTTCTTCAAGTTCTGTTCATGACAGAACACCATAACGGAGTCGCCTGCCATGATTTGCGTATTACCATTCACCAGGATACCTTCATCATTACGAACAAGTCCACCGATGGTCACGCCAAACGGAAGACCGAGATCCTTCACGGGTCTCTTGGTGACTTTCGAACCCTCTGCTGCTATGAACTCAGCCACATCGGAGTCAACCATCATCAGCGAACGGACGTTGCTGACATCAGCATCCAGCATCATCTGATAGATATGACTGGCTGCCACCGTCTTCTTATTGATAATCGTACCTATGTCCAGACTCTCAGCCATCTCTACATAGTCGAGATTCTCAACCATCGCAACGGTCTTTCTGACGCCCAGACGCTTTGCCGTCAGGCACGCCAGGATATTCGTTTCGGCATTACCCGTCAGAGCTACGAAAGCCTGCGTGTTATCTATTCCTTCCTCTTGCAATAATCCGAGGTCACGACCGTCGCCGTGTATAATCATCGTATCGGTGTCGCATAACAGTTCGTTCAGTTGTTCACAACGGCGTTCGCTCTTCTCGATAATCTTCAGATTCATATAGTCCGGCAATGTCAGTCCTACGCGAACCGCCGTCTTGCCGCCTCCCATGATGATGACATTCTTGACATCAGCATAGTGCTCTTTACCAGAAATCTTGCGGATATAAGGAATATACTCACTGGTGGTCATGAAGTAAGTGAGGTCGTTCACGTGCAACTGGTCATTACCACTGGGGATGAGCGTCTCGCCATCGCGCTTGATAGCCACGATATGATAAGGGTCGTCAGGACCACAAAGGTTCTTCAGCGGTTGGTTGAGTATCTCACAGGTCTCACGCAGTTTGATACCTAACATCACCAAAGCACCGTCATGCACATCCCAACGCTGTCGCACCCACGACATCTTCAAACCATTAGTAATATCGATAGCAGCCAGAACCTCCGGGTAGATCAGCGAATTGACGCCCAACTTCTCAAAGAAAGGCTTCAGGTGCGGAGCCAAGTATTCGTAATTGTCGATACGGGCAACCGTCTTTTTGGCACCCAAGGCATGCGCAATACTGCAGGCATTCATATTCTTACTCTCATCAGGAGTGACCCCAACGAAGAGATCAGCCGATTCCGTCCCAGCATCTTTCAGCGTCTTGATACTTGTTGGCGAACCCTGAATGGTCATGATGTCATAACGTCCATCCAGTCCTGCCAACCGTCCGGCATCTGCATCAATGAGCACACAGTCTTGATGGTCGCGTGAAAGCAGTTTCGACAGATGAGTTCCAACGGCACCTGCACCGGCAATGACTATTTTCATGATTCTATGGCTTTTCTGATGCTTTCAGCATCTAATCCTACGATATGTTGCAGTTCCTCTACCGTGCCATGCTCCACAAACTGATTGTCGGGCATACCCAGTCGAGTTACACGACGAGCGTATCCATGATCATTCAGCCATTCCAAGACAGCCGAACCCAGTCCACCGGTCTTGACACCATTCTCAACGGTGATGATGTGCTGGTATTTCTGAGCCACCTCTTCCAATATAGCTTCGTCAATAGGTTTCAGGAATCGCATATCATAGTGTGCCGCCTTCGTTCCCTTGATGGCTTCAGTAACATTATTGCCTATCGGTCCGATGGACAATACTGCCACATCCTCACCATCCTGCATCTTACGACCCGTACCCACTTTGATTTCCTCCAATGGGCAACGCCAGTCCAACAAGACACCACCGCCTCGCGGATAGCGAATGACGAAAGGTCCCTTGTCAGGCAACTGCGCCGTGTACATCAGTCGGCGCAACTCATGTTCGTCCATCGGCGATGCAATAGTAAGATTAGGAATAGGACGCAAGGCTGCCAAATCGAAAGCACCATGATGAGTCGGTCCGTCTTCTCCTACGATACCCGCACGGTCGAAACAGAAAACGACATGCAAGTTCAGCAGTGCGACATCATGGATGATATTGTCAAATGCTCTTTGCGAAAAAGCACTGTAGATATTACAGAAGGGAATCAGTCCGTCTTTAGCCATTCCACCAGAGAACGTAACGGCGTGCCCCTCGGCAATACCCACGTCGAAAGTACGGTCGGGCATTTCCTTCATCATGATATTCATCGAACAGCCTGAAGGCATAGCAGGTGTAACTCCCACAATCTTCGGATTCCGCTGAGCCAGTTCCAGAAGGGTATGTCCAAACACATCCTGATATTTCTGAGGTTTATTGGGATCCTTGTCAACCAGGCGTTCACCCGTCTCTGGGTCGAACTTACCTGGTGCATGCCATGTAGTCACATCTTTCTCGGCAGGTTCATATCCATGTCCTTTCTGCGTATGCAGATGCAGGAGCTTGGGGCCTTTCATCTTCTTCAACTGACGGAGGATACGCACCAGTTCTTTCACATTATGCCCATCGAAGGGACCGAAATAGCGAATATCCATACCGTCGAAAATATTCTGCTGATGAGAGATAGCACTCTTGAAGGCATTCGACAGTCGTTGGATGCCTTTGCGCCGGTCCTCTTCAAGAAGTCCCATTGAATGCGCCCAACTCGATACTTTGAATTTCAAAGCATTGTAAGTCTCATTGGTATTCAACTTCAACAGATACTCTTTCATGCCTCCCACCGAACGGTCAATCGACATATTATTGTCGTTGAGCACGATGAGCATATCGTTAGGCGATGATGACACGTTATTGAGTCCTTCGAAAGCCAGTCCACCACTCAGCGCACCGTCGCCGATGACTGCCACGATGTTACGCTGGCATTTCTCTGTCTTCTTGGCAGCAACAGCCATACCCAATGCAGCGGAAATAGAGTTGCTGGCATGTCCACAGGCAAATGTATCGTACTCACTTTCGTAGGGAGATGGGAAAGGACGGATGCCTCCCAACTTACGATTCGTACAGAACTGCTCCCTGCGCCCTGTCAGGATTTTATGTCCATAGGCCTGATGACCCACATCCCATACGATGCGGTCTTCGGGGGTATCAAAAACATAGTGAAGAGCCACCGTCAGTTCCACCACACCAAGGCTGGAAGCCAGATGTCCCGGATTGACCGATAATTCCTTCACGATATCCTCGCGAAGTTCCTGACAAAGTTTTGGTAGTTGGTCCACCGACAGCTTGCGCAAATCGTCGGGGTATTTGATTTTATTAAGTAATTCCACCTTATTAATTAATTTGGGTACAAAGATACACTAAACCGAGAAGATAACAAAGAAAAAAGACCGAATTTTTAGCGTGTCAGGCTGAATTTCATCGACAAACCGAAGTCATGGGTGGTTGTGGGGTAACTATTGGACGACAGTAATGGGGTATTTGTCTGCCTGTCATAGTATGCGCTCAGTGTCAACAAACGTGACAAGGTATAGTCGGCCATAAAGGAAATCTTCAAGGCTGTATTGCCACTGCTGGCAGCACTGGTACGGGTGGCTATATCACGGGTGATTGCTGCCTGTTTACGCAACGAGAAGTCCAGTCGCAGGTTCAAGTCGTGGTTGACGCCCGTCCTTGGAGCCGTAGCATTACTCTGAGTCTGCGCATTCTGGGCATTCCGCCTACTTCCACGCTGTGCTCTTTTCACTTTTCGGTTACCATTGGTGCCGAAAATATTGAAGTCGCTAATCTTATAAGCCAGACCTACCACCAAGTCGTTGGAACGACTCTCATTTATCTGAATACTGGTCATTGACAGGTTCAGCACACGGGTGGTACGATACTCCACCTTAGCCGTCAGATTATTATGGAAAGTGACATCGACACCTAACAAGGGGGAGAACGATTCATTAAGACTGACTGTCGGCACGTTATATCCCAACTGGGATGTTGTACCTGCATTGGAGGTATAACTGCCCACTGCGTAAATACTCTTATATGAATGATTCAGCGTGACACTCTTAAACGTATCACGGAACCAAGGAAGTCTTGAGAGTCCCGTATAGCGCACGGTCCAGTTAGGCAACAGGCGAGTAAGAGCAGGGAAGAAGCTCAGATTCGACCCGCCACTGCCCGTATAGGCAGAGAGAAATGCCGGAATCATCACACTGGCACTATAGGCATCAACCGACTTACCATAGTGAGCCTCAGCGCGCTGTTGGAAGTCCGTAAGCATATTACAGAAACGATCGAAGGATGCTGAATGGAAGCCATTATTCGCATCACCCATTCCCTCCAATGCCGATTTCAGCGAAATGGTGGTCATGGTGAAAGTTCCACTCTGAGTGGTAGGCATTCCGTCATACATGTATTGTATAGAACGTGCCTTCGTCTCCGTACGACTGGCATTCAGGTCTATCTTCAAGTCGCGTATCGGTTCCAATGTTGCCCTGATTTGCAAATCAGTAGTAAGATTGGTCGTTGCCGGAGTAGCCACATCGTCGTTATGGAGCAACCAACCATTGTCGCGTGCTTTCTGAATGTAGCTATCATCCACCATACCAAAGGCAAAACCCAGACCTGGAGCCATCACACTACCTGTACGCTGTCCGAAGGCATCGCCGATATTGGGGAGGAAGCCAGGTATAGACATCGAATATTGATTGCGATAGGAAATACCGATAGAACGCACCATCATCAACACACGGGCAGCCGACTGCGCAGGTTTGTACCACCACTGTTTATCGGCAGCTGGCTTGGGAGCGACACTCAGCATCAACTGCACCGTGTCTCGCGTATTGATACGGATGCGGTTTTCGTCCAGCACTTTGTATTTCAGCGAGTACTTCTTTCCATCTTTGGTACGTGCCACAACTGTCAGTTTCTTTGTTTTCTTACCATGATTCACAATGATGGAAGAATCCGCCGAGAGGGTTACCTCCTTCTGCCAAGCGTTCTGGTTCTTAGGCAGTATCTTTTCCTCTTTATTACCTTGTTTGTTATTCTTATTTCTAGTTTTCTTCTGTGTCCGGGTTGGTGTAGATGCAGCCTTCTTAAACCGTTCGTTGGCTTTCTTGAGGAACGGAATATGATTATAGAGCGTCTCCATATTGAAATTGCCGTTGATATTCAACTGGCGATTATTGGCAATCGTATTACCCAGACTGGTTCCGTTTTCCAAATCGGTACCCCTCACCCAATTATACGTTGCATTATAGGTAGCATCACTGGTCACCCAGTCAAAGATAGGCAGTTTATTCAGAGGCAACTGCAGGGAGGCTGTGAATTGCTGTTGGTAGTCTAATGGCGTACCAAAATGCTTGATGCTGTGCCATACAGAATCCTTCCAAGCCTCATAACGGTCAGGATACAAGTCCTTATTGATAGGCCGTTCGTCATAGGGCTCCTTGATTTCAGCATGTGTAGCCGACTGGAAATTCATGTGCAGATTCTTGGTCAAGTCCCATCGGATGGAGAACTCACGGTTCCACAGGAATTGCGAATTGAAGGTTACGGGCAGTTTCTGCCCACCCAAATCTTCCATATCACGTTCCTGCAACTCATAGTAGCTTCGCGTCATTTCCGTATTAAAGGAGATGTTTTGCGGCAACCAGTTGAGTCCGAACTGCTTAGGATATTGTGCCCACTTCGACTTACTTTTACTCTTCTTGAAAGGTTCCCATGCCTTATACACAGGGCTATAGTTATAACTGAGCGAGCCGCGCCACTGGTCTTCTTTCTCATAGACCGTAGTCTCACCACTCGTATAGCGATGTGAATGACTGTATGAGAACGAGAAGTTGGCAGGGTCATATGGCATCGGATGGCGTTTGGTCTTGATTCCAACCCTGACATTCGACAACGAGAAATTGGTATTGGTGGTCTTGGTGACAGCAATACTCTCTATCGAGTCACGCTCATGCTGTGAGGGAGCAGCATCCAGTGCATCTTTCAATTCCATGTCGGTATCGAGAGGATTATACTTCGGGCGCTTTTCTTCCTTCGTAACAGAATAGTAGAGCGGAGCACTCACTTTCGCCTTGTCAGGGAAGAATTTACCCAAATCGAAATTGGCAGTCAGCGAGTAGGTCTTGTAGTCTTCCATCGAACGCTGCATCACGCCCTCCTCCAGACCGCCGAAGCCTGCCGTCATAACCTTTCCTGTCAGATTAATAGAGCCGAGATCGGAGAGTTGCATATTCAAGGCACCACTGGCAGCCCATCCACCATTGCTGTTACTCTCCTTCAGTCGCAGCTCATTCACCCACACCTCGCCGGATTTCTGTTCCGTAGATATATTACGCACACCTATCATCATGGTCTTTATCTCACCCAATGAGGGGTTACCCATGATGCTGACAGTATTTGCCGGATGGTCAGGGTCGGGCTTGGAGTAGAGTTGGTTGAAGGTAGCACCACCAGCAGCTTTCGACTTATTACGCTCTTTTTTCAGCGAAGTAAACAACGAGAGGTCCACATCCAGCATATTCTCCTGAGGCCAGACGGCACGACAGTCTTCCACCTTATATTTATTATAGTCACTGCGATCAGGAGTCAGCGATAGCGGAATAACATACTCGTAATAGTTGTTCTTGTAGTCATTACCCATTCGGATAAAGAGTGCCAGTTCGCCATCCTTCAGATTGTTATCATCAATCAGATGGTTGGCATGATTGAACATCTGCAAGTGCTTGTATCGGCGCAGGTCGAGCATCGAGTTCTTATAGACGGCTTTCGATTCACCTGGAGCCAGGTTATGCACCATCATATTCATAGACTGCTCATTCTCCTCTACCAACTGAGGCTGCGAGGGGTCTGTCACACGACTGATACCAGGAGGCAACACGTAGTTGACGGGGCGGCGGTCGTTGTTTTCCTCAATATTCACGGCACTCACTTCCATGGTTCCGCTTGCTGCTCCAGTGGTCAGAGGCTGCTGATAGACACGCCATTCGCCACGTACCAAATCCAGTGAACCGAAACGCAACACGATAGGATGCTTGAACTGGGTGAGGAACATACGCATGAAGCGCACGCTGGTGAAGTCGCTGATGCTTCCTACTTTGTCGTCATACTGGTCGAGTGGGATACGGAACTGATACCATTTCACCGTTTCCCGTGAACCATTGCGCAGGGATACACTTGCCTCACGGATATCGGTGATATGGTTGCGCCCCAGTTGCATATCTTCAGGACGGATGCTCACCTTATACTGATAGTAGCGTTCATATTCATTCAAGGTGAAGTCCTGATTGATATCTTCTACATCAGGGAATGTCTTGTAACTCGTATCATAGCCCTCTGTCTGCTGGTCACTGTCGGGTGAGTTGCCTTGGGGCATATTGATACGTTTATATCGCTCGAGGATAGAAGCCTGACGGGCATCTAAATCAGCCCCGCGGAAATAGTGATAGTTATCATTGGCCGGGTCAGCATTCCAAGCAGCACGCACACTGTCATTCACGGTTACGCCGTTCAGGAAATTGGCATAGGCTGGTTTGGCACGCTCTTCCTCGTCAGTCAGTCCGTTGAATCCCACATCCTGTTTGGCTCGCGAACCTGTTGAGGTGGCAAAGGCATAGACCTGTGTAGGCTGGACGGGAATCTTACCCCAGGCTGAGTTGACGAAACTGCCTGTGTTATCAACGGGCATACCACTTTCATAGAATTTCTTGCCGTCTCGCAGGATATCCTCGCTTACCTCGCCAAGGTTGATATACAAATCACCTCCATAATCGGATGCATCGCCTCGTCTGGAAGAATAGATAAAGGGGTCCATCAACCAGAATTCGATATATTCCACATTGGCTGTTTCAAAATCATTGGTATCGAGTTTACGCATCAGTCCTCCCCAACGCTGTTGCGGATTGGTGAGTTTACCATCCAGACCTACCTCTGTTGACAGGTTATAAGCACCTCTTTCGTCTGGATAGTAAGCCAAATCGAAGATGGGCAGTGTGGCTGTGGCACCACTGTAGGTGCTCTGCTGGCGGTTAGGATAGAGTTCGCTGACATAGACGGCACGTACATAGTGGTTAGACAGTTGTTCCAAATCGCTCTTGATATGACTGGGGGTGAGTGATGAAGAACGATAGGTGAACAAGGGGTCGATATTATACCACGCCAACAGCGAACGGTTAAAACCACTGGTTACGGAATCCTTATCGGCCTGTTCCTTAAACATCGTAGGCACACTTGACATCACCCAGGCTTTGGGCTCGCTCACACTGATAGCATTCTTGGCATTCTCGAAATCATCGATATACGAGGCATTGTCCTGCGTACCTCCTGCCTGCCCGGCTATAAGTTGGGCAAATTCGCCAGTAAACGAAATCTGTGAGGGTTGCGTACAATGCAGGAACGGCAACTTGTTGAGCATATTGGTAAGCCACTGACTCTCGTGCTTCCAGTTGATATTCACGCCCCACAGCATATTTCGCAGAGGCTCCTGTCCCATAGTGACCTTGGAGGTCAGTGTCTGTTCTGTGAGATATTGCCACGTACCGCCCAACTGGAGGTCTTTGGAGAAATCATACTCCCAGTTGAGTCCCAACATAGTCTTGCGTTGCATTCCATAATCGGTATTACTCTCGAGCGATACATTGACATTCGTACCAGCGTCGATAATACTCTGATTCAGAATGGTTACCTCACCAGCAGAATAGTCAACCGTATAATCGGAACCTTCCTTCAGGATAACACCACCAGCCGTTACCACCACCGAGCCTTGCGGTACGTTATAGGCACCCAGCGAAATCACATTGGCTGATGTTCCCTTGAACTGTCCCACTAACAGATATTTGTTCTTGTCCGTCATCTGTCTGGCAGCTGTCCGAGTGGTGTCATAGAGTTCCTGGAAAGTATATTTGGCTACCTTATCAGCCGACACATTGTTCCTCTCCAGAAATCTGCGGAGTGTCGTGCCAAAGGGCTCTACGGATGGGAAGAACACACGACCCTCACTGACGGTATAGCCTTCTACAAAATCGAAATAGCCATTGGGATGGGCACGGTTGTTATTGTCCAGTCGGTCGCAACCCAATCCTTTCAACAGCGTGATATCCTTTACCTCTGGGATATAAGTGAGATAGACACCTGCCGTATCGCTTTGGAACTTGATGTCAAGGCGGAACTTGGTCTTCTCGACATTCGATGCGAGATAATAGACATTCTTCATCATCAACTTCCAGTTCTTCTGCGAAGGGTTATTGCTGGTATTCTTCAGCGACTTCACGTAGAGGGCTTCTCGGGCATTGGTGCGGTCGCTGGCAAATTCGCCCACCTGATAGGTCATGCCGCCATAGGTGTATTCGAAGGCAACAGCCAATACCTGATCCGTCTGCAAACTGGTTTTCAGCGAGATATAGCCCAATGCCTTATTGACGGTATATTCCCCACTGTTCAACAGTCGGGCTGAAGCCAGTTTCTCGTAGTCAACACTACCTGTAAACTGCCCCACTCCATCCAGTACTGCCGAGGTCTGGTCAATATTGCGGGCGTCGGCATAGGTTGTGTTCATCGCATTGTATTCGTCGTTGGCTGTATTATTGGGAAGAGCCGAAATGCCGCTTCCACTACCCCACCGTGCTGACGTGCTTTCACCCAAATCGGTCAAAGCTATCACATTGCGGGTATTAGCGGTTGTTCCTGATTTATTAGTAACCCACACTTCCACTCGCGTAATCTGAATACCTGACATCAGATTAGGCAGTTTCGACATCGACTCGTCATAATGCTCTCTGAAATACTGTGCCAGGAAGAAGTGGCGGTTCTCTTCATAATCGGCTACATTGAACTCGAAGGGGGTCAGTTGTACGCCACCACGCGACGACACACTACTGGTGGTTGATTTCTTCTGCGAGAAGACGGTCTGGAGTTTCAGCTTACCAAACTGCATATCCGTGCGCACACCAAATAAGCTGGAAGCACCTTTCACCAACGAGTTATTGGTGGGGAAGGTCACATTACCTGCCTCAATGAGTTTGATGATTTCGTCTTCCTTGCCTTCGTAGCGCAACTTGATGTTCTTGGTATCGAAGTCGAAGGTGGCATCGGTGTTGTAGTTCAGGTTCATGTTCACCTTATCGCCCACCTTACCCGTCATGTTCAAGTTGATTTTTTCTTCGAAATCAATGGCTTTGGTATTCCTGTTGCGCTCTGGCAACGAAGGGTTGTCAATGCTCTTGAAATTGGCACCGAGTTTCAGTTCGGCTGTTCCCTGCGTCTTGATACGCACACCACCAGGACCGAATATTTTCTCGGCTGGTCCTAAGTCGAAGTGCATATCCAGAAAATCGAATTTCTCCTTGCCTTTCTGTGCGAAACTGGCTGCATTCTTCTGACGGAAGAACTTACGCAATTCTCTTTCCCTGCTCCATTCCTGATATTCATCGGGGGTCATCAGAATAGGAGTGTTCAGATACGAACTGCCTATCTTCGAACCAATCAGATAGACACCTGCTGAATCGTCGTATTCTGCCTGTTGCTTGATGTTATCAGGCATACGGAGGTCAACGGCAGCACTATCCAGATCGCTGACGAACAAAGGGGTTGTCTTCTTGATTCGCCAACGGGGATGCAACAGCGAGTCAGGTATTTCCTCTTCTTCGGCAAGGATGGGTTGCTCCTTAGGCGGAGGAGCAGTATTTGTCTGCTTCTTCGTCTTGTCGTCTTGCGGAGACATGGCAAATGTTCCGATGCTCAGCAAAACTGCCGCAATATAGGCAACCCGTTTATTCAAAGTGCTATTTGATTTGCTTGAGGGCCATCTTCACCACTTGCTCAACAGGAGCATCGGGCTGTTCCTGCAGGATAGCCAACACCACCTTTTGCGAGGGTGCCGGGGCGAAACCTAACATAGTGAGGGCTGATACGGCTTCGTCCTTGACGGCATTGTTGACCGGCATAGCCACGCTGCCTCCTGCCGGTATTTCATCAGCTATACCCAAAGCCACTATCTTGTCGCGCAAATCAACGATGATGCGTTGTGCCGTCATCTTGCCAATACCCTTAATGCCCTTCACCACTCGTTCGTTACCTGTGGAAATGGCTGTACAGAGTTCCTGCACACTCATTGACGAGAGCATCATGCGAGCCGTATTAGGACCTACACCGCTGACGGTAATGAGCAATTCAAACATTTCTCTTTCCTTCTTGTTCACAAACCCATAAAGCACATAGGCATCCTCGCGAATCGACTCATAGACATAGAGTTTCACGTCTTTCTTACCTTGAATGGCACTATAGGTGTTCAGCGAGATATTCAATCCATATCCCACGCCTGCGGCTTCTACGGTAGCCAATGCGGGAGTCAGCTCGGTCAACTCCCCTTTAATATAATCTATCATACGCACGTAATTGTATTAATACAATCTTTAAAACGCATTTTGCTTACAATTTATTGTATTTCTCCTGCAAATACAGCCATATTATTACAAAAGGTTACTTTTTAAGAAAATATTCTTCCGTTTCGTTACGTATTTCGTCGAAAAAGTGTAATTTTGCAACCGATTTTGACATAAATACAAACTAAATAGAAGAAAAAAAGATGAAAAAGATTCGTGCAGCCGTTGTTGGATACGGTAATATCGGCAAATTTACCATCGAAGCTCTGGAGGCTTCAGCCGATTTTGAGATTGCAGGAGTAGTACGCCGTAATGGTTCTGCTGACAAACCAGCAGAACTGGCTCCCTATGAGGTTGTGAAGGATATTAAGGAACTGAAAGACGTCGATGTGGCTATTCTGGCCACTCCTACCCGTTCATGCGAGGAATATGCAAAGCAGATTCTTCCTTTGGGCATCAATACGGTCGATTCTTTCGATATCCACACCAATATCCGTGGCTATCGCGAGCGTCTGATGGAAATCAACAAGCAGACGGGTACTGTCAGCGTCATCGCTGCCGGATGGGATCCAGGTTCCGACTCCATCGTTCGTACCCTGATGCAGAGCTTGGCTCCTAAAGGTCTGAGCTATACCAACTTCGGACCTGGTATGTCGATGGGCCACTCTGTTTGCGTACGCTCTAAGGCTGGAGTGAAAAATGCTCTTTCTATGACCATTCCTTTGGGCGAGGGCATTCATCGCCGTATGGTATATGTAGAGCTGGAAGACGGTGCCAAGTTGGAGGATGTAACTGCTGCTATCAAGGCCGATCCTTATTTTGCCAACGACGAGACGCACGTATTTGCCGTTGAGTCGGTAGATGCTGTTCGCGATATGGGGCATGGTGTGAATCTTGTTCGCAAGGGTGTAAGTGGTAAGACACAGAACCAGCGTTTCGAGTTCAACATGAGCATCAACAACCCTGCCCTGACGGCTCAGGTTCTAGTGAATGTGGCTCGCGCTTCTATGCGCCAGCAACCAGGTTGCTACACCATGATTGAGATTCCTGTCATCGATATGCTCCCAGGCGAGCGTGCCGACTTGATTGAGCACTTGGTATAACCCATTTCTATAGTTGGATATACGAATAGTCCGATTTACCAGAACACACTGACTGGTAAGTCGGGCTTTTTCATAGATTAGCAATATATTCAGCCAATCTGTTCAATTGAAGACATTGCTCACGGGAGATCGTCTGCCGTTTGTTGTGATGCTCCCAAGGACTCACCTGCAAAAGATTTCCTTTTGAACAAGCATCAAACGCCTCACCAGCTGGCTTATACAAAGGAGGAAATCCATTTTCGCGAAGTACAATCAACTTATAGCCACGATTCATTGCTTCGCGCATCACCTCCTTTTCCCTTGCAGCAATAGCCGCACTCACCAAAACGCCACCATGTTCACCCAAAGCCAACCAGCGTTGTTTTAGCTCTTCATATTCTTGGTCGCTATAAGCCCTGTGCACTATCACTGCAGCCCTTTCCGGATAAGCCAGCAAACTCCGATTTCCAACCATCTGACAATCCCACTCTCCAATATGAATCCCACTAACTACAGTAAATAACTCAGGATGCTGTCGCTTCACAGCCAATCTGCGAGGATTATCCTCAAGATATCGGAACCAGCGATGAAGCTCCCCATCACTATCAAGAATATGGTCATTATAATTCCTGGAAAACAGGAACCCCTTAATGTCCCCTCTGCTGCAACAGTGTTGCAGCACAGCCCCATCAGACCCTCCAATCTCCTTCCGATAAGCCTTATTACACCCAGCCTTGAAGCCCTTGATAACCATCCCCAGACTCACCTCCATCGCCCTTTCCACGAATAAGATACCATGCAGATGGTCTGGCATTACCATCGTGGCAAGCACCTTGATTTCTGGGTGATAAAGACTGATGGATAGCCACATCTCCTTCACTTTTTCTCCTAAAGGCGACAAAACAATCTTAGGCGCCTCGGCACTCCCCTTTTCGGCATTGGCATCCCCAACCAACCGTCCTAAGAGTGGACGGCGGCCTTCAACCGTTAAAGTCACAAGATAAATACATCGCGATTCATAATCGTGACCTATTCGTCTTCTGAGCATGAAAGGCTTGTTCTTCCCTGCAAATGGTTTATGCTTCTCGTATGCTTCCCAATCCATCACATTCGTTCAAAAGTTTCGCAAAGGTAATACTTTTATCGGAAACAAGCATTGGTTTTTCGATGTTTTTCATTGAAACTCCTACCCTCCTACCATCGATACTACTGCGATTAAGCCGAATGTTCTTGAATATTATTTACAAAATCAAAACCCTATTAAATCCTGCATTTGCTACTATTAAGAGAAAAAATTGCTACCATTAATAGAAAATATTATTTTCCTAGTTAGGAAAAAATTTTTTGTAGGCCAGCCAGCAAAAACGCACTGGTTATTAAGCATTTGCGCCCATCTTTTATAATCAGTTTGAAGATTATGAAAATCATTTACATCACCATTCCTGCTGTTTCAATATCATAGTAGAGACCACAGTAGGAGTATGGTAGGAGTTAACGAAACCCCTACCATACTCCCAGCCCTTTACACATCAGCATTTCCGCCATCTGACGGTAGGAGGTTAGGTGTTTTGTCGTGAACCCCCACTTCTCTATCCACGAAACGTAAGATCGCACCTAGAGAAACGTAATCTCTCGAGGTGCGATCGGCAAGTTCATTAATGATAATTACTATTAATTGCAATATTTGTAGTAGCATATTCTTTCTCTTTACTGGACCAAAATGGGATGGTAATGATTCTTTTCGAATGAGGGAATAGGGACAACAGTTTAACGTATTCTTTTTCGTATTTAGTTGGGTTTGCTATATCATCCTGTTTTTGTATTGTTACATTTGCATTGCAAAAATAGTCAATTATTCTTAATTATAAGCGGTTTTATAAGAATTTTCGTAATTTTGCCCTCAAATTACTGAAAGACAATGCATTTAGACATATCCGATGAGCAAGTGCTTGACAATGCGGGAATCCGCGTGACAGCAGTAAGACTGATGGTTTGGCGCGAGATTCGGCATGGATTTCACGATGCTTTCAGTTTGAGCGATTTGGAGGCGAAGTTGCCAACGGTTGACCGTTCGACGCTGTTTCGCACATTGACATTGTTGGCTGATGCCCATCTGCTGCACGACATTGACGACGGCACGGGTTCGCAGAAATACTGTGTATGCCATTTGGATGATACCCGCCATTGCCAGGGACATGTGCACCTGACTTGTCGCAAGTGCCATCGCACTTTCTGTCTTACCAATGTGCACATACCTCCAGTGCCGCTGCCATCAGGCTTTGAAGTTGAAGAGGCGGAGTATGTGGTGAAGGGCATCTGTGCGGAATGTGGCAAAGATTAAAGGTTATAGAAAATAAGTTTTAAGAATTAAATACAAATCAAAAAAGATGAACAGACTACTAAACTACGTGGCAGCGTTGCTTCTGCTGCCAGTGTCGATGGAGGCACAAGACTATTCCAAGTATTATCAGAATCTGCCTGTTGAGGTGAAACAGGTGAGCCGTCCTGTCATTCCTGCCAACGAAATCAACATCAAGGATGTGGGTGGTATTGGCGACGGTATCGCTCTGAACACGGAGGCCTTTGCCAAGGGTATCAGTAAACTGAACAAACTGGGCGGTGGCAGACTGACGATACCTGAGGGAATATGGCTCACCGGTCCTATCGCTTTCAAGGATAATATCGAGCTGCACCTTGAGAAGAATGCCATTATCCTTTTCTCGTCGGACAAGAAACTCTTTGTCAACCCAGAAGCCAAAGAGGGTGATCGCGTCTATGCGGCTATCCGTGCTTCGAAGCGCAAGAACATAGCCATCACCGGTGAAGGCATCATCGACGGTAACGGCGAATACTGGCGCCCTGTGAAGCGCAGCAAGGTGAGTGATGTGGAGTGGAACGAATACAAGAAGAATATAGGTGGTGTGGAGAAGGCCAACGGAACGCTCTTCTATCCTTGGGACAAGAAGGATGCTGTTAACAACATCGCCGAGACACCCGAGAAGCAGGAGAAGATGCGCAATGACATCATCCGCTTTACAGATTGCGAAAACGTGCTTATCGAAGGGGTGACGGTGCAGAACTCGCCTAAGTTTCATGTTCATCCGCTGAACTGCAAGAATGTGATTGTGGACGGAGTCACCGTTCGCTGTCCTTGGAATGCTCAGAATGGTGATGCCATCGACTTCAGCGACATCAACATCGGACTGATTGTAAACTGCACGGTAGATGCCGGTGACGACGGGCTTTGCATGAAGAGCAACAAGACTAAAGCAAAATCGCCCGCTAACGGATGCGAGGATATCGTGATTCAGAACAATACCGTATATCATGCTCACGGTGGTTTCGTACTGGGTAGTGAGACCATCAGCGGTATGCGTCGCATCGTGGTTCGCCACAACCGTTTCGCAGGCACCGATACCGGTCTGCGCTTCAAGAGTGGTATGCCTCGCGGGGGTAAGACTGAACAACTCTATATCTCGGACATCATCATGACCGACATTAAAGAAGAGGCCATCGTTTTCCAATGCGACTATGTTGACCGTCCTGCAGGCAGTGATCCCAATGCCGTTCCCACCTATACGGAAGAACAGAAGAAACTGGCACCTGAATTCCAGGACATCCATATTTCGAACGTTATCTGTCATGGAGCAGAAACGGCTATCAGTGCCAGCGGCATTCTGGGACTGAACAGTGTTCACAATATCAATATTCAGAATTCCACCATTGTTTACACCAAGACAGACAAGCAGATTGACCCAAAGACAGCTCAGATTAATCTGCAAAATGTCAATCTCGTGAAGATGCCGTAAAGAAAAAACGGGGAGAAGTTTCGATATATCGGAAATTTTTGTTACCTTTGCAGAAAATAACTATCTCCCTATGGACGACGAAATTAAAGACGACATTTTAAATCCAGATAATCTGGAAGGCTCGGAGACATCGGAAAACAAGGAGTTTACCGATGTCTCCGAAGCCCATTCTGACTACAAACCTGTCAACCGCTTCGATGCTGCAGCCGTACATCACCTCAGTGGCATGTACCAGAACTGGTTTCTGGACTATGCCTCATACACCATCCTGGACCGTGCCGTTCCGCATATAGAGGACGGCCTGAAACCTGTTCAGCGCCGCATCCTGCACTCCATGAAGCGCATGGACGACGGGCGATTCAACAAGGTGGCTAACATTGTGGGACACACCATGCAGTTTCACCCTCACGGCGATGCCTCTATTGGTGACGCTTTGGTGCAACTGGGACAGAAGGACCTGCTCATCGACACACAGGGTAACTGGGGAAACATCCTGACGGGCAATAAAGCTGCCGCACCCCGTTATATTGAGGCGCGCCTTTCAAAATTCGCCTTGGACACGGTGTTCAATCCGAAGACCACCGAATGGCAGATGTCATACGACGGACGCAACAAAGAACCTATCACACTGCCTGTAAAATTCCCATTGCTACTGGCACAGGGAGCAGAGGGCATTGCCGTAGGTCTTTCTACCAAGGTACTGCCCCATAACTTTGTGGAAATATGCGATGCAGCCATCAGCTATCTGCATGACCAGCCCTTCCAGCTCTATCCCGACTTCCCCACTGGCGGCTCGATTGATGTTTCGAAATACAACGACGGACAACGCGGAGGTGTACTGAAGGTTCGTGCAAAGATTGAGAAACTGGACCCCAAGACACTCGTTATCCGAGAGATTCCTTTCTCAAAAACAACCGAAACACTGATAGACTCCATCCTAAAAGCCATTGAAAAGGGAAAAATCAAGGCTCGCCACGTGGAAGACCTGACTGCTGCCAAGGTGGAGATTCAGGTACAACTGGCACCTGGGGTATCGTCGGACAAGACGCTTGATGCGCTCTATGCTTTCTCTGACTGCGAAATCAACATCTCGCCCAACTGCTGCGTGATTGAAGACAACAAGCCGCAGTTCCTCACCATATCGGATGTGCTGCGCCACTCGGTCGATCGCACGAAGGACTTGATACGACAAGAGTTGGAAATCCGCAAGGGAGAACTCTTGGAACAACTGCATTTCTATTCGCTGGAGAAAATATTCATTGAGGAACGTATCTATAAGGATAAGAAATTCGAACAGGCGCCCAATGTGGATGCAGTCTGCGAACACATTGACGAACGACTGACGCCCTTCTATCCGCAGATGATTCGCGAGGTGACGAAAGACGACATCCTGAAACTGTTGGAAATCAAGATGCAGCGCATTCTGAAATTCAATAAGGATAAGGCTGACGAACTGATGGCCCGTATCAAAGCCGAGATAGACCAAATAGACCGCGATTTGGCTAATCTCGTAGAGGTTACAGCCGACTGGTTCCAATTCCTCAAAGACAAATATGGCAAAGACCACCCACGACTGACGGAGATTCGCAACTTCGACACCATCGAAGCTACCAAGGTGGTGGAGGCTAACCAGAAACTCTATATCAACAGGAATGACGGCTTCATAGGAACTGGACTGAAGAAGGACGAATTTGTCTGCAACTGCTCGGATATTGACGATATCATCATCTTCTTCAGAGATGGTAAGTTTAAAGTGGTGCGTGTGGCAGATAAATTATTTGTAGGCAAAAACATCATGTGGCTGGGTGTATTCAAGAAGAACGACCAGCGCACCATCTATAATGCCGTCTATCGCGATGGTAAGAAGGGCATCTATTACATCAAACGCTTTAACGTCTCAGCCATCACTCGCGACAGGGAGTACGATATCACCAACGGCACGCCTGGGTCGAAGGTGGTCTATTTTACCGCTAACCCCAACGGCGAAGCCGAAGTCATCAAGGTAACACTCGATCCTGCTCCTAAACTCAAGAAGATATTCTTCGACAAGGACTTCTCGGAAGTGGGTATCAAGGGACGTGCTGCCAAAGGTGTCATCCTGACGAAATACCAGATACACCGCATAGGACTGAAGAGTCATGGACACTCCACCCTGGGAGGTCGCAAAGTTTGGTACGACCCAGACGTGAAACGCCTGAACTACGACGAGCACGGACAATTGCTGGGCGAATTTAACGATGGCGAACAGATTCTGGTTATTCTGAACAATGGCGACTACTATCTTTCTGGTTTCGACGAGAATGTTCACTTCGAAGACAATGTGGCGCATCTGGAGAAGTACGATGCAGAGAAGGTGTGGAGCTGTGTACTCTTCGATGCGGACAATCATGGCTACCCATACGTCAAGCGGTTCCTGATGGAGGCTTCGAAGAAGAAACAGAATTACCTGGGTGAGAATATCAATTCGCAACAGATTCTGCTGACCGACCAGGTCTATCCCCGCATCCAGATTACTTACGGCGGTGCTGACGAATTCCGCGGAAAAGAGGAAATAGATGTGGAACAGTTTATTGCTGTCAAAGGATATAAGGCTAAAGGCAAACGACTCACGACCTACCAGATAGAAAGCATCATAGAGTTGGAGCCCCTGCGTTTCCCTGAAAAGCCTGCAGAAAATCTTGAGGACACAGAGAATCAAGAAGAAGAAAACCTCGACCCTGATGCAGGAAAGAGTCAGCAACAGGTCATGGACGAACTCACCGGTCAGCAAACACTTTTCTCGGATGAAGACTATCAGTAAGATATGGATTGTTAGCTGTTGGCTACTGGCTTTGGGACTTCCGACACAAGCCCAAAACGATTCTGCTAAGGTTATTACCAGTAGCAGAATGATAGGTATCGGCGGAACAAATATCCTGGACACCTATCTGTCGGCAGAACATTTCAAGGGCTTTGGACTGAGTTTCGTGGCTACCGTTGAACGCAAAAGGCCACATCGCCGATGGAGTACCATCATGGAGCATGAAGCCAACTTCTCGTTCGTGCGCGACAGAGCTAACTCGCGAAAAGAACTGGAGGGCGCCTATAATTTCTATTTCGGCAAGCTCTATAACTGGAGCCTTCTCGACAACCGACTGACACTGCAGGCTGGTGGTGTGGGCAATGCTACGCTGGGATTCATCTACAATACTTCCAACTCAAACAATCCAGCACAAGCTCGCGCCCACCTGAACCTGATGCCTACAGGAATCGCTGCCTACCGCTTCACGTTGTTCAACAAACCCATGCAGGTTCGCTATGAATTGAACCTACCCTTGGTGGGAGTCATGTTCTCGCCTAACTACGGACAGTCGTATTACGAGATATTCAATCGGGGCAATTACGACCATAATGTGGTGTTCACCACCTTTGTCAATGCTCCAGAATGGCGACAGATGCTCACACTCGATGCAGGACTCTCAAACAAATGGACGCTGCGCATCGGCTATTTGGGCAACTATCAGCAATATAAAGTCAACCAGCTGAAGCAACATGTCTATACGCATCGTTTCTTGATTGGTTTCACGCGTCGTTTCTCATTAATTCCTCATGGACTATGAAAAGGATTCTTGTAAAACTGGCTTCTCTAACAGTTCTGGTTGCTCTTGGTTTTTCATCCTGCGTTGACGAGACAGAACGAGCTGATACACCATCGGGCAACTTTGAAGCGTTATGGCAGATTATTGATGAACATTATTGCTTCTTTGACTATAAGGGACACGAATACGGACTGGACTGGCAGGAAGTTTATAATAAATATAAGGTACGCGTAAACGACCAAATGCGAGAGACGCAACTCTTTGAGGTGCTTTGCGACATGCTGGCAGAATTGCGCGACGGTCACGTCAACCTATCATCGAGCTATGATTACGGCCGCTATTGGACGTGGCAGGAGGCTTATCCCAAAAACTTCAGCGATTCACTGGAACGTAAGTATTTGGGAACTGACTACAAAATCTCAAGCGGAATCATTTATCGCGTGCTGGACGACAATATCGGTTATCTGCGCTATGAGTCGTTCCAGTCGCCTGTTGGTGACGGAAATCTTGACGATATTCTCTCGTATCTGATTCTTTGCAGAGGACTGATCATTGATATTCGTAACAATGGCGGAGGCGACCTTACCAATGCCGAACGACTGGCAGCTCGCTTCGTACAGGAGAAAACCTTAGTGGGCTATCTACGGCATAAAACAGGTAAAGGACATAACGACTTCAGCGATATGGAACCGCAATATTTGGAGCCCTCCAGCAACCTACGCTGGCATAAGCCGGTCTGCGTGCTGACTAATCGCTCCGTCTTTAGTGCAGCCAACGAATTTGCCTCCATGATGCACGCTTTGCCACAGGTCAAACTGGTAGGCGACAAAACGGGCGGAGGTTCGGGTATGCCTATGAGTAGCAGTCTCCCAAACGGCTGGAATGTACGCTTCTCGGCATGTCCGATGTATGACAAAGACAAACAGCATACGGAATTTGGTATTGCGCCAGACTATCCGGTGGAACTGACAGACGAGGATACGAAGAAAGGCATAGATACTATCATCGAGACGGCACGGAAACTTTTAGCCGAATAATTTGGTAGTCTGCGTTTTTTGTCGTACATTTGCACTCCGAAACCCAGAGTTGCGCGCCTGTGGCGGAATTGGTAGACGCGCTAGACTTAGGATCTAGTGTCTCGCGACGTGCAGGTTCGAGTCCTGTCAGGCGCACGAAAGAGTCGGCATAGCTCAGTTGGTTAGAGTATCACCTTGACATGGTGGGGGTCCTTGGTCCGAATCCAAGTGTCGACACAAAAAAGCGGAAACCTATAAGGGCTTCCGCTTTTTACATTTATCATTTGTTCTTTTACTTCACATTACCTACCTTAATCAAGTATTCGCCAATCTGGACGGCATTCAGGGCAGCACCCTTGCGAATCTGGTCGCCTGAAAGCCAGAAAGTCAAACCGTTCTCATCGGAGAGATCCTTACGGACACGACCTACATAGACATCGTCCTTACCTGCTGTCTCCAAAGGCATGGGGTAAACGAGATTGGCAGGGTCGTCAACCAATGTGCAACCAGGAGCTGCGGCAATAGCCTTCTGGGCCTCCTCAACACTCAGTGGGCGCTCGGTCTCAATCCATACACTCTCGGAATGAGAACGTAAAGAACTGACACGCACACACATAGCCGAACACTTGGCATCGGTATGCATAATCTTCTGTGTCTCGTTATACATTTTCATCTCCTCCTTGGTGTAACCATTAGGCTGGAAAACATCAATCTGAGGGATGACGTTATATGCTAACTGATGAGGGAATTTCTTAATCGTTTTAACTTCGCCCTCCTCTACCATTTCCTTATACTGCTGTTGCAATTCGGCCATAGCAGCGGCACCGGCACCAGAAGCACTCTGATAAGAGCTGACATGGATGCGCTTAATATGCGACAATTGCTCCAATGGCTGCAATACCACAACCATCATGATGGTTGTACAGTTGGGGTTGGCAATGATACCACGCGGACGGTTCAAAGCATCGGCAGCATTGCATTCGGGCACAACCAAGGGCACATCATCGTCCATACGGAAAGCAGAACTGTTATCTATCATCACACAGCCATACTTTGTAATGGTCTCAGCGAACTCCTTAGACGTTCCTGCCCCAGCAGAGGTGAAGGCAATATCAATATCCTTAAAGTCGTCGTTGTGTTGGAGTAACTTCACTGTCAGCTCCTTGCCACGGAATGTATATTTGCTGCCAGCACTGCGTTCTGAACCAAACAGAACAAGTTCGTCCATCGGAAAATTTCTCTGGTCGAGGATTCTCAAAAACTCCTGACCCACGGCACCTGAGGCACCCACGATAGCTACTTTCATCTTTCTTTTTCTTATTAAAACATCAATTTTGGCTGCAAAATTACAAAAAATCCGCGTAATCCATGTCATCCATGCTAAAAAATTAGTATCTTTGCAAACAATATGACATTTTTAGCTACATATTTCCCCATCACTGACCCGACGCTGATTTTCTTCGTCGTGCTGCTGACTATCCTGTTTGCCCCAATCATCATGGGTAAACTACGTATTCCACATATTATCGGAATGGTGTTGGCAGGTATGCTGATAGGCAAATACGGACTGAATATTCTGGAGCGCGACTCATCCTTCGAACTTTTTGGCAGGGTAGGACTGCTTTACATCATGTTCTTAGCAGGACTGGAGATGGATTTGGAAAGCGTGAAGAAAAGTTCTAAAAGAATACTTATTTTCGGACTATTATCCTTCCTGATACCGTTCGTCCTAACATTCGTCATGGCCAGCTGGCTCCTGAATTACAGTCCACAGGCTTCGTTCTTACTGGGATGTATCATGGCTTCGAACACACTGATAGCCTATCCGATAGTAGGACGCTACGGATTGCAACGCGACTCCAGCGTCATGCTGAGTGTGGGGGCATCGATGTTGTCATTATTCCTTTCCTTGGTAATGTTGGCAGCTTTGGTCGCCTCACATGAAGAAAACACAAATGTTTGGTTCTGGTTATTTTTCCTCTTAAAGTTCTGTGGTTTCATAGCCGCATGCATTCTTATTATCCCTCGGTTGACCCGTTACTTCCTGCGCCGCTATTCTGACCAGGTGATGCAGTTTATATTCGTCCTGTCTGTGATGTTCCTCAGTGCCGCAGCGTCTGAGGCTGCTGGTGTGGAAGGTATCGTGGGAGCTTTCATCTCCGGTTTGATTCTGAACCGCTATATCCCGCATGTATCGCCCTTGATGAACCGTATAGAGTTCATTGGTAATGCTTTGTTCATTCCCTACTTCTTGATTGGTGTAGGTATGCTTATCCGTATATCTTCGTTATTTACCAGTTGGCACATGGTGTGGATTGTAGCACTGATCGTTTTCTTCGGCACTTTCGGTAAAGCCGTGGCTGCTTATGTATCGAGCCTGTTGTTCCGACTGCCTAAATCGGCAGGACACATGATGTTCGGACTGACGAGTGCCCATGCCGCCGGAGGTATCGCGATAGTGATGGTTGGTATGCGACTGGAGGTCACGCCTGGCACTTACCTGATCAATGACGAGATTCTGAACGGTGTAGTTATCATGATTTTGGTAACTTGTGTCATCAGTTCGCTGATGACAGCTCACGCTGCTCAGCAAATTGTACTGAAAGGGAACAGCCAACAACTGTCTGCCAGCAGTCAAAAGAATGATGACGAGAAGATTCTGCTCTGCGTGAAATATCCTGAGATTGCGCCTCAATTACTGGAATTGGCCATCATGGTGCGCAATCAGAAACTGAACCGCGGCCTCGTCGCTCTTAATGTGGTATATGATGACAGCAATGCCCCTGCCAACAGGGAGAAAGGACTGCGACTGCTGGAGCGATTGGAACAGCAGGCCAGTGCCAGTGAGGTAAAGATACAAAAGCAGGTGCGCTTAGCCACCAATATCGCTAATGGTATCAAGCATGCATTCCGCGAATATTCGGGTTCTGAAATTATTATGGGTATGCATGTCCATACAGAAGTGAACCCCAAGTTCTGGGGCGATTTCATTCAGAGTTTATACAATGGACTGAACCGCCAGATTATCCTGAGCCGTTTTGTACAACCGCTCAACACGTTGCGACGCATTCAGGTGGTAGTACCTTCACGGGCAGAATTCGAACCAGGCTTTCACCGATGGCTGGAACGCCTGAGCCGTTTGGCTGAGAATCTGGATTGTCGCATCCAATTTCATGGCCGTAACGAGAGTCTGGAACTGATTCGGGAATTTATTAACAATCTGCATCATGGGGTCCGCGCCGAATATACCTTCATGGCGCATTGGAATGAGTTACCGCAAATAGCCGAAACCATCAAGGAAGACCACTTGTTTGTTGTGATTACAGCCCGTAAGGGCACTATCTCCTACAAGAATGCTCTCGAACGACTGCCTAACGAACTGATGAAGCACTTCGCGGGCAAGAATCTCATGATTATCTTCCC
This sequence comes from Prevotella sp. UBA2711, assembly GCA_002354095.1. Taxonomy (GTDB): domain Bacteria; phylum Bacteroidota; class Bacteroidia; order Bacteroidales; family Bacteroidaceae; genus Prevotella. The sequence goes on along the minus strand of DEKX01000032.1, from coordinate 84,670 downwards.
TGACCAGTATGGTGAACATAAGGACGAGCGTATGACGTTTACGGAAGCTCAGCACCAGGAGGAGAGTAGCATCTACGACTATATTTTAAGGAAGTTAGAAAGATTTAGAAGAAGTATATGATAAGAATCGAAAATATCACCAAGAGTTTTGGTTCGCTGCAAGTTCTGAAAGGCATCAATCTCCTGATAGAGAAAGGTGAGATTGTCAGCATAGTAGGTCCAAGTGGTGCTGGAAAGACTACCCTTTTGCAAATTATGGGGACACTCTCCCACCCTGACAGCGGTTCGGTATTCATTGACAATATCGACGTGACACGCCTGTCACAGAAGAAACTTGCTGACTTCCGCAATCAGCATATCGGTTTTGTATTCCAATTCCACCAGCTGCTGCCAGAATTTACAGCCCTTGAAAACATCATGATACCAGCTTATATAGCAGGAACCTCGCAACGTGAAGCCAAGCAACGGGCTCTCAACCTACTTGACTTCATGGGACTCAGCGAGCGAGCAAATCATAAGCCTAATGAATTAAGCGGTGGTGAGAAGCAAAGAGTGGCCGTGGCGCGAGCCCTCATCAACCAACCGGCAGTCATTCTGGCTGATGAACCAAGCGGTTCGCTCGACTCAAAGAACAAGGAGGAACTGCATCAACTCTTCTTCGATCTACGCGACAAGTTCGGACAAACTTTTGTAATTGTGACTCACGACGAACAGCTTGCCAATGTTACCGACCGCACGATCCACATGCGCGACGGACTATTAGAAAACCTGACTACTGTAACAGAAAATGATTAAACTCGGTGATTATAATACGCTGCGCATCGTCAAACGCGTAGATTTCGGACTTTATCTGGACGGAGACGACGAGGGTGATATTTTGCTGCCCAAACGCTATGTCCCCCAAGGCGTCAGAATCGGAGATGAAATTGAAGTTTTCATCTATCTCGACCAAGACGAAAAACTCATTGCAACCACAGAGAAGCCTCTGGCTAAAGTAGGAGAATTCGCTTGGTTGGAATGTGCATGGACAAACGAATATGGCGCATTTCTGAATTGGGGACTGATGAAAGACTTATTCTGTCCTTTCCGCGAACAAAAACAGCGTATGCAGAAAGGACAGCGCTATTATGTATATGTCATGGAGGATGAGAAGACCCACCGATTGATGGCTACAGCCAAGGTAGAGCGCTATCAGAAACATGACGGTTACCAGCGTGCGCTTGACTTCTCCGAAGAACTTTTGCGCTATCTGCAAGAGCACGGGCAGTGCGACTTAGGCGACAAGAGCCCTTCTGAGGAAATCGCTCTGCGTTTTGGAGTTTCCAAAAAGATATATAAAAAAGCAGTCGGCGACCTTTACCGACGCCGACTGATTACTATTTCCGATGAGGGTATCACCCTCGTTTAGAATTCTGCACTCTTTGGTGTACGTGGGAATGGAATGACATCGCGGATGTTCTGCATTCCCGTAACAAACAGGATAAGGCGTTCGAAGCCCAGTCCGAAACCAGCGTGTGGGCATGAACCCCAACGACGGGTATCAATATACCACCACAGGTGTGTCATATCCATATCGCGACGCTTAATCTCGCCCATCAGCTTGTCGTAGCTCTCTTCACGGACAGATCCGCCAATAATTTCACCTATCTGGGGGAACAACACATCCGTACCCTGCATGGTTGGTCCAGGAGCTACAGCACCCTTGTAGCCAACAGAGCCACCATCGGCAGTTTCCTCGTTCTGCTTCATATAGAACGATTTGAACGCACGTGGATAGTCGGTCATGATAACAGGTTTCTTGAAGTGTTCCTCAACAAGGTAGCGCTCGTGTTCCGAAGCCAAATCATCGCCCCAGTTGCAGGGGAATTCAAACTTCTTACCATTCTTAATGGCTTCTTGCAGGATGTTGATACCCTCCGTATAAGGCAGACGGACAAAGGTTTCTTTCAATACCCCCTCAAGGCGAGCTATCAACGTTTTGTCGATCATCTGATTGAGGAAAGCAAGATCGTCCTTACAATTGTCGAGTGCCCAGCGCACACAATACTTAATGAAGTCTTCCTCCAAGTCCATCAGCTCATCCTGATCAAGGAAAGCTACTTCAGGCTCAACCATCCAGAACTCAGCCAGGTGGCGTGGAGTATTAGAATTTTCTGCTCGAAACGTAGGACCAAAGGTATAAATAGATCCCAATGCAGTAGCACCTAACTCGCCTTCCAACTGTCCAGATACCGTCAAAGATGTTTGCTCACCAAAGAAATCATCATCATAAATAATCTTTCCTTGTTCATCCTTTTTCAAATCATAGAGATTCTTGGTTGTTACCTGGAACATGTTACCAGCTCCCTCACAGTCACTGGCTGTTATCAGCGGGGTATGGAAATAGAAAAATCCATGCTCGTGGAAATAGGTGTGGATAGCCATTGCCATATTATGGCGAATACGCATGACGGCTCCGAAGGTGTTGGTGCGCAGACGCATGTGCGCATTCTTACGCATAACCTCAAACGACTGTCCTTTCTTCTGCATAGGATAAGTATTGTCGCAAGCACCATAGAGTTCCAGACTTGTAGCCTGAATCTCACTGCTCTGACCTGCGCCCTGACTTTCTACCAAAGTACCGACAGCACAGATACAAGCTCCTGTGGTAATCTGCTTCAACAATTCCTCATCGAATTTTGCAGGATCAACGACTATCTGGACATTCTTGATGGTCGAACCATCGTTCATGGCGATAAAGTCGACTGCCTTCGAAGAGCGGTGGGTACGTACCCATCCCTTTACACAAACTTCTTTTCCATATTCCGTACACTGCAGTACGTCAATTATTTTTGTTCTTTTCATATCTATGAACTATGAACTCTAAACTGTGAATTATTCGTATGCGCCCATACGCAGACGGTCAACTTCCTCCTCTGTGAGGTAACGCCAATCGCCACGACGCAAATTCTTCTTGGTCAATCCGGCAAACTGTACACGGTCAAGTTTCGTGACACGATAACCAAGACTCTCAAAAATTCGGCGTACAATACGGTTCTTACCTGAGTGAATCTCAATACCCACCTGCTTCTTGTCAACAGGATCGGCATACTGAACATCATCTGCCTTGATTTCACCATCATCCAACATGATACCTTCGGCAATTTGCTGCATATCGTGAGCGGTTACATTCTTATCGAGGTGAACATGATAGATCTTCTTTTTCAGATACTTAGGATGAGTGAGCTTAGATGCCATATCTCCATCATTGGTAAGCAAAAGTACACCTGTTGTATTACGGTCAAGGCGTCCAACCGGATAGATGCGCTCTGGACATGCGCCCTTGACAAGATCCATGACAGTCTTACGCTGCTGAGGATCATCACTGGTGGTGACATAGTCCTTCGGCTTGTTAAGCAGCACATAGACCTTCTTCTCGGGAGTAACAGGAGCGTCGTGGAACATCACGGTATCGGTGCGCATGATCTTGGTACCCAGTTCGGTGACCACCTGACCATTTACCGTTACGACTCCTGCCTGGATGAACTCGTCAGCCTCTCGACGGCTGCAAACACCTGCATTAGCCAAGAACTTATTCAGACGAACGGGCTCGTTGGGATCGTAATTCTCCTCCTTATATTCTATACGCTTCTTTAAACTGTACTTTGCATTGGGATCATAGTCGGCTGAATGCTGACGATAGCCGCCACGGGGTTTCTGCTGATAGCCACCGCGAGGCTGACCGTAACCGCCACCGCGCTGCTGACCATAGCCACCACGGGGCTGCTGACCATAGCCACCACGAGGCTGACCGTAACCACCACCGCGCTGCTGACCATAGCCGCCACGCTGCTGACGAGGCTGGTATCCACCCTCCTCACCTTCTGGCTGCTGATTGTAACGAGGACGATAACCGCCCTGCTGGCGAGGCTGACCATAGCCGCCCTGCTGACCATAACCACCACGGGGCTGATAGCCACCCTGCTGATAATTGTTGCGAGGACGATAGCCGCCCTGCTCGCCGTTATTTGGATTGAAACGGGGACGATAACCACCCTGCTGACGCTGTGGCGCACTGCTCTGTAAGCCTGCACCAAAGCCTTCCGGACGGAAACCTCCTTCGTCTTGATTCTGACTTCTATAGCCACCCTGATTGTAAGGACGTGTCTGTTGATGAATTCGTGGACGAGGTGAGCGTCCTGGTTTGTAACCTTGATAACCACTTGTTGAGTGGGAATAACCTTCACGGTTGGTGTTCTGTTCTGTTGACTGTTCCTCAGTCTTCTTTTCGTTCTCTAATTCCATAATTGTAATTTTACTTGTTAGCCGGAAGCCTCACGGCTCCCTCTGTGTTGTTAATAATTTCTTTAAATTCCTGTATAATTCATTGGCGTTATTGCCATTAATTCTTCTTTAACTTCGTCGCTGACTGCCAGCCCCTTAATAAAGTCATGTATCAGTTCAGGCGTCATTTTCTGGTTGGTACGTGTCAAAGCCTTCAAGGCTTCGTAAGGATGAGGATAGGCTTCGCGTCGAAGAATAGTCTGTATAGCCTCAGCCACTACTGCCCAAGTGTTATCAAGATCTTCCTGCAGTTTCTCTTCATTGAGTATCAGCTTACGCAGTCCTTTCAGTGTACTCTGTATTGCAATCATAGCATGTCCCATTGGCACGCCCACATTGCGGAGCACGGTAGAGTCGGTCAAGTCACGCTGCAGGCGACTAACCGGCAATTTCTGTGCCAGGAATTGCAGAATAGCATTGGCAATACCTAAGTTGCCCTCAGAATTCTCATAGTCGATTGGATTCACCTTATGAGGCATAGCACTGGAGCCTACTTCGCCTGCCTTAATCTTCTGCTTGAAATATTCCATGGAGATATACATCCAGAAGTCACGATCCAAATCAATGATAATGGTGTTGATACGGCGCATCGCATCAAAGATGGCTCCCAGCCAGTCATAGTTGGATATCTGAGTGGTCCATTGCTCACGTTCCAAGCCCAACTTCTCACTTACAAACTGATTGCCAAACTCTCTCCAATCATATTGCGGATAGGCTACATGATGCGCATTAAAGTTGCCTGTTGCACCACCGAACTTAGCGGTAATGGGCGTATCCTTTAAACCACGCAGTTGCTCTTCCAGACGATAAACATACACCATTACTTCCTTACCCAAACGAGTTGGAGAGGCTGGCTGACCATGCGTTTTTGCCAGCATGGGCACGTTCTTCCACTGCTCTGCATAGTCGTTCAACTGCTCAATAAGCTCTTCGACCATGGGATAATACACTTGTTCCAACGCTTCCTTTATCGAAAGCGGTACACTGGTATTGTTAATATCCTGCGATGTCAGTCCGAAATGGATGAACTCTTTGTATTTCTCAAAATCGCCTATCTTGTCAAGCTCTTCTTTGATGAAATACTCCACAGCCTTCACGTCGTGATTGGTCGTTTTCTCAATTTCCTTCACGCGTGCCGCATGCTCTTCTGTAAAGTTGCGATAGATGTCGCGCAAACGCTCGAAAAGGCTATGGTCAAAGTCTGCCAGCTGGGGCAAGGGCAACTCACAAAGAGTAATGAAATACTCAATCTCCACACGCACTCTGTAACGAATGAGCGCATATTCAGAGAAATATCCTGCCAACTGTTCTGTCTTGTTCCGATAACGGCCATCTATAGGCGAGATGGCGGTCAATACGTCTAATGTCATGTTCTTCCTAAAATACCTTAATTATAAATATAGCTATACTTCCTCTAAGAGAGTGCAAAGATACAAAGAACTAAGGAAAAAGCCAAAAGAAAAGTAATTTTTCTTAGAGTGCACTCCAAAAAAAATTGGAGTGCAGTCAAAAACTTTTTCGAGTACAGTCAAAAAAAAAATCCCCTCCGTTATGGAGAGGAACTTCTTTCGTGGGCGCTGACGGATTCGAACCGCCGACCCTCTGCTTGTAAGGCAGATGCTCTAAACCAGCTGAGCTAAGCGCCCTTACTTCTTGTAAGCGGGTGCAAAGGTAAGGAGTTTTTTTGGAACCACCAAACCTTTGCACTAAATTTTCACATTTTTTAAAGTTTATAGAGGTCGTTGGCTGCCATCAGGTCAACTTTCTTCTCTGCCAGAATACGCTCACAGCTCTCTAAATCCGTCGGACGAATCACCACATGAGCCACGTCGCCATTGGCGAAAGAATACATATATTCAATGAACACGCCAGCATCAGAAAGCATCTTAAGGACTTTAGCCAGCGAACCGCTTGTGTTCGGACAAATAAAACCGATAACATCGGTGATCTTTACGGCAAAATGAGCCGCTTTCAGCACTTGATATGCCTTATCAGGGTCGCTGACTATACAACGAAGAATACCGAAATCAGAATTGTCGGCAATACTCATTGCTGAAAGATTGACCCCAGCATCACCCAAAACGTCGGTCACCTCTGTGAGGCGCCCTGACTTGTTTTCCAAGAAAATAGACAATTGTTTTGCTAACATAATATTTCGTTTTAAAGTTTTCGATTATCAATCACACGCTTAGCCTTACCGGTAGAGCGCTCAATACCCTTCGGCTCAACGAGCTTAATCTTGAAGCCCAGTCCAATGACCGAACGCAGTTCTGCCTCCAGTTTCTTCTGCAGACCAACCATGGTAGCCATATCATCGGTGAAGTATTCTTCCTTCACCTCAACCTTCAATTCGCTGGTATCGGTATTGTTAACACGGTCAACGGTGAGCAGGAAATGGGGTTCGTATTCGGGTAACGAAAGAATAACTGCTTCTATCTGAGATGGGAACACATTCACACCACGGATGATGAGCATGTCGTCGCAACGGCCCAAGATACGATCCATACGCACCAGCGTACGTCCACATGAACACTTGTCATAATGCAGAGCGGTGAGGTCATGGGTGCGATAACGAAGCAAAGGCATACCTTCTTTAGTAAGATGGGTAAAGGTCAGTTCGCCCAATTCACCTTCGGGCATCGGCTCTCCCGTCTCAGGATTGAGAATCTCCGGATAGAAATAGTCTTCATTAAGGTGAGTGCCGTGTTGACATTCACACTCAAAGCCTACGCCCGGACCTGCTATTTCAGAAAGCCCATAGATGTCATACGCCTTAATTCCCAGGGATGCTTCCAATTTCTGGCGCATCTCTTCTGTCCAAGGCTCAGCGCCGAAGGCACCTATCTTCAATTTGAATTCTTCTCTGGCCCACTCGCACTCTCGCATCGCCTCACCCAAGAACATGGCATAACTTGGGGTACAGCAAAGTACGGAAGCACCGAAATCGTGCATCAGCGTGATTTGCTTCTGGGTGTTACCGCTTGACATGGGGATGACACTGGCACCGATATTGGTAGCTCCGTCATGGGCTCCCAGTCCACCTGTAAACAGTCCGTAACCATAAGACACCTGGAAAATATCATTCTTTGAGGCTCCGTAGGCTGTAAAGGCACGCGAAATAGCTTCTGTCCACATGGCGATGTCCTTACGGGTATGCAACACCACAACAGGCTTTCCTGTTGTACCAGAAGATGCATGTATTCGCACTATCTGACTCATCGGAACGGCAGCCAGTCCGAACGGATAGTTGTCACGCAGGTCAAGTTTGTTGGTAAATGGCAACTTAACGATATCATCTATGTCCTTGATATCGCCCGGTTCCAAGCCCATTTCTTGAAATTTCTTACGATAGAATGGCGTGTTATGATACACATACTCAGCCATCTTTTTTAATCTAATGCTCTGGATTTCGCGTAGCTGTTCGCGATCCATGCATTCCACAGTCTCATTCCAAATCATTGTTCGTTTTGTTTTTACTTGTTTTGTGCTTTAAGTTTGTTATAGTTCTGTGTGATGCAAAGGTACAAAGAATAATTGAAAACGGAGAATAGAGAACTGAAAAAATTAGATTAAAAATGAATTTTATGGAGAAAACAAAAAAAATCCCGAGCACTCGGAAGCGCTCGGGGTTTATAAGATTTAATGTTTTAATCGAATTACTTCAACTCAACAGTTGCACGACGGTTGAAGCTGATTGGAGACAGTGTGTTAACACCACCCTCAGCCTGGCACTCGATGTTAGCCTTGTCAACACCAAGCTTAACGAGCTCAGCAGCAACAGCCTCAGCACGCTTCTGAGAGAGCTTCTGGTTGAAGTCAGCCTTACCAGTCTTGCTGTCAGCGTAACCCTTAACGACGATCTTAGCGTTATTAGCCTTAGCAGCCTCAGCGATAGTCTTAACAGCTACGAGATCCTTCTGAGAAGCAATCTTAGACTTGCCAATGTTGAAGAATACTGATACAGGAGTAGAGATAACCTTCTCAACAACCTTCTCGCCACCGTCCTTAACCTCTGGGCACTTGTGGTTCTTGATGATGTTGTTCAGACGAGCGTTCTCTGCGTTAGCATCAGCAAGCTGAGCGTTCAGAGCATCGATCTGACCCTGAGAGAGAGCCTTGATAGCCTCTACGTCTGGAGTCTTGTTCCATGTAGCCTTACCGAGGTTGTAAGTGATACCAACTTCAATGTTCAGGTTACGATCGTGGTTGGCAATCAAGCCCTTGAAAGTACGAGAATCATACTTGTGAGCACCTGGAAGCAGACGAGTTGTACCATCTGACTTAGACATGAACAGGTTGTAGTTGATGTCGAGGTTGATAGCGAACTTGTTGTTCAGCTTGAACTCGTTCAAGATACCGATACCCCATACTGGAGAATAAGAGTTGTAAGACATGTTACGCTCCAAACCAACACTTGCATAAGGAATCAGATCCCACAGACGGTTCTCGTTGTAACCGAGAATCATGTTGCTCAGGTTGAACATTACCTGCTCATTCAGAGTCCAGTACTTGCTTGCATTGGTCTTCTTGTCCTCAGAGATAACAGTGCGACCCCAAATACCATTGAACTTTGTGCGAAGTCCGATACCAGGAGTAAACCACTTACCGATAGCTACTGAGAAACCGAGGTTGTTACGGAAACCCTTAAGAGGGCTCTTGCTGAAGTTGTTCTGAACCTCCTGGTTACCCCAGAATGCAGTTCCAGCGAGATTGGCCTGTACAAACCAATTGCTCCAGAAAGAATTTGTAGATACGCTGTACTTCTCTGTAGGTACAGCCTCCTGTGCCATTGAGGCAACAGATACACCGGCAAAAGCCAGTACCATTAATAACTTTTTCATACCTATACTAAATATTAATGTAAAATGATATACACTTTTATCAATTATTGTGCAAAAGTAAACATTTATTTTAAAACTGCAAACATTTTTGGCAAAAAATTGCACTTTTTTGCGAAAAAAATTGTTTTCTATCACATTTTGGCCTTAAAACCACCATTAAAAAAGCTAAATTCATCCTAATAATTGTTCTATCTCCTTTTGGGGTAAAATACATAATATTGCTTTCCCATCCGGGGTGTAATTAACGTTGGAACAGGAGAAGAGTTCATTGACTAAATTCTCCATCTCATCGTTGTTCAGTATCTGACCTTGCGGAATAGCTGCATGTCTTGCAAGGCTCAAAGCCAGGGCCGAATGAATCTCCTGCAAGTCGCCCTTTCCTTTTTCAACAGCATCGTTCACCATATCTTTCACCAGCTGTACATAATCTAAGCCCTCTATGCCTGCCGGTACAGCACTGATACCATAACTATATTGTCCGAGGTCGTTTAATTCAAAGCCCATACCTTGAAGTTCCGGTAAAATTTTCTGGAGTATCACGCCATCTGAGGGGGCGAACTGCACAACTTCAGGAAAGAGGACACGCTGACTGCTGACTGTCTGAGTGGACAATTGTGACAGATATTTCTCGTAACGGATACGCACATCAGCCCGATACTGATCAATAATCATCAATCCTGATTTAACAGCAGTCATGACATACCGCCCTTTATATTGATAATGTATAGGCGATTTCTCCTCCGCGTCAAAAACCTCAATTTGCTCTACCTCTTGTGGCGGCTGTTGCTCGTATAGTTGCTCCCACCCTTCTACCGATTTTCGAGGACGCTCAGTAGTTTGGTGTTGTTTAAAAGGATTATAAGATGCATTGTATGACGGTTGTGGAGTAGCCTTAGGCTGTTCGGCATCAGGACTGAACAAAGGTATTTCCGGACGTCCCTCCGTATCAAAGTCGATTTGGGGCACTTCGCAGAATACACCAATAGCATCTTTGACTGCAGCCAGCAATATCTGCCAAATGGCCTGCTCGTTCTCAAACTTAATTTCAGTCTTGGTGGGATGAATATTGACATCAATATCAGATGGTGCCACTTCAAAATAAATAAAATAGGGAACTTGCATGCCTACAGGCACCATACGGTCAAAAGCCTGCATCACTGCCTTATGAAAATAAACGTGCTTCATGAAGCGCCCATTGACAAAGAAATAGTCGTGCGCTCCCTTTTTACGTGCAGACTCCGGTTTGCCTACGAACCCCATTATCTTACAAAGCGAAGTTTCCACTTTCACCTCCAGCAAGTCTTGGTTAAAACGCTTACCGAAAACATCAGCAATACGCTGACGCAACGATCCACTTTTCAGGTTCATCAATTCCTGTCCGTTGCTGTGTAGAATAAAGTTGATCTCGGGGTACACCAAGACTATTCGCTCAAAAGCTGTCAGTATATTATTCAGCTCTGTAGCATTGGTCTTAAGGAACTTACGGCGGGCTGGAACATTAAAGAACAGATTTTCCACCTTGAAATTAGCACCCACAGGACAGTTAACAGGTTCCTGCGACTCAACTTTAGACGCTGAGAGACGCAAACTGGTTCCCAGTTCCTCACCAGCCATTTTGGTCCGCAATTCAACTTGCGATACGGCAGCAATTGACGGTAAGGCCTCTCCACGGAATCCCATCGTAGTAAGTGCAAACAAATCATCTGCCTTACGGATCTTGGAAGTAGCATGACGTTCAAAAGCCAAACGAGCATCAGTTTCCGACATGCCTTTACCATTATCTATCACTTGGATAGTGGTACGGCCTGCGTCCACCACCAATACCTGTATGGTGGTAGCACCAGCGTCAACAGCATTCTCCACCAGCTCCTTGATAACAGATGCCGGTCGTTGAATAACCTCACCTGCCGCTATCTGGTTAGCGACAGAATCGGGTAATAACTGAATCACATCACTCATGACTATAAGTTCTCCTTCCTTGTCACTTTCTGCTTCGGAGCCTCACGTCGCTTAATCTCCTTGAGTTCCTGTCCTGCATTCTTAGATCGCCAGTTGAAAATATCATCCTTGTTGAGAGGACGAATATAATCGAACCACGCATACTGTGGTAAAAAATACTTAGCTGGGGGAATTTGGGTCATCGGATAGAGTGTGCCCGTAGGTTTCTCCATCCATATCTTTTTCATTTTCCTTTTCTCCAAGAACATTTTCATCTTAGGAGTCTCCGTATAGTTCAAGCCTATTAGCGTACTGTCTGATTCATCAACAGGATAATAAACTATCAACACATTACCGACGGCATCCGTCTCGTATATCTCTCCTTTCTCGAAGAATGCAAACATCTCTTTAGAAGACACCTGATTAAAATGTATCGTATCGGGCATCTGTTCAGTAGAGAAAGCTTGTCCGATGACATGAGCCCTATGGATAGTTGAATCTTTCATATAGACGCGTATCTGTTCACCGAACAATTGTTGGCTTCCGTTCCACACAATAGGATCGCGATACATGGTCATACAGGAGTCAAGAGAATTGTACACCAAGGAGTCACACACAGCCTGCACATCAACACGATACGCGCGAACCTTTTTATATGCATGTATTTTACGGTAAACGGAGTCTGTATTAATATTGAAAGTAAACAACTTGAATGTGTCAGCATGCATATAGAGCGTATCCTTCTGGGAGAAATCCATGGCAACAGCACGATTAGTAGCCATGGCATAACCCGTAGAGTCGTTATATTCACAATAGTCTCCTGTCAGTGCGTTCTTATTGACAGAATCAGTATAAATCACATTCCAATAGGCATAACTCGTACCTTTTTTGGCATCATGATAGACACTGTCACCTACAATCGTGCGCCCCTGGTTTTTCATCACCGACCGACCGAAAAGCTCAGATTTTTCCGTTTTGGTATTATAATAACCATCCTCACTGTAGATATGGCTACTGCCAGACGTAATGTTTGAAGGTCCCACAATATGAGCACGCGAAGTTTGTGTGTCGTAATAGAGCGAATCAGTTGTCAAATAGAAGTTCTTGTCGCGCAAACGAACATCATAGTAGAAGATTGCCATCTTGGTGTCTGTATGGTATTCCCCCCAGTCACTGGTGAGCGTAGAACCATTATCCACCAATTTTCCTCCCTCAAAGAAATTTCCGAAATTATACAATCGATCATAATCCAAGCTATCGGTATATAGCGTAGATTCTCGATGCTTCAATATCACATTGTAACGAGCTTGTGCTATCTGCGCATTACCATCATAATACGCATAGTCGCTAAAGAGTTTCAGTGTATCTCCTTGCAACATTTTTACATGACCGAAAGCTTCGAAAGAGTTGGTCTGCTGAAAAAAATTAGCGCTATCGCAATAAAGATTAGCCCCCATGTGACGAAAATGCACATTTCCTACCAGAATCTGTGCGTCTCCATTACGGTACTGGTCATAGCGCAATTGATCGGAATGGATCAAATAGACACGTTTGTCTTCCACCTTCTTGCGAGGGGGATTTTTCCGCTTGGCTGGCATCATGGCAAACACCATACCAAGCACCAGCAACCCTACAAGTACAAACAGGAGTCTCTTCAATGCTAAACTACAAATTATTGTTTAATCCAACCTTGATATTCAAACTTACAGTCTTTGTATCTGTCATTCACACGAACGTAAGTCGATTTGATCTTATTGACCACCCAGTCATGGAGTTTCTGCTGACGGCGTTTTTCCAAAACGACATCTTTCATCACTTGGAAGTCTTCGGTGATAGTAGCTTTATGTCCTTCCGTACGACTCTTCAGTTTGGCAATCACACATACTATTTTACCACGCTGATTGATCATCTGGAAAGGAGCAGAGATAGCGCCCACCTGTAAGGTATCTACAGCACGGGCGACTTCTGAAGGCAAGTCTTGTAAACGGAATCTTGATGTACGACCCGTCTGCGTAGCATTAGCCATTAAACCATTATTATTTCTCGTATCCTTATCATCGGAGATTACAGAAGCACCAGCCTCGAAACTAAATTTTCCCTCTATAATTTCTGCACGGATAGAGTCCAGACGGGCTAACGAACGGTCGATAGCTTCCTGACTGACTACCGGTTTACGGAGGATATGTCGTACATTCACTTTATCTCCACGCTTATCAATCAACTGGATGATATGGAAGCCGAACTCAGATTCCACAATCTTCGATACTTTTTTGGGATCTGTCAAGTTAAAGGCGACATTGGCAAAAGCCTGATCAAGTGTACCACGTCCAGTATAGCCTAACTCTCCACCGCGACGAGCCGTACCCGGGTCTTCAGAGTACATACGTGCCAAAGTCTGGAACGATGTTTCTCCTTTATTCACACGGTCAGTATAGTCGCGCAGTTCTTCTTTTACACGGTTGATTTCCTCTTGATCGACTCGAGGTGTTTGTGAGATAATCTGCACTTCAACCTCTGTGGGCACAAAAGGAATACTGTCTTGAGGAAGATCAGCGAAATAGCGTCGCACATCAGCAGGAGTCACCGTAATGTCTTTCACCAAATGGCGCTGCATTTCTTGAACCAACTGTCTTTCACGGAAAGATTCACGTAACTCATTACGAATTTGAGTCATATTTTTCTTATGATACTCTTCCAACTTCTCACGTGAACCTATCACGGAAATCATGTATTCTATCTGCTGTTCAATACCCTGGGTTATTTCGGCTTCAGTAACCTCAATACTGTCGATGGCAGCTTGGTGCAGATAGAGCTTCTGTACGGCTATCTGCTCTGGGATAGCACAATCAGGGTCGCCACTCCAACGGACTCCTTCCTGCTGCGCCTGGATGCGCATTTGTTCTACATCCGATTTCAGAATAGCCTCATCGCCTACTACCCAGATTACTTCATCCACAACACTCTGAATACTATCATTGACATTTTTTCCCTGCAATGGGAATACCATCCACAATGATATGATTGCAAAAATGCTTCGTATTTTCATTTTAACGGTGATTATTTACTGTCTTTAATACCTTTTTATTCACTTTGACTGGATACTGCTTCCGCAAATCAGCTACCCAGTGTTTGTTCATTTCTTCTTGTAAATCGGCTACCACAAGCTCACGTACTTCCGTATAATCCTTGGGGTTAAAGCCCTTTCGACGATACTTCTTCTTATTCTTTTTGAAATAGTATCTCAAAGCTTCTTCATCTTCAGCAGCACGTCGTCCTACCGATTGTTTGCTTTGCTCTATCAACAGCAATCCTTCATAATATTCCTGCTGCAAGGGGTCCGTGGGTTCTTGAACGCCGGACACAGCAAACGCGGCAGCATTTTCTTTCACAAGCGGCTGTCCCATTATAGCCGTTGCAGTTGTCTGTTGGTGAATTTTTCTTCGTCCCACTTCGTCTGACAGACGCTCTTTGACCACATCATATTCCTCCATAGATTTCCTGTCATTCACCAGTAGAATATGGTAACCTATGGTCGAAAGGAAGGGACGGCTCATTTCACCTTTCTTGAGTTTAAATGCTGCATCTTCTATCTCTTTGAAGAGTTGGCCTCGACAGTACCATCCCATCACTCCCCCATTATCTGACGATTGTCGATCTTGAGAATACCGACGTGCTATTTGGGAGAATTCCGCTCCGCCCTGAAGTTCGCGATAGATTTCTTCTATGCGCTGCTCTGCCTTTCGCTGTTCCTCTCTATTAGCCTTCTGGGGCACTGGTATGAAAATCTGCGATAAACATATCATACCATCTGTCCCAGAACTTTTCTTCAATCTTTCATAGTGAGCAACTACTTCTGAAGTAGGGGCCGACAATTTGCCGGAAGAAATGGAAATCATCTGAGCAGAGCTCTCCCCCGACATACACTGTGCATAAGCAGTCTGAAAAACATTCGTCTTATCGAGATGAGCATCAAGAGCAGCCTTGACTTTCAACTTATAGACAATATATGACTTCAGAAAATCAGACAGCGAGAGACGCCCTTCCTGCCCAAACTTGACGGTTTTTAAATACGACTTCTCAAATTCCGAACGTGTCACAGGCATATCACCTACTGTAAACAGTATCGGATCCTCTGTTGCCTGTACCGCCATTGGAACAAGCACCATCAAGACGAGCAGGAGTCGTGACTTCATCTTAATCGTTTGGACGTGAGTAGTTAGGAGCTTCGCTGGTGATTGTGATATCATGCGGATGGCTCTCGTTGACGCCGGCATTTGTGATACGTGTAAACTTGGCACCATGCAACTTCTCAATAGTAGAAGCTCCACAATAGCCCATACCCGACCGCAAGCCACCGACCATTTGATAGATAACTTCTTGTACGGTTCCTTTATAAGGTACACGACCGGCAATTCCCTCTGGAACGAGCTTCTTGACATCTTTGGTATCTGCCTGGAAATAGCGATCCTTAGAACCATGCTCCATAGCCTCCAAAGAACCCATACCACGATAACTCTTGAATTTACGGCCGTTATAGATAATGGTATCACCAGGACTTTCCTCCGTTCCTGCCACAAGCGATCCCATCATTACACTAGAACCACCGGCAGCCAAAGCCTTAACTACGTCGCCAGAATAGCGCAAGCCACCATCGGCTATCAAAGGAACACCTGTGCCTTGCAATGCTTGGTAAACATCATAGATAGCACTCAACTGAGGAACGCCGACACCAGCTACAACTCGAGTCGTACAGATAGAGCCTGGACCGATACCAACCTTCACAGCATCAGCGCCATTCTCTACCAACAGACGAGCAGCCTCGCCGGTAGCGATATTACCAACCACGATGTCAATTCCAGGGAAAGAAGATTTCGCCTCACGCAATTTCTCAATAACCCCTTTGGAATGTCCGTGGGCAGTATCAATCACTATTGCATCAGCACCAGCATTCACTAATGCCTGTATGCGGTCAAGCGTGTCGAAAGTTACACCCACACCGGCTGCCACACGAAGACGCCCCTTTTCGTCTTTACAAGCCATTGGCTTATCCTTGGCTTTCGTGATATCCTTATAAGTAATCAAACCAATCAAGTGGTTCTCCTTATCAACTACAGGAAGTTTTTCTATCTTATTCTCTTGCAATATCTGGGCGGCTGCCGTCAGGTCTGTCTGCTGATGAGTCGTCACAAGATGATCCTTCGACATAATCTCCTCAATGGGTCGATCCAGTTGGCGCTCAAAACGGAGATCACGGTTGGTGACAATACCGACAAGGTGCTTTTCTTCATCCACAACAGGAATACCGCCAATATGATATTCAGCCATGATATCCAGAGCCTTAGCAACAGTTGAGCCGAGTGGAATGGTTATGGGATCATATATCATTCCGTTCTCTGCACGTTTTACTATAGCCACCTCTCGTGCCTGATTCTCGATAGACATGTTCTTATGAATCACACCGATACCGCCTTCACGAGCAATCGCAATAGCCATTTGGCTTTCTGTCACGGTATCCATAGCTGCTGTAACAAATGGGATGTTCAACTGGATATGACGCGAAAACTGCGTTTGCAACTCTACTGTCTTTGGCAGTACTTCTGAATAAGCTGGAATCAACAGGACGTCGTCAAAAGTCAAGCCGTCCATTACAATCTTGTCTGCAATAAATGATGACATAAAAATACTCCTTTTAAATTTTATTGCGTGCAAATTTAGTGCTTTTTTCTGAGATAGCAGTCATTTGCACGCAATATTAATACGTTTTAACGCGATTTATCAGTTAGCCATTTCCGAAATAAATTTGATGCGCACCAAACGTATCTCGTCTTCTGAGCATTCATCACCCAATTCATCAATGGCTGCTTCGAGGGAATCAGTATCACTTTCTGCGAAATAATCATAGATGTCATCTATATGATCTTCATCCATTACTTCATCCAGGAAATAGTCGATATTCAGTTTGGTCCCACTATAGACAATGGCTTCCACCTCATCAAGCAATTCCTCAAAATCCAAACCTTGCGCATTGGCGATATCGTCAAGAGCTACCTGTCGGTCGATTCCTTGAATAATCTTCACCTTCAACATCGACTTCTTTGCAACAGTACGTACTCGCAAATCAGCCTGACGCGTAATTTCGTTCTCATCGCAGTACCGTTTAATAAGATCCACAAATTCCTTGGCGTATGGTTGTTTTACCTTACCTTCGCCAACACCCTGAATATTCTTCAGTTCATCCAAAGTGACGGGATAGTCTGTTGCCATTTGTTCCAACGAAACATCTTGGAAAATGACATATGGCGGACGATTCAGCTGTTTCGACACTTTCTTGCGCAAATCTTTCAGCATAGCATTCAAAGTAGGATCCAGAGCACTCGTTCCACCTTCCTGATCTAATGCCCCCTCATAATCATCATTGAACTCCTTATCCTCCACAATCATGAAGGATTCAGGTTTCTTCAAGAATTTCTTACCAGCTGGGGTGATTTTCAAAAGACCGTAATTCTCCACATCTTTTTTGAGATAGCCTGCTAGTAATGCTTGTCGGATAACTGGATTCCAAAGTTTTTCGTCATCATCCTCGCCTGCTCCGAACATCTCCAATTCCTGATGTTTGTGAGCCAGTATCTCATCTGTCTCACGCCCCATAATGAAATCAATGACATAGTCGGAACGGAAATTCTCCTTGATAGCAATAACCGTATTTAATACTATGACCAACTGATCTTTCGCCTCTATCTTGGTCTTAGGATGTAAGCAGTTGTCACAATTATGACAATTATCCTGCTCATAGACTTCACCAAAATAATGAAGCAGCATCTTTCGACGACAAACAGAGGTCTCAGCGTATGCCGCTGTTTCCTGCAACAATTGGCGCCCTATATCTTGTTCAGCCACCGGTTTGCCTTCCATGAACTTATCCAGTTTTTGCAAATCCTTGTTTGAGTAGAAGGTTATGCACAGTCCCTCTCCACCGTCACGTCCGGCACGCCCTGTTTCTTGATAATAACCTTCCAAGGATTTGGGAATGTCGTAATGGATAACAAAACGCACATCAGGTTTGTCAATACCCATTCCAAAAGCTATGGTGGCTACAATTACATCTATTTTCTCCATGAGGAAGTCATCCTGCGTCTGAGAACGAAGACCGGAATCCAATCCTGCATGGTAGGCCTGAGCCTTAATATCGTTGGCTCGCAGTATTTCAGCAAGTTCCTCCACCTTCTTACGAGAGAGACAATAGATAATACCACTCTTACCTGGATGCTGTTTGATAAACTTAATGATGTCCTTGTCAACATCCTTTGTTTTGGGACGTACCTCATAGTACAGATTGGGGCGATTGAATGAGCTTTTAAACTCAACAGCGTCCACAATGGCCAGATTTTTCTTGATGTCAGTACGTACCTTATCTGTTGCCGTAGCTGTCAAGGCAATGATAGGTGCATTACCAATCTCGTTGATAATGGGACGGATACGCCGATACTCCGGACGGAAGTCGTGCCCCCATTCAGAGATACAATGTGCTTCATCAATGGCATAGAAAGATATTTTAGCTTGTTTCAAAAACTCCACATTCTCATCCTTTGTCAATGATTCTGGGGCTACATAGAGTAATTTTGTGCGACCTGCCTTAACATCTTCCTTCACTTGATCAATTGCCGACTTATTGAGTGAGGAGTTCAGATAATGAGCCGTTCCCTCTTCACTCATAGCACTAATCACATCTACCTGATTCTTCATCAGTGCTATGAGTGGAGAGATGACAATAGCTGTTCCCTCCATCAACAGCGACGGCAACTGGTAGCAAAGTGACTTTCCGCCTCCTGTCGGCATCAGCACAAAGGTATCTTTTCCATCCAGCACATTCTGTATAATGGCTTTCTGGTCACCTTTGAACTTATCAAAGCCGAAATATTTCTTCAGGGCTTCATTCAAATTTACTTTCATTGTTGCCATAGGCTTAAAAATTATTAATGTAAGTGCGACTTGTCGAGTTGCTCTTGGGCATACTCGGCTGTCACCTTAAAGGATTTTGTTCGTTTCGAAGGCACCTCAAACATGGCATCCATCATGATACTTTCCACAATGGAACGAAGTCCGCGGGCACCGAGTTTATATTCTACTGCTTTATCAACTATCAGTTTTAGTGCTTCTGGAGTAAAGGTCAGTTTTACACCGTCTATTTCAAAGAGCTTCTCATATTGTTTTACAATAGAGTTCTTGGGTTCCAAAAGGATTCGCTCCAAAGCCTCACGATCCAACGGATTCAGATAAGTCAGCACGGGCAAACGGCCTATAATCTCAGGTATCAGTCCGAACGATTTCAAATCCTGAGGCAGTATATATTGCATCAGATCATTTTTATCTATCTTCCGTACGTTCTGTACCGAGTTATAACCAACCACATGCGTATTCATACGTTGCGCGATTTTACGCTCTATTCCATCAAAAGCGCCACCACAAATAAACAGGATATTTCTGGTATCCACATGTATATACTCCTGATCCGGATGTTTACGTCCCCCCTGAGGTGGCACGTTGACGATTGTTCCCTCCAGAAGTTTCAAGAGTCCCTGCTGAACGCCCTCTCCACTCACATCACGCGTAATGCTGGGGTTATCACTCTTTCGGGCTATCTTGTCTATCTCGTCAATAAAAACAATACCTCTTTCTGCGGCATTCACATTGTAGTCGGCCACTTGCAAGAGACGAGAGAGAATACTCTCAACATCCTCACCCACATAACCTGCTTCTGTAAACACTGTGGCATCCACAATGGTAAAAGGCACATCCAACAGTTTAGCTATCGTACGAGCCAATAACGTTTTACCAGTACCCGTCGAACCCACCATGATGATATTGCTCTTCTCAATTTCCACGCCCTCATCATCGACCGGTTGTTGCAATCGCTTGTAATGGTTGTAAACAGCAACAGAAAGAAAGCGTTTAGCCTCATCTTGCCCGATAACATATTGGTCAAGATATTCCTTGATCTCCTTGGGCTTAGGAACTTTTTTCAGGTCTATGTCTTCTGTCGGTTGCTTCTTCTTGGTTTCTGGTCCATAGCCATTCGCCTTGGCTATCTCATACGCCTGCATAACACAATCCTCACAGATATTACCACTGATACCTGTAATTAGTAATTTTACTTCCCTTTCAGATCTACCGCAAAAGTTACAGATTTTCTTCATTTCTTCCTTACCAGTACCTGATCTATCATACCATATTCCTTTGCTTCTTCCGCTGTCATCCAGTAGTTGCGGTCCGAATCATTCCACACCTTATCATAAGGAGTATGCGAATGTTCTGATATAATGGTATAGAGTTCCTTTTTAAATTTCATAATCTCTTTAGCCTCAATCTCTATATCAGAAGCCTGACCCTGAACACCGCCTAAAGGCTGGTGAATCATTACACGACTGTGAGGCAGAGCCGAGCGTTTGCCTTCCGTACCTGCCACCAACAGCACTGCAGCCATTGACGCCGCCATACCTGTACAGATAGTGGCTACATCACTGGAGATAAACTGCATCGTATCATAAATGCCCAAACCAGCAGTCACGCTACCGCCAGGCGAATTCAAATAGATGCTGATATCTTTTCCTGAGTCAACAGAGTCGAGATATAACAACTGAGCCTGCAAAGTGTTTGCTGTATAATCGTCAATCTGTGTTCCTAAGAAGATGATGCGATCCATCATCAAACGAGAAAACACATCCATTTGGGTAACGTTCAATTGACGCTCCTCCAAAATATAAGGATTCAAATACTGGGCCTGCGCACTCATTACTTCGTCAAGGACGAGGCCGTTAATTCCTAAATGCTTGGTAGCATATTTTCTAAAATCACTATTCATTTTCATACTATCGATTAAGCGCAAATAAAGAGGGTTATCAACCTTTTTGCAAAATTGTAGATACAAAATTACGAAAAAAGTTGGTAACCCCGCAATAGAATGAGGTTTTTTTTCTTAAAAAAACTTATTTTTCCTGTAACATCTTCTGGAAGTCCTCCATAGTGATGTCTTTTTCATTCAATTTTACAACATTCTTCAACGCTGCAGTGAGTTTCAGGTCAACGGCACGGTCAACAAGTCCGTCAACATTCTCGCGCTTTTTCAGCATCTCTTGAGCATAGTTCTCAAGATACTCGTCGGGCACGTTCGACATACCATACTGGGCAAACTGGGCACGAGCAGCTTCCTTGGCCACATTCTTCAAGTCATCGTCCTCTACTTTGATTTCCTGAGCAGCTACCAACTGTTCCTTAATCAGGTGCCAGCCAAGTTCCTGGATACTCTTCTCAAAGTTATCCTCTACGAACTTCTCACCCTTGTCCTTATTGTTGTTCAGCATTACGCGCTTCAACAAAGCCTCTGGGAATTCCAGTTTGCCAACCTTCTTCTCCATGTGTGCACGGACGTCAAGCAAGAACTTATAGTCTGAATCGGCCTTGAACTGCTGACTGATGATGTCGCTGATCTTCTGGCGGAACTCCTTCTCGTCCTTCACGTTACCTTCACCGAAGGTCTGGTCGAACAATTCCTGATTGATTTCTGCCTTCACGTAGCGGGAGATTTCTGTAATCTGGAAAGTAAAGTCACCTTCATGATCTTTCACATCTTCCTTCTGAATCTTCAGCAATGAAGAAACCTCTACATCACTTTCCGGATATGCCTTGCGTGGATTCCAGGTGATGATATCACCCAGTTTACAACCGTCGAAGAGTTTCTTCTGGTCATCCACCTTCATATACTGAGGCATCAGCACGGCATCAGCCACCTCGATGGTTCCGTCAACCTCGCGCAAATCGCCCTTCAGCATATCACGCTGCTCAGCATCATAAGCCTCCACCTTCTCGTAATGACCGGCACGCTGCTGATACATCTCCACCTGCTGGTCGATGAGTTTATCATCAACCGTGATGTTATAATAGTCAATCTTATCCTTACCGCTCAGTTTGGCCTCAAACTCAGGGGCTACGGCAATATCAAACTTGAAAGTCAGGGGAGCATCACCTTCGAAATCAAGTGTCTCCTGTTGGTCGCTGGGCAATGGTTCGCCCAACATCTGAATCTTGTTCTCACGAACATACTCATACAGTTTCTCGCCAAGCATCTTGTTCACTACGTCCACTTTAACGGCAGTGCCATACTGGCGCTTAATCAGACCCATAGGAGTCATACCGGGACGGAATCCGGGAACGTTAGCACGCTTGCGATAATCTTTCAGGGTCTTCTCAACCTCGCCCTGATAGTCGTCTTTCTCCAAAGTAATGGTCATCAAGCCATTAATCTTGTCGGGAGCTTCAAATGAAATATTCATCTTATTATTACCTTATTTAATATTGTTATTCGTTTTGAGCGTGCAAAGATAGTGCAAATTGAGCGAAAAACCAAAAGAAAATCAATTTTTCTTTCTCTATTCTTTCACTCGCAATGCTATATTTCGTCTCAACACTCCTTATACAGCCAGAGTTCACAGCTGTGATTAGCGTGTTACCAAATCAAAGCTCTCTTCTCCTTGGGGATGTACATCTTGTCAGTGGGCAGGATGCCGAAGGCGTCATACCAAGAGTCAATCATCGGCAGAGCAGCATTCACACGGAATACATGAGGTGAGTGGACGTCACTATTAACTACACGGGCAAGGAACTCTGGAGTAATATTGCTTGCCCACATGCGGGCATAAGCAAGATAGAAGCGCTGGGCAGGGGTAAAACCATCAATGGTCTGCAGAGGCTCCTGCTTTATGCGATTCTCAAAGGCGCGATAAGCCACCTGTATTCCACCGTTATCACCGATATTCTCACCAAGCGTCTTCTGACCGTTCACAAAGAGCCCGGGCAGAGCCTCCTGCTTGGAGAACCAGTCGGCAAGCACCTTGCCGCGTTCGTCAAACTTAGCCTTATCTTCGGCAGTCCACCAGTTCTTCAGGTTGCCCTCCTTGTCATACTGACAGCCTTCATCATCGAACCCATGGCTCATCTCATGACCGATAACAGCACCTACAGCTCCATAGTTGGCAGCATAGTCAGCCGCCGGGTCGAAGAATGGTGGCTGCAGGATGGCAGCGGGGAAGTTGATGCTGTTGAACATGGGAACGTAGCAGGCATTCACCGTCTGTGGTGAGAATGGCATAATGGTCTTATCCACAGGTTTGCGCCAGTATTTACGCAATAAAGCAGCACGTGTCTCCAGTTTGATACGGATAAAGTTCTCTACGAGGTTCTCGTTCTCACGGATGTCTATGAACTTCTCCATATCCTCCCACGTGTTGGGGTATCCAACGTTAATGTGCATAGCATGCAACTTATCCAATGCCTTGACTTTGGTAGAGTCACTCATCCATGTGTTTTCCTTCAATCGGTCTTCGAATGCCTGCTGCAAGTCTTTCACCAGGCGATATACACGCTGTTTGCTCGACTCAGGGAAATACTCAGCCACATAGAGCTTACCGATGGTCTCTTCCAGATTATCGTTGATTTCGCCGACGGCGCGTTTCCAACGAGGTTTCTGTTCTTTTACACCATAGACGGCCTTTGAGTACTCAAAAGCACGGTCAGTAAAGGCGTCACTAAGGTACGCGCTGAAGGCCCTGACAACGCGCAGTTCCATATAGGCCTTCAAGTCCTCGACACTCGTCTCGGCCAATATTTTCTCCACCTCATGCAGCGGCTCCAACTGACTCACATTCACCTGATCGATATCTTTTGGATAGTTGATGGCATCTCGATAGCCTACCCAGTCGATGCCCTTGAAGTCCTGCAACAACTGTTCCCACGGCATGATGTGGATGGTTTTCATCGGATCGCGTCTTTCTACTTGATTCAGCGTTTTGACACCAATCCTGTGCTCGATAGCCCATATTGCCTGCATCATGCGCTCGGCATCGGCATCACTATTGCCCACCATCTTTAGGAGGTCCTTATACAGACTTTGTTTTGCGGCAACTTCGGCTTTCTGCTGCTCGTTGGGCTCGGAATAATACTCCTGGTCCATCGTAGCACCACCATGACCTGCACTGATGATATACTCCGACGAGTTGAAAGGATTCAGGCTCAGGCTGATACCATAGGGGGCTGTGTTAAAGCCTTTGGCATCAAGCGCAACCATCAATTTCAGAGCCTCCTCGCGGGTCTTAATACCTCGTACCTGTTTCAGGTATGGCAGAATTGGCTCGTAGCCCATCTTATTACGGCCTACACTATCCATATAGAGGCGATAAAAAGCGCCAATCTTCTGTCCGTCACTTCCCTGTGGCAGATCTTTCCGATTGGCATATTTCATAATCAGCTCATTGATGCGCAGTTCATTCTGCTTGATCAGGTCAACAAACGCACCGTTCATCGGGTATTCCTTGTCAATCGGGTTGTTCTTCAGCCAAGAACCTACGGCATACTGCCAGAAGTCCTCACCCGGTTTCACACTCTCGTCAAGATTCGCTTTAAAATTCTGTGCCGAGCCAGCCATACTTACCAAGGCCAGTGCTACGACAAAAATAATTCTTTTCATCATCATTATTATAATTTTGTTATGTATCATCATTCCTACTTCTGGCTGCAAAGATACAACTTATTTTTTATAATCATGCTTTTATCCTATATTTCTCACGGCAAAGGCTTCTACAATCTGATTGCTTTCGGAAGTGAATATCTTGCCATATACCACGAGGTCTGCACCATTATTACCATATCAAAACTCTCTTCTCCTTAGGAATGAACATCTTGTCAGTGGGCAGGATACCAAAGGCATCATACCAAGAGTCAATCATCGGCAGGGCGGCATTCACACGGAAAATGCGGGGTGAGTGAACGTCACTGTTTACCCTGTAGGCTGTAAATTCATCGGTTTCGTTGCCCGCCCACATACGGGCGTAGGCCAGATAGAAGCGCTGAGCGGGGGTAAAGCCTTCTTTTGACTCCAAAGGTTCCTGTTTCGCGCGGTTTTCGAAAGCGCGATAGGCTATCTGTATTCCACCATTGTCGCCGATGTTTTCGCCAAGCGTCTTCTGACCGTTCACAAAGAGTCCGGGCAAAGCCTCCTGCTTAGAAAACCAGTCAGCAAGCACCTTGCTGCGTTCGTCAAACTTAGCTTTATCTTCGGCCCTCCACCAGTTCACCATATTGCCATCCTTGTCGAACTGGCAGCCTTGATCGTCGAAACCATGACTCATCTCGTGACCTATCACCACGCCAATAGCACCGTAGTTGGCAGCATAGTCGGCCTCAGGGTCGAAGAATGGAGGCTGCAGGATGGCCGCGGGAAAATCGATGCTGTTGAATGGCGGAATATAACCGGCATTCACCGTCTGTGGTGAACCATCCATCTGGGTCTTGTCAACAGGTTTGCCCCAATACTTACGGAATTTGGCAGCACGTATTTCCTGATTAATACGGATGTAGTTCTCAACGAGATTCTCATTCTCACGGATGTCGATGAATTTCTCCAAGTCCTCCCACTTGTCAGGGTAACCTATGTTGAAATGCATGGCGCGCAACTTCTCTATGGCTTTAACCTTGGTGGAGTCGCTCATCCAAGTATTCTCCTGCAATCTGTCTTCGAAAGCCTGCTGCAGATCCTTCACCATGCGATAGACGCTCTGTTTATTCTCTTCTGGGAAATACTCTGCCACATAAAGTTTACCGACGGTCTCTCCAAGACTACCGCTTACAATACTGACTGCACGTTTGAATCGGGGCTGCTGCTCCTTCAAGCCAGAGGTTGCCTTGCTGGCCTCAAAAACACGATCTGAAAAGGCATCGCTGAGGTAACTTCTGTAAGATCTAACTATCTTGAGTTCCATATATGCCTTCAAATCTTTTACACTCACCTCTGTCAGCACCTTTTCTACTTCGTGCAGCGCGCCGAGTTGTCCGACATTCACTGTGTCGATATCTTTCGGCAGGTTCATTGCATCACGGTAAGCCACCCAGTCAATGCCATGGAAGTCCTTCAACAGCTGTTTCCACGTCATCAAGTGGTTGACAGCACTCGGGTCGCGCTGTGCCACCTGATCAAGTTCCTTCATACCTATTCTGTATTCTATGGCCCAAGCAGCCTGCATCATGCGCTCGGCATCAGCCTCGCTGTTACCTATCATCTTCAGCAAGTCCCTGTTCAGGCTCTTAGTGGCTTCAACGACAGCCTGCTGCTGTTCGTTGGGATGGTCATAATCTTCGTGGTACAGCGTCGTACCTCCGTGTTCGACATCTATGATATACTTCGATGAATTGAATGGGTTAAGTCCCAGAGTGAGACTGAAGGGTGTAGTACCAAAACCTTTGCTACTTAGTTCAAACATCAGTCTTAGCAGTTCCTCACGAGTTTTTAGGGCACGCACCTGCTTCAGATAAGGCAGAATAGGTTCATAACCCATCTTGTTGCGGCTCACACTATCCATGTAAAGGCGATAAAGTGCCCCTATTTTTTGCCCGTCGCTGCCTTGAGGAAGGTCTTTCCGGTCAGCATATTTCATGATTAGCGCATTGATACGTTTCTTGTTCAGTTCCCCCAACTCGGCAAACGCACCATTCGTAGAATGCTGATTGTCCAGCGGATTGTTTTTCAGCCACGTACCTACGGCATACTGCCAGAAGTCGTCCCCAGGCCTCACGCTCTCGTCAAGATTCGCTTTAAAATTCTGTGCCGAGCCAGCCATACTTACCAAGGCCAGTGCTGCGACAAAAATAATTCTTTTCATCATTTGTTATTTTTGGTATAATGTTTTTAAGCCCACATATTTGTTTCTATGTTATAGATTCTTAAATCACCGATAGGCATATTCCAACTTCATGGATACATAGCCTTTAGGCCATTTGGCTCTGTCCAGGAAGAACTTCGCGCGTCCGTGACTCAGCAAGAAAAGATTGGGACGTACTTCCTTGAATTCATAGTACATATTGTTCTGTCCCTCCTGATAACTGATACGCGATATCTGCCAACAACCCTCCGCAATATCTACCTTCATATTGTCGAGTTTCACCACATAGACAGTCCTGCTGCCCGATGTATAGCTGCCCACATACTTCATACCCGTTTCCTTGTTCTTTTTGCGCAATTTCTGTAATTCCTTCACCTTTTGGCGCACCTTTTTATAGAATTTGTCATACACATTAGCACTCATCATGCCGTCGTGCTTCAGAAACGAGGCTACCTGTTTTTCTGTCAGCTGCTGCTTCATCTCCACCATCCGTACATTCGAGGTCGTTATCTTTCCTCTATTGAAGTGTACGTCTTCAGCCATTGTGATGCCGAAATGCTTGTGTTCTCTGAGCGCCGACACAATAGGACCATACCCTGCAAGCCGGGCAGCAAAGGTGATAGTACGCCGGTGGGGAAACTTCGTCAGATCAATGTCTTTCTCCAACTGACACGTCACAGAATAGTTCAGCGTCTCTATCCGTTTCTTCAGCGGCTTGGCGTTAGCAAGCACCTGTTTCAGCAGGTATTCCTCAAAGGTCATACCATCAGCCAGCACCACCGTCTCTGGAAGATGGAGCGAATAAGTAATGCTGTCATCCTCCTGAGCACGAGCATACTGCACCATCAGCATCGCGAGCATCATGGTATAGACAATCCGTATCCCTATCTTATATCTCATTCTGAAAGTCAGCCGTATTTAATATCTGCGTATATGTTTAACATTAAAAAAAAGAAGACATACAATACCAGAGCCATTATGAAGGCGAGAATGAGAGCCACAAACATCCTCCAGACGGCTTGCCAGTAGCTGTATCCCGATAATTGCTTCACGGGAACAATCATCAGCAAAGTAACTGTCAAGGAAAAAATCATTTCGGTCTTATAGCTGACGCACATAAACTGAGGTATCAAAGTATAGATGTCCAACATATTGATGATATAGACCATCGCTACGAAACACTCAGAGAAGCGAAAGTCAGGAATGGCAGGACAACGGCGTATCAGGAGCCATAGCGGAAAGGAGTACAGCAGCAGCATCATGAGTACAACATAAGAACTATTACTTTCATTGTCAAGCCATGCATTGACTCCATCTTTCATTCGTTCGTACTCCCTATCTACTTTGTCTTTCTTTTCCTCTGATGCTTGTTCTTTGTTATCCTTAACTTCCGACTGCTTTGTCTTTGCATCAAGCTCCTCACTATTACCCTTGTCCTTACTTGATGATTCCACACCAAATAATTCCTCAGCCTCTTTCTCCTGAAGTTCAAAACGGTTCAAACCCCGAATGTTCAGCCCTGAATCAATAACAAGCGACAGAGCCGTAATCAAGAAGAACATTTTGAACGGCGGGAAATAAGCCATCTGCATACCTCTCAGGTAGTCGCGAATCATATAGCCTGGGCGCAGTAGCAGGTCGCGTATCGTGCGGAACATACCTCGGTTGCCAAGCCCCCAGACATCGATAAACAGCAGGAAGGCATTCTTGAACGAGTATCGCCCAATCTTCGACGACTGTCCGCACTGTGGACAATAGTTGCCCACATAATGTCTGCCACAAGTGGGACAGATATGTTCCTCTTCGGTCATCGGTTTCACATGATGGGGCATTTTCTGCCACTCGCGGAATTTCCTGTATCGTTTTTTCTGGTCTTCAAACATCCGTACAAAGTTTCTTAATAGCTCATTCTGAAAGTCAACGCGTCAGATATTTGTCCCTCAACTAAATTTCTTTTTCATATTCGAGTTCGTTTAATATTCTTTTAGATGGCATCCTTACGGGATGTTGCAGGTATGTTCGGATCATCGGGGGGAATGACATCCCAGTCCCTGTCGGCGGGGGTCAACTTCACGTCGATTTCGACTTCCTCTTCGGCATTGGCTTTGGTGAGTACACCAGAATAGGTGCCGTTGTCTAACTTCACACTGTTTTCTGTGTAGGTCATGTGCGTGTTGGAAACATTGGTCATGACTCCACCGTAGTTGCTGCCACTTGCACGGAGGGCGCGAGACAGTGCATAGCTCTCGCCCGTAACAGGGTCACTGAGCTGCACCCTGCCGTCGTCGAGTAGCCGCCAGGTGAACCCAGCATCCTCCGGTCCGCCATAAACGGCCAGTGGTACGTAGCTATCACTATTGTACACGCCCAGATAGATGCAGCCTGTATGGTCTTTCCCGACCATCACAGCCAGTAGTACCCGGCTGAAGGGAATGCCATATTCTGTAACGTCTGCATACTCAAACTCGTCCCACCAGACACCGACAAGGTCCTCATCCGAAACAGGTTCGTCAATGGGGGGAACAGGATCGTCGATGGGGGGTGGATTCGTATTATCATCCTTTGAGCAGCCTGTCATTCCCACCAGGAGAACAACGGCTGCCAGTATTACATACAATTTGTATTTCATCATCCTAACTGTCATTTTCATTCGCCTAATAAGTATAGTAGTCATCGTCATAGCGCGAAGCAGCAGGTAGGTCCGGTTCAACGCGACCGCCCATTGGACTGCCACTCATGAAGGCGTGTTGCTGAATCTTCACTACCGTTATCGTAGGTTTCTGATAGCTCTTCTTCATAGCTTCCGTATTTACTTTATCACGAACTTCTTACCATTATAGATATAGACACCAGCACGCGAAGGCTTACCTTGCAGTCGGCGACCGTCAAGGGTAAACCAGTATCCACTCCCCTCGCCTATAGGAGAGGGATCGGGGGTGAGGCTTATTCCCGTTGTTCCGTCTCCGTCGATGAAGACGATACTGCGTGAGTTGGCAGGTGTTGAACCGGATTTGCTCTCCACGCGCAGAATCCAGCGGAAGGCACCCACAGTCACCGTGCCATTGTTGCCGACACTCAGATGACCTTTATAGTTCACGTAGTAGAACGGGTCTTGGGCAGTTGCCAGCGTCGGCTCGTAGGTGGCATAGAATGAATAGATGTCATTTGCCGTCTCCATTTTAATAAGCACGCCCGTATTTTTCCCTTTCAATACGGCATTCTCAGTGGTGAACTCATAGTTCTCCATATCCGTCAAAGGCTTATAGACATAAGGCATATTGGCGTGTAGCACGTCGCCCGCCTTCATTCTCGAAAGATATACCCATACTTCAGTGCCAGCCTCAACGTTCGGGTCTGGCGAGTTGGCAATCATATTTAACCTCCAGAACGTGAATTTCTCCACGTCGGCTGCCGTGATAGTGTAGTCGAAGGGTATGAGCCAAGGCTGATACTTGCCCGTACGCTCAGCGCCGAGTGCCTTATTGTAGGTGGCGGAGAGCGTCTCCACGTCTTCCGTCTCAGTGTAGGTGTCGGCATCGGTGATGGTGAAGGCGACAGGTGAGCCGGTATCGCCGAACTTGATCTTGAAATCAGTCACCCGAGCTCCTGATTTGCCGTCACCAATCATGAAGTAGGCACGGCAAGCCCCGATACCTGCACCGTTAGCAGGATTGTAGAGATTGTGGTCACCATCCATCAACCAAGTGCTGATGTCCTCTGCTGTGAAGTTGACAGCATCGTAAGTACCCATGAAACGTACGCGGGTATCGCCCGATCCAAATTCACAATTGGCAGTCGTATTGTTGATGGTCACGCCCTCGAATACGGGGTTAACGAGGTGATGATTACCATTAGCCTCATAACTCTCAGCGTTAAACTTGATGATGTACGGCACACCGGCTTTCAGTTCAGTTACAGGATCGCCGAAAGTCAGGTTGAGCGTTGTACCCTCGATGCTGGCAGCAGTTAGGGTACGTGCCTCGACACCTTTTAATTCATCGATGTAGTAGTCGAAGGGCAGGCTGATGGTGTTCCACTTACCGTCTAAGTAGAACGTGCGGTCGTTGAGGACTGCAGTAATCTGCTTGCCGTCGTAGTTCTCCAGTTCGGCATTGTTAGTGCTACCCTGGTCGGCGAGCAACATGGCAGGAACGATTTTCTTTCCACCGATATTCTCTGTGGTGGCAATGGTCTGTTCGTCGGCAATGACAAACCTTTTGGCCAGCGTGAAGTCATTGCTGCTTACCTTATAGCTGCTGCACTTGACGTAATCGCTGACGGCACTGGTAAGGATGGTCAGAATACCGCTGGCAGTCTTGTCTTTGTCAGAGCCGATGCCGCCAGCACCCTCTGCACCCTGGATGTCCAGCTGTCCGCCATTGACGGTGAGCTTACCCATGCTCGCGGCACCGATGCCCGACTTGCCTGCGTCACAGTCGTTGACGACCAGTGCGCCGGGGCCCTCGATGGTCAGTGTGTTGCCGCTGGACAGCTCGATACCCTTAGGAGCATTGAGCGTAGCACCTTCGGCGAGAATCAGTGTGACATTGCCGCTGATGTTGATGCGGTTATTGTTGAGCAAGTAGTGATACACCTTATACGTACCATCTTTCAGTTCTGTTGTTTCGCTGGTGACAGGGTCGTCCTTGCCCACGGCAAAGACAAAGCTCTTTGAACCGGTGTAATTGCCCTTGCCGCTGACGGTCAGCGTATAGTAGCCCTCTGCATTCACGGTGCCAGGATCGGTGGTGCAGGTGAAGTCGGTTTCCAATGTAAGCACTGCCTGGTCGCGTGCCGTGACGGTAGGAACGGTAATGGCGATGGCGTTGCCTGTCCACTTATAGTAATCCACTTCGCCACTGACGGTGCAAGGAATGTAGTAGGTTTTGCTGTCGGCTGCCGTCACCACCCTGCTGATTTCGCCAGCAGCGGCTTCTATATCAACCTGTGTGCCGTATGTACCTGCATCGGTGGTCTTGTAACAGTTAGCATTTACCGTGAGGTTGCCGCCCTGCTGCCGAGCGAGGTCGAGATTGGTGGTGCTCTGCTCTTCAGACATCAGGTAGAGGCAGTTGTCGATTGTTCTCTCACCGTCAGCTTCGCCCCATCCCAGTATGGCACCCCTGCCTTGTGCAGCGTTCAACATCAAGCCGCTGTACACGCAGCCTTTGATGGTAATCTTGCTGTTGAGGGCATTGCCCACCAGACCTCCCATGAAATTATTGCCGCTGACGGATCTGGGTCCGGTGACGGTGACCGCCGACGTACAGTTCTCGATGGTGTTACCCGTCTCGCTGGTTGTGCCGTCGGCATAGCCCACGAGCGATGCGCTGTGCCTATGGCCGGTGATTTTACCATTCATGTTGAGATTCTTGATGGTGGCATTCTTGACATAGTTGAAGAGGGCGACACCGGTTTGGAGGCTGTTCTGGATATCGACGGTGATGGTGTGGCCGCCGCCGTCGAAGGTGCCGCAGAAGGGACGGCGATACCTCACGTTGTCCGACCATGCGCCTGCCATCTTCGTCACGTCGTTAAGGTCAACGGCCAGCTTCACATATTTTCCGTTATAGTCGTTGCCTTCGTTGATGGTTCTTGCGAAGAAGTTCCAGTCGTCAATATCGTCGATAAGGATGGGGTTCGTCTCCGTACCGGTTTTCCCGTAGGGCACAATCGTCTCGCCGTGGATGTTCGAGGCATTGGCTTCATCAGACTTGCCGTCCAACACGAATTTCTTGTCAAAGGTGATTTCCGCAACTGCATAATTGCTGCATTTGATGTAGTCTTCGGCGTTTCTCCAGCTCAGTTCCAAGCGGCCGCTACTGGTGCCGCTATTAGGACCGATGCCGGGAGCACCCTTGCCGCCGAGGATGTCCACTTGTCCGCTGTTGATGATGAGTGTACCCATGGTGGCACCGCCGATGCCCGCATTGTTTTCGTCGCAGCTTTGGATGACCAGTGCGCCCGGACCATTGATGGTCAGGCTGCTTCCCTCAGGCAGCTCAATGCCCTTGCTGGCATAGAGCACCACATTCTCGAGAATATTTATCACCACGTCGCCCTTGATGGGGATGCGGTCATCGATGATCAGGGTGTTATGCACAGTATATTCGCCAGTAGTCAGATTTTTATCATCACTTGCATCGCCTGCCACCATGAAAGGAATGGTCACACTACCCGTGTAGTTGCTGCCAGCTTTACCGCTGACAACCAGATTGTAAGTACCCTCGCTTTTCACCTCCGCAGGGTCGGTGGTATAGGTGTAGTCGGTATTCGCCGTAAGCGTAGTACCGTCGTAAGCCTTAACAGTGGGATTGTCAACAGTGATGCTGCTGCCGGTGTATTGATACAGCTGGTTAGCCTCGACCGTACAGGGAACAAAGTAAGTTTCCCCGATGAATGTCATCTGCCTGGTGATGTTGCCAGCGGGTACACTGCTGTATGCCTGTATGCCCTGGTTGGCAGGCAGATCGCCGATCTTGACAAAATAGCTGTTGGTGATGGGGTACTTCCCGTCTTCCCGAAGACTGCCAATGAAGGAGCCCGAAACCATGCCTGCTGCTACGCTCCGGGGCTTCACGAAAGAATTGCTGATAGTGTAGGTAGAATACTCTGTGCCCCCTTCCTTAAAGCCGATCAAGCCGCCACAGTGGGTGCTGCCGTTAGTGGTACTGAAGCTGCCGTCGAACACACAGCGGTCGATGCTGAGCTCATTATAGTTGGCGCCATAGCCTACCAGTCCGCCGTGCCAAGCCTCGCCGCTGACGCTGCTGTTGATGGCAACCGAGCTGCGGCAGCGGTCGAGGGTCAGCTTGCCATACGCGCTGCCCACGATGCCACCGGCATACTTGCCCGTGGTGTTGATGGTGCCGTCGACGTTCAGGTTCTTGATGGTGGCATCCGTCGTATAGCTGAAGGGTGCCGTGTAGTCACCTCCCGTGTAATTGACGGTCAGCGTTTTGCCGCCGCCGTCGAAGGTGCCGCGGAACGTGTTTTCGGCCGTTCCCGCCACTGTCGTTACACTGATGTCGCTGGTCAGCTTGAGGTGCTGGTCGAAGTAGTTGTTGCCTTGGTTGACGCGATACGCAAAGCGCTCCCACTCTTCAGCGCTGGAAATGATGTAGGGATTTTCTGCTGTTCCCTCACCGGTAAATTCAGTAGCTGCCTTATACCACTTGCCGTCGTATTTGACACCATGCTCGTATGCCGTCAGATGACTGCACACACTGTACTCCTTCTTCACGTTTCCCAGTTCTGTAGGTTCAGTTACGTACATGTCGGCAGGCGTACCTTTCGAGCCTGCTGGAGTGGTCTTGTAGGTATTGCTCATTGCGAGGGTGGCATCGTTTTTTACGAGGTCGAGGTTGTTGTTGTCCTGAACGCTCTGTCTGATGTAGAGGCAGTTCGTGACATCCTGCTTATCGCAATTACCCCATCCAATGAAGGCCGACCTGTTTACACTATGCAACACACCTGTCATCACGCAACCATCCAAGGCAATGTCGCCGTTAAGGAGGTTACCCACGAAACCGGCGGCGCTGTTACCTGCGACTAACGCTTTCACCACGCAGTCCTCAATCTTGTTGCCCGAGCCAAAGGCATTGCCCACCAGAGCGGAGGTGTAGTCTCCTTCCCTGTTATTGAAGGTGCCGGCTACGATCAGGTTCTTGATAGTGGCTCCACAGACCCATCTGAATGGTGCTAACCCCTTAACGCGGAGATCCTTATAATTTCTCTTGTCAACATTGAACGTAATGGTGTGTCCGCCGCCATCGAAAGTGCCTTGGAACGAAGACAGATAGCCACTGCCCACAAAAGGCTTCAGGGTGGGGTCATCTACTTTCGGTGCGGATGATGTTGTGTTCCATATTTTTTCATTCACCACTGTCACGGTGATATCTTTATCCAGTGCCACGGTCTTGTCCTTGAAGGTGAATCCGTGGTTGACATAACTGGCAAATTCCTTCCACTGTTCTTCACTGGAGATATACATAGTACTATTATAAAAATACTTAAAACGATACATGATCGCGTCGTGATACACGTCATACTCAGTTCCGATGGCGCTGATTTCGGCTCCATCATAATTCGTGTAACATTCAGAGTACGCTTTTTTCTGTACACCTATGAATATATTGGCTTGCGTGCGGCCTGATACCACATCCCCATAGAAGGTGCAGTGCTCAAGCGTTCCCTTGTTTCTGCCCACAAGTCCGCCGACACCGGTGTTTTTAGCGGTGTTCTTCACCGTACCGTCAAAGCAGCAGTATTGGATTTTGCCGTCGCTTTCATTCAAACCGGCAATGCCGCCCAGGTCGGCATCATTTGAAGTGTTGTAGTGGTTGGTCGTGATTGTACCGGTCACCCAGCAGTCTTTTATCGTGCCGTAGTTGTCGCCAGTGATACCTCCCACCTTTCGGGAATTGTTGAAGTTGAAATCGACTTCCAAGCGCACGTCCTCCACCAAGCCATTCTTGGCAATCTCCGCAAACAGGCCCTGGCAGTTACTTGACGTATAACTGTCGTTTTTGATTTTGATGGTGTGTCCTTTGCCGTAGAACTTGCCTTCAAAGGCATGATCAAACGGCTTCCAATTCACGGCGGTCATGTCGAAGTCGTCTTCCAGGTAGTAGGTGTACTTGTAACAGTACCCATCATTTCCAGGAAGTCCGTAACAGTCTCTTACTTCCCAGTTTTGCTGAATGTAGGCCAGTTCGGCTGCCGTGCGAATAAAGAAGACGAAATTCGGAGCGACGCCGTATTCCGCCGGTCTCTTGGTTGTTTTTCCGTCCCATTTGTCTGCCCATGCTCCCTGCACGACTGCGCACAGCAGGAGCATCATGAATAAAAGTTTCTTTTTCATATTATAATTTGTTTAGTATCCATTGCTATTATAGTCCACAAAGATAAACAAAATCTTGCAAACTACCAAGCAATAAAGCCCCCTTAGCAAAGATTTTGCTAATTTTGAAACTCGATTAACTGATTTTGAAACTCGCGGTACACAGCAGGTCAGTCTTTGATGTGTTCAAACTTTTCGTGGTACTGTATGGACAACAGCCTGTAGTGCTCTTTGGTGGCAGCACTGGACGTGTCGGCACGTATAATCTCGTAGTAATAATGAGAGAGACCTGGTTCTACTCCCGTCTTCGTATAGATAACCATATAGATGCTGTCGCCTAACACACTACGGGCCACATCCTCATGCTGTGACGCATAGAACATGCCATAGGTCTTAACCTGTATTTCGGTCATCAGCCGTTCATATTTCAGGTTGACGATGTCGCCCCAGTAGCCACGATCGGTGGTTTGGTGCTTGTAACGTCCGAAAAAAAACCTCTCAGTTGATGTCTGTACAAGGTAGTTGATGACGGGCTTGATTTCCGTGCTGTCCCATCCTGCCACAATCGTAGTCCTTGCCAGGTCCTTCAGGTCGTAGGGGCGGCAATTGTCGGTCGTACATTTACGGGTGGCACTTTCACGTGTCTTGTAGTTTAACTCGGTCACACGGCCGTCAAAACGTTCGGCCACCTCCTGTGCGAAGGCTTGTGTTTGCTGACCGTAGACCTGTGCATCGGCTAAGGCAGCGGTCATCTCTTGTTCAAACCGTTCCTGCTCGCTTAACTGAGAACTGTCTTCCTTCGAGCATGATACCAGTACCGCCAGACTGTAAATGAGGACGGTAAAAAACATCCATTGCGTTCTTTTTCTTCCCATGATAAGATATTTTAGGTAGAAGTTATTTATTTACCACGACCTTCTTCTCTCCATTGAAAATATAGATGCCGGGCGAAGTGGGAGTCTTGTCAAGTCGGCGGCCCTGCAGGTCGTAGACGGCTGCTCTGCTGCCAGTAGCTGCAGCCTTGGCTATGGAGACACCTGAAGAGACATTCTTCACGCGCAGATATTCCTCGCGGGCCTTGACCTGCTGGTCACGGTACGCATCGGTACTGACAATGGTGGCAAAGACACCGGCGGCCAGCATGAGCGAAGCATCAATATCGGTTTTCCAGTGGTGGCCGCAGACAACGCGGTTGACAGCATAGACATGGGCACGCTGAAAGATTATGTCTGCATACTCGGGTATGACACTGGCCAGCACCAAGGCACACATCCACCCCCGGCTGGCGTGGCCCGAAGGGAAGCTGTAGGTGGAGGCCTCTTCATCGTCAGTCCAAGGCTTTAATGAAGGTTCCTTGAACTGGGCAAAGGGACGGACGCGCTGGTAGTGATTCTTCACCACGTTGTTGGCCTTCTTGACATCGGTCATAGCCTTATCGGCCAATAGTATAATCTCAGGGGTGGTCTCCTTCGACAAGTTGATGTCGAGGACCTCGCTGAATACGTTCCACAACTTGGCGCTTTCATCGCTCAATGCCTGTTCACCCACGCCTTCCACTTCGCGCAACTGGCGTCCTAACTGGTAGTAGTAGAAGTCGTACGTGAACGCGGCCGACGTTAATTCGGGTGGCTCGGGCAGCCAGTTCAGTCCGTTGGGGCGGGTTTCGTCAGTCAGATAGGGGTCTGGATATTTTTGTGCCCAACCGGTCGTTGCATTGAGACCGCACAGTGCTACGGCGCACATCATCATTAAGATATTCTTTTTCATTGTATGTGATTCTTTATTATTTGATTTCGTTTTGCCCCACAAAGGTAAGCAAAATTCCACAAGTGGCAAAGCAAAATGATACGATAATAAAGATTTTGCTGATTTTGAAACGGTTTTGCTGATTTTGAAACCCGGCAGCCCATCACAGAAATCACCAAAGTACAAAAGATGATAGACAGCGTTCGTCAGGCGGGCATGCCAAAATCTTGTACTAAAATGGGAATACTGATCATATTTATCTTGTTTTTAACATTTAAAATTTTCAATTTGCTTTATTTAGGGGCTTTGCAGCCCGAAGTGTTAATTCGTCGAGTGCCGTCGGAGGCCTCCGATTCCTTCTCGCAACTTGCGAGAAGCTTTCGACGGGCCTCAAGGGATCATGGGGACATTAGGTTATTCCGGATAATCGTTATGACTCATCCGAATGCCTTCTATCGCTGATCCGGATAGGACTTTATAGGGGTTGGGCAGTATTCGCGCAGGGATTAAATGCCGTTCTAACAGGGAATAGAAGCCGTTCCGACGACCGTTTGCGCCTACGCAAATCATCGTGTGCGTAGGCGCAAACGATTAAACGCCTATACGCAAATTCAGTCTCAGTATTTTCTGAGGGTGGGGGGTGGGTGTACACTTTTTAAAGGTGTACACCCTCTTCAAACCCTTATGCACAAAGGGCTGAATGGCAATTAGGGTGTAGGGTGTTGGGTTTTTTATTTTTTTGTATAAGGGAGAGGCATGTGAGCAAGGTTTCCATCTCTTTTAGTAAACGTAAAAAAACAAGTTGGTATGATTTTTTAACGGTTACTTAAATATCACTACCGACTGGCGTGCTCTCAGTACACAACCGTTCTTATAATCACGCAATTCCTGATTATCACCATGCAGAGCTTTCTCCAGCACCTTTCCATGCTCCGCCTGGTTCCTGCCATTGCCAATGTTCATGCTCTGCCATATCGCCAAATGCCAGATTATGGTGGCAAAGTTACAAATAATAATTAATGTAAGCAAGCACGAAATGCTAAAAATGGAATAAACGAATAATTATGATGTTCACTTATCAGGGCAATGAGTGGAAAGGACGGACGGAGAGGCCGTCTGCTTTTAATGAGCTATTAGTATTCAATCCACTGATAACTTTATTGAATTGGAGGCTAATTGCCCTTTCATCGGTAGAAGCAGGCGTAGAACTCCAATAATAGCCCCACTCAGAAACATACATAAAATCTTGTGGATTATCATCACCATCATCGTAACCTGCTGCTGGAAGGAAAAGCTTTTCACTTCCAATAGTGAAACGACAGCCATTCACCCCATTCTGAGTCGTCCATTCTTTTGTTTTACCAGCTAAAGCGTCAAATTCATCTTTCGAGGGAACATACCAGCTGTTTGAAAG
Organism: Prevotella sp. UBA2711; assembly: GCA_002354095.1. Taxonomy (GTDB): domain Bacteria; phylum Bacteroidota; class Bacteroidia; order Bacteroidales; family Bacteroidaceae; genus Prevotella. Next base: position 45,862 of record DEKX01000032.1, on the reverse strand, counting down.
ACCTGAAGATTGATTAGCAAAGGTATAGTAATTGCCATAATGTTCTGGACAGAGGGCACCTGCGTTCATGAGGGCTACGGCTTTTTTCCCAATAGTTTCGCCCAAGTCAATGACAATGGCAGGCAATTTGCCAATCACGCCGACTGCACCTTCGGTAGAACTGAGTTCAGACAACTTCGTCATTGACACGGTTGCCGTGTAATTCTTGCCATTGGTAAGAGTGGCCTTTTTCGTACCTGTGTACCAATTGCCAGTATTGTCCTGAATGTAGAAGGAATAGGTCTGCTGAGAGGTAGAAGTGTTGCGCAACGCTACATAGACTTCAGTTTTTACTGTAGCGAGCGTGCCAGTGACAGCTCCCACCGTCTCAGTACCATTCACTGCGATACTTTGCACCAAACCTGGGGCAGCAATACCGAATGTTTTTACGCTAATGGGATTGGTGCCATCGTTGAAGGAGAACTTGGTGATAGACTGCTTGCTGGAAAGTGTAACACTGTTGGATTCGAATGTCAGCGGATCGGCTGTTTTTACAGTGAGCGTTCCCTCGGCATAGTCCTGACCTGCAGCGATGCCTGGCAGCGTACCCTCTTGACCATCATAGTTTGCAGTGGCACTGCGATAACGCAACTTGAGAACTTCGTCAGCAGCGAACGTTCCTGATATGTTACCTTCCAATGTGGTGCTGGCTCCAGTAGTCTTGGCAGTTAGAGGACCTACAGGACTGCCATTGGCTCTTACGACCTCTACAACATCACCAGCGGCAAAACTGGCGGTGATGGTATTGCCATCCGCACTCAGCGCACGATTGGTAGCATCGCCCATTGATGCCGTGAGGGTGACGTGCCAAATGTGGTTGTCACTCCCTGCAGCCTCATCACTATCGTTTGAACATGCGGTGAACGCCAGCACTGCCAGCATTCCGCAAAGACTTTTCATTGTTTTCATCTCTTTTCGTTATTGCCATCCATTACCATCACTATTATCTTGGTGCTCATATCCCTGAAGGGTAGCACTGGTATCCAGCAGTTTACTGCCGGATACCATTTCCACTACCTTGACGGTGGGGCTGACGTATATTCTCTTTCTTTTCATTGGTTTCAATAAACTTATCGCTTAAGTATCTTCTTGCCATTCTTGATGACGATGCCACGATAGCTGTCGCCCACCTTCTGGCCTCGCAGATTATAGACATCGCCTCTTACATCAGCCTTCTCACTTCTTACATCTTCGATGCCCGTTGCCTCCACATAGCCAACAGTCACAATCTCGATGCGGTCGTTAGCCAACGGCAAGTTCTCAAGGGTGCGTGGGTCACATGCCGTGAAGCAGTAGCTCATCGCCTTCATACTGCCACCGTCGGCAGCTCCGATGCGATAGAAGTACTGGTCATCGCCGGTATCAGCGAACACCAATGCACCGAACTCGTTCAGCACACTGTTGGGTTCAGGCAACGGCATCTGCCATACATCGTAGCGTCCGCCAAAGGTGGAGCACCAGTAATGGGTTTCGTTAAAGGCTTCCACCACCTCGTCCTCGCTCATTTCCTGTTCGGCAGCCGTCAACAGAGCATCTATCTCCTGCCCCATCTGCTCAGTTACCAACGGCTCTACACCGGCACGACGCGGCTTGACTAACAATGGAACAGCCGTAGGCAGGGTCACACCCTCTACCATCTGTTCATAGATTACCGCCACTGTCATACGCTGTCTGTCTGGATCGGCAGGATCCTCGGCATCGTAAATATCATTGAGAGCCAGAATCTCATAATCCTCCAGCATCTGCGCCGTGATGGTCTGCGAGCCACGAGGATCCAGAATAATGGGCTGCCATCCGTCAGCTACCATTGCTGAGAGCGGTGCACGCATCGTGGTCTGTTTTCTGGAGAGAGCCTTCTGTGCGGCAGCTTTCGCCTGACGGCGTGCCCAGTCGGTCTGCTCCCACTGCTCGTAGTTGCCCGTAGGCTTATCGATATATTGCAAATAGTAGCGGAAGGGCTGTATGCGCGTAGTGCTGTCGCCGAGTACGAAGTCCTGCTTGTCGTTGTTCCAGACATACATCAGTTCCTTGGTGATTCTGGCTGGAGCAATGCTGTCGTAGGTCACCACCACACGAGCCATATCCTTGGTGTTGGCTATCTGGGCACCCACACCGCCCGACGGCATGCGAATGGTCAGCGGCTGAGACTTGCCATCCTTGATAAGCTTCATATCGAAGTAGTATTGGTTATTACCAGTGGTGCGGAAAGCCAGCGGCTCGTTGGCAGCCACCTGATACGGCACGTCGGCACTGATTTGCTTCACCAAAATATTGCTGTTGCTCGTACTGTCTTTCTCGAAACGGTAGAATTCCATGCCGTTCTTGATCATGTTGGCATCAATGGTATAGTCGAAGGGCAGTACCCAAGGCTCGTAGGCTCCGTTCGTACCATTACGCTTGTAGGTAATCTCATCAACCGTTACCACAGATGGACAACTGAAGCGCTGCCCGTCAGTGAGCGTCAGCGAAGAAAGATGCCCGCCTCGTGCTGTTATAGAATCGTTGCCCAGAACAAGGTAAGGCCCTGTTATATCGAGGATACCCTTTGCATAGACCGGATAATCTGCCCGCACCTTCATAGCGCTGTCAGCCTGGGCAGCATACAGATTTGCATTTGTGGGATCGACCCAAGTCCAGTAGTCCTGAACAGTTTCTGCGACAGGACTGATAGGATAGATTGCGCCTGTAGCCGAATTCGTGGTGAGTTTACCTGTGGCAGAACAATGGTCGATGGTGCCCCCATCTAAAATAGTTGTAATACCGCCAACGTAGCCCTCTTGGGTAGTTACCACATTATGTCGTGTGATATTTCCGCGGAAGTGGCAGTCGCTTATTGTACCATAGTTACTGTGAGCTATACCACCACAGTCTCTCATCGTGAGAATATTTGCCTCTACCCGCAGATGCTTTACAGAAGCATTTTGACGAATCACATCAAAGAGTCCGCTACAGTTGGAGTTGCCGCTATATCTGATGGTATGTCCGCCTCCGTCGAATTTTCCTGAGAATTTGATCTTGCGGTTCCACTCACCGAGGTCGATGTCCTGTGCGAGATACATGTCTGCATCCTGGTCAGCATAGGCAATGAAGTCTTCCTTCGTATAGATATAGAAGGAGTTGCCATATTTTGCATCATTATAAGTCACCACGCCATGACTGGCCCGGAGCACTGGCACACTGTCGGTACCCAAATTCTGATACCAGATAACACTGTCGCTTCTCGACTCGTTGAGCAGATAGCACACCTCACCCGAAGCAAAGCGGGCTTTTGCGACTTCCTTATTGGCATTGGTGAAAGTACCGCCCTGATTGTCGGAACAGAAGGTCGTGCCGTCAGTGAAGACGAGGTTTTGGGTGGCGGTGCTCGCCATGTCGCCGACGATATAACCGTAGCGTTTGTTTCCACCTCTATCTGTAAATCCGATTACCTCGTTCTTATAGCCATGCACTTTCTCGATACGGGAATTTCCTTTCTGTTCGCCCACCAAGGCACCCACTACGCCTACGACATCATTATAGGAAATAGTGCTCCCCACGACATAGCAGTTGCGCAACAGACCATTGCCGACCAGTTGGCCTGCCAAGGCACCCGTGCGGGCATCGTTGGCTACCGCCTTGACGGTGCAGTTCTCCATACCCACACGTTCCACGATACCGCTGACGCTGCCGAAGAGACCTACAGAAGCACCCTTGTAATTATCCATCTTCATGTTACGGATGACATAGCCGCTGCCGTCATAATGTCCGGCAAAGCCTGCCGAGTCATTCAGAAGCGGAGCTACGGTCAGCCCCTCCATGTCGATGTCGTCCGTCTGCAGAATACTGAATTTAGAATCACTCTTCAGATTGCTGTAGGCAGCCAGATTCTTCAGGTCGGCAGCCGTCATCACCCTATAGGGTGCTTCCTCCGTACCCTTACCTAACACGCTCACAGCCGAATCAACAGGCACATGCGTCACGGTGAGGTCAATGCCCTTAAAGGCATCCTTACCCTGATCGGTAGTCTGGAAGAAGATGGTCATCTCCCTGCCGCTGCTCGACAGAGTGCCTATGTTGTAAAGTTCGCCGGCTTTTGTGCTATAATAGACGTGTCTCCATCCCTCGCCCGTCTTAGCACTATCGTTAGCCAGTTTCTGACTGTTCTTCAGGTCTGCCGCATAGTTGCCGTCATAAACGGCGAGATAGTCCTGTGGAGCACTGTCGTCTGTCGTGGTCTTCGAAGCCACGGTACCCTTCAGTTGCAGCATGCGACCTTCGGGTGCAATCAGCGTTACGTAGCGAGCACCGGCAGTATAAGGGCCATCCTTATCGCCGTCATCATAGACCTTGGCAAACGGAATGTCCTTTGGCATTTCCTGTGAAATCTTCTCGGTGTCATCCTTCGACATCACAACCACCATATCATACTGTGCATAGAGCGACAAATCCTTATTATATACAAACATGGTATCTTTCGGATAGAAGTCGCCACTGCCGTCGGGCTGGGTATTCCAACCTTTGAACACGAAGTGGCGATGTTCAGGAACCACCTCGGCTGCATTGACCAAACTGCCCTTGATGACTTTATAGCCCACATTGGCATCGTTCACGATATCCATCAACTTCAAATCCAGTGCTGTGGCGGTCGTGTCGTTGGTATAGCCACTTCCGCCCTGCTCATTGTAGAAATAAACACGTTTTGACTTTGTGTAGAGTACTGGCAGGCTGTCGGTTCCAATAGTCTGTCGCCAGATAACGCTGTCGCGGAGTGCGCCGTTTAGCGCATAGCATAGTTCACCACTACGCAGCGTGTAGTCACTGATGGAGTCAGCACAGTAAACTAATTCCTGGGTAGCAGAAGCGCTCATGAGCCCGACAAGTTTATCCTTCTGCTGCTCATTGTTATTACCTTTCAGTACATTACGGTAGCCATAGCTGGACTTGATTTGCGTAGTATCAGCCAACTCGCCGACCAAAGCACCTGCTGCGCCTTTTTCGTTGTTAAAGGTTATGCTATTGTCCTTGGCAAAGCAGTAGCGCAGTTCGCCCGTGCCACTCAACAGTCCGGCAAAGGCACCGACACGCGTTGTGTCCGTACGAGCCTTCAACGTACTCTTTTCAATGCCCAGACGCTCTATGACACCACTGACGTTACGGAAGAGGCCAATGGATGCGGTCGCGTCGGCATCAATCGTCATATTGCTGATGACATAGCCGCCACCGTCATAGTGGCCTTCGAAACTCTCCACGCTGGAAGCCAGTGGAGTGAAGGTCTCGCCTGCCATGTCGATGCTGTCAATCTGCTCGATATAGATTTTGCTGTCGCCAGTCAATCGGATATAAGTATCAACCGTCTTCAGGTCGTCCAAACTTTCCACCTGGAACGGGTCGTCTTTAGTTCCCTGACCCAGGGCGCGTATGGCTTTCGGTAAGACAGTGACCAAGAGGTCTAATCCTTCAAAGTTATTCTCATTGTCGGTGATAAACTCAATGGTCATCTCATCACCGGAGCTCATCAGCCTGCCAATGTCCTCCTTCATGCCATTCGTCGAACTGAAGAAGATGTCTTGATAGGAGTCAACACTCTTCGCATGGTCGTTGGTCAGTTTCTGCTTACCATCGCTGTCATACACCACCATATAGTCGCGTGGCTTGTTATCGCTGCCCGGTGCCTCTGTCTCGATGGTTCCAGTCAGACGGATGAAATGATTTCTTGGAGCCTTCAGCGTGAGTTTTCCGTTGTAGTTATATCCGTAGGGGGAGTCGTGACCACCGTAGTCATACACCTTATAGTGTATCGTATCCGATCGCAGCTTATCAAGCTCCACAACCTTCACTATCTTCGGATCAGGATTCTCCGACGGAATCTTGATGTCCCATACGGCATAGAGACTGACAAGAGCTGTGGGCGGTGCCACGATTCCGTCGCGAGGATAGAACGTACCTTTTCCGTTCGCTTCTGTGCTCCAACCAGACAAATAGTAATTATTCCAATTCATGGCGAGAGGTGCCAGTTTAAAGTCAGGCACATAGTATTTCTCATCGGCGAGGAATATATCTGTTGATTTTGCACCAATCTTATCGTGGTTGGGATCGAGTACAATCGAAGCGCTGGCAGGTTCCGCCTCGGTGTTGGTGTACATGGTCTGGTATTCATTGGCATGGCGATAAACCAGTTGATGGGCACTCACTGCATTGAATCCGGGAACGGTGTCGGTACGGATGGTCTGCCCCCATACTGTATTGTCCCTTTTCGACCCACCAAGCAGATAACATATCTCACCAGCTCTGAAGCGCAAGCTGTCCACACCTTGTTCGGAACGGACAAAGTTTTCTGCACCAGGCTGTTTGTCGGCACACAGATTAACACCGTCCGTAAAGACAAGGCTGTCCTTGGCGGCACTTCCTATGTAGCCCACGATATGGCCAAACTGCCGCAGTCCGTCGTCCTGACCTTTGATTGCGTTATTGTAGCCGTAACAGGATTCGATGCGTGAAGCGTCGGTCTGCTCGCCCACCAAGGCTCCCACAACCACGCCTGGAGTGAGATTGAAGTCCACTGTGCTTTCCTTTACATAACAATTGCGTAACACACCATTTCCACTCATGGTTCCTGCAAAAGCACCTACACGGTTTGCTGAACCTGATGCTTTGAACGTACTGCTCTCAATACCAAGATGCTCCACCACACCCTTGATGTTATTGAAGAGTCCCATGGACTTACCCTCGTAGTTGAGCATATTCACGTTCTTAATGACATGACCAGCACCGTCGTAATGACCTTCAAAACCGTCGGTACGGGTTCCGATGGGAACCATCAGCGAGTCCTTCATATCAATGTCGGCGGTTTGCCGGACATAGAAATCACTGCGTCGCATCAGTCCGATGGATACAACAAGATTCTGCAGATCTACGGGGGTAGCTATCTTATAGGGCTCTTCCTTGGTACCTTTGCCTAACGAACTGAGGTCAAAGGCATCGTTGGTGTAAACTCCATTCAAGCAGAACACCATGCTATGAGTGTTTGACAGCACTGGTGTTTCATCGAGATTGGTTTCTCCATTGATGTTCTGGTACCAGACGGGATCTGGATTACTATTATCCTTATTATTTAACCTGTAGGCTACTGATCCGCTGGAGAAACTGGCTAATGACTGACCAGGCTCACTACCTGGAGTTTCGCCATAGGCAAAACTACCTATCAGCGACTTACCGTCTGTGAAGCAACGGTAGAGTTGAGTATTATTACTTGGCATTTCGCCAGCGATATATCCAACGGATGCACCACTGATGGTATTCTGGTAACCAAAGCTGTTACGCACAGCTGCATTATCTTGCATGTCGCCTACAATAGCTCCCGAAACGCCGCTTTCATTTTTGTTGGCAGCCACTGTGCTCTTTTTGACGTAGCAGTTGGAGATGACTCCGTTACCGCACAGACGTCCGGCAATACCGCCCACACGCGAGTTACCTGTCGCACTCTCGACGGTCATCTCCTCCACACCGAGACGAGTCACTGTACCGGCAACAACCCCAAAGAGACCCACAAAGCCGTCTGTTTCTATCTTACCATTGCGTATGATATGTCCACCGCCATCGTAATAGCCATCAAATAATTTGTTTTCGCTATTGCCTATTGGTTTCCAAGCACTACCACTCAGGTCAAAATCAACAGTCTGTAGGAAATGGATACCAGTAATTTTCTTGCCTTTATCACAGAAATCCCGTACCTTTTCCACATCGGACAGGTTAGTGATGAGGAAAGGATCTCCGGGCAGTCCCTTTCCAGAGAGCGCGAAGAGAGAACCAATGGGCTCATTAGAATATTTCGTATCATCATAATACACACGACCTCTGATGCTGTCAAGCACCGGATAGGTATTCTTATACCCTTCTTTGTTGATATTCTGATACCAAGTTACACCAAATGCCGTCTGGTCATTCAACAACCATGTTACCTCGCCGCTTGCCATTTTGTCACTTACGTTAAGCTGGCAGCGAGACGTATTATTAATGCCACCCTTGTTGGCTACATTGCTTCCTGTGGTAAAACAGAAGTCAACCTTAGCCTGACTCAGAATCTGGCTGACAATGCTTCCGGAATGAGAGCCCGTGAGCGTATTATTAGCCCCATGACAATAGCTCATGCTGGCAATATCAATCATCTCACCTACCAGACCGCCCGCATAGGGGGCTGAAATGGTATTGTTGGCAGCATAGCAGTGTTTCATTGTGCCCGTCGTCGGGATTCCTGGCTGCCCAGGTTTTTCTGTTCTGGCTCCTAAGAGCAGACCGGCAATGGCACCACAGCGCAATTTTTCATCGTTAGTGTCGATGCGGATATTCTCAACACCCAAGTTGTGGATAGAACCCGACACCTGACCAAAGATACCTATATAAGAGCCTACATTACTAATCTCACCAGAACGGATGCGATAGCCGCCACCATCGTAGTCACCTTCGAACATATAGGTATGACCGATGGGAGTCCACTTATTCCCCCTGCTTCTATGCGACAGGATATCTTGAATCACGATGTCGCCTTTCTGCTTGAAATAGAGTCCGCGGGTGTTACCGCCATTGTTCACATAGTCGGCAAGGTCCAGCAATTCCTCAGCTTCAATCTCGAACGGCTGACTTTGTGTTCCATAGCCAACAGGGAAAAGATCCTTATAGTCTTTCCACTCACCATAGAATTCATTAGGTCCGCTTTTAATCGTGCATTCATCATTGACCTTTTTCCAACTGCCCGTGCCACGTTCGTCGGTATTCCATTGTAATACATACCTTCCCCGATCAATCATCTTCATGTCATTAAACGGCGGAACAGTGATAGTCATCTCGCCATCACTACTGTTGGACTTGTAGCCGATCGTATAAGATTTCTCGACCGCACTACCGAATTTGCTGACCGCATTAAACTTGGCGAGATAATCAAGAGTAGCAGGAGTTAATTTTCTTGCCTCACCTCTGCCACCGCCAGAGCCGCCTGAAGCACGGGAATCGCTATACCAGCCTCTCGAGCCATTATATACAGCATCCTCAGCATCGGCAGCCCATCTGCCATCACCATTTTGACCACCTTTGCCGCCTTTAGAACCTGCACTGAACCAACCAGATTTCCATTTACTTCCGTACGCAGAGGTACCGCAGGAGCCGCTACCACCGCCTCCGCCGCCGGGACCACCTGAACCGATATCACTGGCTTTGCCACCGTAGCCACCGCCACCGCCGCCGCTACCGCCACCAATGCTATGGTCCCATGTCGTGGCTTTATGAAGCTTATAGCCACCCGGACTTCCTGCACGACCATTTGCCGAGCCTGCATTTCCTCCCGTAGCTGTCACAGTAAGACCGCTATTCTGTTCAATATATAGTTTACCTATTGTTTGAGCCGTACCTCCGCTACTACCATCATTTCCTTTGATACCACTAAAATTAGTAGCGCCGTAATCCTTTACATTTCCTCTGCTAACACCAGCACCACCAGCTCCGCCAGCACCGCCACATGTACCTATGCCAGCACCGGCACCACCGCCACCAGCACCACCAGCACCGCCGTCACCATGGTGAATCCAATTACAATCCTCATCATCTGCTGATGCACTACCGCCATTACTACCATTGCTACCATTGGCTGCGTTACCACCTTTGGCTATCACCGCACCGCTACCCTCCAAGAAGAGCGTACTTCCTTGGGGAAGCAGGATGCCTGCACCAGCACCAGTCTGTCCGGATGCGTCATGACCGATGGCTGTAAGTGTGACACCTTTGGGGACATGGATATATACAGTAGCACCTGAGTTGATAGAAATTCCGCTACCTCCCTCTATGGTGTTCGAGAAAGTCATATCCCTTGTGATATAATAGTGACCTGACCTCAGGACATAGCCATTAGAGGATCCGTCTGTAATTTCAGTATAGCCACTCAAATTCGAGTTAACATTCATGATGGGTACAGCCTTGCCTTCGTATATTGTCCATGAATTGGGCGAATTAGCGTTCATCAGTCTGACCACCTCGTTCTGGTCCTTCTTATTATAATGATTCACCTCCCAGTCACTCCAATTGATACTGGATATGGTAAAACTCCTTTCACTGCTTCCCCAACGTTTCCATGTACCATGATGATATAAACAGAGGTATATCCTTTGGGCCAAGGGTATTGTGGACGGATTATTGTAAACACGGTCCAAGCACCAGCTGCCGGGAGTATTAGCCCATCCGATGATACAACCTATAAAAGAACCGTCTGCATTGTTAGTCTTTACTGTTCCGTCGAAAAGACAGTCGTTCATATACACATTTCCTCTGTCTGCATGACCGATGATACCGCCAGCATGACTAGCCGTGGTGTTCACTTCTGTCGATACCCATACATGGTTGATGGTAATGGTGGGAGTACCTGCTTGAGCGATACCAATAAGACCGGCAGAATGCATACCACCACTGATTTTACCCGTCAAGTGCAAATCCTTGATGGTCACGTCACCTGCATAGCAGAAAAGCGCACTTGGGTAATCACCATGTTTAATGTCAACATTCAGCGTGTGGCCATTACCGTCAAAAGTGCCACGATAGGGAGCATCTGCATCTAATCCTACACCATAGACGGTCGTGATGTCGGCCTCTAAGGTGGCATCCACCCAATACTGCCCCCTTGCCTTTTTCACTTCGGCGCGGAATGCGTCCCAGTCGTTGTTATTACGGATGGTAAAAGAGACGGTTTTAGCCGTAGCTTGCTCTATCCATAACGTGCTGCCGAGGCTGAAGAGCAGCATTAATGCACATAATATCTTTTTCATCGCTTTATATATTTTCGTCCGTTTTGCAGAATAATACCCTTATACGACGCACCGACGCGCTGACCGTTGAGATTATACATCGGCGTGTTCCCCTCGCCTATAGGAGAGGGGTTAGGGGTGAGGCTGATTCCCGTCGCTTCACTTGCTCCGACAAACTCCACAAAGATGCGATCGCCTATTAGCGGTAGAGGTTCGAAAGTATCGGTATTGAGCACCGTGATGCAATAGCTCATAGGAGCCGTACTGCGGCTATCAGCGGCCTTAGCGTAGTTGAACGATTGTTCGAGACGAGTATCATCGAACATCATACAGCCAAATTCAGACAAGTCAGCATAGCTCTCCGACAAAGGTAAATGCCATATATCAAGGCGATTGCTACCTGCTCCACACCAATAGTGCGGCATGTCGAAGTTCATCAATTCCTCCACATTTTCATCGTCGTCAGTCAATGCTGCCAACAGAAGTAGTTCGTCGAGCTCGTCACCCATTAGCTCAGTCACCAATGGAACGGCATCAGCACGCTTGGCACGCACTAACAGAGGAATGGCTGTCGGAAGTTCCATGCGTTCGTTAACAAGTTGATAAACGAGCGATACTGCCGAACGCTGTGAGTTGCTATTCTTGTCATCCTCCTCAGCATAGATATCTGTCAGATAAGCCACTTCGTAATAATCGAGAATACGGGCTGTGACACTCTGTGGTTCACGCGGATCGAGGAAGATGGGTTGCCACCCATCTGCCATGGCAGCAGCGAGGCGTTGCGGAGCAGAGCGGTTGCTTTTGCTGGACGACGCTTTCAGTTGCTTCGACCACCCTGTTTGCGTATATTTAACAAAGTGATCGTATTTCGTGTTGTAGAACTGCACATAGAAACGGTTGGGCTGAATATCGACAGAGTCGGAACACAAGAAGTCCTGCTTATCGACATTCCATACATACATCAGTCCTTCTTGGGCTGTCTTACCTGGTATGGTGTCATAGTTAGCGTATATATGACCTCTGTCCATGAGCGACGCATATCGCACGATGTGATTATCAGCGGTGGATTTAAGGGTGATAGGACCATTGCTGTTGGTCAACACATATTCCCCGCCTGCTACCGTAACAAGCCATGGGCTGTTGGCTTTATATTCAACAGTCTGTGGTGTACTGGAAAGCACCAGCTTAGTGGTATCTTTGTCAATTTCCGGCAATTTGTTTTCTTCTATCTTCGTCATGAGGTATTCAAACTTGCCGTTGCCTGCTATGCGATTAAAAGCAAATGGGAATATCCACTGCTCCATACCCTTGGTAGCTGTACGCTTATAGACGATTCGGTTGACTTTGACTTCACCCGTCACACGGAAGGGTTCACCGTCAGTGAGGGTAAGTTCGTCAAGCGTCTTACCACTTTCCACACGAATGGTGTCGTGACCAGCGATGATGTGGGAGGTTGTGGCTTCAAAGATACCCTGTGCATAGACTGGATACGTTTTGCGTGCAGCCTCGGCAAACTGTCTATACTTGGAATACTGATCGGTCTGAGTGGAGTCAACCCAAGTGCAGGTACTGAGATCAATATCACTTTGGAAACAGAGCGGATGCGCATTGATAACTGCCTGATTGCGCTCGCTTTCCAATTTGGCAGCGGCAGAACAATATTTCAGTTCACTTCCTGCTGCCATGACACAAGCAATGGCAGAAACGCGGTCAACAATCTTCTTACTATTACTTTTTCCTACCATTAACTTCTTTAATCGACCAGTAAAATGACAGTCGCTGATGATGCCCTCATTTTTAAAGGCTATGCCTGCACAGTCTTCAGTGGTTGTTACATAACCAACGACACGCAATCCTTCAAGTTTTGCTCCTGTCCTGATTTTACTGAACAAGCCTTGACAGGATTCCTCAGAGTGATACCTGATGGTGTGACCACGACCGTAGAAGTGACCGTTCAGGTCTATAGCACTTGACCAGTCGTTCAAATCAATATCTTGTGCCAGGTAGAATGTACCGTTCTGGTTACTTATATCAATAAACTGCTGGGGAGTATAGATAAACTTTCCGTCAGCCGTTTTAAAGGTAACACGGACATCGTGAGCAGGCACGGTGAACGAGAAGAAATAGACATTATCCTGATTATCCGTGAACGGGCAGTTCTGGGGATTACTGCCATCGGCTGCCGAGATGGTGATACTTTCCAAATGTTCATTACCAATAACACGCACGGAAGCACTGAACTCGGTGCCTGCTACCGCTTTGTCTGACGATTTGTTGACCAATTCGACTTTTTCCTGGACTGTTTCAAGATGAATGATGTAGCCGCCGTCATACATCACCCTGAGACTGGCAGCAAAGACGGGACAGTTATCGGGGGTATTCTTCATGACATTAACCAAATCAGCAGTCTTTGCAGCTGTCAGACCATTGATGGTGATTGCTCTTGAATTGCCTCTATTGGTCACATAGTAATTGCCTGCAATAGTGCTACCTGCCGCATCATTACAAATCATATACACTTCGTTGTCATTGTCGGGGAACTTGCCATTGAAAACATTGTTCGTAATGGAGGCCCCAGGATATTGAGAGGCAATGCCATAAGCCTTTTGACCTTCAATAACATCGCAAAGAACGTGACAACGGGAAATGGTGCATTCACCGCCATCGACAATGTTCTCTCCTGCGATACCACCTACTATGGAAGATGTAAGATCACCCCTCACCGTGCCTCGTACTTCACAGTCCTCAATAATACCATGATTCGTCGCAGTTATTCCACCGATGGAGTTATCGCTTCCTTTCACTTTGGCAGTGACATATAAATGACGTACGGCAGCGTTACTGTAAACGCCATCAAAAAGACTGACTGAACCACCATAGGTGATACGATGTCCATTACCGTTGAGATAACCGTCGAGGTCGATTGCCTGATCCCATTGGTCGCCCAAATCAAGGTCGGCGGTAAGATAAAATTCACCTACCTCTCTATCAATGTTTTTAAAATCTTCCGCAGTTGAGATGGGAACGACAAATTCGGGCACCAACGTGATATACGCACTTGTCATTTCAAAAGAATAGGTGCCGGCACCCGTAGTCTCATCCACACTCTCTTTTTTGAAAGTGACTAAGCCAGCAGGGATGGTTTTGAGTTGCTTCAACTTGCAATTCGCGTCGGGTGTCACCGTGACAACCACCTTTTCACCCTTCTTCGCTTCCTCATTGTTGACAGTAACTGTTCCTCCGTAACTGTCTCTAATTTTCACTTTTAAGGCATCTACCGAAGGAATGAATGCGAGATTCTGGGAATTCGTGTGAACATAGTGATAGTATATCTTATTGCCGGTTAAGTCAACACTATCGGGATTCAAGAATCTTAAAGGATTCTTATTAATCTTGCCATCAGACTCCACACGGTGATAAGCCATATTGTAGATACCATAACCATCATCATACTTTCCCTTAATAACGATAACGTCTTTCTCCATAGCATGGATGGTGTCACCCTCTTCACCTGTGATGGTATTGAGCAGTGTCAAGGTAGCATGGTCTTTTTTGTCAACGAAGATAACGTCCTGCTTACCCGATGATGTATAGTTGACAATCACATCCTGATTGCCCATCGTAAAGATAAGCACGTTTTCGTTAACAATAGACTCTTTTTTGACAGGTAGCAGCAGACAGAGGTCGTCGAACATCGGACCGTCGTGGCTCTGCGTCTTAGTCAAATCGTCGGCATAAGAAGATACCACAAACTTCAGTGAATCGGCTTGGACATTGACTTCTGCTGTCTTGAAAACAGTTTGCCATTCATCAGGTTGGTTTTTCAGGTCGGCAATAACGATTTTGGATTCGCTCACTTTGTCACCGGTTGCCACAATGCTGACCTCAGCAATGCGTGCATTGCGCGAATTGATGCTGGCAATGGCAGCAATACGCAATTTGCCGTTGGCATTACTTGGAAAAGAACGACCGGAGAGTGCCACACCCTGCGACATGCTGTTCTTCACACTGGTAGCCCAATACTTATTGCCGTCCGCTTCTGTATCGACTTTCATGCGGAGCCCCTGACCGCTATAGTCATTAGACTCACGCCATTTAAACATGTTTTGATCCGCGAAACTATTTTCCAACACATTTTGGTAAACCGATGGAGACGACGTTCCTGACGAGGTGTACTGGACACTGAAGTTGTCAGGCATCTGAAACAGCACGGGGACTTCCTGTCCTTTGCTTGCCACACCAGGGTAGCCGGGATACATTTCGGGAATTAAGGTCCGGATACGACCAGATTTTCCTGTTTCGTTGACGGTGAAAGCAGATACTTGCTGTTGCTTAACCTCAATAGCGACATCTTGTAATCCGACCTTGAAACGATAAACTGTTTTCCATCCGCCATCATCTTTCCGCTGTGGCTTTCCCACACGCCACGATGACTGGCAGCCTGTGATGGAAACATCAATGGGGATATAGTTCTTTTCCGACTCTAAGACGACTTCAACCTCTTCGTACGCCTTCGGCGCATCCGATGACAGTTTTACTTTTATATTAGGGGCATCGTTGGCGTCAACTGTAACCTTATAATTCTTCTTACCAAAGACGGGCGTAACATGTATCGTATCCTTTTTGTTGGCTGCTATCTTGGGCATTGTGACGGTGACGGTATCTGCTGTCTTCGAGATATTGGAAGCATGAAGATTGACCGTTTTCACATCCACCAGTTCGTAATTTTTATCTTTGGGAGATACTATCAGCTTGATAGGATGAATCGGCAAGTTATAAACCAGCGAATCGGGCTGTTTTTCTCTACGACCGTATTGAGGCTCTAATTTACCGCCAGGAGCTTGATGGACAACCATTACCCAGGTAGGTTCGAAGTATGCCCATACCTCGACGTTTCCCTTTGGCATGACGAACTCGAACTCCTGTGCGTTGGCACAATCTTCACGATAGGTACTGACGTTATCAGCCAATTTTGTTTCAGAATAGCTGCCATCGGCGTTCTTGATGGCATAGAAGGCTCCCCTTGCCACACCATAGTTTCCATTCGGTGTGCAAGTAATAGTCACTTTACTGCCTGCCTGGGGGAACTGATCACTAATTCCAAAAGTTCCGTTTTCATTGGCCCCATCCAAATCGGCGGTACGTACACTGACTGTATAATTTTGCGCTTGTGCCAATGCACTGGCAGTGAAGAGCAACAACAATGCTATGAATATGCTGGTCTTTTTCATATTGTGTCCTAATAAAAATTACTTTTTCAGATACTTCGCTCCCTGATAGATATAAATTCCACGTGGCAGCCCGTTGAACGGATCTTTCACATCAGCCGCCTTGCGCACCATGCGACCTTGCATGTCATAGACATTGAAATCCATACGTTTCTGCAATGAAGGTTGATGCTCAACCGTCGGCACTTTGATGGCTGTCGGGAACGGAGAGCCTGGCCATTCGCCCGTGTAATCATAATACGTGTTTGGACGTATCTCGCTATTAGGATCGTTAGGATCTACCGGTCCGAAAGAAACTGACTGTACCAAATTTCCCTCGTCATCGTAAATGTAGTACATACCATCGACTAAGCATAGCTTACCATTTTTCATCTCCTCTGTACGATTTTCCAAAAGGAACTCATCGGAAGCACGGAGGATATAATGATCGCGTGAGATAATCTCGCCAGTGGCCGGATCCATATAATTGTATATGATATGAATGGTATTGGTCAAACTGTCCATATATTCCTCACGAATGACATTACCTTCTGAGTCGATTTGGTCTTCCTCACTGTTATGCTCATAGCTGTATTCCAACCGGGTTTCGCCTGTGGTATAGTTATGTGAATATGCACTGGTAACGGCGGCATTGCCCAAATCGTCATACTCTGTCTCGATGCTCCAGGCTTTCCTCAGCACTCCATCGACATTCTCTTTATAAACAATGTAATTATTGTTATCAACACTGATTCGCGACTTGAGTGTACGGACACCAGTATCGGAAACAGTGTATTCGTCAATGTTGGTAAAGTTATCACTAAGATTATTGTAACTCTCTGCTACGACCTTCACCAAATCAGGAGCCACGAGGTCGTATTCTCTCAAACAAATATATGCCGAATCATTTGGAATTAAAAAGGATTCGAAAGCTGACAATTTGCCTCCGCTCACAGGCTCATAGAGCTGAGCATCCTCTGGAGCAATGCGTGTGGCTATATACACGCGATTAAAATCAGCATAGAGACTTTCTTCTTCATGCTTGATTTCCTCAATGGTCTGACCTGATTTTGTAGGTTCACCTTCATCGACGTAGCCGCTAAGCACGATAACCTCATCATTCTTTTCGCTCGTCGGGTCACCTTCGTCATCGTTGCTGCTAGATGCCGAAAGAGCACGTCTCCAGCCAGCGCTTCGCCGTGTAGGTATAGCACGATTGGAGTTGGCAATAATGGAAGTATTAGCCAGAGGTACAGGATAAATATTACCTTCGAGAATATCGAAGATGGTGGTCTCACTTTCTTCATTGAGAGCCTGCACCATGTCTTCTGTCGTCAACATCTCTGGAGTGACCAAAGTGAGTTCTTCTGCACTGGCCTGCGTAGAGTAGCAATGACGCAATTCGGTGGTTGGCAGTTCATCTAACTTACCGTCTTTATCATTGGTGGCTGACCCATAACTATTATAGATGTGTCCCAAAGGCATGCCACACGCTATGTTGTTCCAAGTACCTGTTGTCCTGATAGTGATTACCGACGCACAATTGATGATACCCACCTGCTGGTCAGCATACCCTACGATGCCTCCGACATTGTGAGCACCTTCCAATGCCCCGAAACTGGCACAATTGACGATATCGCAATACGTGGCATGCCCTACAATGCTACCTACACAGGCACTTCCACCGAGAGTGTTCCCTCTATCAAAGATGAGATTGGCAATGACAGCATGTGACAGGATTGTTCCCTTTGCCACTCCCACAAATCCCAAGCCATCAACGCCTTGGTAATAATTAACAATGCCGCGAATACGGTGTCCATTGCCATTCAGTACGCCTTGGAACGGATGGTCGAAAGTGCCTAACGGTTCCATAGGTAAGTCACTGCTAAACTCAAGGTCGTTATTGATGTTAATGCCTATATTACCTGGTATTCTGCCAATCGACACCAACTCCGCCAGAACACGCATCTCTTCGGCATTGTTGATTTCAAAGATTGTACTATCAGTATTGCATTTGGGCAAGTGCAAACCACACACGGTACACTTACCTGCGGCATCGAACTTATGATACTTCGAGTCATCTGATTTATGTATTTCCGTATGTGGGCAATATTCACACTTCATCACTTTATTTGCAGTGCTCATACAACTGCCTTTCTTTTGCGGCATCATGACCAAGTGATGAGCAGCATGTGCAGGCATCACCGTATAAGTGTTGGATTTGCCACAAACAAGACATTTGGTTTGACTTTTACCTATTTTACCACATTCGGCTTCAACCAAGACTTCTGGTTCATTGAAACGATGGATATGAATAGACAAGTTGCTGATACTGCCTGCGGTAATGCATTTTTTGGCTTTAATAATGGCTTCAACAGTAATTTTATTAGCATCACCAGCAGGAATGTCGATTTTATCTGCAATACGACTAATCTCGGTTTTTCCTGTGTGCGAGACCTTATTTTCACCATTCAAATTTATATTGTACGTAATACTACTTCTATCTAGATCTCTTGGGTCGTTAGTCTTTGAAGATACTTCAAGTAATACTTCGCTTTGAAAGTAAGCCTCCTTCCCTTCAGGAACAGATACATAGAATTCCAACGTGCTTTTAGTGCTATTGCTATCTATCAGGAGAGTGTTCTGGTTTGGTATCTTACGCAAACGGGTAGTTTTGACCCCGTAGATTTTAAGACTGTCACTGGTCATTCCACCTTCTAAAGAGAAATCCTCCGCAACTGCATTAGCAGCGGAAAATAGTAAACAGGTGAAAAGGAAAAATATCTTCTTGCCCATATATCTTTCAACTTTCAATTTTCAACTTTCAATTTTCAACTCTCAACTATGGTTGCGACGCCACCTCGGGAAGTACGGCATTAGAACCACTGCCACAAATAGCTGCAAACTTATTACCCGACAGGCGGCCTCCTTCGTTCGTTCCGCAGATACCGCCAGCATAGTCACGCACACCACCTACCCACACTGAGTTTTGTGTGGTACAATCGGTAATAGTGCCTTTATTCAGTCCGCAAATACCACCGATATTCATGCCAGTACCAATGCTACTCAGTACCGAGAACACCACTTGGCAACCGCTAATCGTGCCTTCATTGACACCAGCCACAGCACCGATATTGTTCCAGCCGCTGAAATTGCATGCGGCAAGAGCCACATTCTTCACCGTGGCTCCCTTGGCTATTGCCCCAAAGAGCCCACGGTTGTTAGTGCCTGCCTGGGGCTCTTCTGTCTTGAGCATGGTGATGACATGGCCGCCACCATCGAAGGTTCCCTGAAAGGCTGTACTGTCGGTTGCACCGATAGGACGCCATCGCAAGTTCATGAAATCATCGGCAATAAGATCATTGTCAACACGGATGTTGATTTTGGGATGTCGGCCGTTCACAAAGTCTGAAACCCAATAGAGGTGACCGAAATTCTTGACTACATAGATGCTGTCGCCTGTACCGAAAGGTTCCACACCGGGGCGCTCATAAGGATGGATACAGCCCTTGCGGGTACAGATACCATCGGCGTTGAAGTCATGCCCGATACCTGCTTCATCTATGAGCTTTTGATGATAGCACTGACTACAGGAATATCTCACTACAGAACGTTCGCACTCTTCCAGCTCCACCGAGCGGTTATTGGTGTAATCGTGCGGGAATTTCTTGAGGAATCCGCACGAATCACAATAAATAATATGAGACTTTTCGTCAACGGGTAGCTTTTGCTTACCGAAACCGGCGTGACCAGCATCATCGACGTAGTCACAAAGCAGGCAACGTTTGTTGTGGTCTTCGGAGTCAACCACATAGCTGGCAAATTGATGGACAGCAGGTACTATTTGCCCGCAATCCTTACATTTTTTGTAGTGATATTCTTTACACCTCGAATCGGCTGAAGGAAATTGTCCCCATTCATCACTGCCAAAACGCTGTTCGAAATGGTGGTCCTCTTGCTGACTGATTCCGCAATTATCTTTTTCACATTTACGTATATGAACTTGATAACTTCCATCAGGAGCCTCATCGGTTATGAAGCGCTCGAAGGTTGGGTCATGATAATGCCAAGTGAAGACGAAGTAGCGTCCACCACCGGCATGCCCCCCGCTCATGGTCTGATTCTGGTCCAAATTCTTGGGCTTGCTTACAAAGACTTCTGCCTTTTTAAGGATTTTGTTCTTAAAATCCTTATTGCCAGAACGACTTACATAGACGTGAGGCTGATTTTCGTAAGCTCCACCATAAACACTATAATTACGACCATTAAGTCCGCCTCGATACAGTGAATCATAATGCACACCTAACTCCTGATAGAAGACGGCTGGCGTGTATGTCTTGTCGCCCGACGTGTATGGTCTGCCATATTCCATTCCTTTGTCAGCTGTCACCACTACATCAGTAATGTATTTAGCTGTGTCAGAAGAATGTTTGAAGAGGGCAAACACATAGCCGCCGCCCTTTCCCTTACGAAAGTCTTTCGATAACTTATCTTTATCATTTTCGTCAGCACCTACATAACCCTTAGCATGTTCGTCAAGGTCCTTCGCATAATGAATGGCAATGATTTTTATCTCTGTCACCATACCCTGTGCCGCAATGGGGCAAATGAGAAATGAGAAATGAGCAATGAGAAATGCTGACAAAAGTACAAGCCTCATCCTCAATTCTGCATTTCCTCCTATTATTGATTTTATATAACCGTATTTCATATATTCATCTATAATCTATAACCCATAACCTACAAATACTTAAAATCCCTGCGACGTATCAGCAGTGCCTGACCGACCGTGGCACCCGTTACGGGAGTCACAAAGGATTTCTTACTATCCAGCCGGAAAATGCCATACTGATTTTGATTATTGTCGAAAAGGATAAACCGCTTGTAGCTGAAGAATGGGGGTACCGAACTCCAATTGATGCGGTCGGATGCGAACACCTCGCCAGAGTGATACATAAAGCGTATGACTTCGTTCGTTTTCACCGTATCAGCAAGTTCATAGCCCACTGGTACATCCTTGAGCAACGTGCGTATCGAGTTCATGGTCGATTTGTCAGTGTTAACGCTTGCCATGACTCCCTGATGCAGGTAGTAAGGTCCTATCTTCATATTGGCGACACAGGTGTCGTTCCACATATAAAGGCCAGCCTGACTGACAGCGACATCACCACCAGTCTGATAGGTCACCTTTTCAACAGGTGATATATCAATGTCACCGTTATTGTAATAGAAGTAATCGTCGTAGTTGGAGCGCACAAGCGGGGTAACGTATGCCTTCGCTTGGGTTTCCTGGCCTTCAATATACTGCCACGTAATGGTGAACAGGCTGTCATCGCTGCAACGGCGACCAAGTCCCTCGCGAGCCATCTTACCACCTAAGGTGGGATAGAACACCGTATATTCTACGTTGTGAACATATTCATTGAGTATCTCGCCGATAACCTCTGTGCCGGCAACCACCATGTTGGTAATGGAACGCTGATTCTGTTTAAGCTGCGACATCGGTATCTTCGCATAAACCTGATTTCTGGCACGGGGCATGACATCGGTCTCGTATTCTACGTATTTCCCCACCATCGTATTATAGAGGGCGGCAACCCTCTTGTCTATAATCAAGTCGGAGATTGGTGCCACTTTGATATCTATCAGTTCCACATTATTGCTGTCTTTGTCAACATAGGGATCAAACTTCAGTGACTTGAACCATGCATCTACGGCTTCGCTTTTCTTTCCCATGTTATCACTATCATGCAGTCCGATAAACTTTGTGGCGAGGGCACTATTGCCACCGAGCGCCTCGATGTGGGTCTCACGGTCTTCCTGCGTGTTCACCACCCAGTCTTTTTTCTCCGTACCCGTTTTCTTTCCTACGCAATAGGCGAACGTGACACCTGCCTGTTCATCAACGGTATTGCGAGAGTCCACCACATGCCGTTTCATGGTGGTGCTTAACTTCAGCTTGCCGCCCAACTTGGCATGGTAGATGATATGGGTACCGTAGGTCTGCAACATGTTCTGAAGAATACGCATGGCCTCGGTAAGATTGTTCTTTTCGTAGGCCTCTGCAGCCAATTGCTGGTAGCGGAGGAATCCGGGGGACAACGCTTCGGGATGCTCACGGGCTATATAGTACAGGTCGTAAGGTTCCAAATGACGAGATGCCAAAGTCAGACCGTCGTAAATGGTACAGAATGCATACTCATTGCTCACCATGTCGGTTTTGTTGAAGGTTATCGAGGATTCTCCCTGGAAGAGGAGCAAATCAACCTTCACCGATGCATTGGCAGTGAGTTTCTGGCATATTGTCATGGCATCATTGCCACTATATACATGGTGGAAGGATGACGGAGAGACATCATCAACAATAGTTGCTGAGCCATGCTCCGCGTCGAACTTCTGGATGACCGACAGGTCGATGATGCGGTCGCGCACCTCGTCGTAGTTGCTGTACTTTCCCGTGCCGTTATAACCGTAACCCACACCGTAACTGCGATACAGGTCGCCGATGTAAGCCTGACGCTGTGCCGCATGCACACGCCGCCAGTGAGCCTCATCGTAGGTGCCGTAGACATCCGTAGGGTCGTATTCCTCCACTATCGTTTGAATATCATCCTCACGAGTACAGGAAGGCCAGGAAATGAGGAATGCTGCTGCAAATAGCAACTGCACCAACTTTCCTGTATTAACCTTCACCCATTTGATATCTTTATTCATGTTCATCATACGCTACTTTCCAAAATTGTTGATCGTGATATATATGGGGAAAAACTTGAAGAATGCCTGATCAGAGTAATTGAATGCCCTGACATACTCGGGATAGTCGAACAACAAGTCGGTACCCGAACCACTCAGACGCATAATACGAGCCTCGCCCACATCATCCGTTATAATCGGCATTCCCTTAGTATCACATTTTTCGGGAGTGATTGCTATCGGCTGTCCGGGTTCAGAGATGACCCAATAACCTGTGGGCCAGTCCAATCCAAGCACATTACGGCCATCCTTATAATATGGATAATAGAAAACACTCATACGGTTGCCTAACATTTTGGTAATACTCTTCGACTGTATCACAGAGGGCAGAAAACCTGACAGCCCAAGTGCCTTCACCGATTTGCTCACGGCATCAATCCATCGCTTGTTGCCATCGTTGTCGCTTGTGAACTCGCTACCACGCTGGTAATTGTCGCCTCCATCCACCAGACAGTAGTTATATTTCATACTATCGGTTAATAATACACCACTGTAATTTTCTTTAAACCTGGCTTTGGCGAATGCCGTAAATTTCTTGTCTTCGCTCCAGTATTTCTTTACGAATATGCTATCCAACTGCACTGGCCGCACTGACCAGAAAGTGCTGGCGACCTTGGCAAAAGTAGTCTGCTGGACAAGTGTAGCAGGCTGAGAATCATATACAGATGCAGTATAAGGTTCTGGACTCTTCGGTATGGTGGGACAGGGCTGAGGGTGCACGGCATTCCAATAGAAGTAAACGTTCTTCAACATCTTGGTCTTCGGGTCGAAAAGGTTTTTGATAGGGATACTGTCGCTGTCAGCGAAGATGCTGTCGTTAGGTATATACACCGATGCACTGCCTTCCCAAATAACGCGACCCGGGCGATGGCTCTCGTCGCCGACGAACAGTCCGGAAGCAAGGAACGGACGTGCAATATCGTTGATGTCACGAATCAGCGGATAAGCCACAACACAGGGCTTGTCACTACGGATGGAAGGCACATATTCCTGACACAGGATGGCTGCCTTAACACCTTTCAATGTAGCGACTCTCACATCAGGTCCGTAATTGCCCTCAACTGACAGGACACCATAATCAGGCTCTTTAACTTCCTGGTCGGGTGCCTCTTTCTTGAGATACGCCTCATAAACCTTACGCAACACTTTCCGTGTGGTGGCATCATCGAACAGCTGATACAACGGCACATAACGACCGCCGATGAAGGCTGCATTATAGGATGTGGGGTCAATACTGATGTGCTCCGCCCAAGCATAATAGTCGCCATCGCTGATTTTCACTTCAGCTTCCCGAGTTTCATCAAAGGTTTTGTGAAGTGCTTTGCTATCTTCGGCTGTACCTCCCTTAACACTAATCTGTCCCTGATACTGGATGTGATGCTGGGGCAACTCTTTAAGAACTTTCGAGCCAGTAGTTTTTGTAACCTTTTTGCCAAGAATGACCTCGCTGACCTGCTGTGTCGCATATTCCTTGTCAACACAGGAGTCACGATTAATGGACATCTGCAACTCGCACATACCCCCAAGATTGGAAGACAGGACAATGTGTGTACCATACTTCTCAGAAAACGCAGAGGCACTCGCTTCGGTGACACCCGACTCACCGCCCCTGACCAACTGGGCAAGGTCTTTGCGGAATTCTTCAGTGAACGCGCTTTCAGTACTCTCCAGACTGTCCAGTTTCATACAGCGCAAAATACCCGCATCAATAGTGGTTGTAGCCATGATGTGCTTAAGGAACATGTGTGCTTTATAACTGCTGGTCCATTTGCCTTTGTAAGTGGTTTCGTTCTTACGGTAATACTTTCCACCGCCTACCAGATTGACCTCATTGACGGTATATTTGGTTTCTTCATGCCCAAGTTCCTGAATGGTATTTCCGCTGAAGATGTCAACAGATGTATAATGACGAAGCTCGGTATTAACGATGATGCCATACTTTTTCTCGGCTTCCCTGACTTTATTCATGTTGATGATGGGTTTCGCAGAGAAACTACTGTCGTCCATCACGTTGCCAGCGGCATTGTAGCCATAGCCTAAACGCTGCATCTTGATCTGTTCTTCCGTATAGCCTCTCATCAGCAAATATTCGTCAACATTAGAACTCGGCTTGTCGATAAGGTCGTCGGAACAGGAGGTCAATGAAATGAGAAATGAGAAATGAGAAATGAGGAATGCTGCGCAGAGCAATATCCGTGCAACCCCCTTACAGCCCCTTCTCCGATTGATATTTTTGTATGTATTCATATCTTTCATATACTCTATCTTTTACTAATCATTGATGTCTTGCAATGATTTATTCATATAGTTCCTCAGTATATTACGCGTTTTGGCATCGTAAATCACCTCGTAGATAGGTACCAAGCGGATGTCGATGAGGGCGGCATCCTGTGGTGTCACCGTCTTCTGCCACTTGACAAGTGTCGATTGGTCTATCGTTGCCTGCTGGCCGGTGGTGAATGCCGTCACAAGAGACAAGTCGCCGCCACGGGCGGTGATGTGGCTCGTAGAATTACGACTGCACTTCATCACAGCATCATGATATTCGGTACTGATACCGGCACTGATGGAGATAAACTTAATCTGAACAGTCATCTCAAGAGCCACCTTGACATCGAGCGAAGTGGCAACGGAGTCCATAGCTGTTGCGTTATAGTAGTCGAGCGAGCAGCCTAAGACAGAACGGTAAACGAAACTGGGACCCACTTCCTCAATAAACTCACGACAGATACCTCCGGCAGCGTATGCTGAAGGGGCTGCATGAATCTTACGGATGAACTTCTGCATCACATCCGCGAAACCAGGAGCGTAAGCTTCCTTGAAGAACGGCACTGCCTTGGCAAGCGCATCGGCATCCATACTGGGATAGGTATTGGCTACCGACGAAGCGGCAATGGCATTAGCCACCTGTTCGCGCAGATTCAGGAAGCTTAACTCACGCTGGAAGTAGCTTTGCCTCAAGCGCATCAACGAATAGTAGTTCTTCTTGTTCTCTATCTTCTTCTTGTTGAAAGCTACATCGACATCCACAGAGAAAACACCGGCACCCACGCCAATGCCGACATCGACCGCCAACGAATCCTTCAGTGCCTTGGTACTCTCGGTGTAGATGAATTTCTGGTCGGTAAAGGGCGTATAGTCGTCAATGAGATAAGAGGTATTGTACTTCTTTTCCATATCGTGCAACTTGCGCATGTTAAACACTTCCATATCGGTGCCGACACAATATAACTCATTGTCTCTGTAGGTGTAGCCTGCGCCACGAATGGCACCAATGGCATCTTCCACTTTCTTCAAGTCCTCGGGAGTATAGGTATTGGCAAGCCATGATACCGGTGCGGATTCTACTTCACTGACAGGCTGTGGCGCTTCAAGAACAACACCCAAGTCGTCGTTATCACTGCTGCATGATGTCCATGCCAACATGCCCGCTGCTGCATATATATATAATAAGGTGTACTTCATACCTAATTCATTTCTGACTATTGCACATGCGTGCGTAAAATATAGTTCACTCTGTCCTGCACCTTGCCCGTAAACAGGCTGGCAATGGAAGCTATCTTCACATCGGTCAGAGCGCAAATCTTCAATTGGTCGCTATCAGGGGTCGGCGAAAAGTTGACACTCTGCATCCATTCCTTGATACCAGCCGGTGAGGTAACATTTCCTGCCAACACTTCCGTTACAGCCTGCACATTGCCGCCACGGACATGGATGTCAAGACTGTAGCGGTCGCGGGAAACTTTCTGGAACTCCTGCGTCTGTACACTGGCTGAAGCATCAACCCCAATGATGAGTCCGACACTGGCATTGAGTGCCATTTCCAGACTTTGGTTCTCGCTGATGGCCGACTTGTCGATCTGCAGGGTGTATTCCAGCACTCCGCCCAGGAAAGCACGGGCTACGAAGCCCCTACCCCATTTGTTCACGAAGTCGAGCACCATCTTGTTACTCACGTCGTCCTGTCTGGTGTTGTTGCCTTCCAGCAATTTCCAGTCGGCATAGAAACCGGGGGTAAAGACCATACTGTCGCCTGTTTCCTTATAATACATAATGACATTCCTGTACTGCAGGTCACGACAGTAGGCCACCCTCTTGGTGCGTTTCATGGCAAACACCGACTCGCTTTCCTGAACACTACCTTTAGAGTAATTACCCGTCACTCTGATATCGGCGACTATGAAGTTTGCACCGACGCTGGCTGACAGTGCCAACTGCTTGGATACAGCACTGCGTGTCTCGCCGGTGATAATCTGTTCCTCGCTATACGGAGTGTATTCATCGCTGACAAGGTTCAACCCCTTCACATACTGGATGGAATCCAGATAGTTGAGGTTGAATATATTGAATGTCACTCCTTCCAGATAGTCGGCTCCCGTGGCATAGCAATAGCCCACACCACGCTCAAAACCAGGAGGCGTGAGCAGTTTCGACACATAGCCCGCCCCATTCTGTCCGTTGGCGTTAAGGGCACCGTAAGCACCGTTAATGCCATAGGTACCTAAGTCTGCCCCTGGGTCGTCCTTGCTACAAGAGGTCGCCCCAAGCACACCGACAAGAAGGAGAAAATAATATAATCGTTTCATCTTATACACTTTGATTAGACCGTATAGTCGTTTTTACTATTGTAATTTCGCATAGAAGTAGTCCATCATCACTTGACGGGCGTAGTCATCGGCAATAAGCGTGTAGATTGGAATCAACGCTATATCGACCATGACGGCACGGGTGGGACTGCAACTGTTCTGCCAAGCTGTGACTTCACTGTCATAAAGCCAGCCGCCGGTAACAAGGACATTCACCTGACTTACATCGCCACCACGCACCTTGACGGTGGCTGTGGTCTTCGAAAGGACCTCGGAGACGTCCTTCGTAACAGTAACACCGGCAGATATTGTACCACCTACCTGCTTGCCCTTCACTGTTCCTTGGAAACTGGCTTGAAGAGCCACATCGACACCTAACGTATCGCGAAGCGCCGTACTATCTACACTAATCTGATAGTCGAGCACCGCTCCCATCGCTGATTTGCTGATGAAGCAAGGACCAACCTCGCTCAGGAATCTGTCACAGAGTACTCGCTGCTTCCTATCATCACCTTTCGCAGCAGCAACTTCTTTGGCAAATGTCTCCTGAATGGAGAAGAATCCTGGTGACAGCAGTTTCTGCTTCTCTTCACGGGTGGCTGCCTTTGCCAGCAATGCCATGACGCTCATGTATTCAATCTCACGGGTGAACTGAGTAGTCTTCACACGCTTCAGTGCATATTTGCTTTTAGACTTTTTCTCATTCAGTTTGCCCACATCGACACCTATGCTACCGCTTCCTGTGCCCTTGTTCTTTATTTTACCGAAGTTCATGCCAAGCGATGCCTTCACCTCCAAACCTTTTTTGATAGCTTCCTCACTGTCGGCAGTAATCACCTCCTGAATAGTCTCCGGGAAGATGACATCGGTAATCAGACTGACACCCGTCTTGCGCTGTATGCTGTCAAGGGTAACCAGATTGAACAGTTGAATCAACGCCCCATCGCAATACTCGCCACCAGGCATATAGCTATAGCCTGCACCTTTGACAGACGAGAACACCGTTGATACGGAGTCCATCGAGGGATTGTTCGACTGGAGGATGGTTACCTTCGACTCACCGTCACCAGCTGCCCGCCTGCCTGTATTCTCGGTCTTGAGCGTCAGCACGTTCTCGCGAGCTGCGCCCCAGTTCTCACCCACCTGAACGAGAGCTGTGACAGGGCCTTCGCCCGACGACGGATAGATGTTAGCCAGTCCTTTTGAGGTTGTTACAGACCACTTGCCCGGCACGTTAATGTAGGCTGTATATTCCCCATAGGAGGCTTCCGTGTTCAAAACACCGTTCCCTGAGGTTCCGAGAAGGGCAAACGGTGCAGTGCTTTGCCCGCTGCCATTCCCCTCATTGCCTATCATATCTTCGCTGGCGGAGCAAGCTGCCGCCAGAGCGGCAACAAGCACCAACACCGAATGATATATGTACCTGTTCATATTTATAATTTATATTTAACAGTCAAAAACCGGGTGAATAATGTTATTCTACTTCAAACGTTATTCTTGCACAGGCGTTGTTTCCGTCAGCTTGCCAAAACCGGTCACTGCAGCTTTGAGACTGTATTTTGTATCTATCAAATTTACGAGATAGGCACGGGCTGCCTGCTCAGTAGCATCTTCCTTAAAGAGACGGTAAATAGGCTCAACGTTTAACTGTACCATGGCAGCTTTTTCCGGTTCGGTGCTCAGCAACCACATTCCCAGATCTGCGCAGTTGAGGGTGCCACCAGTAGCGAGGATGCTCACGCGCTCTACATCACCACCACGTGCCTTCACCTGTGCGGAGGTAGCAGAAGCTGCATTGAATGAAGAATCGGACACCATCACACCACCATGGAACACGAAGTTCTTTCTCAGACTGTCGGGAATCAACTTCTTGAGACTATCTGCTGCGGCAGAATCCACCTTGGCAGTGTCCTTCACCTGTTGCTGCCACTTGAAGTCAAGTGCGGCTTTCACGTTGGTGGCCTTAGTGATTTTTGATTTGGCAACAGCCATACGATAGTTGAGCTCACTACCTAAAAAGCCTTTAATAATAAAATGTGTACCTACGTCATGGAACAATGCTTCTGCTGCTGCCAGCTTCTTGGCTTCATCAGTACCTGCTGCCGCAAACTGAGTAATAAAACGATCTTTGCACTTTTTGAAGCCTTCAGTGAAATTAGCATCAATTGCGTTTTCTTCCCAGTTTTCAATCTCACGGCTGTAAACCGAACGAAGCAGTGACTTCTGCATAATGGTAACTTCGAAGTTGTTCTTGCGGGTTACATTCACGTTGTCTAAGTCCAAAGACATTTTGACAGCACCGAAGTTTCCGCCAGGATGTCCATTCACAGAAACTACCTTGTCCAAGACATCCTCGCTATGGGCATAGAAATAATCTTCCTGTGAATCTGGTGCAAGACTATTGATAACGTATGCGCCATCCATCTTGAAAATCTTTACGCCTGTACACAGTTCAGGTCTTGGGTGCTTGGCAGGATAGTAACCATAACCGACAAAGGTGTTCGAGTTCATGACCGTCTTGAACTTTTCCAAGTTGGTGTTCGAATTCTGAGTCACTGTCTGCTCTGTTTCACCAGCGCGACGTGACTGACCATTTTCGTTGAGGAAGTGCACTTTGTAAGACAACTCACGACCCTCAGCCCAGTTGTTACCAATCATTACCGGCACACGGGCACTACCGAGACCAGCCATCTTGGTAGGAAGGAACTCCAAGTTGCGGGGAGTCTCGATATACCAAGCACCATCAGTCTTGATGTTCAGATAGTAGATGCCCATATCGGCAGCCACCGTTGAGAGCTGTTGCCCGTTAGCATCAGTCAACACAGCAGAATTCTCTGTTTGAACACTTGGAGTGGGCTCAATAACGGGATTGGGATCCAGTTCAGCAATCGTGTTGTCTGAACAAGCGGTAAAGGCTGCGAAAGCCACTGCAGCTACAAAAAGCTGTTTCGTCATTTTGTTCGTCATCTTTTTATTCATTATTAGTTATACTTTATATTTGAGATTTTCGCTATTACGCTTTAGGTTATCGTCCAAACGTTTCTGCAAAGATAATATAATTTTTTAAAAAACCAAACGTTTTAAGGGGCAATACATTAAATTTTGCTAATTTTGAAACCCTTTTGTCTGATTTTGAAACTCGGCAGACCGATGTTACTCAACTTTCGCAAATGATAAACTTGTTGAGGGGTAAGGTTATGAAGCTGCAAGATGGGAGCTGCTTCCCAGCCTGTAAAGATTTATTTCTCACTTTTTGTATAAACAGAAGTGGGAGGTAGGTGGGAATTGACTGAGAGCTACGCGGGAACTGCGTTTGTCAATATTTTTGCCATCTTTTTGATTTCCTGCAGAAGTAAAACATCAGGCATGGAGTGGCAAACCCGATGATGCTACCCACGCAGACATCAGACAGAAAATGTTGAGAAAGGTAAACACGTGAATAGGCACCTAATGCGGCAAACACCAACAATAACAACAGCGAGGCATCAAACAGAATGAGCTTTCTGCGACTTTCCTGCTTCACACGGCTACGATGGTGGTATGCCAGAAAAAGAGCACAACAGGTGCAGAAAACAAAAAATGTAGAGGCATGACCCGATGGAAATGAATTGCTGTGATGCATATTGACACCCTCGACTAACGGCAGTGCCATATCAGGATAATGCTCAAATGCACTGGCAGGGCGCGGCATATCGATCAAGTGCTTCAATATTTGCAAGACTGCCCCACCCGACAGTTCGCACAGGGCAAAGAATAGCGTCATCTTAATTTGTTTCCAGAACAAAGGGAGTAGCGCCAACAGATAGAGAGGCCCTTCTGCCAGCATAGAGTAATAGGTGAAGAAGATGTCTTGAAGTCTGGAGTGATAGGAATTCAATAGCAGATGAAGTTCAAGTTTGGGATACATAAACAGCAATCCCGACACGAACATCAGCAATATTACATACGCTATACTATAAACTAAAAATCCTTTCTTCATCATAAAAACTATTTATCTTGGGGTTCTACTGTCCGCATCCACTCCGTTGCAGTCATTCCCATAACCTGCTTAAAAGCCAAACCGAATGTACTATAACTACTGAAACCACTCTGCGATGCCAGATTCTTGATAACCAGAGGCTGATGGGCTGCTGCTGTCTTATGGTAGAGGTCGATGAAATGGCGAATGCGAAGTTCGTTGATATAAGTATTGTAGGTAACACCTTGTGAGGAAAGATACCTGCCGAGGTATAAACGGTTGGTACCAATCTTTTTAGCCATTTGCGCTACGGAAATGCCTTGCTGCAGATATAGTTGTTTATCCTCACAATGACTCTTCAGCAATTGTCCTATATCATTACGATTGAATGTCTGAAGCGTCTTTTCGTTCTCTTTCCCTATAGCAACCACTTCTTCATCTTCCTCTATTTCATTTTCGGGAAGATGAAGATCGCTAAGCGTTTCTACTCGCCACAGAAGATAGAAAACCAGGACAATACAGGTCATCTGCATGATATATTGGAAAACCAATGTTTCGACGCTGAAGGCATAGAAACCGAGGAGGATTTGTATGGCTACCAACACGATAGAATTCTGCCAAACTTCTTTATGCTCCAAGTCGGCATAGTTATCACGCAACCAGTGCCCGTACTGTCGCAAGGCACGCACCATATATATAAAGAAAAAAATAGACAGCAACAGCGAATAAGTGGATATCCCAGTGAAAAGAGCATCGCTACAATTGACAATACTCCATATCAAAGCGCCAACGACTGGCAACATCAATGCAACTGCGGGCCAAAGCGGTCGCCTGCGGTCCTGCATCATCACCAATAATACAATGAGTGACAAGGGAAAAACTGTCAAAGAGTCAAGCAATCCGCCTATCAGGTAGGTATTTAAAGCTTCCTCTTTGGAGGATTGAAACAGAATGGGTATATACCACACGTGACTCAAAGTCATGCAGGCAAAGAAAGCAGCCATCCAACGGCGCAACCTGACTGGCGAGGTAATTTGCGGTGCAAAGGCATTGGCACGACGAAACCAGAGGTAGAAGCCTGCTACCAGTGGCAACACAGCCACTGCGGCATAAAACATGCAAAATAAGATGTCCCCTTTTAATTGTTCGTACATTCTGCAAAGGTAATCAAAATATTCGAAATGACATTAACTTTTCGACACTTTAAAGCAAAAATTGCTAATTTTGAAACACTTTTGACTGATTTTACAACCTCAAGCCTATCGAAGTGTTGACAAACCAGTCGTTCAAATAGCCTTTGGTGTCGTGGTGGTTATAGCGGATGTTATTGAACTGACCATAAATATTAAAGAAATAACGACCGACATTGTAAGTCAATGACAAACGGGCATCAAAACCAATGCTCAAACCACTGTTGAACGACTGTTCGCCCTTGGGAGTGATATGGGCTGTTGCATAATACCACTCATCCCACTCTTCATAGGAAACAGTATCGTCCCAGAATATCGGCTCCTTCATCATTTCCGGTATATTGGTCTCATAGCTGTAAACCTTGAGCTTGTTGACAAAAGTAAGCATGGGCATACCCAAGGCATTGATGAGCAGTCCGCGTGCAGGTACCCAGTTGTAGGCATAGCCGACACCCACGCTGCCTTGCCATAGTTTCACACGTCCTATGCCTTTCATCAGGTAAATCAAATCGGCATTAGTGTCAGCGGCATAGTTGATATGGGTATAATTATACATGGCTCCAACCATCAGCGAGCCTGCCGAACGTTTCTGGATGACAGACTGGTCATAGGCGGCTGCATAAGAGAATTTCTTGCCATTGAACATATAGTAGCCGTCAGCTATCACAGTGTTCACATGAACGGGATCCACGAGTCTCGCCTTTGCCAATTCTTCCCTGTCTTGTTCCGTGATTTGGCTGCTGGAAAGATTTAAGTTCGGATTACTGTTGTCAAACGAATGGAAACGCACGTGAACACCATACCTCCCACCTGTGGCACCGATGGTAAAGTTACTACCTTTATCACCGCCAATGTTCACCGTATAGCCTAATCCATAGCCTCTGTAGCCTGCCCACACGCCAACATATTGAGAGGGTACAGTCTTCAGTTTCGAGTGAGCGTCATATCTTTCGCCTAACAATTCTCCACTGGATTTCATGCTCACAACACTTTGGCTGAGATTGCCTTTCAAGAGCAATTGCCAAGGACGTTCCGGTGCCTCTATATAACGACGGTCAACACCTCGCACCGACATGGAGTCAATAAAGGTTCCAACCTTCTTGACAAAGGAAATGACCCCTCCCTGGGCCTTCATCTGCCCACAGACAGCAAGACAGGCAAAAAGTGCAACAAATCTTGAATATGACATCAGCTGTAGTCGTTACAAATATTTTTAGCCGTGCAAAGGTAACTAAATTTTTTCAAAAAAAGTGAGAAAAGGAAAAGAAAACGAGTTTTCCTTTTGCATTTTGCTCACTTATTCGTACCTTTGCACGCTGATTTTATTATATATTAAATAGGAATATGAACGAAAAGATTCAAAAAACACTGAAATCGACAGAGACAGAAGACTGGCTCGACCTGCATGTCGTACGACCATTCTGCTACTGGTGGGCAGTGCTGTTTGCCAAATTCGACATACATCCCAATACGGTAACCATTCTTTCAATGATTATTGGTGCAGGCAGTACTTTTTTCTTTGCCTGTGGCAGTTTCTATTACGAGGGGACACACGGATTGGTGATGAACATCATTGCTATCCTGCTGCTCTGTCTGGCTGATATTTTCGACTGTACTGACGGACAGTTGGCTCGGATGACAGGTAAGAAGAGCCGGTTGGGGCGCATCCTCGATGGCGTGGCCGGTTTTACATGGTTTGTACCCATCTACCATGGACTGGTGTATCGCTTCTACATGCACCACAGTATTGAGTTCGGATGGCTGGGCATTGAGGACACACCCGAAAATGCCCTCATTGCCACGATCGTGGTGTATATCCTCGGCGTTATCTCAGGATTTGTTGGAATAGCAGGCCAACAGCGACTGGCCGATTACTATATCCAAGCCCACCTATTCTTCCTCAAGGGCGAAAAGGGGGCTGAGTTGGACAATTCGGTTAAACAGCAGGAAATCTATGACCAGATGACAAGTGAGACACCTTGGGTGGAACGCTCTTTCCAAAAGTCGTATATTGACTACACCAAGAAACAGGAACAGCAGACGCCTGAGTTCCAGCTGATGCTAAAGGCGATGCGCGAGAAATATGGCTCATTGGACAATATTCCTGCAGAGATCAGGCAAGAGTTTCACGACAGTTCGCTGCCGGTGATTACATGGAACGGTCTGCTTACGTTCAATTTCCGTTCTGCATGGCTGTTCTTGTTCTGTCTGACAGACATTCCTGCCATGTATTTCCTCTTTGAAATCGTATGTATGGGATTGCTAGCATACTATGTCAACCACCGCCACGAGGGGTTCTGCAAGGCAATCCGGAGGAGGATTGAAGGATTGAAGAATTGAAGTAATCGACGAGGATTGAAACCATGAAGTGGACGAAACAACGGCTGAATAACCTGTTTTTTGTACTGGGCATCGTTGCCATTATAGTGATGTTGCTGACGTTCGACGTCAGTTTCGTCGAACTATGGGAACATCTGTGTCACGCAGGCTACTGGCTCATCCCCATCGTGGGCGTTTGGATTTTCGTCTATGCCCTGAATGCCCTTGCATGGCAAGCCACCATCGAGGGGAATATCGGAGGGAAGATGCCTGTCAGTTTCTGGCGAATCTACCGACTCACCATTACGGGCTATGCCTTGAACTACGCCACACCGGTTGGTGGACTTGGCGGCGAACCGTATCGCATCATGGAATTGTCGAAAGACATTGATAGCCAACATGCCACCTCGTCCGTCATCCTCTATGCCATGATGCATTTCTTCGCACATTTCTGGTTCTGGTTCATCAGTATCTTCATTTATCTGGCGTTAGCAGCCATCGGCGATTTGCCCTTCACTTCGGTCATCGGCATCACCTTGGGCATCATCGTTGTGTTCTGTCTCTGCTTTTTCTACCTCTTTTCACGAGGCTACAAGAACGGACTGGTGAAATACGTTTTAGGGGTAGTAGCCAACATACCTGGACTGAAGAGATGGACACTCCGCTTCTGGGCTCGCCACGCAGAGGCTATTGAGAATATAGACAAACAAATAGTAGCCCTACACCATCAGGACAAAAAGGCTTTCTATAAGAGTCTGCTGTTGGAATATTCATCGCGCGTACTGCAGAGTACGGAGGTGATGTTCATGTTATTGCTCTTTGGCATTGACTGTGGTGGCGGATGGGACGGGCTGACACTGACTTTCCTGCACAGCATTCTGATAGTAGCCTTTACGACCCTCTTTGCCAACCTCATCGGTTTCCTGCCCATGCAGCTCGGTGTGCAGGAGGGAGGATTCGTGCTGTCTATCGCAGCACTGGGGCTATCGGCTGCGCTCGGCATCTTCGTAAGTATCATCTGCCGAGTGAGGGAAATCATCTGGATTGCCATTGGCATGGCACTCATGAAAGTGAAATAAATCGGAATAACGTAATAACGAAATAACGAAATAAATTAAATATTATGAATTATCTTGACAGAAACGAATTTAATTTTGAGCCAAGCCAGAAAGTGGTGGAGGCTATTAAGAATTTCGACCCGAAAACATTATGCTTCTACACCCGCATCTACGATCAGGGCAAAAAGAGTGTCATCTCCGTTCGCCTCAGCGAAATCTATAACGTGCCTGAGAACCAGGTGCTGCTGACCTACGGTGGCGAGGACATGCTGAAGAATGCCATTCACTATTTCCTGATGTTGGGCGACAATAAGAAGATTCTCATCCCGGAGTTCTCTTGGTGGTACTACAACCGTGTAGCAAGCGAGTGCGGAGGCACCTTTGAAATGTATCCTCTTCATGAGAAAGAAGACACCTTCGCCTACGATGTTGACGAGGTCATTGAATACACCAATCGTGTGCACCCCCGTATGCTGTTACTTGCCTCACCCAACAACCCAACGGGTAATAGTCTGACCAGCGAAGAGATTGGCCGCATCATGGAGAATATTCCTTCCGACACCATGGTGCTCATCGACGAGGCTTACGCCAGTTTCATGAACATGGATACAGGCTACATTGCTCCGTTGGTGAACAAATACAACAACCTGATTATCTCGCGTACCCTCTCCAAGTTCTACGGACTGCCCGGCCTGCGCGTCGGTTTCGGATTCATCGGCAAGGGGCACGATCAGTTTGAGAGCTACGTCAACAAATATCTGGGCTACAACCGCTTCTCTGAGGCTGTCGCACTGGCTGCACTCGACAGTGATGAGCACTACCGCAAGGTAGCTGATGATATGGAATGGGGACGCCAACTGTATAAGAAAGAATTGGGTTCGCTGCCTGGATTCAAGGTATATAAGTCGGTGGCAAACTTCATCCTTATCAAGTATCCTGCAGAAATCAAGGACGCACTGATGGAGGCGCTGAAAGTACAGGACTACAAGATCAAGTTCATGTCTGACAAGGGTTTGGAGTCTTGTCTGCGCATCACCTTAGGACGCAAGGAACAGACACAGACCGTTGTTGACACCATTCTGAAAGTTTACAATAAGAAATAAGATGATAGGAGTCATTCTTGCAGCTGGTATGGCCAAGCGCCTGCGTCCTCTGACAGACACAAAACCCAAGTGTCTGCTGAAGGTAGGAGAGCGTACCCTATTGGAGCGCACCGTTCGAGCCATGCAACAGGCTGGCATTACGGAATTCGTGGTAGTCACCGGCTATCGCGCCGAACAAATACGTGATTTCCTAACTCCCCTCGCCCATAGGAGAGGGGACGGGGGTGAGACTCCCACCTTTCACTTCCTCCATAATGCCGACTACGAGCACAACAACAATATCTACTCGCTATGGATGGCTGGTGAATATGTGCGCGGTAAGGAGTTCTTGTTGATGGACAGCGACATCCTTTGCGATCCTGCTGCTGTGGCACGTATTGCCCATGAGTCTGAGTCTGCCCTTG
Source organism: Prevotella sp. UBA2711 (assembly GCA_002354095.1). Classification (GTDB taxonomy): domain Bacteria; phylum Bacteroidota; class Bacteroidia; order Bacteroidales; family Bacteroidaceae; genus Prevotella. The sequence goes on along the minus strand of DEKX01000032.1, from coordinate 8,482 downwards.
CCCTTAACCGACATGAGTGTGGCGAGGAGGAAATCAAGGTCATTGTGGATGCCAACGGCCACATCACTGAAATCAGCAAGGTATGCAGCATTAAGGATGCCATCGGCGAATCGGTAGGCATTGAGAAGATGACAGCCGACTATAGTGAAGCGCTCTACAAGGAACTTGACCAGATGATTCTGAAAGAAGGCCTGATTGATGTTTTCTATGAGCGTTGCTTTGAGCGGCTCATCCCTCAGGGACATACTTTCAAGGTGGTGGACACGACCAGCTATTTCTCCTACGAGCTGGATACGCCTGAAGATTTTGAACGGGCAAAAGAATTGATGCCCAAGGAACTATTATAAAAAGAAATCAGCCTCCACGGGGGCTGATTCTTTTTTATGCATTCTTGTCTTCTTCCTCTTCTTTTCGCCTTTTCTCTTCTGCCAAACGCTGGAAGTCTTTCTTCTGCAAAACGAAGTTGGAACCAAGGTATTTCTCTTTCACAATAGGGTTAACAGCCAGTTCGTCAGGACTGCCCTGAAACAGGATACGTCCTTCGAACAACAGATAGGCACGGTCGGTGATATTCAGCGTCTCATGAACGTTATGGTCGGTAATCAGAATACCGATATTGCGATATTTCAGTTGCCATACTATCTGCTGAATATCCTCAACGGCAATAGGGTCAACACCGGCAAAGGGCTCGTCGAGCATGATGAACTTAGGTTCAATAGCTAAACAGCGCGCTATCTCCGTACGGCGACGCTCACCACCGGAGAGCTGGTCACCCTTGTTCTTGCGTACCTTCTGCAGGCGGAATTCCTTAATCAGACTCTCTAACTTCTCCAACTGGTAGTCGCGAGGCTTACCCGTCATCTCCAATACAGAGAGGATATTGTCCTCTACCGACATCTTACGGAACACGGAGTTCTCCTGAGCCAGATAGCCGATACCAGCACGGGCACGACGGTAAACAGGATAGTTGGTCACTTCTTCCTCACCCAGATAGACGTGACCGCCATTGGGCACCACCAATCCCGTAGTCATATAGAAAGATGTGGTCTTACCAGCACCGTTAGGTCCCAGCAAACCTACTATTTCACCTTGGCGCACATTGAAACTCACGTCATTGACCACCGTTCGCTTGCCGTACATCTTGACAAGTCCTTCAGTGCGAAGCACCAGTTGCTCTTCTTGCATTTTGTCCATAATCAGTTGCAAATTTACGAAATAATTATGAACTATGAACTATGATTTATAAACTTTTTTGTATCTTTGCAGCGAAATTATAAAGAAGATGATAAACTTACTGCATAAATCGCTGACATCGTTTGGCAAATTCATCATGCTGATGGGACGTGTTTTCAAACGCCCTGAGCGTTTGCGCATGTTTGGCAAAGAGTATATCAAGGAGATGGCACAGCTGGGTGTCAACTCAATAGGCATCGTCCTGCTGATATCATTCTTCATCGGTGCAGTAATATGTATCCAGATGAAACTGAACATCCAGAGTCCTTGGATGCCTCGATGGGTGAGCGGCTATACCACGCGTGAAATCATGCTGTTGGAGTTCTCAAGCAGTATCATGTGTTTGATACTGGCTGGTAAGGTGGGCTCTAACATCGCCTCGGAGATTGGTACGATGCGTGTCACCCAACAGATTGACGCTTTGGATATCATGGGTGTCAACTCCGCCAATTACCTGATACTGCCTAAGATTACGGCTATGCTGAGCATCATGCCTATCCTCGTGATTTTCTCATCGGCTATGGGTATTATGGGTGCTTATGGAACAGCCTATATCGGTCATATCATCGTTCCAGACGACCTGACCCTTGGTATTCAGCATGCTTTTAAGTCGTGGTTTGTATGGATGAGTATCATCAAAAGTCTGTTTTTTGCCTTTATCATTTCGGCAGTTCCTTCGTTTTTCGGATACACCGTCGAAGGCGGTTCTGTCAATGTGGGTAAAGCCTCTACAGATGCCGTGGTGTGCTCCAGTGTGCTGATTCTGTTTAGTGATGTCTTCTTAACCCAATTGCTATCATGATAGAAGTTAAGAATCTTTGCAAGAGTTTCGATGGCATAGAAGTGCTAAAGGACATCAGTACGGTGTTCGAAGACGGAAAGACCAATCTGATCATCGGTCAAAGTGGTAGTGGCAAGACGGTATTGCTTAAGAATCTTGTTGGACTCTTCGAGCCTACCTCTGGACAGATTCTGTATGATGGACGCGATTTTGTTGCCTTGCCAAAGGAAGAAAAGATACTGATGCGTCGCGAGATGGGAATGATTTTCCAAAGTGCCGCACTGTTTGACTCTATGACGGTATTGGAAAATGTCATGTTCCCACTGGATATGTTTGCCCCCATGACGCTAAAAGAACGCATTAAACGGGCTAAAGAGTGTCTTGACCGTGTCAACTTAATAGGTGCAGAGGAAAAATATCCTGGTGAGATATCCGGTGGTATGCAGAAACGTGTAGCTATTGCACGTGCCATAGCCCTCAATCCCAAATATCTATTTTGTGACGAACCGAACTCTGGCCTGGATCCCAAGACTTCACTGGTGATTGACGACTTACTACACAGTATCACCAAGGAGTTCAATATGACTACCATCATCAATACACACGATATGAACTCCGTTACCACTATCGGTGAAAACATTGTGTTTATCTATGAAGGTCATAAGGAATGGCAGGGTGTTTCTGCTGATATTATGGGATCGGCCAACAAACGTCTGACCGACTTTATCTTTGCCTCAGACCTACTGAAAGAGATGAGAGAAGTGGTTAACGCATCTTCCAACCACCATTCCGCTGCACCATCGGCACAATAATTTCTTCCTTGGTGGAATCCTTAAAATGAAGCAATAAGAAGGTTTGCACCAATTGCATGGAACTGTCACGTCGTGCATTAGATACGGTTATTGTAGCCACACCGCCATGCAATTGGTCTAACTCGTTTTTATATTGTTGATAGGCTGCCAGTAACTGTTCACGGTAGTCCGCAGGCACGGAATCCATATCTGCCTTGCCAGCCAAAAAACCGTTATAATTGTCAGCTAACAGACAATCATAGTAGCTCTTGGCTGTTTGCGAAGCCAACTCTTCTGGTGTCTGCTCTTTGGAAGAGCAACTCTGCCAGAAGCTAACAGCCATAAGCAAAAAGCCAAAAGCTAATAATTTCTTCATTTCTGTCTGATAAATACGTTAATCGGAGTACCCGTCAGTGTCCAGTTCTCACGCAATTTATTCTCAAGGAACCGACGGTATGGCTCCTTCACATACTGAGGCAGATTAGCATAGAACACAAAGGTAGGAATCTGCGTGTCAGGCACCTGACTGACATATTTGATCTTGATATACTTACCCTTAATAGAGGGTGGCGGAGTTGCCTCTATCAATGGTAACATCACCTCGTTAAGTTTTGACGTTCCTATCTTGATGGTGCGGTTCAAATACACTTGCTTAGCCGTCTCCAACACCTTAAAAATACGCTGCTTGGTAACAGCAGAGGCAAAGATGATGGGGAAATCTACAAAGGGAGCCATACGGTTACGAATGGCCGTTTCGAACGTTTTGATGGCTATCTGTGACTTGTCTTCCACCAAATCCCACTTGTTGACCACCACCACCAACGACTTATTATTCTTCTGAATCAACTGGAAGATATTCATATCCTGTGCCTCAATACCACGGGTGGCATCTATCATCAGGATACAGACATCTGCATTCTCAATAGCACGGATGCTACGCATCACGCTATAGAACTCCAGATCTTCCGTCACTTTATTCTTTCGTCGGATACCTGCGGTGTCAACCAGATAGAAATCAAAGCCGAACTTGTCATATTTGGTATAAATAGAATCGCGTGTCGTACCTGCAACATCAGTCACAATATGACGATCTTCTCCGATAAAGGCATTGATGATGCTCGACTTACCGGCATTCGGACGACCGACAACAGCAAAACGGGGGGTACCATCTTCAAAGTCATCCACCTCGTCGGACTTCAACTTTGTCAAGACGAAATCCAATAAATCGCCAGTACCAGAGCCTGTGGCTGCACTGACACAGAAGGGATCACCCAGTCCTAACTTATAGAACTCATACTGTCCATAGAGGTCCTTACCGTCGTCGGCTTTATTAGCAACCAAGACCACAGGGAGTTTGGAGCGACGAAGGATCTGAGCCACATCCTGGTCCAAATCGGTAAGTCCGTTCTTGATATCTACCAGAAACAACACCAAGTCTGCTTCCTCAGTAGCAACAACTACCTGTTTACGTATCTCTTCCTCAAAGATATCATCACTATTAACTACCCAGCCACCCGTGTCCACAACGGAGAATTCGCGGCCGTTCCACTCGCATTTGCCATACTGGCGGTCACGAGTAGTTCCTGCCTCGTCACTCACAATGGCACGACGAGAGTTCGTCAATCGGTTAAATAAGGTGGACTTGCCCACATTAGGACGTCCTACTATCGCTACTAAGTTTCCCATAAGCTAAATATTTATTCTGGGTTATATCCAAATGAATCCAGTTCACGCTGATTGCTACGCCAGTCTTTATCCACCTTGACAAAGGTTTCCAAAAAGACGCTCTTGCCAAAGAATTTCTCCAAGGCCTTACGGGCCTCCGTGGATACTTTCTTCAGTGCCACACCTTGGTGGCCGATAATGATGCCTTTCTGAGAGTCACGCTCTACATAAATGATGGCATTGATATGGATATTCTTCTCTGTTTCCTTGAAGCGCTCCACGCTCACCTCTACAGCATAAGGAATCTCCTTGTCGTAGTAGAGCAATATCTTCTCACGAATAATCTCTGAGACAAAGAAACGAGCCGGCTTATCCGTCAACTGGTCTTTATCAAAATAGGCAGGACTCTCAGGCAACAACTCATAGATACGTTTCAACAGCATATCCACTCCGAACTTATTCTTGGCAGAGATGGGCAGTATCTCGGCATTGGGCAACAGCCCATGCCATTTCTCCACAATGTCATCCAGTGTTTTCTGAATATTCTGATTACTCCGAGTACTCTGAATATTCTGAATCTCATCAATCTTATTGATGAGCAGAATGACAGGAGTCTTCATCTTCTGCACCTTCTCCAGAAAATCCATATTCTTCTCTGGATTCTCCACGACATCCGTCACATAGAGCAACACATCGGCATCCTGCAATGCTGACTCAGAGAAAGCGAGCATCGACTCCTGCAACTTATAATTGGGCTTCAACACACCTGGTGTGTCAGAAAACACTATCTGCATGTCATCGGTATTCACGATGCCCATGATGCGATGTCGGGTGGTCTGTGCCTTGAACGTCGCAATCGAAATACGCTCACCAACCAACTGGTTCATGAGCGTACTTTTACCTACATTGGGATTACCAACGATATTTACGAAACCTGCTTTATGCATTTTTGTTTCCGTCATAAGCCCATCGGTAATAACTTGCTCCGTGTACGAAACCTGCTCCAAAGGCTGTCATAATGATATTATCACCCTTCTTCAACAGATGTTCGTTCTCCCAGAGTGCCAATGGAATTGTTGCGGCAGAAGTGTTTCCGAAATGCTCGATATTCACCATCACCTGCTCCATCGGTAACTCCAAGCGCTTGGCTACAGCTTCAATAATACGCATATTGGCTTGATGAGGAACGACCCACTGGATATTATCCTTGTTCAGCCCATTGCGCTCTGCTATCAAAGCACAGTCGTCACTCATATTGGTTACTGCATAACGGAACACGGTGCGACCTTCCTGATAAAGATAATGCAGACGATGATCTACTGTGAAATGGCTGGGAGGTGAAACAGATCCACCTGCCTTCAGATGCAAGAAAGGAAGACCTTTACCGTCAGCACGGAAATAAGAGTCCATCACACCGATATTCTCTTCCTCTGTTCCTTCTACAAGAACAGCTGCAGCACCATCTCCAAACAACGGGCATGTCGCGCGATCTTTATAGTCAACCACTGACGACATCTTGTCAGCACCAATCACAATAATCTTTTTGTAACGACCGCATTGAATCATTGAGGCTGCCACATCAAGGGTGTAGAGGAATCCACAGCAAGCGGCCCAGAAGTCGAATGCGAAAGCATTCTTCAGTCCAAGTTTGCCTAATACGATACTGGCTGTAGAGGGGAACTTATAATCAGCCGTCGAGGTGGTGACAATCACCGCATCAATGGTATCAGGATCAACGCCTGTCTTCTGAATCAGTTGTTTGGCTGCTTTACGAGCCATATAGCTCGTACCGAGACCTTCCTCTGTCAAGATATGACGTTCCTTGATACCAACGCGGGTCATAATCCACTCGTCATTGGTGTCTACCATGCGCGACAATTCCTCGTTCGTGAGGATATAGTCGGGCACATAGCCACCAATTCCGGTGATTATCGCATTGATTTTTTTCATTTTTACTCAGCTGCTTCGTCCATTACAATAGCAATCTTACCACGATAGTAACCGCAAGTTGGGCATACAGTGTGGTAGATGTGATAAGCACCACAGTTAGGGCATACTGCCAATGTGGGAGCTACTGCCTTGTCATGAGTACGACGCTTAAGTGTACGAGTCTTTGACTGTCTTCTTTTAGGATGTGCCATAATTCTATTACTCTTTAAATTTTTAAACTTTTAAATTCTTCAATTTTTCCCACCGCGGGTCCACTTCCTTGTCATCCTCTTCGCCGCTTCGGACGGCACCGCTCAACTCTTGGAGTTTCTGCGTCATCGCACTATTGCATTTTCCAGGTGCATGAACGTGCTTGATGGGTATGGCAAGAGCTATAAACTCGTAGATGAGCCATGCTGTATCGAGTATTCCTTCGTTCTCATCAACAATCACGACATCATCATCCTCGGTGTTTGTTTCCGGTCCCAGTTTAGCCACCAGCAGCCGCTCTGCTTCGATGGGCTGATCCATGTCGTCAAGACACAGGTCACAAGGAACTTTCACCGTGCCCTCAATATGAAACTGGAGTTCAAAAAAGCCGATGGCCTTGCGTATAGACACCGACACATGCAACGCTCCGCTGTTCACTTCAGAGGTATCCAAAGCATGAAAGAAATCATCATGAAGGTCAAATTCCAGATGTTCTTCATCTGTCTTCATTCCTTTTAAATCAATCTTAAACTGCTCCAGATTGCACATAATCACACTTTTGAGTGTGCAAAGTTACAAAATAAATGCGAATTATGGATTATCAATTACATTTTTTTTGCTTTTCCGTTGAAAATCAGCTATTAACATACACCAAGATTGCACATTCAGTAGTAAGAATGTGCAATCTTAAAGGGGCATTTCGATACGGAAGGTTGTCCCCTTACCGATTTCAGAAGATTTCACAAAAATTTTTCCTCGATGATATTCCTCTACAATACGTTTAGCCAACGACAGTCCCAGTCCCCACCCTCGCTTCTTGGTAGTAAACCCTGGAGTGAAGACATGTTTGATATCTTTTTTCATAATTCCCTTACCCGTATCTGCCACTTCTATGATGACATTTTTATTTTCTTTCCACAATGAAATGGTAATAGTACCCTCGCCTTCCATCGCATCAACTGCGTTTTTACAGAGATTCTCTATGACCCATTCGAACAGAGACGCATTCATCTGCAAGATGACATCTTCCGCTGGCATATTACAAATGATATTCACCTTCTGAGACGTGCGATGGTTCATGTAATCTATCACATGTTGTATCACCTCTTTCATAGACGTATCCACTGGCTCTGGAACAGATCCTATCTTAGAGAATCGTTCGGCGATTCGCTCCAGTCGCTTGACATCCTTATCCATCTCGGGCAGTAACTCATCATTAGGATAATTCTCTTTCAACATTTCCGTCCATGCCATCAGACTGGAGATAGGGGTTCCTAACTGATGAGCCGTCTCTTTCGACAAGCCGACCCATACCTTATTCTGTTCTGCACGCTTGGATGACAAAAGGGCAAAAATGGCTACAACCACAAATATCAACACAATGCCTAATTGAACATACGGCCAAGCTGCCAGTCGCTTCAGCATCACAGAGTCATCATAGCAAACCAACTGATAGTCAGCGGAATCTCCTATTTGAATTTTGATATACCGGTCGGCAGCCTTCATACGTTTGCCCATCTGCTCCACAAAGGCTATCGTATCTTTAGCATCATCCGCATGTATCTGAATATTTCGGTAATCTGCCACATGACCGTCTTTGTCTAAAACAATAACAGGAATGGTATGATTACCTTCCATCACGCTCAGGACTAACGACAAATCGGTATTCTCATCAGCTTCATTCAGCGTATGCAGAGCCTGTGCCCACACTTCCATCTTTTTCCTTTCTTCATTAGAAAGATCATCTACCAGGAAATGCGAAACCAATAGGGAAGCAACAGCGATGACCACAGCCATTACTACCAGTAAAATCTTGACTTGACGGATTCTATCAGTCCACTGCATACATAATACAAACGAAGAAGCCCTGAAG
>DEKX01000046.1 GCA_002354095.1 Prevotella sp. UBA2711 | reverse complement strand
CTGATGTATGGTGGATTACCTATAATTGCATCGAAGCCCAGAAACACTCCTTTATCGTCAAGTACGTCAGGAATCTCATACCTCCACTCAAAAGCATTGATATATATATTATTGTCTCGTATTTCGTCCACAAGACGTTTCAACTTTGCTTCGGTTTTCTCCAGCTTCGCTATTTCTTTTGCGTATTTACCTTTTTTATTCTTTGCTTCACTGAAGAGAGAACTATTATATCTCAACCCGTTCAGTTCTTTGGCCACAGAAACCCATTTCTTGTAAACGGGAGTATTCTTGCTGATTCCGTCTGCCAAAAATGATTTGATAATGTTAATATCGTGTTTCAGCTGTGCCTTTGTTTCTTTGTTGGCTGTATGCTTATAGTTGTTTACGTCTTGTTTGTATTTCGTAATGGTGAGATTGGTTGCGGCCAAAACCTGACGGATGTCAACGTTAAAGGGAGTCCTGTTAAGAAGAGAGTTCCCACACTTGATGTTAATGTCAATGTTCGGGAGCGTCTGAAGAACTTTTTCCTCAGTCTGCTCATTTTTATAATAATAGGCATTTTTCAGTAATTCTATCCAAAGGCGGAGCTGGCATATCTCTACACTTTTGGGATTGAGGTCCACACCAAAAAGACAGTTTTCGATAATGGTACGTTTTTCTTCGAACAAAGTCTCCTGCACACGCTGGCTGAGAGGATCCTTTGGGTCATATACAAATGTATCGCCATCTTCATCGGTTACAATGAGTTCGTCGTTCTCTACCGTGATATACTCCCCAATAGGTTTTGGCTTCTCTCTGTGGTCTTGCAGCACCCCCATCTCCCTCTTCATGGCAATTAGTTCATTGAGAGCAGACACAAGGAAATGTCCGCTGCCTACGGCTGGGTCGCAAATTTTCAGACTATTAATTATTTGGTTAGCTTCCGTGCGGCTGTCCCTGTCAGTTCCCACTTGGTCACAGAGTTCAAAGAAATCGTTACACTTCCAACCTTTCGCTTCGTTGAAGCGGTTCACTACAGCCCTGCGCAATGTTTTGCGGCAGATATACTGCGTGATATAGCCTGGTGTGAAAAACGAACCGTCTTTGTAGCCGTTTATCTTCTCAAAAATCTTTCCCAGCACTGATGCATTGATGATGGTCTTGTTGTCTTGTCGCAGCGAATTCTCATTGCTCTGCTTCTCAACACCGAAGTCAAACGCATCAAGGAAACGAAACAGGTATTCGAGTGTCGGCAGCGAACCTTTCATCCGTTTACCATTACTATCCTTAACGGCTGTCTGCGCCATCACTTCCATTTCGCCTAACCGGATGCCGCTAACGGGGAAATAATTTTTCTCTAAATCCGATTTTTCAAACAGGGAACTATTCAAATAGGGCACATCCTTAAATGCCTCTCGAAATTCCTCATTACGTTGTTCTATAGGAACGGCCAGCACTTTCATAAACAAGTCATTCAAGATGTCATAGTCAGGAATACGAGAACTAAGCAACAGTTTAGATGTTGCTCCCTTATTGAAAGTAAGCAGTTGAGACTCCAGCAACTTCAAGAACAAAAGCCTGTTTACCCAAACAAGTACCAATCCCAATGCTGCATCAAACAGGGCTTGTTCTTCGTAGAGGTCGTATCCGTCTAAATGGGAAATGGCTTGTTCAACCAGAGAGTAAGGCTGCCGCTTGGTTTTCAGACGCTTGATTTTCTTCACCTTTTCATCAGTGACTTCTTCAACGCCCATGATATAAAGCAACTCGTTGTAGAATCCTCTGTTAAGGGCGTTATGGTCATTCTGGAACGGCAGTTTCAACAGATGCGTTGGAGATAGCAACTTGTAGATGGATATGAACTTTCTGGAAGTCAATATGGTATCATCATCCAGTTTTCCTTTATAGTCTGACAGGTCGAAGTATGTGTATTTCAGCCTGTGTTTTACTTCTTCCACTCTTCTGCGGATTACTTTTTCGTAAACATAATCCGTCGTGTTCTCCCGGTCTGCCTCAAGCACCTCATTCTTGAATTTCTTGCTAGCGAGGAAAAACCGATAGAAACAAGCCTTGTCGAATACGAACCACTCAAAGCAATTAGTGATGATGAGATGCTTTATTTTCGTATTATGACTATTCTCTTCCTCACGGATATAATAAAGGATTAATTCATGCAGCGCTTTACAATTCAGTTCTGATCGCTTTGCCATGTCTGGCCGTCCAGGTCCTTTAGCCTCTATAAGTACGAGGGCATGGCTATGAATAGAATCTGGCGATTCATAAATTGCCGCATCAGTTTTCCCCTTGGTGTTAATAGCATTGGTATGTTTATAGAATGCATCAGAAAGGAATTCCATCACAAGATTTTTATTGTGCTCCTCGCTTTCATCCGCGTTGACGTTCTTCAACATCTTCTGCATGGCATTCCTGAAACACTTGATGTCATCTTCTCTGACTGGCTGTTTCAGATATATTTTGTTTACCACTTGAATGGGCCGTAATTCGTTGTTCTCCATTGTCTACATTATTTTGATGCCACCAACAATTCCCTTACATCCACATCAAGATGCTTAGCGATATCATACAATTGCTCCACCGATGGCTGAACTTTATTCGTCATCCATCGTGATACGGTTCCAATGTTCCTGCCCATCTGTTCAGAAAGCCAAGTCCCCGTTTTATCTTTCTCTGCCAATACCGCTTTTATGCGGTTATAATGCGGATTATCCATTGTTCTAAGTCGTTTTGTATAAAATTAGGCGTACTGTGTGCAAATTTAGCTAATATAATGCAAAAACAAAAGTTTCTATGTGTTTTATTGCAATCTTTAACAATGAAGCATTGGTAAGAGTGCTCCAGTAAGTTACATGGAGCACCAATTGATAAGCATTTACAATCTCGGCCCGCGTTTCTTTTTCTTTGCCTTGACTTCTCAAAATAATGGGAAGATGATGTGTGAGTTTCGCAGAAAATGATTAACTTTGCAGCAGAATTTCAAATTAACGATTATAACAGCAATTACTCCATTAACTTTGCATTTGGAAATTGAAAGATTGTACAGGGTATGGTCGCAAACCAAATATTTTTAATTTTGTCTTATTGGTCTAATCAGAGCTTGACTGATTGGGCTCCAATCATTGGTGGATATATGGAGTATTTCCACCATCTTTATTATCATTAGCTACACTACTTAAATATTTTGTGGAGGGAGGACAGCGTATTCTATTGTTTATGTGAATGATAGGATTAACAATTGTGTGCAAATTTTCCAGTCTGTTAAAGTGTGTTATTTATGGAAGAATCTCTTCTGAATCTATCATACATGACAGATGGGCAATTTTAATATGAGTACCTTTGCATCATCATCAAAAATTTTTAAAAAAACTAATAATGGAAGAGAAAATCAATCAGACAGAAATGCAGTTTATTGCAGACCTCACTGCAATGGTTTTGAATGTTATCAAGAACAGTAAGAAGTATCCTACCATGAGGAATGACGTGGTGAAGAACGGCCATTTCCCATATAGGATATTCAACGAAACACACATGGCTCACATGTTGACAGCCAACTGGATTCGCATGATTATGAACATGGGGATGACGATGACACCCAAGGATTTCATGGATTTTTGGATGAATCTGGGTCGGCGTATTATGGATGCTGCCGACAGTGACGAGGGGGATATTATTAACAGAGAGCATTATTCTAATTGATATTTAAGGAGTTATGGAGTTAAAGAAGTTAAGGAGTTAAAGAAGTTATGAAAGAAGATTTAGTAGCAGAGGAAGCGTCCCTGGCAGGGACGCCCTCCTGCATCGGTCCTGACGAACTGATGCTCGACAGTTACAGAGTGACGTCACAGACGGAAGTGGAAGAAGAACAATTCCTGTACCGACACTTGGGTAAACGCTGTTTTCCACGTAAGGAGCTGACAGCCGTTACCGGTCCGGCTAAGAGTGGTAAGACGTTTTTTATTTCGCAAGTTACGGCATGTGGTGCAAGTAAGCAGCTGCAATTGCTGTCGCTGGAGCGTACCGATGAGCAGCCGTTGAAGGTGATGTTGTATGACACGGAACAGAGCCAGAGTACGACGAAGGAGATTCTGTGTCAGCGTATTGCCCCCATGATAGGCGGTGACTTTCCTGAAGAGCTGTTGTTTGTGTTCAATGTACGGACGTTGTCGGCTGAGGAACGCCGTAAATACCTGGCTGTAGCCATTACGACCTATCAGCCCGACCTCGTCGTTGTTGACGGTATTGCCGACTTGGTGAACGATATCAACGACGGTCAGGAAACGGTTGAAATGATTCAGGAACTGATGCATCTTGCTGAACAGAACAACTGTAATATCACTACCGTCATTCACCTGAGTCGTACGGGCGACAAGAGTCACATGCGCGGTTGGCTCGGCACGTTGTTGCTGCAAAAATGCTATGAAGTGTTCTGCTGTGCCAGTCTGCCGAATTCGGAAACCCTGAGTGTGGAAATGACCACCAGCAGAAAGAGCAGAACGATGGAAATTTTCTATTACAATGTGGACGAAAAGGGCATTCCGTATGCAGCCAAAGATTCTGACATTCACGCGGGCAAATCGCAGCGCGTTGACCCGAACAGCAATCTGAGTGCCGACACGAACATGTTCAACAAGAAATACCTTGTTTCTGCCAATGGTGATGGCGGAAGCGACTGGGACTGGGACTACCGACAGCTTTTCGTTGACGCCATGGGCGGATGGGAAATACGCAGTGCCGACGATATTGAGACGCGTGTAAAAGAATTGACAAACATCAAGCAGAAACAATACTACTACAAAGTGTTGATTGAAGCGGAAAGACGCGGCGTGATTATCAAGACGTACGACAAGTATCATCGGGTGGCCATCATGCTATCACACTAACCGGTAGCTACCCCCCTCTCATACATGCCCTCCCCCCCCTATAAAGGGGGAGGGCTATAGTATGAGGGGGGTGCTACCTAACGTGTGATAGCTTGCCGACGGTCAGGACAACAAGCAACATGGAAAAACAGCACATCGGCACCTTTTCGTTCAGTCGCGAATGGCAGCGCATCCGCAAGGAGACGGCAGAGCAGGCAGCGCACCGCCTGATAGTTTACCCTGAAGGCGATATGGTGAGCCGTCACCTGTCAGCCGACAGTCAGTTCTGCAGAGCCTGTGTCGGTATGGGCTACCTCACTCAGGCGCAGATGCATCATGCCGCCGAACGCTATCGGTTGGGCATCAGTCGCGACGGTGGGGTTATCTTCTGGCAACTGAACCTGGACGGACGGGTATTAGACGGCAAGATTATGTACTACCGTGCTGACTGTCACCGCGACCACAGCCACCACCCTACCTGGGTAGGTGCTGAACTGACGAAATTCTATCTGGCGGACAGTCCTGATGTGGCAGACCTGATTGACGTACAGCACCACTTCTTCGGTCTGCACCTGCTGGCTGCCTGTCGGGAAGAACAAACCATCTGTGTGGTGGAGGCAGAGAAGACCGCCGTCATCCTGTCGGAACATTATCCGCAATACCTGTGGATGGCTGCCGGAGGACTGAGCGCATTGAAACCCGAAATGCTGTATCACCTCAGGCGCCATAAAATCGTGTTGTTTCCCGACACCGATCCCGACGGCTCCACCTTCCGCCAGTGGTACGACATTGCGCGGCGGGCAGAGAAAATGGCGGGAAAACCCATCCACGTCTCTCCCCTACTCGAACAGCGCGCCACGCCAGCGCAGAAAGAGCGAAAAATTGATTTGGTAGATTTTCTATTTCCCTGAATATGATTAACTATTACGACAACAACCGATTCATCAACAAGCGCACACTGGCACAGCTCGCCGGTGTGTCGCCACGTACGTTTCAACGCTATCTGCAATCACGGCGGCATGTGCTGGAAGCCATGGGCGTTGCCCCGCAGGCACAGAAGCTGCCACCCATTGCCGTCCAGTATGTGTGCGAGGACTACTGCATCGACCTGCCGCAGGAACTGCAGGACCAGCAGGTGCTCAGCAAATCGACCATCTATCAGCACTTCATCCATGCACTGCAGAACTCAAAGCTGGAGCGCACCCTGGAAAATTTATCGAAAAACATAGCGAAGTCGGACAAAGTCGGACAGCCCGACATCGCCGTGTAGTACCTTTGCATTGGCTA
>DEKX01000033.1:48479-53816 GCA_002354095.1 Prevotella sp. UBA2711 | reverse complement strand
AAAGACAGGACTGAGCAAATCTTGCGACTGAACTGCGATGAGCCGGAAGTGCGCGAGATGTTGACGAACATAAACAGTCAGCAGTTGCGCTTGCTGATAGGCAGTCACAAGATAGTGTTGATAGACGAGGCACAGCGGGTAACGAATGTTGGACTGACGCTAAAATTGATAGTTGACAATTTTCCTGATGTTCAATTGTTGGTTACAGGTTCGTCATCGCTACAGTTACGTGACACCATCAACGAGCCTCTGACGGGACGAAAGTGGGAGTACAATCTGTATCCACTCTCTACGGGCGAACTGGTGAATGAGCAGGGACTGCTGGGAGTGAAACAACTGTTGGAAACACGCTTGATATACGGCTCCTATCCCGATGTGCTGAATCACAGGGATGATGCCCGCGCGGTGCTGTCAAACCTGTCGGGTAGTTACCTCTATCAGGATTTGCTGTCGCTTGAGGGCATCCGTAAACCGGCCTTACTTGAGAAACTCTTGGTGGCTCTGGCCTTGCAGGTGGGCAGTGAGGTGAGTTATAACGAACTGGCTCAGACGATAGGGTCTGACCCTAAGACCATCGAGAAATACATAGACTTGCTTGAGAAGTGTTTCGTCATATTCCGTCTGTCCGCTTTCTCCCGTAATGTCAGGACCGAACTGAAGAAGGGTCGCAAAGTGTTCTTCTATGATAACGGCATCCGCAATGCTGTGTTGCAGAACTTCACTCCACTTGCCTTGCGCAATGACGTTGGTGCACTGTGGGAGAACTTTTTCATCAGTGAGCGCATGAAGCATAATCATTACAAAGGCAATTATGCCAAGAGTTATTTCTGGCGAACCACTCAGCAGCAGGAGATTGACTACATAGAGGAATGCGACGGTGCGTTCACAGCCTTTGAAATGAAATGGAATCCGAAAAAGGCCTCAGTGTCAGTACCCTCACCATTCAAGAATGGATATGCGCTCCGTCAGTTTGTGGTGGTTACACCTGCGAACTACTTAGAGTGGACTGTTTGAAAAAGATAGTCTTTCATATGAGACTTGCAACTTTTTGGGGTAAAATAACATCAAATTCAACGATTTTCCGTACCTTTGCAGCGTCTATAGACCTGTGACTTGTGAGTTTTACTGTTGCTATACTGGAATGGTTCCGAGAGAACGGAAGAGTGTTGCCCTGGAGGGAAACACGTGATCCGTATGCGATATGGTTGTCGGAAATCATATTGCAACAGACGCGCATCGAACAGGGAAAACCTTATTGGGAACGGTTTATGAAGCGGTGGCCTACCGTGGAGGCATTGGCACAGGCCTCTGAGGATGAGGTGCTGCGCGAATGGCAGGGGTTGGGCTACTACAGCCGTGCCCGCAACCTGCACGAGGCAGCCAAACAGATAGTCGAGATGGGCGGATTCCCCATGACGTTGGAAGGTATCAAACGGCTGAAAGGGGTGGGCGACTATACCGCGGCGGCTATTGGATCGATAGCCTTTAACCTGCCCGCTGCTGTGGTGGACGGTAATGTCTATCGTGTGCTGGCTCGCCATTATGGTATCGAAACACCTATCAATACGACGGAAGGCAAAAAGGAATTTACAGCTCTGGCGAATAGCCTGTTGCCTGCAAATGAAGCCTCTGCGTTCAATCAGGCGATGATGGACTTTGGGGCTATCCAGTGTACGCCTGTCAATCCGCAATGCACTGTCTGTCCGTTGCAAGAAACGTGTGTGGCACTGCATGATGGTAAGACGGCATCGCTTCCTGTCAAACGGAAGACACTGAAAGTGCAGGAGCGCCATCTTGTCTATATATATGTCAGACATCAAGGCATGACAGCCATCCATCGCCGTGCTGCCGGTGACATCTGGCAAGGGCTCTACGAGCCGTGGCTCACTGAGACGGTTCCGTCTGGTGCCATATTATTGCGCCAAGGGGTGAAGCATGTGCTCACCCACCGCATCCTGTATGCCGACTTCTACTTATGGGAACCGGCAGAACAGCCTCAGCTCCCTGACGACTATTTCTGGATTCCAGAGGCGGACATCGACCAATATGGTGTGCCAAGATTGATAGAATTATTATTAGAAGAACTAAACAGATAAAAAAATGGAAAAGATAAACTTTGCAATATTCGTGTCAGGAAACGGAAGCAACTGTGAAAACCTGATTAAGTATTTCGCCACGTCCGAGCGCTATCGTTGCACTTTGGTGGTGAGCAACAAACCGGAGGCTTACGCTTTGACGCGTGCCAAGAACCTGGGCGTAGCCACAGCCGTAACGCCCAAAGCGGATTTGAACAATGAAGCGGTGATGATGCCCCTGTTGCAGCAATACGACATACGGTTTATTGTATTGGCAGGCTTCCTGCCCCTTGTCCCCAATTTCCTAATTGATGCCTATCCACGTCGCATCGTCAATATTCATCCTGCCTTGTTGCCCAAATATGGTGGTAAGGGTATGTGGGGCCATCATGTGCATGAGGCTGTGAAGGCGGCTGGTGAGACAGAAACGGGTATGACGGTGCATTACGTGACTCCCGTTTGCGATTCCGGTGAGATGATTGCACAATATAAAGTTGCCCTCTCTCCAACAGATACCGCTGAGGATATCGCAGAGAAAGAGCATCAGTTGGAAATGAAATATTTCCCTAAGGTGGTAGAGCAGGTGCTCAACCAGACCTTCGGCTAAATCTTCGTTTTCGCTTCCTCTAAAGCCTGAATCACCCGGTCGCACCATGCGTCGAATTCAGGTTCTTCCTGTTGCAACTCGGGGTGGGCGAGGATGTATTGTACGATAGTCACGGGGAATCCGTCTTCACGGTAATAAAACGTTTTTAGTGTTTTGCAAAGTTACGAAAAAACGGATGGAATGCAAAGGAAATCATTCTTTTTTAGTATTTTTGCATCCAGATATGAAGAAAATATGTGATTTTATCTCCCGTTGGATGGGTGCATTGGTGCTGCTCATGGCACTTTTGGCTTTATGGCAGCCAGCACCTTTTGCTGCTGTGGGTACGTGGGTCATCAATCCTATGCTGGGATTGATAATGTTTGGTATGGGACTGACACTGAATCCCAATGACTTCCGAATTGTGTTCAGCCGTCCGAAAGATGTGCTGACAGGTTGTCTGGCGCAGTTTACTATCATGCCTCTGCTCGCTTGGATATTAAGCAAGATTTTTTCATTGCCACCTGATTTGGCATTGGGCGTGATACTCGTAGGCTGTTGTCCTGGCGGCACAGCCTCGAATGTCATTACCTATCTTGCCAAAGGCGACTTGGCATTATCAGTGGGTATGACAGCCACTTCGACGGTGCTTGCTCCGTTGTTGACACCGTTGCTGACTTGGATGATGGCAGGAACTTTTGTGGATGTGGATGCCGTTGGTATGCTGATGTCCATTTTCTATGTGGTGATAGCCCCCATCCTTGCCGGTTTCCTGATACAGCATTATATGCCTGAGTTCACACGCCGTATGGTTGCCTATCTTCCTGCATTCTCCTCCGTGATGATAGCAACACTGGTAGCTATTATCATAGGACATAATGCTTCCAAGCTCCTCACAGGTGGACTGATTGTCGTTGTAGTGGTGATGTTGCATAACCTTTGCGGTCTCGCCCTTGGCTATTGGATAGGGCTGTTATTGCGATTGACACACCCCAAGCGTTCTGCTATCTCTATTGAGGTAGGTATGCAAAATAGTGGTCTTGCTTCTTCTTTGGCAAACATTCATTTTGCCGCTTTCCCTATGGCGACCATTCCTGGTGCCATCTTCAGCGTGTGGCACAATATCAGTGGCGCTTTGGTCGCAAAGGTGTATAGTATGAAAGAAAAATCCGATGAGTCTGTGTGACTCATCGGATTCTTTTTTTATAGAATAAACTGTTGTTTATGCTTCAGCTTCTGCCTCGGGCTCTGCAGCCTTAAAGTTCTCCAAGTCTTCTACCTTGAAGTTCTTGATGTAGGCAGCCTTACCGCAAACATCCTCTTCGGTCATACGAACATAAACGTTTGCAGACTTCTTGAAGAGTTCAGGAGCCTTTGAGGCATCGCGGATGATGAGCAGACTCATTACGAGTTCGGCAGTCATATCGTAGAGGCGACGAGCCAGGAAGTCGTGAGCATCCTGATTGTCGAGTGCCTTCACGTAGTTCAGTGCGTCCTCATAGATGGGGATGAGTTTCTCTACACGAGCCTTCAAGGCTGCTACACAGTCGCAGCATTCCAAATTAGCAGCCATCTCCTTGATATTATTGAGCATGGTGCCGTTGGTGATGTAGCGGATAGCGGCTACAACCTGCAACTGAGTGGTACCCTCGTAGATAGAGAAGATACGGGCGTCGCGGAACAGGCGCTGGCTCTTGTACTCCATGATGAAGCCTGAACCACCGTGGATAGAGATGGCATCGTAGGCATTCTGGTTGGCGTACTCTGAGTTCATACCCTTAGCCAGTGGGGTGAAGGCATCAGCCAGACGCTGGTACTTCTTCAGTTCCTGTTTCTCCTCGGGAGTGAGTTTGCGGTCGCGCTCAATATCCTCGAGACACTTGTAAACATCTACATAGCAAGCTGTCTCGTACAAGAGTGAACGACCAGCATCGAGCTTGGCCTTCATGCGAGAAAGCATATCATAGACAGCGGGGAAGTTGATGATCTTATCACCGAACTGCTGACGCTCCTTGGCGTAAGCCAGTCCCTCGTTGTAAGCCTCCTGCTCAACACCTACACTCTGTGCGGCGATACCCAGACGGGCACCGTTCATCAGCGCCATCACATATTTGATAAGACCCAGACGGGTGCTTCCGCAGAGCTCTGCCTTCGCGTTCTTATAGGTCAACTCACAGGTGGGAGATCCGTGGATACCGAGTTTGTGCTCGATGTGACGCACGTTCACGCCACCCTGACGCTTGTCATAGATGAACATCGACAGACCGCGTCCGTCCTTGGTGCCTTCCTCAGAGCGAGCCAGTACGAGGTGGATATCTGAGTCACCGTTGGTGATGAAACGCTTCACACCGTTCAGACGCCAGCAGTTCTCTTTCTCGTCGAAGGTAGCCTTCAGCATCACGCGCTGCAAGTCAGAACCGGCATCGGGCTCCGTCAGGTCCATCGACATACCCTCACCGGCACAAACACGGGGGATATACTTCTGACGCTGTTCCTCAGAGCCGAACTCATACAGCGTGTCGATACAACTCTGCAGCGACCAGATGTTCTGGAATCCGGCATCAGCAGCCGAAATCATCTCGCTCAGCATGGAGAACACAGCGTTAGGCAGGTTCAGACCGCCATAACGACGGGGCATGGAAACACCCCACAGACCAGCCTTGCGGGTGGCGTCGA
>DEKX01000033.1:251-48413 GCA_002354095.1 Prevotella sp. UBA2711 | reverse complement strand
GAGTTTGGCTCGATGATGTTGGCAGCCACGTCGCCGGTGATGTCGAGAATCTGCTTGTAGTTCTCGATGGCATCGCCCAAGTCAACGGGAGCATAGTCATATTCTTTCGCATCAGCGAAACCCTTTTCTTTCAGCTCAACGATACGAGCCATAAGGGGATGGTTCAAGTAGAACCCGATCTCAGGATGATCGCTATAATAGTTTGCCATTGTTATTTCGAATTTTGCTTATAATACTTAATGAGTTTGGGAACTACCTCTTCCACAGTACCCACAATCACGTAGTCGGCAATCTTGTTGATAGGAGCATCGGGATCGCTGTTCACGCTGATGATGATACCAGAATCCTGCATACCAGCGATGTGCTGAATCTGTCCAGAGATACCACAGGCGATGTACACCTTGGGGTGAACGGTAACACCCGTCTGACCAATCTGACGGTCGTGGTCGAGCCAGCCTGCATCCACAGCAGCGCGGCTACCGCCTACCTCACCATGCAGTACCTTAGCCAACTGGAACAGCATGTCGAAGTTCTCCTTCGAGCCCATACCGTAACCACCAGCAACAACGATGGGCGCGCCCTTCAGGTTATGCTTGGCAGCCTCTACATGGTGGTCGAGTACTTTCACAACGAAAGCCTCAGGGCTTACATATTTGCTAACCTCAGGATAAACAACCTCCTTCTTGCAGGCACCATCATAGATAGCCTTCTGCATCACACCAGAGCGTACGGTAGCCATCTGAGGACGGTGCTCAGGATTCACGATCGTAGCCACGATGTTACCACCGAAGGCAGGACGAATCTGATAGAGCAAATTGCTGAACAATTTGCCACTTTTCTTGTCCTCGAAGTCACCAATCTCCAGCTCGGTGCAGTCGGCAGTCAGACCAGAGGTCAGTGATGAAGACACACGAGGACCGAGGTCGCGACCAATCACGGTAGCACCCATCAGACAAATCTGCGGCTGTTCCTCCTTGAAGAGGTTCACCAGAATGTCGGTGTGGGGAGCTGAGGTATAAGGGAACAGGTCCTTAGCGTCGAAGACAAATAGCTTGTCAACACCGTAGGGGAGAATCTGATCCTCCACCTTACCCTTGATGTCCGTACCGGCAACAACGGCGTGGAGCTCTACTTTCAATTCATTGGCGAGCTTACGACCCTTGGTCAGCAGCTCCTGAGATACTTCCTGTACTTGAGTACCTTCAATTTCGCAATATACAAATACGTTGTTCATATCTCTATTATCCAATGATTTTTTCGTCCAACAATTCTTTGATCATTCCCTCGATATCAGCATCAGAAGCCGTCAAAGTCTTCGACTCCTTTGCCTGGAACACGATGTTCTTGATGGCCTTCACCTTCGTGGGTGAGCCACTCAGGCCACACTGGTTAGCATCGCCATCCACATCAGCCACACTCCACTGGTTGAGCGTCAGGTAAGGACGCTCCTCATAGAGGTTGTCATAGGGTGTGCCTTCGGCAGGACGCTCCATTGGGCATGTAGCACGCTTGTACTTCATCACCAGCTTGGCGTTCTGGGGACGACAGGGGGCTGCACTTCCGTTTACGGTAATCACCACGGGCAGGGGAGCCTCTACGGTCTCCACACCACCGTCGATGACACGCTTGATAGTAGCCTTGCCATCTTTCACACTGAGCACCTCCTCGGCATACGTCACCTGATTCAGTCCTAACTTCTGAGCTACCTGAGGACCCACCTGAGCGGTATCACCATCAATGGCCTGACGACCACCAATCACGATGTCCACATCACCAATCTTCTTGATGGCGGTAGCCAAAGCGTAAGAAGTAGCGAGGGTGTCAGCACCTGCGAACAGACGGTCAGTCAGCAACCAACCCGTATCGGCACCACGATAGAGTCCCTGACGGATAATCTCACCTGCACGTGGAGGACCCATCGTGAGGATTCCTACTGTAGAACCTGGATTCTGCTCTTTCAAGCGAAGAGCCTGTTCCAAGGCATTCAAATCTTCTGGATTGAAGATAGCGGGTAGGGCAGCACGGTTGACGGTGCCTTCGGCAGTCATAGCATCCTTACCCACATTTCGGGTGTCTGGCACTTGCTTGGCCAGCACAACAATCTTTAAAGCCATATTATTTAATAATGTATAATATTGAAATTTCGAAATCGGGTGCAAAGGTACTAATATTTTACTTCACAACAAAGCAAAAAGACTAAAAATTGCACAAAATGTGCCAATCCGTGCACATTTCTTTAGTTTTGTGCAAATTAAATTTGGTTCTTTTCTTACTTATTATTAATTTTGCAGTCATGATTGACAGAGCTACCATCGATAAGATTATGGATGCCACCAACATCGTTGATGTGGTGGGCGAGTTTGTGAACCTCCGTAAGGCGGGGGTGAACTATAAAGGGCTCTGTCCTTTCCATGATGACAAAACCCCATCATTCATGGTATCGCCTTCAAAACAGATTTGTCATTGCTTTGCGTGTGGTGAAGGAGGCAATGCTGTCAACTTCCTGATGAAGCATGAGCAAATCACCTACCCTGAAGCACTTCGCTGGTTGGCTAAGAAGTACAATATCGAGATAGAGGAGCGCGAACTGAGTGATGAGGAAAAGAAGGAACAAAGCGACCGTGAGTCGATGTTCATTGTCAACGAGTGGGCTTGTCAGTATTTCCATGAGATACTGAAAAACGATGTGGACGGACAAGCCATCGGTAAACAGTATTTCCGCAGTCGTGGCATCAGGGATGATATTATCGAGAAATTCCAGTTAGGCTTTGCCCTCACCAAGCGAGAAGCTTTGGTCAACGAGGCGCATAGGAAAGGTTATAAAGATGAATTCTTAATCAAGACAGGCTTGTGTGTCGAAAACGAACGCGGTATTTACGACCGTTTTGCAGGCCGTGCCATCTTCCCCTGGTTGAATGTGAGTGGTAAGGTTGTGGCGTTCGGAGGCAGAAAACTGGATGCTGCCACGAAAGGCGTACAGCAAAAATACGTCAACTCGCCCGATTCGGAAATCTATCATAAAGAGCGTGAACTCTATGGTATCTTTCAGGCAAAGAAAGCCATTGTGAAGGAAGATAATGTCTTTATGGTGGAAGGATATACCGACGTGATAGCCATGCATCAGTGTGGGTTGGAGAATGTAGTGGCCAACTCAGGAACAGCCCTTTCCGTTTACCAGATACGGTTGCTGCATCGCTTTACCCCCAACATCACGCTGCTCTATGACGGTGATGAGGCTGGTATTCATGCTGCTATGCGTGGTACCGATATGCTGTTGCAGGAAGGTATGAAGGTGAAGGTATTGCTGTTGCCTGACGGTGACGACCCCGACTCTTTCTCGCGTAAACATACTGCTACGGAATTCCGTGCGTATATAGAGGAGCATCAGACAGACTTCATACAGTTTAAGACAAACTTACTGTTGAAGGGAGTCAAAGATCCTATTAAACGTGCAGAAGCCATCAACAGCATTGTACGTTCTGTAAGTGTTATCCCCGATTCTGTAGAGCGTACTATTTATATCACAGACTGTGCTCGCCGGTTAGAGGTAGATGAGAAAACCCTCATTTCCCAGATGAATAAATTTATTGCCGGCGAAAAGGAAGAACAGCAGAAGGAGGCAGAACGGGAAGCACGCCAGCAACCAGAGACCGACACTGCGCCGGCAGCCATCGGACTACATACGCTACAAGAACAAGCAACTACCGTGGAACGGCTCATCATTCAGCAAATCATTCGTCATGGCGAAATGGTGGTCGTTGATGAACACACGGAGGAAGAAGGATATATCAAGTTGAACGTTGCCCAATATGTAAACTTTGATTTTGGCAGCGATGGGTTGACATTCAGTAATGATCTCTATAACCGTATTCTGCAGGAAGCGGTGGAACATTCAGAGGAGAGCGGGTTTGTTGCAGAAACCTACTTTACTCAGCATCCTGATTTGGAAGTGAGTCAACTGGCTCATAACTTGGCTGTAGATAAATACCAACTGGGAAAGAATTTCCAGAAAGAAATAACCATGAAGGATATGCGCCAGATGATAGATCATCTCATTCTCGATTTCCGCTACAACTATCTGAATGGTCGGTTGAAAGAGGTGAAAGAGGAGTTGAAAGGTGAGAAGGACATGGCCCGTATCAAGGAGCTCATGGACGAATATAAGTCTGTTTCGGAACTGTTCCGACAAATAGGAAAGATGTTGGGCCGCTAACTTTTGATGATGTACTCGCTACTATATATAATAGGTATGACCCTCCTATGGATTATCATCGCTCTTGCGGTAATCCATGTGGTGATGGACAATCGCCAGCCAGCCAAGACAATGGCATGGGCGTTGGTGATTATCTTCGTACCCATAGTAGGACTAGTATTCTATCTTTTTTTCGGTATCAACCATCGAAAGGAGAAACTGGTCAGTCAACGCTCGGTTGACCAGTTGACCAAACGCTCGATGTTAGGTTTTGTGGAGCAACAGAACCTGCGTATCCCAGAACGGCAGAAACAGTTGGTTGACCTCTTTGTCAACCAGTCGTTCTCATTGCCTTTTAAGGATAACCAGGTAGATATCATGACCGATGGCTATGCCTTTTTCCCTGAATTCCTCAGGGATATTTCCAAAGCCACCCATCATATACATATCCTGATGTATATTTTCGAAGACGATGCCTTGGGGCGACTGGTGAGTGATGCTTTGATAGAAAAGGCACGCCAGGGCGTGATGGTGCGCGTGATAGTAGATGATGTGGGCTGTTGGAAAGTGTCGCATCAATTCTTTGAACGGATGCGTGAGGAAGGTATTGAGGTGGCTTCCTTCCTGCCCGTCAGGTTCCCTTCCTTCACCAGTAAAGTCAACTATCGCAATCACCGGAAACTGGTTGTTATTGACGGCAGAGTGGGGTATATCGGAGGTATGAACATTGCCTTGCGCTATGTGCAGGGCACCGGCGAACAGCCTTGGCGTGATACGATGCTTCGTATGAGTGGTGGTGCCGTCTATGGTCTTCAGCGTGCCTTCCTCATAGACTGGTATTTCGTTGATCGTACACTCATCACCGATCGTGTTTACTATCCGCCACTCTCAACACTCAACTCTCAACTCTTAACTAACAACTGTCTGGCTCAGATCGTGACCAGTGGTCCCACTAATCCCTATCCGGAAATTATGCAGGGCTATGTGCGGGCTATTCTTGCAGCTCGGCGATATGTGTATATTGAAACGCCCTATTTCCTGCCTAACGAGCCGGTACTTTTTGCCATTAAGACGGCAGCCAGGGCTGGAGTGGATGTCCGCATACTTTGTCCGCGTCGTTCTGATGCACGCTTCACGGAGTGGGCATCCCGTTCCTATCTGCGTGAGGCCTACGAGGCAGGGGTGAAGGTATATCTCTATCAGGCGGGTTTCCTGCATTCTAAAATGATGGTCTGCGATGACTCCATGACCACTTGTGGGTCAACGAATGTTGACTTCCGTTCGTTCGAGAACAATTTCGAGGGCAATGCCTTTATTTATGATGAAGGTATGGCCATCCGTATGCGCAATGTCTTCCTGCGCGATCAGGAACAGTCTGTTCTGCTGAGTGAATTGCCTCAGCGTATCCATCCTTCCTTCAAGAAACGGCTTTGGGAAAGTCTTACTCGTCTGCTTTCACCGTTGCTTTGAACAGCGAAAAGTTAACACTGCCGTATTGGCGATGTTCTACGAAATGAGGATGTTGCGAGAAATCGTGGTCTTTGCCATGCTCTAAAACGAAGATACCATCCTCCTTCAGCAGGTTCTTTTCAAAAATCATATTCGGAATCTGTGGCAGTTCCGTCAAAGCGTATGGTGGATCGGCAAAGATGAAGTCGAACTGCTGTTTGCACGATTTCAGGAAGCGGAACACATCACCACGGATAGGGATGGCAGTTGGCTGTTTGCCATCAGCAGTCAGTTTTTGAAGACACTGTTGGATAAAGCGGTGATGGTCACGGTCCAGTTCAATGCTTATAACCTGACTGCATCCGCGCGAGAGCAGTTCCAGTGTGATACTACCCGTACCGGAAAAGAGGTCGAGTGCCGTCTTGTCTTCAAAATCGATGTAGCCATTGAGAACGTTAAATATATTCTCCTTGGAAAAATCGGTGGTAGGGCGGGCTTTGAATGAGCGTGGAATCTCAAAATGGCGCCCCTTGTATTTTCCTGTGATGATTCTCATCTTCCTTTTACAAATAAAGTCATCAAATCATAAGGCATACCCTCTATCTGGGTTACCATGGAACGGTTGAAGTCGCCGGCAGGATTGATGACATACACCCGTTTGATGTATTTCTTCAATTCGTCAGTCAGCCAGTCGGCCTCAGGAATATCACCCACCAAGTGTATCTCGTCGCGTTCCGCCTGCAATCCTATCTGCTTCCAGGTGTAGAGCATATAGTAAAGGGCATCGTGTGGGTCGCGAGCATCGAAGCTGTTACAGAATTTAAAGCGATTCTGTCCGTAACTGAAAATTTCCAGATGCCGATCGTGGAAATAAGCATAAAGCTTCTCTCTCACCCCCATATAACTGCGCTGGTGCAGATAGCGCCAGACCGGTGCTACGGCAGCTATGTAAATCGCCTCATTGTAATGGTCGTCAATCACCGTCTTCATGTCCTTATTGACACAAAAGACAACCACGCAGTTCAAATCTGGCAATACGGTATGTTCAATCTCGTCCTTCTCGTGTCCTTGGTAGGCATGAAGATAGAGCGTCCTGGCGTCCTCCTCATGAAATACATCAATGGGTACCATCAGTACGGGGCTATCTACCATAATCAGAATACGTGCATACGACTCCTTGAGTATGCTCTCCGTACGGAAGGCTTCACGCAGATTGGCAGCCATGGATATGCCGCTGTTCAGCATATAAGGCTTGAAAGTAATCTCTCCATTGTCTTCACTGTTGACAGTAGCGAAGACAAGATTGTTACGACTGGTACGTACAATTAGTCGGTTATGGGCGATGCGGTCGTTCTGCTGCATAATAGTCATATTAATAGCGTGTGATACTCATGATGCACAACACCCCCAGTATGCCTGCTACAATAGCAAGTATAATGTTGATGGTGCGGTTGGTAATCGTTTTTCCAAAACGCTTTGTATCCAAAGAAATCTTCATATCGCCGACAAAATTACTAATAAGTGAGAGAAAATCCAAATAATTTCGTAATTTTGTCGCCAATATGATCACTGACGAACTGAAATATCGCATCCGATCGGCCTTGGTTCATATTCCTACGCAAGAGCAGGAACATGCTATTGATGTGTTCTCCCTGTTTATGACTGACAGGCATGAACAGGCTGTCATGATACTTCGGGGTTCAGCAGGTACGGGTAAGACCACCTTGGCTGCTTCTATCGTGAAGGCACTCCTCTCGCTGAAGCAGAAAATGGTGTTGATGGCTCCTACCGGTCGTGCTGCCAAAGTATTCTCTCTCTATGCCGGTCAGCCTGCTTACACCATTCACCGTCGTATCTATCGCCAAAAATCATTAGAAGGGGCTTTCGATTTGAATTATAACTCAGCGCAAGACACCCTGTTCATTATTGATGAGGCGTCGATGATAGCCAATGCCAGCAATAATGGCGACACCCCCTTTGCCAAAGGTCAGTTACTGGACGACCTGATTCAGTTTGTCTATAATGGGCGCAACTGCAGGATGCTGCTCATTGGCGATCAAGCTCAGTTGCCTCCTGTGGGCGAGGAAGAGAGTCCTGCCTTGATGGGCGAGGTGTTGAAGAGCTATGGTCTGCATGTCCATCAGTGCGACCTGCATGAAGTGTTGCGCCAGAGTCAGGAGTCAGGCATTCTCTTTAATGCCACGCAGATTCGTGAGGGCGGGGTGGTGCTTCCTAAGATTCACCTGCACGGGTTTAGCGATATCATGGTGGTACCTGGCGACGAACTCATAGAGTCGTTAGCCGGCAGCTATTCTAAGGTGGGTCTTGACGAGACGATGATTATTACCCGTAGCAACAAACGGGCGAAAATCTATAATCAGGGCATTCGTAATATGGTGTTGGGACGCGAGGACCAACTGACCAGTGGCGACCAGTTGATGGTGGTGAAGAATAACTACTATTGGCGGAAAGAGGAGTTTATAGCCAATGGCGACCATGCAGTAGTCCGCCGCGTGCGCAACGTGCATGAACTCTATGGCTTCCATTTCGCAGAGGTGACGATGACCTTTCCCGACTATGATGACTATGAACTGACTGCTATGGTGATACTCGACACACTGACTTCGGAAGCACCGGCTCTGACGCGTGAACAGCAAGAGCAACTGTACCAGGCGGTGATGGAAGATTACGCTGATGTACCTCTGAAGCAAGACCGCCTGAAGAAATTGAAGGAGGACAAGTATTACAACGCCCTGCAAGTGAAGTTTGCCTATGCTGCCACCTGTCATAAGGCGCAAGGCGGACAATGGGCACATGTCTATGTGGACCAAGGCTATATGACGGACGATATGCTGACCCCCGATTATATCCATTGGCTTTATACGGCGTTTACGCGAGCCACGGAACAGCTCTATCTGGTGAACTGGCCCAAGACGCAGACAGAAATAATTGACGGCAGATAGTGCGTATTTGATATTTTATTTGTAATTTTGCAGTTATGATAGCTCTATATATATTAATAGGTATTGGAATCGGAGGTACCATCCTGTATGTGCTGATGGACCGACGGATGGATGCGCTCCGTATCGAGGGCGCGCGGAAAGACGTGCAGTTGGAACACTTGCGTCAACAGGTAGCAGATGCCCAGGGAGAAAAACAGGAAGAGCAGCAGAAACGCGACGCCCAGTTTATGAACATGGCACAGCAGGTGCTGGAACAGAGTGCTTCGAAACTGAAAGAATCCAATAAGGAGACGATGGCTGGAGTGACGCAGCCCTTGAAAGATGCCATCAGTGAAATGCGTAAGGCTATCAACGAGAACACCAAGGACCACACGGCTCAGAATGCTTCGCTGCGTGAACAGCTGAGGCTGATGATGGAGTCGAACCGTGAGATTGGCGAGAAAGCGGAATCGCTCGCCAATGTCTTACGTCGCGACAATAAGGTGAGTGGCAATATGGGTGAAATCATCTTAGGCGATTTGCTCGCTTCTCAGGGACTCACCGAAGGCATCCATTATGAGGTACAAGCCCGACTGCGCGACGAGCAGGGCAGACCGCTGAAGAATGATGATACGGGCAAAGAGATGCAGCCCGATGTCATTCTGCATTATCCTCAGGGACAGGATGCCGTCATCGACTCAAAGGTGTCGCTGGTTGCCTATCAGCGCTATGTCAATGCGGAAGACCCGACCGAAAAGGAACGTGCCCTGCAAGAGCATATCAAGTCTATCCGCAGTCATGTGACAGAACTGGCGCGCAAAGATTATTCGAAATACATCAAAGCTCCTCGCGAAGCGATAGACTTTGTGATTATGTTTGTACCCTTCGAAAGTTCCCTGCAGCTGGCATTGGCCAACGACCCCACGCTGTGGCGCGAGGCTTTTGAGCGCAAGGTGTTTATTACAGGCGAACAGAATCTGTTGGGTATTCTCCACATGATACACATTGCCTGGGTACAGAATCAGCAGGCAGAGAATCAGGAGAAGGTGTTCGGAATTGCCGAACAGCTGTTGGACCGCCTGGGCGACTTTATCCAAAGGTATAACAAAGTGGGCGAACAATTGGAACAGGCGCGCAAAGCCTTTGATTTCTCGAAAAACAAACTGGAAGAAGGACGGCAGAGTGTGGTGCAGAAAGGGCGTGAACTCATTGACCTGGGTGCCAAGGAGAATCCCAACCGCCGCATACCAAAGGCAGACAATGGTTTACCTGAATGATGATATAGCCAATTTTGATTTCGAAGCTGCTTTACCTTTATTATCAGAACAGCGTAGGGAACAGGCTTTGAAGTTTAAGCACGAACAGGGGCGTAAAACCTGTGCGGCTGCTTATCTGTTGCTCTGCGAAGGCTTACGGAAAGAGTATGGCATCACGGAAAAACCCGTCTTTGAATATGGTGAACATGGCAAACCCTTTATCCTTGGCCATCCAGAGATACATTTCAATATGAGTCATTGTCGCGAGGCAGCCATCTGTGCCATCAGCGAAACGCCAGTCGGAATAGATGTTGAAAGCATCAGGGAGTATCGGGAATCACTTGTTCACTACACCATGAACGATGACGAGATAGCAGCAATCACGCAATCTCCGAACCCCGCCTTAGCCTTTATCCGCTATTGGACGATGAAGGAAGCCGTGCTGAAACTTTCGGGTGAGGGCATCCGTAACGACCTGAAAAACGTGCTGATTGGTTTCGCCAATCAGATACAAACCATTGTCAACGAGCCGCGAGGCTACGTTTACTCTGTTGTCTATTAATTTTTTTTTCAATCTTATGCTGTGTAAATGCAAAATATTTTTGTAACTTTGCGACAAAAGTCGCGAAGTTACTCTGTCTCGGCAAAAAAAGAAAAGTTTTTCTTTGTTTTGCTCTCGACTTTTCGTAACTTTGCAGCGGAAGTGTTTTGAATCATAACTGAAGTTTAAGATAAAACTATGAATTTAAAAGAAAAATTTGTCATTGCCATCAACCGTGAACTGGGTTCAGGTGGGCGTACTGTCGGTGAGAAATTGGCAGCTAAGTTGGGCGTGGATTTCTATGATAAGGCATTGGTAAAGGCTTTAGAGGAGAAATATCATCTGACCGTTGAAGAGATTGAAAACCTAAAAGGAAGAAAAAATAATTGGTGGTCGGATTTCAGCCGTGTCGTGTCTGTAGGTGAAACGATGCGTCATCAGTATTATAGTATTGCCGTTGGTGATGAACCAAAACTGGTGACAACCCAACAAATCTTCAAGGTTGAGAAAGAAATGTTGCTGGCTATGGCAGAAAACGGTTCTTGTGTTATCACAGGTCGTAGCGGATTCTTTGTGTTCCGCCATCATCCCAACCACATCAACGTTCTTATTCAGGCTCCTATGGAGAAACGTATCCAGCGTCTGATGAAGAAACAGAATATGTCGGCTGAGGAGGCAGAGAAGACCATCCGTCGGATTGACAAGATGCGTGATAACTATGTGACCAAATATACAGGTGAATCGCGTTACGACACTCGCAATTACGACTTGGTGATTAATATGGACTCTATCAATGAGGACGATGCTGCAGCACTCATCATGCAATATATTGAAGATTCTCAGAAACAATAATAACTAGATAAGATTATGAGATTAGACGGAAGACGAGAAAGCTCGAACGTTGAAGACCGCCGTGGTATGGGCGGTGGCGCAAAAGCCGGTCTTGGCATCGGTGGTATCATTATGGTAGCTCTCTTTGCCTGGCTGTCAGGTGGCGACCCTGTAACAGCTGTGATGCAACAGGTTCAGCAGAATAACTTTGGCGGTAATACGGAGGTGACGGAAGGTCAGCCCCAGTTTACCGAGGAGGAGCAGGCAATGGCTAAGTTCTCGACCCAGATACTGGCTGGTACAGAAGACGTATGGACTGAGATTTTCCGCCAGAACGGGGCTCAGTATGTAGTGCCTAAGATGGTGCTCTATACCGACGGAACAGCTACCGCCTGTGGACAGGGTTCGGCAGCTATGGGTCCGTTCTATTGCCCAGGCGACCAGAAACTCTACATCGACCTCTCTTTCTTCACCACCATGCAACAGCAGTTGGGAGCCAGTGGCGACTTTGCCTATGCCTACGTGATAGCGCACGAGGTGGGTCACCATGTGGAGAATCTGACCGGTATTCTTGCCAAGGTCCACGAGCAGATGTCAAGACTGCCAGAGGCAGAAGCTAATAAACTCAGTGTGCGCCTCGAACTGTTGGCAGATTTCTATGCAGGTGTTTGGGCTCATCATGACAATAAGCGCTTCGGTTCGCTCGAAGACGGCGACATCGAGGAAGCCATCAGGTGTGCGCAAGTCATAGGCGACGACTATCTGCAGAAGAAGGCACGTGGCTATGCCGTTCCCGAGTCGTTCAACCACGGCACCAGCAAGCAGCGCATGAAGTGGTTCAAGCTCGGACTGGAAACGGGCGACATGTCGAAAGGCACCACATTCCAGTGCTCTGATGCTGAGCTTTAATCAGTGCGTAAAGATAGAAAAAGAACACAGAAGGATTTCCTCTGTGTTCTTTTTTTCTATCTGTAAATTCAGCGCCTATTCTATGAGCTCAAAATGCTGAAAGTCCTTGCAGGAAGTCCATGTACCGCCCCACTCAAATCCAGCCTCGGTGAAAAGACGCAGGCAGAGATCCTGCTTGTCTATCTTGTAGGGGAAGTTGCCAGTGCGGTCACAGTATTTGGCGGCTGTGGCAGGTTGGATGAAGCGGGTGCCGTCCTTACGGTCTTTGTAGTATGGGTTATAGAGCGTATTGATGTCTATAGCCAACCCTCTGGCATGTTTTGAGAGTTTCGTGCTACCGGCAATGGCACGATAGCAAAAGCACGAAGAGTTGTTGTCGCGCATCTGTTTCTCGTCGTCAGCATCATAGACATCGGGCAGCAGCATCCGCTGAATAGGATACTTGGCATCGTAGAGCTGTCGGAAAATGCGCACCACTACATCAGCTATCTGCTTGTTGACTATCATCTCGCCGACGTGGATCTTTTTGTCATAGTCCCAGTGCAAGGCACGGATATGGCGCAGGTCGTTGCGTCCTATATGTGGATTCTCCTTGTAGGTCTTACCCTGCATTCGCTGCCACACCCCGTCGGGAATGGGTTCTGCGGCAAAGCACTTGTCCAGTCCGCCGTAAGCCTTGATTTCTGCTTCGGTTACCGTGTTGCCAGCCTTCCACTCACTGAGTGAGGTCGGTATCGTAGTCGCATTGCTATTGGTGGCGCAGCCACTCGTCGAAAGACCGCTTAACAGGATGGCGGTCAGCATCCCAATCATACCTTTCTTCATTTCATTCCTAATTTAGGCGGCAAAGATACAAAAACTTTTTGAAATAGTTTCCTGAACAAGAAAAAAACATTAAATGCTATAGGCGTTAGTTTTATTATTTGTACCTTTGCATTCCGTATGGAAACTGATTCTAGGAGAAAATGGGGTGTAAAAAGGCAAAAAATCAGTTGTTTATTTGGAAGTTTCGGAAAAACTTACTATCTTTGCAGTGTCAGAATGTCGTCAGAGGGCGCGAACGATTTGCTTTCGTAGCAAAATTCAAGCTGGACCTTTCTGACCACCATTCGAGGACATAGCCCACAAGGTTATGTCCTCAGTTTTTCTATTACACCACTTATCAGTTGTTTAATAGATTCCTTATCTCTTGCAACCCGGATGTTGTCACTCAATTCTGTCTGATCAGCCCTCACACTGATAAGGAGTCTGTTACCATATATTTCGTCACTGATGAAGTCTTTGTCCTTTTCCATAACGCAAAGGTACACATTTCCTATGAATTAGCACAAATATTTGACAGATTTTTACCCCCCATCCCCATGATTATTTTGTTATCTTGAAGCCGCAAGGGCTTTCATATCAGCCCCTCTTCTTATTATTCTCCCTGATTCTGAATCTTGTTGAGCGAATGGCTTCTTGGGTGATAGCCATAATGGTTTGTACCTGCTTGTCAGTTTTTCCTATAGCATACAGAATCAGGAAGAATGTGTTGTGGATGGTCTTGGGATGATGCTTCTTGACGATTTTGTTATAGGTGGATAAATCGTTGGCCTTATAAAAATCAACGAAACACTGATAGTCGTCTTTACCCCAGGAAACAGTTGTACCGTTCTGCATGATATGGTCGTAGAGCATCTTTCCTCGATATAGTCTTGGAGAGTCTTGCTCTATCAGATCATTGATTTTCTGATTCAGATCGGCTATCTGTTGTTCCGTTCCATCTTGATTGTTCTTCAGGCTTTTGATTTCTGTTAGATAGTTACTGATAGTCATTTGCTGTTCTGCCAACAGGAGTTTAGCCTTGTGCCGTCGGTATTGGATATATCCTATTAAAAGCAGTATGATAACTATAAGTGCCAGAACTGCGACACCCCATCTTAACAGCTCTTGCTCATGCTGGTCATGAGCAACCT
Source organism: Prevotella sp. UBA2711 (assembly GCA_002354095.1). Lineage (GTDB taxonomy): Bacteria > Bacteroidota > Bacteroidia > Bacteroidales > Bacteroidaceae > Prevotella. The sequence goes on along the minus strand of DEKX01000033.1, from coordinate 34,338 downwards.
GTTTATCGTACTCCTGTTGTATCTTCAGTAAGCTCCTGTCTTTAAGGGCATCGTTCAGACTGTCCTTGATAGCGTATATGTCATAAATCTGTTTGCTTACGTCCATTACATTATGATGCTCTAAATCATATTGGAGTATATTGAAGAGAATTCTGTCTTTTGGGGCATTATCATCCGTCAACAACGCCTGTTTCCATAGTTCATAAGCCTCCTTTCCTTTACCTTTTATATAATAGATGTAAGCAAGGTTTTCATACGTTCTTGCCAAAGGCTTATATGTGAGAGACTTTTCGAGAACTTTTTTTGCCTTAGCAATATCTTTCTCTATATAAGCTGAACCTATTGTATTTAAGAAGTATGGTATATTGGTAGTATCAGCATGATGAATATTTTCCATGATTTTATCGGCATACATGAGTGCACTGTCAATTTTCTCTTGCGCTTGATACGCTTCACATATTCTGCAATACGAAATGACTATCCAGTTCTTCTTCCCTATCTCCATGGCATATTTCAACGATTGTTTGGCATATTGAAGTTGTAAATCATTGTTGCCATAAACCCCGTTGATGTATGCAATCAGTTCTGATATTTTGAGAAGTTCCCCTGGCTTGTTTATTTGTTTTGCCCATTCCTCGGCTTGCTTGGATAAAACAATGGCTTGGTTATACTTTCCTTTGTTGACTTCGGCTACTGCCTTATAATAATAAGCGTCGCATAGTTTTTCTCCATTATCTGCCTTGTCATAGTATGAGATAGAATAATCGATGAGTGAGTCAGGCAGGCATGCACTACCAATGAGCATACTCGTCCGATATAGCAGAAGATAGTAGTGAGCACTGTCTTCTGGACTATTTATCGATTCAGTATTTATCTTTCTCACCTCATAATAAGCAGAGTCATAATTATCATCATTTACAAGAGAATCAATGGCACTCAGTTTTTGGGTAATGGATTGATATCCACATCCACATAGTGATAATGTAGCGAAAATAGCAAAAGTAAGGTTTTTATTCATAGAACCGTTTTTTGGTTGTAAAGATACAAAGAAATATCGTTTATCGATTCTTTTTCAGTGATTTTAGAAAGGAAAAACAACGTTTTACAAGTATTCTTAGCGTCATCAAGCGTTTTTTGTTCAGTTTTAAATTTTATAAAGAAGAATATAACAGCTTGATAAACAAAGCGTTCAGTTGTTATAGCAGAAAAACGGCTGCGCATAAAGTTTTCAAGGACTTATCTTGGTCAATTGTTGCGGATTCAGTACTTTTGCAGTCAAAAAACTAAAGTATTATGAAAAAAGTATTATTATCATTCATGTTAGGAATGTCTTTCCTATTTTTCGGGGCTGTTAATGCTGAAGCAAAGATGTATATTCTAAAGCCCAAACCAACAACACCATTTCCTTATCGGCCAAAAGCCCCCGCTTTCCATCCAGTACTTGCGGACATCGATGCTGAGACGGGTGAATTGACAGTGCTGTTTAATACTGCTATCAGTTCTGCTGAAATTACTATTGCACAGAATGGAGTAGTATATGAAAGTGACAATATCAGTGCCGTATATGGGCAGACCTTTGTCTATGATATGTCTTCATACGATGAAGGAGATTATTCACTACTGATAGCGGTTGACGGGGGTATTATAGCTGAATTCACAATTTCTATCGAAGACGAATAACTTTATGGATAACTGAACTGAAAAGCGACAATTTCATAAGATTATTAGCAAAAAGTATAGGATTGTAAAGGAAAATAATTACCTTTGCAACCGAAGACATATAAGATAAAGCAACCGCAGCTTTTGTTAGTCTCCCGAACGGCAAATTCAAATAGACTTCATAGAAGCGATGGCTGCCTGCTCACGCATCCTACAATGGAGGCGTGGGCGTTTGGCAGTAGCAGCATCTATGAAAGGCATGCCGGCCTGGGAGCTTGCTGTGACACCAAATTCGACCCACGTCCTCCGTTTCTTTTTTTATGTCTTGAGCGCAATGACAGATGTATAAAATTAGAAAGCGGAACCATTAAAATGAATAATAATAACGACGAGGAGTCACTTGAAATCATCAACCATTTGCTTGAACGGCTGCATCAGGCAGACTTTAAATTTCTTGGCAGCATCAATATCAATATCTACAAGTCGGGTAGCCAGCATGTAGATAAAGTGGAAAACCAGTATATAGGATCCTATCCTCAAAAACCTGTAATAGGAAGGGGGGGAGATTTGCCCGAAGTGCTTAGCACGCAAGAGGCTATGGTACTCTGGCAGAAAGTACAGCAGGCAGCGTATGTGGACGACAACTATCAACCAACTATATCACGCACACAGGCTGCCTTACTTGCCGATGCGATGGCCATACGGCTGGGCATCCGTGAGAAGTGGAAAGTATTCGAGATGTTGTGGAATCGGAAGAATATGTACCGCGATTATTACGAAGCACTTAATCAAAAGAAATCACTGGTATTCCAGGATGAATTAAAAAAGCTATTGCGATAAGGCGTCCTACTACCAATATTCCCCCAATATGTACCCACCATATTGAGGGTAAATGTTTCAGCTTCTTCGTATCTTTGCTGCCGATATGAAAGAAAAAAGAAAGAAAAGCGGAACCAACGAGAAGAGGGAACGCAAGCCCAACTACAAGGAGTACAGGGCGTCGGTGGACGATATACAGACGTTCCTGCTGGGAAAGATCATGCTGCGGCATAATGTGATAACGCGGCGAGTGGAATATTGCTTTCCGTCGGACAGCATCGGCGTGTCTGCGGAGTGGCAGCCCATCAGCGACCGGGTGGTGAACTCGCTGTGGAAAGAGCTGTCGCTGACGAAGGAGGTGAGCGCATCGGACATCTACCGCGTGCTGGACTCTGATTTCGTGGGCGACTACCACCCGTTCCGGTTCTATCTGGAACACCTCAAGAAGTGGGACGGCGAGTCGGACTATATCCTGCCGCTGAGCATGAGCGTGAAGGTAAGGGGCGATACCGACGACCAACTTTACTTCTACCACTGCCTGAAGAAATGGCTCGTGGCGATGGTGGCATCATGGGTCAATCCGTGGGTGGTGAATAACGTCATCCTGGTGCTGATAGGCGAACAGGGCTCCTACAAGACCACGTGGTTCCAATACCTGCTGCCACCCGAGCTGCGGCAGTATTTCTACACGAAGACCAATGCCAACCGCATGTCGCGCGACGACCTGATCACGCTGTCGGAGTTCGGACTGGTGTGCTGCGAGGAGCTGGACACCATGCGACCGTCGGAGCTCAACCAGCTGAAGGCTGCCGTCACCATGCCCGCCGTCAACGAGCGAGCGGCATACGCCCACTATGCCGAACGGCGCGAACACATCGCCTCGTTCTGCGGTACGGGCAACAACATCCAGTTCCTTTCTGACCCTACCGGCAACCGCCGATGGCTGCCCTTCGAGGTGGAATACATCACGTCGCCGCGCGAGGTGCCTTTCGAATACGAGGGCATCTTCGCCCAGGCGTACGCCCTCTATAAGCAGGGTTTCCAATACTGGTTCGGGCAAACCGACATACAGCAACTCTCCCGCCACAACCGCCACTTTGAAACGCCCAGTCTGGAGACGGAGCTGATACAGCTATACTTCCGCAAACCGAGGGACGGCGAACCAGGTGAATTCATGCCTGTATCGCTGGCCATCCAGATAGTGGGTGTCGGTATCACCCAGAAACTCTCTACCGTGATGTTGGGGCGTGCCTTCGTCGAGCAGGGCTTTGAGCGCAAGACCTACCGCAACACCCGCGGCTATGTAGTGGTGCGCCGAACTGCCGAAGAAATGCGGTCGCTGAGGTCGATGATGGCGGTTGCCGGCGAAAATACAGATACAGATGATACAGATGTTTTCTGAAAAACCCTCCTGCGTACGTACGCGGGTGTACGTACGCGTGAAAAGTTTTATGTATTTAAGTGTATTATCTGTATAAGTGTATCAATAATAAGAGAAGTTACATTACGAGAAACCAATAGTTTCATTACGAGTTTCCAATAGTTTCATTACGAGAATCTATATCTGTTAATATGTTATTCTGTCTTTAAACCGTTATTCTGTCTAACAATGAAAGCAATGTCGAAATCAGAATTGGCCCAACGGGCAGGAGTGAGTGTCAACACCCTGATGAACTGGTGTAAGCCCTTCAGCAAGGAACTGCAGGCTATGGGCTTGCAGCGCAACCAGAAGGTGATGCCGCCCCGTGTAGTGATGTTCATCGCCGAAAAGCTATGTATCGACCTTTAACACCCGCAACCTCAAGAAACCTCAAGCAACCTCAAGGCTGAACTTTGGATGGTAGTACCTTTGCATTGTCAAACAACGATTGCTGAGCGCGCAGCATGATTGATTAAAATTCAAACGTTAAACTTCAAAATCAATGTAAACATGGCAGTAAAAAATCCACAGTTCGGAATCAACCTCCGAAAGAACGACAACCAGCAGAATGCAGGTTACGGTAAGTACTACCCCAAAGCACTGGAGAAAGAGACCATCTCGCTCGAAGGCCTGACCAAACACATGGCTGAGCACAACTCCATCTACGGTGATGATGTCATCGGCGGGGTGCTCAAGAAAATGTCGGGCTGCATCATCGAACTGCTCTCGCAGGGCAACCCCGTCAAGATCGACAAGCTGGGCACCTTCATGCCTACCATCGAAGCCACCAAGAACGGCATCACCAAGGCCGACATCCTGGCAGGCAAATGGAATGCCTCACAGTACATCAACGGCATCCACATCCGTTTCATCCCCGAGGGCTCCGGCGACGCTGACATCACCTCGAGAACCTTCAAGTCGATGTGTGCGCTGAACACCTACGGTGTGGAGGAGAAGATTGACCTGACCCCCAGTGAGACCGACAAGAAAAAGAAGAAGTACATCAAGAAGGTGACTCCCCTTGCCGACTGGATAGCCGAACAGACAGGCAGCTCAACTTCCACTCATTCCGGCGGTAATGCCTCCGGACCCAGTGCAGAGGGGTAGTTCATAGTTCATAATTCATAGTTCATAGTTCATAGTCACACAGAAAATAATTTTATGGTCACACAGAAATCACGGAAATCACGGAAATTTTTTGATACAATCAATGAAAAGTTGGAGCACCAATGTTTCTGTGAATTTCTGTGATTTCCGTGTGACAAAAAAGTTCAAAGAGTATGAGTAAGTCAGTTTGGAAACAGGTGCTGCAGATATTGATTACGATTCTGACAGCCATTAGTAGTACAGTATTCGTGCAGTCATGCGGCATATTACATTGATCGTGATTCACTGTTCGGCAGTCAAGCCCGACCAACAGTCGTCAGCAGCACAGATAGATTCGTGGCACCGCCAGCGAGGTTTTCACCTTGGCATAGGCTATCACTACGTGATCCGACGGGACGGAACGCTGGAAATGGGACGACCGGAATACATGGTGGGCGCACACTGCAAGAACCATAACCAACACTCCATCGGAGTGTGCTATGAGGGCGGACTCGACATCCGCGGCAATCCGGCAGACACGCGGACTGAGGCACAGAAGCGGACCATGCGGCAGTTGGTGGATGAACTGCGCCAACGCTATCCGAAGGCAATCGTTGTGGGCCACCACAACCTGAACCCGCTGAAAGCCTGTCCGTGCTTCGATGCCGTCAAGGAGTATAAGGATTAGCCAATAACCCATCCTTATGACTGCATAAGGGTGGGTTATTTTCTGATAAAGCAGGGTTATTTGTGAGTATAAATTTTATGCGTCATTTCATGGTAGTTTATAATTTTTTTAATAACTTTGCAACATCATTATTCAAAAGAAAGTATGAAGAAAAGAAGACTATTATGGAGTGTGGCACTGTTGCTGAGTGCTACTATCGGCAGGGCACAGTTCGCTCCTGAGCCCGACTTTGACAGCAAGTATGCTACGGAACTGGTGAAGGCTGGAGTGCAGGCTCCCGACTTCAAGATGAAAACCATTGACGGTAAGACTTTTAAGCTGTCGCAGTTGAAAGGTAAGACGGTGGTGCTCGACTTCTGGGCATCGTGGTGTCCCGACTGTCGCAAGGATGCGCCCGAAGTGGTGAGGATGTATAAAGAGTATGCCCCTCAGGGCATTGAGTTTGTGGGCGTCTCGATGGATACCGACATGGAGGCTTGGCGCAAGGCATGTGAGCAGTTCGGCATTACCTATACGCAGGTGAGCGAATTGAAGAAATTCAAGGAGACCGACATTGCCAAGGCGTATGGCGTGAAATGGATTCCCTCGATGGTTGTTGTCGATAAGGAAGGCAAGGTAGCCCTCTCTACGGTGCTGACCTATAAAGTAGATAAATACCTGAAGGAATTGCGCCCCACAGGCTTTAAGCCTATCAGGGAGCGTGTCACCATCGACGGTGATCATGGCAAGCTGCAGGCTGTTATCCAGAAGCCCGATTTGAAACCAGGGCAGCAATGCCCGATGGTGGTGTTCTGTCATGGTTTTGGCGGTACCAAGGAAGGTCCTCTCTTCGAACTCATTACCGACTCGTTGCAGAAGCACGGCATTGCCTCCATCCGTTTCGATTTCAATGGTCACGGAGAGAGCGAGGGAAAGTTCGAGGAAATGACAGTGCCTAACGAAATCAATGATGCCAAGAAGGTCATTGAGTATGTACGTGATTTGCGCTATGTTTCTAAGATTGCCTTGGTGGGCCATTCTCAGGGGGGCGTGGTAGCTTCCATGACGGCAGGCGAACTGGGCAGCGACATCAGTGCTGTGGTATTGATGGCTCCTGCTGCCGTACTCCGCGACGATGCTATCCGTGGCTCTACGTTCGGCAAGCAGTACAACCCGTTGGATCCTCCAGAGTATGTCGAGTTGTGGGGACCTCAGCGCTTAGGTCGTAACTATATCAAAACAGCTTTCTCGCTTCCTATCTATGAGACAGCAGCAAACTATCACGGACCAGCCTTGATCATTCATGGTAATGGCGACCGTATTGTTCCGTACACTTATGGGTTGCGTTTCCATCAACAATGGAAGGGTTCTGAGTATGTTCTTCAGGAATATTTCGATCATGGTTTCTCGCAGAACATCTATCGCACAACGGATATTGTCAGTGACTTCCTCCTGCGGACGTTGAAATAAAAAAGAAAGCGGTTGAACATCTCAACCGCTTTTCTTTTGCTATTTGTTTTTGTTATTTTATCAGATTGCCTAAGATGTCGCGGGTCAGTTCCTTCGTCACGGAACGGGTGGCGGCACTGGTGGCATTCTTCACCACACGGCCTGTAGCCGAAGTTCTCGACTTGGTCTTCTTGCCCGTCACCTTGTCGCTGACATACGTGCCCAGCATGGTAGCCAAAGTGGAAGTGATGGCAGTCAGCACTGCTTTCCATACCTTGCTCATGATGCCGGGTTTCTGCTTCTCTTCCTTCTTGTTTTCTGTCTCAGCAGCCGCTGTTTCCTCAGCTTCGGCAAGCGCCTGCTGCTCGGCTTCGGCAAGCAGTACCTCGAAGGCACTCTCGCGGTCAACGGGTGTATCGTATTTACCATAGATACGGCTCTGCTTGATGATGTCTAAGCGCTGTCCTTCGGTGACGGCTCCAATCTGTGAGAGAGGGAACAGAATCTTGGCACGCTCCACCATCGATGGGGCACCCTTCTCGTCCAGGAAGCTGACCAGTGCTTCGCCCGTCTCCAGATTCATGATAGCCTCGTCGGTCTTGAAGGCAGGATTGGCACGGAAGGTGTCGGCAGCCGTCTTCACCGCTTTCTGGTCTTTCGGTGTATAGGCACGCAGGGCATGCTGCACGCGGTTACCCAACTGTCCGAGAATGTTCTCAGGAATGTCGGCAGGACTCTGTGTGATGAAATAGATGCCCACGCCCTTCGAACGAATCAGGCGAATCACCTGTTCAATCTTGTCGAGCAGTGCCTTCGAGGTGTCTGTAAACAGCATGTGTGCCTCGTCGAAGAAGAACACGAGTTTGGGCAGAGGCAAATCGCCCACTTCAGGCAGGGTAGAGTAGAGCTCGGAGAGCAACCACAGCAGATAGGTGCTGTAGAGCTTGGGCTGCAACATGAGTTTGTCGGCAGCTAAAACGTTCATCACTCCCTTGCCGCCCTCAGTCTGCATCAGGTCGTAAATGTCGAACGACGGTTCGCCGAAGAACTTATCGGCACCCTGTGCCTCCAACTGCAACAGTGCACGCTGAATGGCACCGATGGTGACAGATGATATGTTACCATACTTGGTGGTGTATTCCTTGGCATGTTTTGAAACCCAGTCGAGCATCGAACGCAGGTCTTTCACATCAATGAGCAACAATCCGCGCTCGTCGGCAATACGGAATACGATGTTCAGCACACCGTCCTGTGTCTCGTTGAGACTCATCAGGCGTGAGAGCAGTTGCGGTCCCATCTGCGAAATAGTGGCACGCATGGGATGACCCTGTTCGCCGAATACGTCAAAGAAGCGGACGGGACACGCCTGAAACTCAGGGTTCTCAATGCCGAACTCTGGCAGACGCTTCTCGATAAAACCACTCATCTTACCGACCTGAGAGATGCCACTGAGGTCGCCCTTCATGTCAGCCATAAAACAGGGTACACCTGCCTGGCAGAATGTTTCTGCCATCACCTGCAGTGTTACCGTCTTACCAGTACCTGTAGCACCGGCAATGAGTCCGTGGCGGTTAGCCATCTTACCAGTAATCGAAAGCGCTCCGTTGGCGCAATGGGCGATATACAGCCCGCGGTCTTTGTCGTACATAGTCTTTTTAAAATTTTACGTTATATCGTTATACCGTTATTACGTTATTTCGGCATTTCGTTATTCCGCCATTTCGGATTTAGAGCTTCGCCAATTCAATGACCTTGTCGATGGCTGCATGCAAGCCCTCAGTGTCCTTACCGCCAGCCTGTGCATAGTGGGGCTGTCCGCCGCCACCGCCTTGGATGAGCTTGGCAGCTTCGCGAATCATCTGTCCGGCATTCAGTCCGTGGTCTTTCACCAGGTCGTCGCTCATCATAATGGTGAGCATAGGCTTGTTCTGATACTTCGAACCGATGGCGCAAAGGAAAGGAGCCTCTACGGCAGCACGCAACTGGAACACCAGGTCTTTCACCTGGGCAGGCTGCATCTCCAAAACGCGCGTAATCACGTTGACACCGTTTACGGTCCGAATCTCCGTCATCAGATAGTTCTTGGTGCGCTCTACGGCCTGTGCCTGGAACGACTCTATTTCCTTCTTCATCGTATCGTGCTCGTTGATGTATTTCTGGATGACACCCTCTAAGTCCTTGGCGTTATTGAACAAAGCCTTGATAGCCTTCATGTGGTCTTCCATCACGTACAGCAAGTCCTCACACTCCTTACCCGTCTTGGCCTCAATACGACGGATACCGGCTGCTACACTGCTCTCCGAGATAATCTTGAAGAAACCGATGCGACCTGTTGAGGAGGCATGGATACCACCGCAGAACTCACAGGAAGGTCCGAAGCGTACCACGCGCACCTTATCGCCGTATTTCTCGCCGAACAGGGCGATGGCACCCAGTTTCTTGGCTTCATCGAAAGGAACGTCACGGTGCTCATCCAATGCGATGTCCTGACGAATCATGTCGTTCACCATACGCTCCACCTGGCGCAGTTCCTCGTCGGTCACTTTCTGGAAGTGAGAGAAGTCGAAGCGCAGCGTGTCAGGGCTGACGTAAGAACCCTTCTGCTCCACATGGTCGCCCAGAACCTGTTTCAACGCATAGTCGAGCAGGTGCGTAGCGGTATGGTTGGCGGCAGAAGCATCACGCTTGTCGGTATCCACACATGCCATGAATTCAGCCGTGGGGTCTTTAGGCAGTTGCTTCACAATGTGTATTGACTGGTTGTTCTCGCGCTTGGTGTCGATGATCTGGATGGTTTCGTTTTCGTTCACCAATACACCCTGGTCGCCGACCTGTCCACCCATCTCGCCATAGAAAGGAGTGGCATCCAGTACCAGCTCATAGAACTCAGCCTTCTTCTGGGTCACTTTGCGGTAGCGCAGGATGTGGCAACTGTATTCTGTATAGTCGTAGCCTACGAACTGCTGTTCGCCAGCCTTCAGTTCCGTCCAGTCGCTGTTCTCCACTTGGGCGGCATTACGGGCGCGCTCCTTCTGCTTCTGCATTTCTACGTTGAACTGCTCCTCGTCCACCGTAAAGCCGTTCTCACGACAAATCAGTTCCGTCAGGTCGAGGGGGAATCCGTATGTATCGAACAAACGGAAAGCCTGAGTGCCGTCGAGCACATTCTTGCCCTCAGCCTTCAACTTATCCATGGCATCGTTCAACATGGAGATACCTTTATCCAGGGTGCGCAGGAATGAATCTTCCTCCTCCTTCATCACCTTGGTAATCAGCGTCTGCTGAGCCTTCAGCTCAGGGAAGGCATCGCCCATCTCGTGTACCAGTGTGGGAACCAGTTTGTAGAGGAAACCGTCTTTCTGTCCGAGGAAGGTGTAGGCATAGCGTACGGCACGGCGCAGGATGCGGCGAATCACGTAACCGGCCTTGGCATTCGAAGGCAACTGTCCGTCGGCAATCGAGAAAGCCACGGCACGCAGGTGGTCGGCACAAACGCGCATAGCCACGTTGATATCATTCTGAGTATTCGGATTATTCTGAGTAATCTGACTTTCTTCCTCGGAAGTAATATATTTCAGACCGGTAATCTGCTCTTCAGCCTTGATGATAGGCTGGAACACATCGGTATCGTAGTTCGAATGCTTGCCCTGCATCATGCGTACCAGTCGCTCGAAGCCCATACCCGTGTCGATGACGTTCATGGAGAGCTTCTCTAATGAGCCGTCAGCCTTGCGGTTATACTGCATGAACACGAGGTTCCATATCTCAATCACCTGTGGGTGGTCTTTGTTTACCAGTTCACGACCCGTAGGACCATTCTTCTTCTCTTCCTCCGTACGAGAGTCAACGTGAATCTCAGAGCAGGGACCACAAGGACCTGTGTCGCCCATTTCCCAGAAGTTGTCGTGCTTGTTGCCGTTGATGATATGGTCGGCAGGTACGTGCTTCAACCAGTAGCCAGCTGCCTCGTCGTCGCGCTCCAGTCCTTCGGCGGCGTCGCCTTCGAAGACGGTGACGTAAAGGTCTGCTGGGTTCAGTTTCAACACATCCACCAGGTATTCCCAAGCCATATCAATGGCGCCCTCCTTGAAGTAGTCGCCAAACGACCAGTTGCCCAGCATTTCGAACATGGTGTGGTGGTAGGTGTCATGACCTACTTCCTCCAAGTCGTTGTGCTTGCCACTGACGCGCAGACACTTCTGTGTGTCGGCACGGCGGCGCGGCTCGGGGTCGCGTGTTCCCAATATAATATCCTTCCACTGGTTCATACCTGCATTGGTGAACATCAGTGTGGGGTCATCCTTGATTACCATCGGAGCAGAGGGCACGATAGCATGCTGCTTCTGCTCGAAAAATTTCTTAAACGATTCACGAATCTCGTTAGCTGTCATCATTTCTTATCTGTATTTTATAAATTTTGTGTGCAAAATTAAGAAAAATCGGGCAAAGCACAAAGCGTTTGCCCGATTTTTATCATTCTTCACTCTTTACTATTCACTCATCACTTCTATTTTCCCCGTTTTCAGTCCGTCGCCGCTACACTGTAATTGGATATCACCAGCCTCCTTGCTGCTTTGGATAATCACTTGTGCATAGCCGTTATAGACCGAAACTGCGAATTGCCGGCAGTTTTTGTCTTTCGGATGGTCAGGTCCCGCGTAGGCAGGATCGCCATTGCCCACTCCGATGATGCGACCGTTTCCCGTCAGTTGGAACCTCACGTCCTGGCAGGCGTCAGGCACTCTGTGTCCCTTTGCGTCATGCAGTTCGACGGTCACCACAGCCACGTCTCTGCCATCAGCCTTGATCTGCTGGCGGTCTGCCTTCATCACGATCTTGTCGGCAGGTTTGGTGGTCTCTATGGTCTGGGTCAGTATGCGCTTCCCGTTCTTATAGCCGTAAGCCACCACCTTACCCGGCTTGTAAGTAGCCTTCCATTTCAGGTGTCCGTTCTTTGGCATCTGCTGTCGTCCCAGTTTCTTGCCGTTCACGATGAGTTCCACCTCGTCGCAGTTGCTATATGCCCATACGTCTATCTCTTCGCCCTCATGACCGGTCAGATTCCAATGGGGGAAGATGTGGAGCACGGGCTCGTCGGTCCACCACGCCTTTAGATACCACGCCTCGTCTTTCCAGAAACCGCAGTAGTCCAGGATGCCGAATTCCGAATCGTGGGCAGGATAGCTCAGGGGGTTAGGCTCTCCGCGATAGTCGAAACCCGTCCAATAGAACAGTCCTGCAGCCCAGTCGCGGTCGGCATAGAATTTCCAACCGCGCTCGATGCGGTTCACCGTTCCGTCCTTGTCGGCGTGCAGGTTCATGCTTGCCATGTGGCCCTTATCATCGGGATTGTTGAAATAGAAACCGCGTGTGCCGCAACCCGTTGTCTCTTCTGTTCCAACGATTTTCCACGAAGGATGATTCTTCTTGCGGTTATCCACGTCGTTCTGTAGGATATAGTTGAAGCCTACCACATCGAGACCCTTGATCATTTCACCACCACCCGCATTGGCAATCGTCGAGTGGCGTGTGGGGTCGAGCAGTTTGGTGTATTCCCGCATGGCAGCAGCTATGCGTGTACCTTGAATCGTATTCTCGATGCCCCATTCCTCGTTGCCGTCGCTCCACAGAATGACGGAGGGGTGGTTGCGGTCGCGCTTGATCATCCGTTCCAGCAGTCGGAGGTGCTCTTGGTTAATACCAGTCAGTCGGTTTTCGTCAATCACCAGTATTCCCTCTCTGTCGCAGATGTCGAGCAGGGCAGGTGTCATGGGGTTATGCGAAGCACGGTAGGCATTGCATCCGAAAGCCTTCAACTGGCGGATGCGCCAAGCCTGTAGCGCATCGGGGATAGCGGCACCCACACCGGCATGGTCTTGGTGCATGTTTACGCCTTTCAGCTTCACTTGCTTTCCATTCAACAGAAATCCTTTGTTGGCATCGAACGCCACCTCACGCAGTCCCGTTGATGTGTAATAGACGTCCGTCACCAGCCCGCCGACCTTCACCGTTGTCTCTACCTGGTAGAGATAAGGGTCCTGGATAGCCCATAGGTGTGGGTTGCTGAGTGTCAGTTGCTGTTTGCACGGACTGGTCTGCTTACCCTTCAGCTCCACGGTAGCAGGTTCAGCCTTGCCCACCTCCTTGCCGTCGGCATCCAACAGTCGCTGTTCTATCTGGCATGTCTGGTTGTCGAGTGTGGTGTTGTGTACTTCCGTCTCGACACTGATGGTGGCAGAACTGTAAGGTGCTTTCAGGTCGGCATAGACAAACGTACCGAAGGGAGCCACGCTCACCTTGCCCGTCTTGACGAGCCAGACATCGCGATAGATACCGCCGCCCTCGTAGAACCAGCCTTCTTCCAGTGAGGCATCGGCTCTGACGCATATCAGATTGTCGCCTCCGAAGTTCACGTATTCCGTCACGTCATACACTTGGGTGGCATAGCCGCTGGGTTCTGTACCTAACCAGAAACCATTGAACCACACATTGGCATTGCGGAAGATACCGTCGAAGCGCAGACTAATCTGTTTGCCCTCATCTTCCTTGCCTATCTGAACGGTCTTGCGATACCAGCCTACACTGGTTTCCGGGTATTTGTATCCCACCGTCTTATAGCCGTGCGAATGACTGGCATTAGAGGCATAGGGCAGGGTAGATACCCAGTCGTGAGGCACACGGACCTCCTGCCATTTCGAATCGTCAAACTTCGTGCTGTACGGTCCCTCGTTGTGAATGGAGTTGGCTTTGGTCAGGTAGTTAAAATACTCCGTACCGCAACCGAAGTCTTTCTGCGGGTCGGCAGCATTTCCAAAGGCAAACTTCCACCCTTCGTCCAACAGGATGTTTTCTCTCACGTTTTGTGCATGCAGGGTAAGTGTTACCAAACAGACTGCACCGATGAGCCATTTTTTCATATTCATAATTACTTTTTAGATGGTTTACTTTGCAAAAAACACCAGTCCGCCACTGATAAACAGACCACTCGATGGTTTCTTCTTCAGTCGCTGTCCTTTCAGGTTGTAGAAACCGCTGTCGGGTTGGCGGTTGGCGTGTGTCTGTTTGATGCCTGTATAATGATCCCATCCGGGCATGTCGCTCAGACTGATGGTGCGCGTGTCGCTCATGATCTTAGTCAATTCCTTATTAGTCGTCTGGTCAAGGAATTTGCCGTTCCACGTCTGATACCAAGGCATCCACCACGACCATACGGCTTCATCTTCAAACATCTTGTCTATATCGGGTATCGGACCGTTTTCCGACAATGCTACGATTTTCTTGCCATTGGTGAGTTTCTTCAGTTTGTCGAACATCACGTAATTGCTCGAATAGTCGTAGGCTGCATTATAGATGTCTGCCGATACCACGTCGTAGTAAGCCTGTCCTGGGTCCCATTCATGGTCGGTAGCATCTGCGTTCCATACCCATATCACGTTGTGCACGCCCTTTACGTTCACCATTCTGTCAAATACCAGCTTGTAGAGTTTCTTAAAGTGTTCCGCATTCTTATTACGGCCCCACCAGAACCAACCACCGCTGGCCTCGTGCAATGGGCGGAAGATGCAGGCCATACCCTCGTTTTGCATGTCGAGGAAGATGTCGGCAATGGCATCAATGTCCTGAATGATGTATTTGTAGAGTTGTGACGAGGTGTTCCACGTCCCATTGGCATTCAGCGCGTCTGCAATTTTGACCGTGCTTTTTTCCGAATAGAACTCAACTGTTGCTCTGCTCGGGTCGCGCCAGTGCCATGTGAACGCGGGAATACCGCCCTGCTTGTAGGTGTCCTTTGCCAGCGCTACCGACTTGTCAGAATACGCTTTAGCCCAATCTTGACTGGCATTCTTGCCCGTCGTTTCCATGAAGTCGAATCCAATCAATGCAGGATACTTCCCTGATCGCTTATAGAACTCCTGAATGTCGGCATGCTCTTTCACTTTGTTAGGAGCCGACGTCATGTTGCCGGTCATCATACCAGAGATGCTTTTCTTGCCGAAGTTCTCGTACAGGAACTTGTATAGACTTTTAGCACTTTCCACAGCTGCTCCGTCCACAGGTGCTGCAGCGATATCGAAAGCTATCGTGCTGGTACTTTTCTCAATGCGGATATAGTCGATGTTAAACCACGTCCATGAGGGGGTAATCTCAATGGTACATTTGCCCACAGGCAATTTGAAGGTGCCCACCTCTACCTCGGCCAGGGCATTCACCTTGAACGTTGCTGCACTGCCGTTCACTGTGATAGCCACCTCTTTCTCGCCACCGATACCTTCTCCCATTGCAAGGACGGTATATTTTCCTCCTTCGCTACAGGTATAGGAGAAAGTGATCTTTGCATTATTTTTTGTCAGCGACAGCGCCTTCCCACCAGAGTATTTGCTGTCCGTTTTCAGTTCACAATTTACGTAGGTGGCATCCTCCGCCTCCATCTTCGTACCAGTCTGTGCCCACGAAGGCATTGCTGTCATAGTCAGCAGGTATCCTGCGAGAAATAGTTTCTTCATTGTTGTCATGTCGTTATAGTTTTAGTTTTCAAAATTTCTTGCAAAGATAATGAAAAAAGCTGAAAGAGCAAACGTGATTGACATATATTTTGATTATCTTTGCAGAGAGAAAACCTATACAGGAAGTGCTGGTAAGGTAATTTTTCTTTCGAAAACTTGGAGAAATGAAAATAAAACTTTACCTTTGCAAAAAATCTATGCGCTTATGGCATTGAATCTGAATAAGAACTTGAAACTCTACTATTCCATCAAGGAGGTGGCAGAGATGTTTGGTGTAAACGAGAGTACGCTGCGTTATTGGGAGACGGAATTTCCTTATCTGAAACCCAAGACGAGTGGGCCCGCCAAGATTCGTCAGTATCAGCAGAAGGATATTGACCAGATTAAGTTGATTCATAATCTGGTGAAGGTTCGTGGTTTTAAACTTGCTGCCGCCAAGCGTATCATCAATGCCAATCGTGATGGAGCTGACAAAAGAGCCCAAGTGCTCACGAAACTGATTGACGTCCGTGAGCAACTACAAGCCTTGAAGAAACAAATGGATTACTTGCAATAGGGTTAACAGCTATCGTCTAACGGTTAATGCAGGGGATTCCATGTATCATTAACGCTGAGCACGGTGCTCGGCGTTATTTTTTCTGCCTCTTTCTTAGTGAGCTGACGACTCCAAGCGACACGCTGACTGGTGCCGGCTCCCTCGCCACGATTGTTGTACTCCATGTAACGGGCAGTCTTCTCACGCTCTTTCTGCCAGTGGTGCCATCCTTCAGGACGAATCTGGCGGGGCAGTTCGCAGTTCATAAAGAGGGTATAGCCATAATCGCGCCAAGGACGCCCCAGATAAACTTTCGTGACATGTGCATCGCAAGTAATGCGGCAATGATTAAACACATAACCGTAGGCTACATCCTGTGGTGTAGAGGTAGCCGTGATGTAGGAATCAGCCTTGCAGAAGATGTCGCAATTCTCAAACCATGCTGTGGCAGGACCGAAAATGAAGTCGGTGGTACCTTCGATGTAGCAATTCTTGAAAACCTGACGAGAGCGGGCATTGCCGGTATAGATGGTGTCCTGATGCCCCAGAAATCGACAGTTCAGGAAAGTGAGCTTATCGCCAGTCGTAAACAGCGCTACTGCCTGTCCCAGTCGGGCAGCATTATTCTCAACGGTGATATTCTTGAGGGTGATGTAGCTTCCGTCAATCTTCAGCGTATAGGTGCGGAAGGTTCCCATAGGCTTACCTGTCGGCGGATAAAGGATATTGGCATGGTCGTCCCAAGTAATAATCGTCTGGTCGCGATCTTCGCCACATATTTCAATATGGGTGAGCCACTGGGGCACAACGAGTTTCTCCTTATAGGTGCCCTTCTTAACAAAAATCACCTTGTGGTACTCCATGAAGGCGCGGCACACCTCAATGGCTTCGGCTATATTGCGAAACTCCCCCGTTCCGTCGCGAGCCACGACGAGGGTATCAGGGTTATCATAACTTTTGGCCGATGCCAAAGTAGCGGAAAATAATAAGATTAGAGTCAGTAGTTGTTTCATATTGTTACATTGTTTGCGTTACTTCTTGCAGTCCGTCAATTTTTTTCAGTTGGTCAATAATGGTTTTAACATCCTCACGATCGTGAACGCGGATTTCTATGTCGCCTTCGAAGACACCTTCCTCGCTGGTGATGGAAAATTTATGGATATTGACATTCATCTGTGAGGAAATAACACTTGAAATGTCCATTACCATACCCATGCGGTCAATACCCTCGATGTGGATGGTAGCATCGAAGAAGAGGCGTTTATGCATGTCCCATTTGGCATCCAGGATGCGATTGCCGTAGCTGGTCTTGAGCTTGTTGGCTACAGGACAGTCACGCTTGTGAATCTCAATGCGATGTTTGTTATCAATGAAGCCCAATATATCGTCGCCTGGGATAGGATGGCAACAATGACGGAACTTATATTGACCAATATTTTCGTCGTTGATATAAATTGGTTTCTTGCGGTTGAACTTCTCAGGAACCACGAAAAACTCCTGGGTTTCAGTATCCGCTTTCTTCTGTTTGCTCTTGCCAAGGAAGGGCACGAGACGGCGCCATCCCCTCTTTCCGGAAGTAGCATTCTTGCCATGCAACTCGTCAAGGTCTTTCTCGCCTAAGAGAATCGTCTTGTCGCCAATGGCTTGGAAGAATTCCTCCCTATTGTTGGATTCATGGAAAGCTGCCAATTGGTCGGCTACTGCAGGTGTGTTCTCGATGTCGTTCTTCCGAAGGAACTCTTCCAGCATATCCTCTCCAAGTTTCTGAATCTCCCTGCCGTTACGGCGCAAGATGGCCTGTATCTTGGCACGTGCCTTGGCTGTTGAGACGAAATTAATCCACGATGCCTGAACGTGTTGCGACTTGGAAGTGAGAATCTCCACCTGGTCGCCACTCTGCAATTTGTGGGAGAGTGGAACAAGCTTATGGTTCACTTTGGCACCGATACAATGCGACCCTAAGAAGGTGTGTATCGAGAAGGCAAAGTCGAGTGCCGTACAGCCCGTAGGCATGGTCTTGATTTCGCCCTTGGGCGTGAAGACGAAGATTTCAGAGGCAAAGAGGTTGAGCTTGATAGCATCGAGGAAGTCCATGGCATCAGGCTGTGGGTCGTCGAGAATCTCCTTGATGGTGCGTAACCACTCATTGAGTTCTGTCTCGTCCTCTGTGAACTCCTTCTCCATACCGTCCTTGTATTTCCAATGCGCAGCAAAACCTTGTTCGGCTATCTCGTCCATGCGGTCGGAACGAATCTGTACCTCAATCCATCGTCCTTGCTTCGACATCAGGGTGACGTGCAGAGCTTGGTAGCCATTGGCTTTCGGATGACTCAGCCAGTCGCGCAGACGGTCGGGATGACTCTTATATATTTTCGAGATAGCCACATAGATATTGAAGCACTCATTGATTTCCTCTTCTCGCTTATTAGGAGTAAAAATGATGCGCACAGCCAGTATGTCGTAAACCTCATCGAAAGTCACATGCTTGTTCTGCATCTTGTTCCAGATGGAGTAGGGTGTCTTGACGCGCTCCTTGATTTGATACTTCACTCCCATTTGTTTCAGAGCGTCCTCAATAGGAGCCGTGAACTGATCGAAGAGTTCGTGGCGCGATGCCTCTGTAGAAGCCAGTTTTGCCTTAATGCTGTTATATTCGTCAGGATGTTCATAGCGGAAACTCAGATTTTCCAGTTCCGACTTAATCTTGTTGAGGCCCAGACGATTAGCGAGAGGAGCGTAAATATAAAGCGTCTCGCCAGCAATCTTGTATTGTTTGTTGGCTGGTTGCGACTCTAAGGTGCGCATATTATGCAGACGGTCGCATATCTTGATGAGAATGACACGGATGTCATCACTCATCGTCAGCAGCAGCTTTTTGAAGTTTTCAGCCTGAGCAGAAGCCTGCTCGCCGAAGATTCCACCACTGATTTTGGTCAGACCATCCACAATCTGGGCTATCTTGGCACCGAAAATATTTTCAATGTCCTCAGTGGTGTAGTCGGTATCTTCTACTACATCATGAAGCAAGGCTGCACATATACTGGTAGAACCCAGTCCCACTTCTTCGCACGCTATCTGTGCGACAGCAATAGGGTGCAGGATATAAGGTTCACCCGACAGACGACGCACACCCTTGTGAGCCTGGCGGGCAAAGTTGAACGCCTTGGTGATGATATCAACTTTCTTACGGTGACGTGATGCTAAATAACTGTCTAACAGATGTTGGAACGCATCATCAACCATCTGTTCGTCATTATCCTCGCGTAATTTCTCTTTCTCGTCTTCCATATAACTTACACCTTATTTATATATATTATCTGCGTCTTCTCCTTCTTGAAGACTTCTTTTTCTTGCCACCACGGGCCTTACTGCGTCTGTGAGCCTTGGACTTGCCACTACGATACGCCTTACTATGGCGACCGATACGACCCTTACGTCCCTTCTTGTAGCCACGTTTACTCTTGTGATAATAGGTGGGGGTATAGTCGTTCACCTCAACAGAAATGCGATTAGTTAGCAGTTCGTTGGCTCTAAAATTGACTATTGAGTCTTGTAGTTCAATGAAATGGTTGACCTCTGACTGTGGCAGGCGGAGGGCATATAGTTCGTCACTATTGGCAGGGATGATGTCGCGACGATACATGGGGTTGAGGGCACGAATCATCTCTATATCCAGATTCAAGACCTGAGCTATCTGTTCGAAATGCATCTTCTTGCTGACCATGACCGTATCTGTCTGAGCAGGCAGACGACTACTCATCGGACAGATATTGTGCAATGAATAGTAGGTCATCATATAGTTGGCTGCAATGAAGGCAGGTACATAGCCACGTGTCTCTCTGGGCAGATAGGGATAGATTTGCCAATAGTCTTTAGAACCACCTGAACGCTGAATAGCCTTGCTGACGTTGCCTGGCCCGCAGTTATAGGCGGCAATTACCAGATTCCAGTCGCCAAACACCTTATAAAGATCGCTCAGCAAGTTGGCGGCGGCGTATGATGCTTTGATAGGATCGCGACGCTCGTCAACCAGTGAATTGATTTTCAGATTATACTGTTTACCTGTAGCCAGCATAAACTGCCACAGACCTGTAGCCCCCACACGCGATACAGCACGTGGGTTGAGTGCCGACTCAATGACAGGCAAATATTTCAGTTCGAGGGGTATCTGATAAGCCTCCAAAGCCTCTTCGAAGATTGGCATATAGAAATTGCCTGCTCCCAAACAGTAGGATATTGTACCACGCAGACGCTTGGCGTAGCGGTCGATAAAGTTCTGAACCACGTTATTATGAGCCATTTCCATGACGGTAGGCATACGTGAAAGGCGTTCTATAAATACCTCTTCCGGATAGTCGATATTCTCGTTTTTCAGATTACAGTCTTCTTTCGTGAGATATGTCTTAGCCATATATTCATTGAGCAGACTGTCTAAATCGTAGGTCATGGCCTCAGGAAAGTCAATGACCTCTTCATCGCCATTTTGGTCAGTGACTACGAGTTCGTCTTCTTCATCTACTTCATCATTATTCTCATCGACAACAATCTGTGCTTGCACAGAGAAGGAAATGCCAAACAGGATGGCGAGCAGCATCAAAAATTTCTTGCTTATCATTCTTTATTTGGTTTTGTTAAAAATTCAACTTACAGTTTACACCCAACGACTGAGCCTGCAGTGGGTTACCTCCGCCATGATTGTTAATAACAGTTGGCTCCACCTTCAGGCTAAGGTCTTTCGAAATATCGAAAGCCGACAGCTCTGCGTCCACATAAGCGTCGATGACGGATAGCGCATAGACACCAATCATTACAAAGATACTCAAGTCGCGCCAACGGCGGTATTTGTCCTTACGGCTCTTGAAAATCTCTTTGTATCGGGCTTCGTTTGAACTGTCGATGGTTACACCCAAGTGCAGGAACTTATTATAACTGGCTGTACTAGGGTCATTGTCCATGAGGTCGATATAGGCCTGCGAATAGTCCTTATACATCATGTTATTCCATGTGAGGGCGTAGATGCAACCGATGAAACCGCCATAGATAATGGGTAGTTTCCAGTACTTACGGTTGTAAATCTGTCCTGCGCCGGGTAATACCAGTGCCAACCACAATGCTCTCTTGGGGTCGGGACGCCAGGTATTCCAATCACGCTGGGGCTTGACGATCCTGGTACTGTCAATCATTACCGACTGGACAGGTTCTTCAGGCAAGGTGACAACGGAATCGGCACGAGTCAGAGAGTCTATACGCGCCATCATGGCAGCAATACTGTCATTACGTGTATTGGGAACTGAATCAGTCTGTGCCACCACAGGAATGCCAATCACTATCAGAATAGTGACAGTCAGCATGCGTAGTACATATATGATATTCTGTTGTTTCAAAACGGGATTCTATCTATTTGTTATTTGACACTGTCAAGCGCATTCATGATACGCTCCAATTCTTCCTCGTTGGCAAACGGAATGCTGATTTTACCCTTGCCCTTTGGTGAACATGTCATCTGTACCTTGGCTTGGAAGAATTGTGACAGACGTTGTTTCAGTATATTGAATTCCTCAGGAAGTTGTGACTTACCAGCCAATTTTCCCTTGCTGGTCTTGATGTCTTCACCATTTTTCAAAGCCTGTACCAATTCCTCCACCTTACGAACGGAATACTGTTGCTTCTGAATCTCCCTAAAGAGTTTGATTTGTGTTGAAGGACTGTCAATCGACAGCAGGGCACGCGCATGCCCCATGTCTATCTCATGGTTCTTCAGTGCCATCTGCACTTGAGCAGGCAGTTTCAGCAGGCGCAGATAGTTGGTGACTGCGGCGCGACTCTTGCCCACACGCTTCGAGATTTTATCCTGTGTCATACCCGTTGCTTCTGCAAGGTGCTGATAAGCCAGTGCCACCTCAATGGCATTCAGGTCTTCACGCTGGATGTTCTCTACAAGCGCCATCTCCATGACACCTTCGTCCTCAACGGTACGGATGTAGGCAGGAATACTGGTCAGACCAGCCAATTGCGAGGCGCGCCAACGGCGCTCGCCGGCAATAATCTGATAACGGCCATTCTCCACTTGGCGTAGAGTGATGGGCTGAATGATGCCAACTTCCTGAATGCTGTTGGCTAATTCCTGCAAAGCCTCTTGGTCAAACTCCCGACGGGGCTGATTGGGATTGGGGTCGATCAGTGCAATTTCTATCTCGTTGAGATTGGAACTGCCCTGCGTATGTACTTCACCAGTATCTATCAGAGCATCCAGTCCGCGCCCTCCACCTATTTCGTCGAGCCCGCGTCCCAGTACACTTCTATCATATTTCTTTCTTACTGCCATAATTCTGCTATTTGCTAAAAGCTATTTACCATTAGCTGTTTTTGTTAATAATCTCCTTTGCCAGTGCCAGATGATTCTTCGATCCTGTCGAATCTGCATCGTAGAGGATGACAGGCAGTCCATGACTGGGACTTTCGGAGAGTTTGACATTACGCTGGATAACGGTTTTGAACACCAATTCCTGGAAGTGGCGCTTTACTTCGTCGTAAATCTGGTTGGCAAGACGCAGACGAGAGTCGTACATCGTCAGCAGGAATCCCTCGATTTCCAATTTCGGATTGAGCTTACTCTTGATGATACGGATGGTGTTGAGCAATTTGCTGATACCCTCAAGGGCAAAGTATTCGCACTGCACAGGGATAATCACCGAATTGGCTGCTGTCAAGGCATTCACTGTAATGAGTCCCAGTGATGGCGAACAGTCAATCAGTATGTAGTCGTAGTCATCACGGATAGGAGCCAACAGCTTTCCTATCACGTTCTCCCTGTTTTTTAGGTTCAGCATCTCTATCTCTGCACCCACCAGATCAATGTGACTGGGAATGATGTCCAGTCCTTCGATATCTGTGGTGTAGATAGCATCGCGCACGTCGGCCTTATCGATGATACATTCGTATAAAGAGCATTCCACTTCCTGAATATTAACGCCCAGTCCACTGGATGCATTGGCCTGAGGGTCAGCGTCAACCACTAAGACCGTCTTTTCCAGTGTGGCGAGTGAGGCAGCGAGGTTAATCGTTGTCGTAGTCTTACCTACACCGCCCTTTTGATTTGCTAAAGCTATAATCTTTCCCATAATCAGTCTTACACTTTTGTGCATATTAGGTTGCAAAGTTACTAATTTTTATGGGAGAATCAGACATTTCTCCCACTTTTTTATTAATTTTGCAGCCAAATAGGATTTTTTAATGAAAAACGGGAAGCCTTTTATATTGATTTCCAATGATGACGGCTATAAAGCGAAGGGCATTAACTATCTGGTAGAGACGATTCGCGACATGGCAGATATATTGGTGTGTGCACCCGATGGCGGGCGCAGTGGTTATGCCTGTGCGTTCACAGCTGGTACTCCCCTCACATTGACTAAGCGTAGTAAAGAGAAGGGAGTGGAGGTGTGGTCGTGTAGCGGCACTCCTGTTGACAGTGTGAAACTGGCACTGGACGAACTGTGTCGAAACCGTTATCCTCAGATGGTAATAGGTGGTATTAATCATGGCGATAATGCCTCTGTAAATACTCATTACAGTGGTACAATGGGCGTCACTTTGGAGGGGTGTATGAAATATATTCCTTCTGTCGCTTTCTCGTTATGCTCCCATGATCCTGATGCCGATTTTACCCCTTTGCAGCCTTATATCCGCAAGATAGTACGTAAGGTGTTGGATGATGGACTGCCCAAGGGTGTCTGTCTGAATGTCAACTTTCCTGTAGCTGAGAAATTCAAGGGGGTGAAAGTTTGCCGTATGGCTCCAGGAACCTGGTACGACGAGACAGAGAGGCATCACCATGCCCGTGGCTACGACTATTGGTGGATGGTGGGTAAGTATCGTAATGACGACCCTGAGGCCGAAGATACTGATAACTGGGCGCTGACGCATGGGTATGTGGCTATCACACCAACTAAAATTGACGTGACGTCATACGAGATGATAGAACAGATGAAAGACTGGGATTTATGAAATATTATCTGATAGTAGGCGAGGCGAGTGGCGACCTTCATGCATCTCATCTGATGCTGTCACTCAAGAAACAGGACCCTGATGCTGATTTCCGTTTTTTTGGAGGCGATCTGATGACGGCTGTCGGTGGTACACGGGTCAAGCACTACAAGGAGTTGGCTTACATGGGTTTTGTCCCTGTGCTTCTCCATCTTCCTACCATCCTTCGTAATATGAAGATGTGTCAGCAGGATATCCTTCAATGGCAGCCTGATGCTGTCATCCTCGTTGATTATCCAGGCTTCAATCTCAAGATAGCCAAATATATCAAAAGACAACGGCTGATAGCCAAAAGCAAAAAGCCTCAAATCTACTATTATATTTCCCCCAAGATATGGGCATGGAAGGAATATCGCATCAAGAATATCAAACGCGATGTAGATGAACTCTTTTCTATCCTGCCTTTCGAAGTAGATTTCTTTGAGAAGAAACATCATTACCCTATCCACTATGTGGGTAACCCAACGGCACAGGAAGTGCGTGACTACCTGAAAGCCAACAGCCAACAGTCGACAACCGACAGCCGACAGCCAGTCATCGCCCTCCTTGCGGGCTCTCGTCGGCAGGAAATCAAGGATAATCTGCCTGCCATGATTGAGGCTACACGCCATCTGGCTGGTGATTATGGTATCGTATTGGCTGGTGCTCCCAGCATCCCAACTGATTACTATGAGCCCTTCCTGCGTGGCAGTTCTGTCCGTCTCGTTATCAACGAGACATACCCGCTGCTCTCCAAGGCCACTGCCGCCCTCGTCACAAGCGGTACTGCCACTTTGGAAACTTGTATGTTTAAGGTTCCTCAGGTGGTGTGCTATGAAACCCCCATTCCGCGGGTGATAGCCTTCTTGAAGAAACATCTTATCAAGGTGAAGTATATTTCGTTAGTCAATCTGATTGCTGATAGCGAAGTAGTGCCTGAATTGGTTGCCGATACTTTCAGTGTAGAGAATATACGCCAACATCTGGAATCCATCCTGCCCGGTGGTAAAGCGCGCCAGGCGATGCTGGATGGCTATGAAGAGGTTCATCGTCGCTTAGGCGACAGTCATGCGCCCGATGTAGCAGCACGGCAAATGTATGAATTACTAAATAATAAATAAAATAATAGATGTTTATGAAAACAATTTTATCTTTGTTAGGTTTTGATGCTCAAAAACATTCGGTAAAGACGGAATTAATGGCTGGTCTGACAACCTTCCTCACCATGTCCTACATTCTGGCTGTCAATCCTATCATTCTGGGTGATGCCGGTATGGAAAAAGGTGCCGTGTTCTCAGCAACAGTGATTGCTGCTGTAGTGGCCACTTGTGTGATGGCTTTATATGCTAAGATGCCATTTGCCTTGGCTTCGGGTATGGGCTTGAATGCATTCTTTGCCTACACTTTAGTTTTGGTAATGGGCTATTCATGGCAGGAAGCCTTGGCAGCCGTATTCATAGAGGGTGTTTTCTTCATAATCCTTACTATTCTGAGAATCCGTGAGGCTGTAGTCAACGCTATTCCCATTAATATCCGTTATTCTATTTCGGTGGGTATTGGCCTGTTCATAGCCTTCATTGGTTTGAAAAATGGTGGCATCGTAGTCGTTAATGATGCCACAGTTACAGGTTTGGGCCCTTGGACACCAACTTCCGTAGTGGCTGTCAGTGGTATTTTGTTGGGAGCTATCCTGCTGACGCTAAAGGTACGTGGCGCCTTGTTCTACACTATCTTCATCATGACGGTGGTAGGTATTCCTTTTGGTGTTACTCAGATTCCTGAAAACTTCACTGTTCTAAGCCTGCCTCAATCCATAGAGCCTGTTGCCCTGAAGATGGATTTCTCACGTTTTATCTCGTTGGATATTAATTATTACATAGTTGTAGCCACTCTCTTGTTCATGGACCTCTTCGACACCATCGGAACATTGATAGGTGCCTCTATGGGTGCAGGGATGGTGGATGCGGAAACAGGTAGAATCCACCATCTCAACAAAGCGCTGATGGCCGATGCCGTCGGTACTACCGTTGGTGCTCTCTGTGGTACTTCTACCGTGACTACTTATGTTGAGAGTACGACAGGTATCGTTGAGGGCGGACGCACAGGACTTACAGCCCTCACGGTTGCCGGTCTGTTCTTCCTAGCTCTGTTCTTCTCACCCATCTTCCTCATCATTCCTTCAGCAGCTACTACTAGTGCGCTGTTCTTGGTGGGTGTCATGATGCTGCGCCAGATCGTACACGTTGATTTTGATGATTTCTCAGAGGCGATGCCTTGTCTCATGACCATGCTGATGATGCCCTTTGCGGGCAGTATCTCCGAGGGTATCGTGCTCGGTATGCTCTCTTTCGTATTCGTGAAGGTTTGCTCAGGCCGCTATCGTGAGATTTCTGCCACGATGTATATCCTCGCTGCCTTCTTTATATTGAAATATGTAGCTCCGCTGATTTAAATTGAAGTATATCATTTATATAACTATTATGAAAAAAGTATTATTTGCATTTGCACTGCTGGCATCATGCATGACAGTAGGCGCACAGAATCTTCAGATTCATTATGATTTTGGTCGTAACATCTACACGGGCGAAGAGTCCGATCGTCAGAAAGTGACGCTGACACTCGAACAGTTCAAGGCCGATAAATTAGGATCTTGGTATTATTTCGTAGATGTTGACCTCACCAGCAAATTCTTCCGTAGTGCCTATACCGAGATTTCGCGTGAGTTTAATTTAGGTAAGAATTCTCCGTTTGCTGCCCATATCGAGTACGACGGTGGTGTTCATCACAAGAGTGGTTCGTTCCAACAGGCTGGTTTGATTGGTGCCGCCTACAATGGCCATTCAGCCGATTTCTCTAAGACATGGTCTGTCCAGTTGCTCTATAAGCAGTTCTTCAAGAGTTATGATACTACTCATTCTTACGCCAGTGCACAGTTGACTGGTGTTTGGGGCTTGAACTTCTGCAACAATAAATTGAGCTTTGCCGGTTTTATCGACTTTTGGCGCGGTGAGAAGCCCAATGGTCATGGATGTCTGGTCATCCTGACTGAGCCACAGCTCTGGTATAATTTCACCAATCATTTTAGTGTTGGTACTGAGATGGAGTTCTCTAACAACTTCGTCTATAACTCAGATCCAACAAGCAGTAAGACATTCTTCTGGAACCCGACAGTGGCTGTCAAATTCAATTTCTAAAAATGATAATCGCTCAGTATTCAATTACTGAGCGATTATTTTTTTTTCTTATTTACTCATTCTGTCAATACAGAATAGGATAGTCTCTACAGCATCATCCTCCGTCAAGTGGTCCATCGACAGCACGATGTCGTAGTTACGTGTATCGTAGCGTGAACGGTCACTGTATTTCTTCAAGTATTCTTCACGACCCTCGTCAACCACGTCTATAGTGTCAAGCGCATCCTGATAGGTTCTGCCTTTACTGATGAGTCGTTCTATACGGTGTTCGGTAGAAGCCTGGATGAAGATGTTCAGGCGGTTCTTCCATTCGCGGAAGATGAGAAATCCAGTACGACCGGCCACCACGCACGATTCTTCCTTGGCAATACTTTCCAGAATCTGCCGTTCTGTCTCAAACATAGAGGCTGTAGTGGGCTTGGCATGTTCGTCACCGTGGCTTCCGAGCAAGCTATCTTTCATCTCGCTCCACCATGATTTCTTCTCGGCCTTGTACTTTTCTATCTGTTCGGCGCTGAGCCCATACTTCTCTGTGAGCCCTTCAATAATGGCTTTGTCATAGTAGTTCACCCCAAGCTTCTCAGCCAGTTTCCTGCCGATGGTACGACCTCCACTGCCCAATTCTCTGTTGATGGTGATCACAAATTGCTCGTTCTTATTCATATCGTGTTATCGATTGTATTTTTTCAAAAGCCTTTTTACCAGTTTACCATACACCTTCACTACATCGTCAGGCCATGGACCTGTGGCGTTGGCACGAGGTAACAGCATGGAGCATGATTCGTTTTTGTCGCTGATAGACCAGCATACCCAACTCACACCCAGTCGCTCGCAGAGTTGTATCCACTTCTCCTCGCTCTCGGGGTCAATCTTGCCGTCGCCTGAGGCTTCTGTGGCTCCACTCTCGGAGATGAACACGGGGATGCCCTTCTTCACGGCATCCTCCATGCGTTCACGAAGATGGTCACCATGGGTGGCAGCATAGAAGTGAACGGTGTACATGATGTTCCGGAAACCAGTCAGTGGACTTTCAGCCACCAGGTGGATATCCTGATCCCAGTGCGGACAGCCTACCAGTACGATGTTGTCAGGGTCGTATTTGCGAATCTCGCTGATGATCTCTGTCGAATATTTCTTCAGGTCTGCCCATGTGTCTTCCACGGGTTCATTGAATATCTCGTAGATGACATGTGGGTATTTCCCGTATTTGCGTGCCATCTCGCCAAAGAATTTCTTGGCCTCGGCAGTCTTCATAATATGCGAATGCCAGTCGATGATGACATATACATTATTTTTAATAGCAGCCTCTATGACGGATGTCATACATTGCATGGCAAACTGGGGATTCTCCAGATAGTTGTCTTCTATCATGATACCCATAGCTGCACGGACCACACTGGCATTCCAGTCAGTCTTGAGGGTCTTAACGGCCTTCTTGTTATAGAATCGTGGCCAGATGTTGTGCCATCCAAAACTTACACCTCTCAGGATGACAGGATTACCACGCTGATCGCACAGTTGCGCTCCCTTTACTTGCAGTTGTCCCCATTTCTTCACGGGGTCTTGTGCCTGAATGCTCATGGCCGTCAGGCAAATAAGGATGATAGTTAATAGCTTTTTCATATTTAGAATAGTGATAATGTGTACAAATATACTACTGATGCTGGAATAGCCAACAGCGACGAGTCGAAGCGGTCCAACATACCGCCGTGCCCAGGCAGGATGGAGCCTGAGTCCTTCACACCCAATGTGCGCTTGAAGAGACTCTCCACCAAATCGCCCCATGTACCGAACACCACTACCACCAGTCCCAGTCCCAGCCATTGGGGAATGGTGAGCAATCCGCGGAAGATGGAGTGAACGCCGTTGTAGTCCATGATTTGGATATTGTCCAAATACCCGATGCCGTAAGCTGCTGCCAGCACAAAGACGGCTCCGCCTATACTGCCTTCCCACGATTTCCCCGGTGAGATGCGGGGGAACAGTTTATGGCGTCCGAGCAGTGACCCTATGCAATAGGCACCGGAATCGTTGACCCATAGGAAGATGAACACCGACAGGGGCAACAGGGTGTTGAACACCACCAGGCCTTCGGGCGACGCATTGAAAGCCAATACGTTGAGCAAGGAGAAGGGGAGGGCAATATACATCTGCGAGAGCATGGTGTAAGCCCAATCGTTGATGGGGTCTTCTTGTTTCAGATAGAGTTCAGCCACCAGCAGGTAAACGATGGTGACCAGATAGGGGATGAATACCACCGATTTGGCTGCTCCGCCATAGATATCGCTACAATAGTAGGTCATGGCAAAGAAGAAGTAAACACCTGCTACGGTGCAGATAAACCTGTTGACGGTGACTCCTGGCCGGTCGTTAACCAGTCCTGTAAACTCCCATACGGTGAGTCCTGTGACCAATGCGAACAGGGCTACCATTCCTTCTGGCGTCAGGAAACTGGCAACTACTGCTGCCACGAAGATCACGCCCGTAATCGTTCTGACAATGAAATTTTTCATAGGCTATTTGGTAGGTTCTGTAGGTTCTGTGGGTTCAGCAGGTTCTGCAGGGATGCTTGGTGTATTTGCAGCAGCTTCTGCCTCCAATTCCTTGGCTCGTTCCTCAGCCATACGCTCGGCTTCAGCACGCTGCTGGTCCTCTAAGAGTTCCTCGGCACGACTGGTCCAAGGACGCTTGCCAAAGATGGCTTCCACGTCGTCGGCAAAAATTACCTCACGTTCTATCAGCAACTGGGCCAACTTGGCATGACCCTCTTTGTGCTCCGTCAGTATCTGCTTCGCACGCTCATATTGCTCGTTGATCATCTTCAGCACCTCCTCGTCCATCAGTTTGGCTGTGGTCTCTGAATAGGGTCTTTGGAACGAGTACTCATTGTTATTATAGTAACAGATGTTAGGCAACTTGTCACTCATACCTGCATAGGCTATCATACCGTATGCCTGCTTGGTGGTACGCTCCAAGTCGTTCATGGCACCTGTGGAAATATGTCCGATAAACAGTTCCTCGGCAGCACGTCCGCCCAACAGCGAACACATCTCGTCGAGCATGGCCTCCTTGGTTTGCAGCACACGCTCCTCAGGCAGATACCAGGCAGCACCCAGAGCCTGTCCACGGGGCACAATGCTCACCTTCACCAGTGGGTTGGCAAACTCCGTAAACCATGAGATAGTGGCGTGACCAGCCTCGTGAATGGCGATGGAACGCTTCTCCGACTCCGTCATCACCTTCGTCTTCTTCTCCAGTCCTCCTATAATTCGGTCAACAGCATCCAAGAAGTCTTGCTTGCCTACCTTTTCGCTATTATGGCGCGCTGCTATCAGGGCAGCCTCGTTACATACATTGGCAATATCGGCACCTGAGAATCCCGGGGTCTGACGAGCCAGGAAGTCAATATCCAGATTCTCGTCCAGTTTCAGAGGCTTCAGGTGTACCATGAATACCTCCTTACGCTCATTGAGGTCAGGCAGATCTACATGTATCTGGCGGTCGAATCGACCGGCACGCATCAGGGCAGAGTCCAACATATCAGCTCGGTTGGTGGCTGCCAGGGTGATGATACCGCTGTTGGTTCCGAAACCGTCCATCTCGGTCAACAGGGCATTCAGCGTATTCTCACGCTCGTCATTACCACCCATAGCGGGGTTCTTCGAACGGGCACGGCCTACGGCATCTATCTCGTCGATGAAGATGATGCAGGGGGCTTTCGATTTAGCCTGCTGGAACAGGTCGCGCACACGACTGGCTCCCACACCCACGAACATTTCTACGAAGTCACTACCCGACATGGAGAAGAAGGGTACGCCTGCTTCACCGGCTACAGCCTTAGCCAATAGCGTCTTACCCGTTCCCGGAGGTCCTACCAGCAGGGCTCCCTTGGGGATTTTACCACCTAAGTCGGTGTATTTCTGTGGATTCTTCAGGAAGTCAACGATTTCCTGCATCTCCTGCTTCGCACCAGCCTGACCAGCCACGTCCTTGAACGTGATGCCCAGTTCGCCGCCTTTCTCATACATCTTGGCTTTCGATTTGCCTACCGAGAAGACGCTGCCGCCGCCAGGACCGATGCCTCCGCCGCCCATGCGTCGCATGATGAACATCCATACGAAGATGATACCGGCAAAAAACAATACGTTCATAATCAGCGAGTTGAAGAACTCACTCTCGCGCTGGTTGTTATATGACAGTTCACCGCTGAATTTCTTCAGCTCACGGGCTTGGTTGATAAACTCCTCCACCTGATCTACTGAACCGAACTCCACGGCTACCGTGGGCTCCTTGCCTGTCTGTTTCACTCCTTGGTGGAACACGTCGCGGATGTGCTCAGGTTTCACGTACATCTGCAATGTATTGGTGCTCTTGTTCACCACAATCTTCTGCGCATAGCCCTTCATCACGAACGTTTTGAAGTTGCTGTACGACGTCGTGGTCTGCACACTCGAATTCTCATTGCCGCCAGTCAGGTAAAGCACTGCCAGTGCAACGATAGCCACCATGTATATCCAGTTCATATTGAACTTGGGCATGTTCATCTGCGGCTTGTTATTTTGCTGTTTTTGCTCCATCATTTATTAGTCTAAATCGGGAATCTGTGTAACTTCAGCATCCTCCCAAAGATGTTCCAAATCATAATACTCGCGTACGTCGGGCAGAAAGATGTGTACCATCACGTCCGTATAGTCCATAGCCACCCATTGGGCATTTTCCAGTCCCACCACAGCCGTAGGCTTCTCCTGCATTTCCTTGCGCGCAAATTCACCCACGGAGTCAGCAATAGCTTCCACCTGGGCAGGCGAATTACCTTGGCAAATCACGAAATAGTGACAAATAGCACCATCGATGCCCTGTAAGTCGGCAACAACGATATTGCTTCCTTTCTTCTCTTGTATTCCTTTTTTAATTGTTTCAACTAATTGCGTTGATGTTTCCATATATCATATTGTTTCGACCTGCAAAGATACTGCAAAATTTCGATTTAACGAAGAGAATACGCATTTTTTTAGGTTCTGTAGGGTCAAGGTCATGAAAACAACGTCACAGTGCCGCCTGGATGTCGGGCTCCATGTCGGCAGCCGTAGCTGTGGGCTCGAAGCGTTTCAGCACACAGCCGTCTTTCGATATGAGGAACTTGGTGAAAATGATCAGTAATTTTTTCATTAGCTTTGTGTTTAATTGTTTGTTATCGTTGCAAAGGTAAACAAAAAACTTGAAAGTGAAGCATGTTTCTTGGTAAAAAGTATTATCTTTGTCGGCAAAAAGATGATGACTATGAATATTTTATCTGTTGGGCGAAAGATGCTCTTATTCCTCGCACTGGCGGGGGGCACGGCTGTTTATGGACAGGAGCGTGCTGAGGTGCTGTTGGAAACTACGGAAGGGAATATCCGTATAGCCCTCTATAATGAGACTCCGCAGCATCGTGACAACTTTCTGAAAGTGGTGGGGATGCAACTGTACGACTCGTTGCTGTTCCATCGGGTGATCAAGGACTTTATGGTGCAGAGTGGCGATTTGAACAGCAAGCATGCCAAGCCAGGCGCACTGCTGGGTACGGGCGAGTTGGATTATACTACCGAGGCGGAGTTCCGTCTGCCCCAGTTGTTCCATCGCCGTGGTGCCGTGGCTGCTGCCCGCGAGTCGGATAAGGTGAATCCCGAGCGCCGTTCCGGTGCCTGCCAGTTCTATATCGTATGGGGCAAACTGTGGGACGACCGCCGTTTAGCCAAGGTCCAGGAACGTCTCGACACGCTCACGCAGGGGCAGGTGAAGATTACTCCCGAGATGGCAGAGGTGTATAAAACCGTAGGCGGAACTCCGCATCTGGATGGTCAATACACTGTTTTTGGCGAAGTCATTGAGGGCTTGAATGTCGTTGACCGTATCCAACAGGTGGCCGTCGATAAGAACGACCGTCCGGAGCAGGATATCCGTATTTTGCGTGCAACTATAGTGAAAAATCCCTTTGCACCAGCCCCTAAACCAGCGAAAAAGAAACAAATTTCGCGTAAAAAGCAAAAAAAGTAGCAAAAATTTTTGTTCGTTCCGAAAAAAGCAGTACCTTTGCATCCGCAAATAAGGAATTGGGGTATGGTGTAATGGTAACACTGCAGATTCTGGTCCTGCCTTTCCTGGTTCGAGTCCGGGTACCCCAACTAGTTAGTCCGCTAAGTCACTGAAAATCAGTACTTAGCGGATTTCTTTTATCCCAAATTGGCGTGTTTTTGGCGTGATAATTATTGTTTTGGCGTTCCTTGACTCCTGATTTTGCAGTTTGCAATCTCAGAGTTTGCAGATAGAGGCTTTAGTATTTAGGGATTCTATATTCTCTGAGATTGAGCCAAACCATTAAGCCTATTGAACAAACAAAGAATAATAACACTAATAATGGAAACCACAGTCTCTCCCATAACACATCCCATAGGCATCTGTTGAATGCAGCATATATGGCATAACCTACACTGGTAATTGCCATTATAATCATTGCCCAGAAGTTCCACCAAGAAAGATAGATACCCTTGTTGTTAAGCACCTTCTTTAATTCCTCAGTCTTCTTATCACACGCTCCAGTGAGTGATTTCATCGAAGATACGGTTTGCTTGTCTATGTCCTCTTTTACTTTCTGTCCTGCCTCTCCTACTGTCGTGGCAACATGTTTGTTGATTGTTATAGGAAGGGCAGACAACAGATTCTTGTCATCTTCAGAAAGACTTACTTTTATAT
>DEKX01000033.1:0-234 GCA_002354095.1 Prevotella sp. UBA2711 | reverse complement strand
TGTAGGATTTTCTCCAGATAGTCAGCACTAAACGTTGATTCTCCCCCGATAGGAGCTGGCACGTTCTCATTTTGAGACGTATCAGTTCCTGTCATATTGTCCTTTTCTTCCTGCTCCTCCACATTGTCGAAGAGGTTTTCCGCATCTTTATACTTCTTCATTACCTTATATATTTACATTTTTATATTATTATCTTCCATACCCCCGACGGATGACCTTGCGCGGACAACTGCG
>DEKX01000039.1:8820-24011 GCA_002354095.1 Prevotella sp. UBA2711 | reverse complement strand
AAGTGAAATCAGGAAAAGACACTTCAGGACATTTCACGTTGTTGTTATAATATATATGTGGTAACAAGAGGTATCGACAGTATTAAAGTTAGAACCTATCTATATGAAGATGCAGATATTGTTTCAGGTAATCAGAAAACTGGTAATAATTACGCAGAAAGTGTATATAGTGGGGACACAGATTCTAATGTACGTTCGTTCAGTTTTAATGCTAAACTATTAGAGTCGGAAAACACCCAGATGGTACGTTTGTTTTTCATAACTACGCTATGTGCCGGATTCTTCGGATTATTTTTGAAGTACTTGGTACAAATATTACTATCTGTCAAGTTTCGACACAAATTATGATCATTATGAAAGAAAACAGTCTGGCAAAGTTAAAGTCTTTAGTAAAGTTTATTCTTTGCTTAGTGCTTTGCTGTTATTTGATTACAGTACTTTTGAGTTGGAATCATGTAATGCATTTTAAAAACTATATATACCTGTCTCATCCCATGTCTTCGAAAGCCGACAGTGATTGTCATTTTACAATTGCCGACGTCAAATTGAGCTTTTCTAATGAAAATGCAGGAGTTCGGGATGAGTGTTATGTTTTTAGCATTTGTAATAAAAAGAAAGATTCACTCATGGCTCGGCCGCAAGTTTCATCTATTGATACCTTGGGCGCATTTTTCACACCAAGCGTATTGAATAATCGAAAAGTTTCTATTGGTCTCAATTTACTCGAAAAAGTCCAAAAACGTAATGGAGGCCAAATTAATAATGCTTTTGGCGCAATTCGGTTCTCATTTCCATTCAACAATTCAACAATCCACCACGAAGTTGAAATCTATCAAGGTGGTAACCAGAACAGCTATATCATTAATAAAAATAATACGTACGATAATGCATCAGTCGAATTTTGGAATGAAGAGGACACTTTTTACACCTTAATTGATGCACTGCGAAAGTGGGAACTTAGTGAATACAGGACTTCCATTTTTAGATTCAATGATGAAGAGTTAATGGTCAACACTTATTACGGTTTAGGAGAACATGCTGACAGTTCTGTTATCATTAAGCCAAAAGATTGCACTTCTTGGACTGGCCTCCTAAATTTACTGTTAGCTCCATACGATATTTCTAAGGCTAAATTTGATTGCTCACTGATGACATACGAGATAGATTCCACTAATGTTACGATTAGTTTTGACGAGTCAGTTGAAATCTCCCCAATAGATAATGCCGCATTTGTTTCCCTGGACGTGAAAAGACTAAATTTCAGAAATTGGGGAATTTGTGAGTCTATAGAGTTTGCGGATGCTTTCCATCAGTCTTATGATGGAAAGTCAAAAACTATAGAATTTAGCGGATGGGATTTAAGAGACTACAAACAAGACGAGGCACTCTCGTTTAATGTGAAATTTCTCGAATCCAACGCAATACAATGGTTTAGGTTATTCTTTTTAACTACCATTATCACTTACCTTTTAGCAATAATCGCAAAAATGCTCTATAGATGTTTAATAAAATAATAAATAAAAATGAGAACGCAGTTACGTACACTTCAAAGAGCAAGAACTATTAGGGCATTGATTATCTTTTTGTTAGTTAGTTTGTTCTTATACATCTTAGTAATATGTAATAAAATTCCACATATACAGAAGGAAATAGAACGTTCTGAGAATCAGTTGGAAAATGCAAATTTGGAGTTTAAGGATCCGTATTTGAAAATTAATTTTTTTGACCTCCATGATTTATCTAAAACAGAATATACACTAAGTTATTCGTATAGTAAAGATAGTATGCAGTTACTGTTGCTGGATGCAGACTATGGCAGAAATGCTTTATCTAGCAATTTTTCTGGTATTGATGGAGGGGAGGAAATCTCTTTTGGAGATATGTCTTTATTAGGTGTGGAATCTGGAAAACTACATTTCTATACAAAAAATATTGTAGCAGATAATACACAGATGATTAGGAATTTCTTTTTGACGGAATTCATCTTGTTCTTACTTGCATTATTTGGCAAAGAGGTATACAAACTGTTAGGCAATATACATTCCAGCAAAGTTTACAGCCACCAGCGAATATTTTGTGTCAAAACTGCTAAGAAGCATTTTGTCTTAAACGTCGTTCTCTCCTTGATAACAATGACACTTCTTTATATTATTAATATTGTTCCCAATATAAGCGTTACTTCCAACAACCATACTCAGAAGAAACCAAATCTGTTTGCTCTTCATGATATTTCTTGTTCCAATTACCATTTGCAATTTACTGTTAGCTCCGACGCTGACAAGTACGTGAGTTGGCAGTCGGAAGAGATAGTAGAGGTAATTCCTGAAACCTTTGAACCTTTATCTTGCAAAATCGGCTCAAATAGTCTTACTTTTTCCAACGTTCCAATCGGACAAGACTTAGATGTACGTTTCTTCACCCGCAATTTACAGTCATCCAATTATCAGGAAATAAGATTGTTCATATTGACGACACTCTTGTTGTTCTTTTTGGAGAGAAGTTTCTTCTATTTTCGGAAGTGGATGTGTCTTCATTTCAAAAAGAAAAAGGAATATAAGGAGGGATAATGACGCCTTCTTGTATTCTGACTCTTTTTTAGCAGGGAAATTGATGAGAAAAGCGTATATCTGCCTCGTAAATAATCGTCAGAAAGAGAAATGCACCATAGGCATCTTCTTGTGGAAATACTGATGCAAAAATACATAAAATATTTGAGTTTTTACATTTAGTCGGCTAAAATGTATCTTGATTACAGATTTTTTGCTTATCTTTGCCACAAAAATAACAAAAAAACAGAGTACAATGAGCATAGTAGATTGGTTCAAAAATGACTTGAATACGGAGGAAAGGACACTGACGCGCGACTTGCTGTCGGTGGCTGTGGCTGACGGTGAGTTTTGCGACGAGGAGAAAAATACCATTCTCGAGATATGCCAATTGGAGGGGATATCGGCAGTGGAGTTGATTGATTCTATCCGTAACCAGTCGTCGGGTGCTAAACTGCTCAGTTCTGTTGAGGATAAAAAGCGGTATCTGCTGCACCTTATCCGTATGATGACGTCTGACGGGAAATATTATGCCATAGAGTTGCATGTAATAGAGGTTATTGCAAGAAAAATAGGAATCATGCAGATGCAACTGATTTCTTTTATTCTGGATGAGATCAATGTCGGGCATATCAGCAAGGATGAGGGCTTAATGATCATAAACCACTTTGTGAGACACTTTTTAAAAGAGGTTTAAGATTGACTTAGGAGCTGAAGCCCACCTGACGACGGGGCTTCAGTTCTATCATGCGTGGGTTGAACTTCTGATAGCCTTCCTCTACATCGGATGAGAGGATGTGCTGGTAATCCTTGACAGTATCCAGCGAGACGCGGTTTGCCATTGCAGGAATGATGCCGTTTCTGATAAATTGTTCCACCCAACGGGCATTGCCGAAGTTCTTGGTTCGCTGTGAGAGGGTGTCGCTTATCTTCTGGCGGAGGACAACTTGAGCTTCATCGCAGAGAAGATAATCATCTTTGGCTAACAGGTGTAGGGCAATCTCCATCAGCTGGTCTGCATCGTAGTCGCTGAAGCGATATTTATAGGGGAAACGTCCCATCAGACCTGGATTCGAGTTGAGCATGGCATCCATCTCTCTTTCATAGCCAGCGAAGATGATGACCATGTCTGGGTTGGGCTGTGAGAGAACTGTAAGCAGACTATCGATGACCTTGGTACCATAGTCTTTTCGGTCGGCAGCACCATCATAGAGGTTGTAGGCTTCGTCGATGAAGAGCACGTTACCTCTTGCTTCCTCCAAGACTGCTTTCATGTTCTCCTCGGTCTCACCGATAAAACGACCTACCAGTCTTGTGCGGTCCGCACAGATCACATCGCCTTTTGAGAGCATCCCTATAGAGTGATAGATCTTACCAAGCATACGGGCGACGGTGGTTTTGCCAGTACCAGGATTGCCAGTGAAGATGGCATGCTGTACAGCAATATTTGACGTGCGGAGCCCTGCTTTCTTGCGTTCAATAAAGAAACGGCTTTG
Source organism: Prevotella sp. UBA2711 (assembly GCA_002354095.1). GTDB lineage: Bacteria > Bacteroidota > Bacteroidia > Bacteroidales > Bacteroidaceae > Prevotella. Next base: position 19,969 of record DEKX01000039.1, on the reverse strand, counting down.
GTTAGCCATCGTGGTGATGCTCTTCTTGATGTCGTCCAGTCCCACCATCTCGTTGAGTTCTTTGATGCTGTCCTCAAATTCTGAAGTTGAATTGGGTAGTTGGTCAAGTGGAATGTCCTCTATTTCCAGTTGTGGCAAGGATGCTTTTTCGGACATGTTATCAGCGGTTGCACGTTGGCGATAGCGAGGAGTGATTTCTTCTGTTATGAAGCGACGGATACTGCTCAACGACCATGTGGAAAAACACCCTTGTTCATAATGCTGGAGAATAGCTCTTGCAAGTGCGTCCATCGTGGTCTCTGAGGGATCAAGATGCTCATTGTCCAACTCTTTGATGAAGGCTTGGACGAGTTCAAAACCAGTATATGGCTGTTGCTCCAGAGCGTTTCCCTTCAAGAACAGATCCTTTAATGAAGGATAGACATCCAGCACACTCTCGATCTCTTGTTTGCCACCACACAACCAGAGCTTGTATTTCTCTTTGTCCTCACAGATTTTCTCAACTATCTGGCGCGCGACAACTTTTCCTCCTGTATTCAACAAGGCTCCTGGATTGGTCAGGCAAAATACCTGATTGGTGTTTTTGTTCAGTTTCTCGTTCAGTGGCTCAAAGGGGTTTACGAGAGCTGCATTGTAAAGGGTATTGCTGTCAACTTGTGTGTAGTAATAGTCAGGAACAACCATCTTTTGGAAAGACTGGAGGATTTCGGCATTCCAATCCCTGTTGGTGGTGTAAAGAAGCAGATTCCTGTCAGCTTTCAGTTCCCTGCCACTAAGTCCCTTGCGAAACTCATTGTAGATCTTCAGTTGTTTACACTCTAATGCGTATCGTCTTAATTCGGAAGTGCCAGGAGTCGTAGAGAGGAGATCCCAGTTTGACTCGGTATTTTCTACGCAAGAGGTAAGGATGTCCTCTATACTGCAGACAGGAAGTTCCACCGAGGGTTGTTGCATGATATTCATCAACTTGCTGATCTCAAAGTCTATGCGTAAGAGAGTGCCGTTTGTATTGTGGCGTACCAATAAAAAATAGTTGCCAGGTAACCAAATGCGACAGGAGTGCATGACGATACTGCCTTCGTTGCTGGTTTCCCGTTCAAAGTCGTAAGTAGCATAACTGTTGCACATGGGTGAGTAGTCATCGGTGTAGATAAAGCAGGAAAAACGACCTTCCTTCATCAATGCCCCTTTTCTAACCTTAATGTTCACTGCAATCGAACCGTCTGTGTAAGCGGACGAATTGCCTGTAGATAGCGAAATTTTAATGAGTCTGATATCTTTCATACATCAAAAAAGAGCCACCGAAGCAGCTCTTTCTATCATGACAATCAAAATATTCTTATTTCCGCTTTACGATGTCAAATCCCAACTTCTTGACAAGCTTGATGGTGTTGAAGGCTGTTAAGCGGTCATATTCCTTTTCACTGTCAGGAAGAGCGGTAAAAGGCATGAGGGTAGGATCCTGTTTTTTAATGTCATCAAATTCCTTTCCGTATGTCCATCCTTCCTTGATTCTGGCTTTTGCCCATACGTTGTGGGCATTCTCGGCAATGGCATCCTGAAGCTGTTCGAGGTCTCCGTTCAAGGGTATTGAATCAACATCAATGGGGTGGGGCTCGTAGTCTTCTATGGAATGGAGAACCTTAATCATGTAATTATGAGACTCTTTCCAGGCATTGAGGAAATCGGACAAGGGGATGCGCGTTGTGTGTTGCGCTTCGTAGGGGTCGTAGATCGTAACGGTATCATCGTCTATACCTGTAATAACGACTGCATGGTTGGTCTGATCTTCCAAATCAATTTCCTCTGCGTACAGCTTCTCGCGGTCAACACCTACCATGACATCACAACCATTCTTGATAGCCCGTTGTATATCTTCAAGTTCTGCGTCAAACTTCCGATTGATATACAATCCCGAGAAAGCCAGTAGGTTGCCCAGACAATAAAGTGGTGTTCCTTCTGGTTTCAACCAGCCTTTATTCCTTGCTGTTTCAAACAGCGACTCTTCGTGATAGGAAATCTGGTGTTGCTTGAGGATATAGGTTTCGCATAGTACGGCACAAACGTTCTCGCCACCTAAAGCTGCCATTTGAAGCATGGGCAGGACATCATCTGACATGGATGGTTGGTTGCAAACTAAGGGAATCTCTTTGTCAGTCTGCACGGCAATGCTTAGAACTTCCTGCAACTCCTTATCGGTTTTCATTGCCTGAAGAACCTTTTGGGTTTCCTCCTTGCTGGTGTTGCCCTCCAAGAAAGCGGCCAGCAGTTCGTCGGATATGATGTCTTTATTTGCCATATTCTTTAATGTCGTTAAGGGCGATCCGAATCAGCTGAGCCATAGAACGCCGTTTGATGTTATATAGGTTTGCCGTGGTGATATTCATCTCCTGTGCCAGCACCTCTGGTTCACAGTCTTCCAGGATGAGCCGACGGATCACCTCAACATACCGTTTCGTTGGCATGGCTTCGAAAAGTCGTTCTAAATCAAGTTCTGCGACCTTGTCAGCCTGCGAAACCGTTAATGGACTTTGCTCATCATAAGGAGTCTCTTGGCTACAATCTTCTATCATCCTTGCACGTCTCTTAATAAAGAACCGTATGGCCAGAACCTTCAGCCATTGGAATAGTGTGCTTCGATACTGGAAATTGCGGAGTTTGGACGCTTCATTCTCCATGAGATAGACATATAGCTCATTGACCATTTCGTCATATTCTACTTCATAATCGAAAACAGACCTCATGACGCTATAAAAAAGTGGCCGACACTTGACGAAGAAGAAATTCTGCGTCACTTGGTTATCACGGTCTATAAGCCCTTTTATGATCTCTTGGTCAGTCATATTTACGTTTTAGCCGAAACTTGGGGCAAAGATACGAAAAATAATCAATAAATTGTCTAATTGCTGAAATAATTTTTGCCATTCGGAATTTCGCATTTCTCTATACATTCCTACATTTTCTTTGTAATCTGCTGATTGTGAAATTAGTCATTTGCTTGGGCATTTCTGCTATCGCAAAGGTGCAGATAATGCCATAATTCTGTATCGGGACCGAGTCGTGATGAAGGTACATGGTGCATGTGACGACTGATGGCCAAACGCTCGTCCTCGTGGAGTTCGAAGCCTAATGCGTCAAGTAGGTCAACCGATCTCTGTCCATGATGATGATAACCGATGGCATCATATCCTTCAAGCTGGGTTGTGCAGAGGTCGTGGAACAAGGCCACGATGCGACAGCTCTCGTCAGGAAGGTTTGGCGCAAAAGCTCTCATCGTCCAATATACTCCCAAGGAATGTTCTGCCAGTCCACCCTTAAAACGGTGATGGTGATGGCAGTGGGCGGTGAAATAGTCACTATGTTCGAGATAGGCAATAACATTACCTATCCCTTCACGATTAATATCACTCAGCAGTGAGATAATCTGAGATTTAGATGAATCCGACTGTTGAATCATGGACTATATCAAACAGAATCCAGAAGATAATTGCAAACATTAGCCGAGATACTTGATTGCCAACATGGTTATATCATCGGGCAGGGGTTCGTTCTCCGCAAATTCAGAAAGAGCCGTTTCTATCTGTGTCAATAGACGACCCGGATTCATGCGGTGACTGGATGACAATTGGGCGTTCAAATGTTTTATGCCCCATTGCTCCTTCCGCTTGTTCTCAGCTTCTGTCAGGCCGTCTGTATATAGAAACAAAGTTGTCATCTTGTTGAGAACGGTATGCTGCTCATTGAAAATAGCATCAACATGAATACCGATTCTATCGTTGGCTGTCACTGCAAGTTCTGTATTACCTGTTGCTGTAAGCAGCCTCGGCGAATGCATCCCTGCATTGCAGTACTGCAGACTGCCAGTATTCAAGTCGAGAATACCACCAAACATCTTTATGGTTGTCTTGCCATCATTCATCTTGCATATCAGTTTGTTGACTTCGGATATGATTTGTGCGGGACTCTCATGGTGTTGGGCTGAGACACGGAATGCGCTCTTGGCCATCGCCATCAGTAAAGCTGCCGGAGCTCCCTTGCCAGCCACATCGCCGATACAGAAAAACAACTGGTCACTGTCAATAAAGCAGTCATAGAAGTCACCACCGATTTCCCTGGCAGTTAATACTTTTGAGAAAGTCTCAACCTGTTTGTTGTGTGGGAGGGCTTCAGTCTCTGAAGGCTGCATGGCTTCCTGGACATCGCTGGCTTTTTCAAGTTCGCTACCCATGCGGTCCTTCTCCTTTGTGGTCCTTTGGAGCTGGCGAAGACCAATCAACGACTTGATAACGATGACTGCAAGGAGAAGCAAAGCCAATGCCTGCATGATCAAAACGATGATACGTGTCGTCGCTGTTTTATTGTTGATGTCTTCGTTGGGACAAATTGTAGTCAGATTCCATCCTACTTTGCCAACCACCGAGCTTACGACGAGTGCGGCGTCCTGGCTTATTTCGTCGTTAACCCCTACAAGCCGATGACCGCTCTTGCTCGTGAGAACAGCATAAGAGTTGGGGTACCCATCTACTCCGTCAACTGCTTTCGTTAGACTGTCCACTGCAACGTTGGCAGCAAGAACAGCCACCAGTTTTCCCTGATGGTCAGTTACAGGATAAGAATAAGTAACATACATTTTGCCATTGCCACCCTTCACGACATAAGGTTCACTCCATTGTGGCTTACGATAGGTTGCGGGATCATCATACCAAGGTTCCGTCAGATAGTCAGTTACAAGACGGCGGTTATATCTGTCACCCATCCGGAATGAACAAGGCGCATACAGGCTGTCCTTTCGAGGTGAGTAATAGCCTTTGCTGAAAGCCGTCACACAACTCTCGAGGACGGGACTGTTTTTCAAGACTTGGTAGGTAATGTCATACATTGACTCAGGCATTGTGGCATTCTGAAGCACAGAATACCCCATCGCATTCACGGCTGTCTCAATTTCAGTCACCTTCGTTTCTATCTGTTGGCAGGAGATAGAAAGATCACTCTTGGCGCTTTGTGTTGCCGCACTTACAATGCTGCTACGCATAAAGACATACTGGATAACCGCAGCTGCCATCATCAGCAGGGCTGCAATAATGATAACCGCAACGTCACGATTGCTCATCACTCGTTTTAAGTTTTTAGTATTGCTCATAACTTTACACCTTAATTGGAAATATTGCTGCAAAAGTACATATTTTTATTGAAAAAACGGTTCATTTCAATCCTCTCTTCGAACACCTGCGTTATTGATTCCGTAATCCTCGGGCGCAGGAATCTTGTCCACCTTTTCCAGTCTGAAACCTGTTCCTTTTTTAGGGGGTGAAGGTTTTGAGGTGGTGGTCTTGGGTGTCTGTCTGTAGCTATTATTAGGTTTGCTCTGCTGTTGGGGAACAGTGTAGTTATTGAAATTAATGACATTTACAGGCTCTGTCTTAACAGGCTCTTCTACTATATCCTCAAAGTCACGCTCAACAATGGCATAATCCTCATCCTCTTCATTCTGCGACTCTATATCGGTATTGGTAGCTGGTGAAGACTCATAGAATTCTGTTAGTGGCGACAGATAATAATTGTAATTCCATAGCAGGTTATTGGTAATCGCCTGGTAAAGAAGCCAGAAGACAACGACAAAGGAAAAGATCACAAGACAGGTAAACCTTACGCTCTTCACAATATCGTCGATAACAACCTTGGAGAAGAGCCAATGACGCAAACCGCTTTCTATATGCTGGGCTCTACCTGTACGGAAGTTGAACACAAAAACAGGTCTGATGCGCCAAGGGTGATTATAACGGTTCTGCCAGTCGAACAGGCAATACTCCCAATACTCGCCACGCTGGTTCCACCACTCGCCGGTGTTGTAGCCATTCCGCTCGGCATACTTGTTCAGAACGGCAGGATTGCCGTTTCCTCCAGCATTCACATAGATGTTAAAAGGGGCAAGGGAATAGTTGATGATTTTGCCGAGGGACACTCGACATACTATCATTACAGGATTTGAACCATTTAATCTATAAGGGTCTTCTGCGTATCTTCTGGCCACACTGCGACGTGACGCAAAATAGACGCCGATACCTCCCCAACTGCTCTTACTGGCAGTAAAGGTGCCGTCTGTCCATCTGCGTCCTGCCTTTCCTGTAATCGCCTGACCTGCCACTAAGTCAGTGCCATGATACATGGTGATGGCAGGAATGATGGTGTCGATAACCGTCCACACTGCTCCTTCTATCAAAACAAGGCCACCATGATAGATAGGATACTTAATGATTCGAATGGGCAACATATACGTCCATGTCCACCTGTCGCCATAGCCCTCATCCCATTCGCTTGGCTGTAGCACCTCAAAAAAGAGGTCATACAACTCCGTCACACCATATATGATGATATTGTAGATAATGGCATTGAGAAGTCGAAGAGGAGTTATTACAATATAAAGAAGAATCTGAAGGCCATAGAGCACAGGGCGAAGAATTTCCTTGGTTTCCTCTTCAGGCCAACTAGTTTTAAACACATAGCGCCATGGCTCTGACAATATATGCTGCAGACGGTTCAAAAACCAGATAGGTAAGGTAAAGATATAGTACGCATATTCGAATATGGATGAATATCTCATACCCATAGCCTGACTCACCAGTTTCAAGCCGATAAAGATAGCAAACCAGAAGCCAACTGTAGAACCAAGGCTAGCATTGTCAAACAGTATCCAGAAAATGAGTGCGCCAATAGCCATAAAGACCCCGATGAAGCAAGCGATTTGAATCAATTGCTCCCTAAAGGCATAGGCTACCAGTGCCACGACAATCCAGACAATAACTGTAAACATCGGCACAAAGATACAAATTAATCGTGAATAAAAATGAAGATTCCTTTATTTTTTTATAATGTGTTTTCCCATTCGGTTAAAGTTTGTCGTTTTCTTAGTGTTATTAATCAATATCTTCCCAGCGGTAGAAATCATATTTCTCAAGATAGAGGAAGTCATATTCGGCTTCGGCTTTGCGTTCGTAGTAGGCTTCTTCGGGAAAGCCGAGCAGGCACCAGAGGCGATCCATACGACGTCCGAGGATTTTGGCATCTTCTTCAGAAATGACATCGTCGAGCGTGACGATATCATTGTTGAAGTGAACGCAACGCCACTCGTTATAGTCTTTCATACAGATCTCAGTGAGGCCTAAGTACCAAACTTTGAGTGCCCACAGGAAATGACCTGTCTCGGCACAGAGGTCACCTATGCGCTGTGCCTTCTGCCGTTTTCGGCGACAACTCTCGGCACAACGGATAGGGTGGATTTCACGGTTCACCATCTGACGGAGCAGACGGGCTTCAAGGTGGGTTACTACCCCAGTGGGTGTGCAGTTGCACACCCGATATGGAATACGTTTTCGCATGAGTAATGTTAGTTGTGTGTGTCGCCATCAGGCGCTGAAACCAGCGACCCTGTGACGGGCGGGTTTCAGCTCGATGGACTTTGGTTTGAAATTCTCAAAGGCCTTCCTAATGTCAATGGCTTCGATGTGCTGTAGGTCATCGCAGCCTGTGGTATAGACACGGTTAGCCATCGCGGGGATGATGCCGTTGTGGACAAACTGGTCTATCCAGCGGGCATTACCGAAGTTGGCAGGCTTCTGGGCTACTGTCTGTGTGATGGTCTGTTGCAACTCCTGAGTGGCCTCGGAAGTGAGCATATAGTCATCACGTTCAAAGAGCCGTTGGGCTATCTCCATCAGCTGCTCTGCCGAATAGTCGTCGAAGTGGTAGCGATAGGGGAAGCGCCCCGCAAGTCCGATGTTGGTGGAGAGCATCGTCTGCATCTCATCCTTATAACCCGCAAAGACAATCAGCATGTCGGGGTTGGGCTGGGTGAGGACGGTGAGCAGCGAGTCGAGTACGCGACGCCCGAAGTCCTTCTTGTCATCGGTGCCAGTGACCAAGGTATAGGCCTCATCGATGAAGAGCACGTTACCCTTGGCTTCTTCGAGGATGGCCTTCATGTTATCCTCCGTCTGACCGATATACTGTCCCACCAGTCGGGTGCGATCAACGGCAATGACCTCGCCTTTGGAGAGGAGTCCGAGGGCATGATAGATCTTGCCAAGCTGACGGGCAACGGTGGTTTTGCCTGTACCGGGATTACCTGTGAAGATAGCGTGGTAAGCCTGTTCACTGCTGTTGTTCAGCCCTCGTCTCCTGCGTTCCAGGAAGAGGCGGCTCTGATTAGCCATCGTATGGATGCCCTGTTTCACCTCTTCAAGTCCTATCATCGCATTGAGTTCACGGATGCTCTGGTCATAGGAGGTGGCAGAGGTGAGCTTGTCGAAAGGGATGTCTTCCTCATCGAGCAATGTCATTAAGCCCTTGGTTCCTGTCGGGAGAACCCGATTGAAATAACGAGGGAGGATCTCTTTCTCAATGAACTGGTTGACCTCACGGGAGGACCAGTTGGCGAGAGAACCTTTCTCACAGCCTTCGATAACGGCACGAGCGAGATGGTCTTTAGCCCGAAGGCTGAGTTCAAGGTGTTCTTTCCCCATCCTGGTTAAGAGGGCCTGGATAAGTTCGTAAGGCGTACTGGGCTGTTGCTCCACCCAACTGTCGGCCTGGAAGAACTGTTTCAGCGAGGGGGCGACATTCAGAAGCTCCTCAATCTCACGGCGTGTGCCGCAGAGCCAGATGAGTGTCTGATCGCCAGCGCGACGTACCGTGTCGATGATCTTCCTGAGAATGACCTTGCCAGTGGAGGCGGTCAGCTCCCGGATTCGTGTCAGACAAAGCAGTTTCATGTTGGTGTCAGCCAGTTTCTCTTGCAACGGCTCATAAGGGTTTATGTTGGACAGGTCATACAGCGAGGCGCAGTCGATGAACCTGAAGCCATAGTCGGAGTCTATCAACATCGCCAACCTGCCTAAGAAATCCTCTGTGGGATTGTCCATCGCCACCAGCAGGTTCTTGCTGAATCTCAATTCCCCACAGCCCTCATCCTTACGACATTCGTTGAAGAGGCACTTCTGAGTATTGAGGATGGCACGATGCCTCATCTGGGCGGTACCAGGCTCGCGTGACACGCCGATCCAGTTGTCGTTGTTGCATTGGAGGCATGTTGTGAGCACATCCTCGAACGAGATTGGGTTGATGGTTTTCTGCGGCTCCATCGTGATCTTCATCCGTTCGTCGAGCGAGAAGTCAATACGTTTGAAAGACATATAGTTCCGCTCGTCGTGCATGATGAGCACATACTTACCCGGAATCCATATCTGGTCGCAAGGGATGTCGAATGTCATCTGACGGCTGCGCCCGTTTCTGACCTTCTTCTCCTGTTCGTCCTCGCAGACAGGATAATAGTCGGCTGTATAGAAGTGAAAAGAGAAACGATGCGGATGGATGGAGGTGCCGGGTTTCCACTTCAGGATAACCTTCATCGGCGCATCGGAATAGTGGTCAGGATCAGACATCAGTCTCAGGTCAACGGAAGCGATGTCGTCCATACATTGGTGCTTTTCCTGGTTGGCGGTGAGCCTGGTGCGGGGCGCTTCATCGTCCATTTCTTTCGGAAAGGGCAACTCGCCTTCTGCGGGCTCGTGATTGTTAGAGAAATCCAGGTCGTCATCTTCCTCGGTACTGTCAAGGGCTCCGTCGATAAACTCCTGGAGAAACTTTTCAAAGTCATCATCAGACTGTGTTTTCAAATTTTTCTGCATAAAAAAAAGATTAAGGAATAATATTATGTGTCAGTTATGCCCTATAAAAAAGGGCGCAAGTGTGTTTTTGGACAAGGCCTGACGGCGATGTCCAGTTAGATCCAGTATGTCAAAGAGCAAACGTTCCCGCCGGCTAATCAAAGCCGGTGCAAAGTGGTTAACCGAATAGAATGATAAATGTTACTTTTTCATAATGTTTTTGGATTCTGGGTGCAAAGATAGAGAAAAAATCCTATTCCCTCCAAGAGAAAATCGGAATTTTTAATGCGTAAGTATGATTTTTAACATTTCCTCGCAAGCGGAGTCGTCTTTATTAGAAGAAAATGTTTATCTTTGCAGCGCATAAATCATAATCATAGGAATGATTAGATATACGAAGAAGGAAGAGATATGGAACGCGACGTCGCATGGCGGCGGGATTCTGCTGGGTGTGGTGTTCGGCATCATCTTCCTCGTATGGTGCTTCCAGAGCGATAACAGCTGGGCGAGGGCGGCGGTGATCCTCTATCTTTTTGGTATGTTGGGCTCTTATGTAGCCTCAACTCTTTACCATTCGATGAAGCACCACTCCAAATGGAAGGAACGTCTGCGTAAATGGGATCATGCCGCTATCTACTGGCATATCGCAGGCAGCTATTCGCCGCTGACACTGGTGGCACTGCGCGAACAGGGCTACTGGGGGTGGAGTCTCTTCTCGTTTGTCTGGCTATGCGCGATAGTGGGAACCATCGTGAGCTTTATCCGTCTGAAGGAACATTCAAACCTGGAGACCTTGTGCTTTATCGGTATGGGGCTGAGTGTGCTGGTGGCCTTCAAACCGCTGCTGGCTTCAGTGTCAACAGCCGCCGTCAGCTGGATTATCGCCGAAGGTGTCTGTTATATCACGGGTGCTGTGTTTTATTCTCTGAACAAGAAGAAATATATGCACTCCGTGTTCCACTTCTTTGTCCTTGCCGGCTCCGTCTGTCATATCATCGCTGTCTGGGATGTGCTGATGGAATATTTGAACTGAGACAGCGAAGATGATGGAGTAGAATTGAGAAAAGTGGTATTTATTGCCGAATTTATTTGGCGATTTGCCTGAAAAAGATTAATTTTGCACGCAAAATTTGCAAATTTAACAAAATTATGGCTTATACACGTATGACTGCCGCAGAGGCTGCGGCACTGATCAAGAATGGCGATCACATCGCTATGAGTGGCTTCACACCCGCTGGTGTGGCCAAGGCAACCACAAAGGAATTGGCTAAGCTCGCCGTGGCTGAGCATGAGGCAGGTCGGGAGTTTAAGGTAGCTATCTTTACGGGTGCTTCTACCGGACAGAGTACTGATGGTGACCTGGCAAACGCACAGGCGATCCTCTATCGTGCGCCCTACACCACGAACCCCGATTTCCGCAAGCATGTGAACCTGGGCGAGATTCCCTACAACGACCTGCACCTGAGTCACATGGCACAGGAGCTGCG
>DEKX01000039.1:6756-8706 GCA_002354095.1 Prevotella sp. UBA2711 | reverse complement strand
GGTGGTATCTCTCCTACAGCCGCCCGTCTGGCTAAGCACGTAATCCTGGAGCTGAACAGCTTCCACAACCCCAACGCTAAGTTCATCCATGATGTGTATGAGCCTTTGGATCCTCCTTACCGCAAGGCTATTCCCATTGAGCACGTAGGCGATCGTATCGGTGTGCCTTACGTGTCTATCCCCAAAGACAAGGTGGTAGGTGTCGTGGAGTGTAACATCCCTGATGAGGCTCGTGCCTTCAAGGACAGTGATCCCGTAACGGACAAGATCGGCTTCCTGACAGCTGAGTTCCTCGTGGAGGAGATGCACAAGGGGCGTATTCCCAAGGAGTTCCTGCCGCTGCAGAGTGGTGTGGGCTCAACAGCGAACGCCATCCTCGGCGCACTGGGTGAGGACAAGCACGTGCCCGACTTCAATATCTATACCGAGGTGATTCAGAACTCGGTGATCGAGATGATGCTCAATGGTCGTGTGAAGGATGCTTCAGCATGCTCTTTGACGGTGTCTAACGAGTGTCTGATGGATGTCTATGACAATATGGACTACATGAAGAACCACCTGACACTGCGTCAGAGTGAGATATCGAACTCACCTGAGATTATCCGTCGGTTAGGTGTAATCGCCATCAATACCGCCATCGAGGCTGACCTGTATGGTAACGTGAACTCAACCCATATCAGTGGTACCAAGATGATGAATGGTATCGGAGGTTCCGGTGACTTCATCCGTAACGCGTACCTTTCTATATTTACATGTCCTTCAGTGGCAAAGGGTGGCGTGATCTCTTCCATCGTTCCTTTCGTCAGCCATCAGGACTCTTCAGAGCACGATGTGAACATCATCGTGACAGAGCAGGGTATAGCCGACCTGCGCGGCAAGAGCCCCGCACAGCGTGCGGAGTGCATCATTGAGAACTGCGCTCACCCCGACTACAAGCAGCTGCTCTGGGACTACCTGAAGATCTCGAAGATGGGTCAGACCCGTCATAACCTGCCTGCCGCCTTCGCCATGCACGACACACTGGCTCGCAAGGGTGACATGAAACTGACAGACTTCGCTGAGTACGTGAAATAAATAAATCCCGCTGAAGATTCTCAGCGGGATTTATTTTTATGACTTGTTATAGAGCCTTGCCGCCAAGGCACCACTGATGTTGTGCCAGACACTGAAGATGGCTCCGGGGATGGTTGCCATGGGGAAGGTGGCGAAGTGGAGTGTCGCCAAGCTGGAGGCGAGACCAGAGTTCTGCATACCTACCTCGATGGAGATAGCCACACGCTTGGGATATGTCAGGCCAAGCAAGTGTCCGATGCCATAACCAATAGCCAGACCGCAGACGTTATGGAGCATCACCACTAAGATGATGAGCAGACCGCCCGTGAGCAGATGGGGGGCTGTGTGAGACACGATCAACGCAACGGCTGTGGCTATCATCAGCGTTGAGAAGGCGGGCAGATAGACTACCACTCGCTCTGTGAGTTTAGGCAACAGCTTCTGGATGATGAGCCCCGCCACGATAGGCGCAATCACCACATAGAGGATTGACTGTAATATACCTATGGTATCGACATCAACAAAGGTGCCTGCCATCAGCCAGGTGAGAAATGGTGTCATCAGCGGAGCCAGAAGGGTGGAGACCGCTGTCATACCAACGGAGAGGGCCAGGTCGCCTTTTGCCAGGAAGGTGATGACATTGGAGGCCGTACCACCTGGGCAACAACCTACCAGAATCACACCGAGGGCAAGGTCGGGGGGAAGGGCAAAGATTTTCGTCAACCCCCAAGCCAATAGCGGCATGACCGTAAACTGTGCCAGACAGCCGATCAGCACATCTTTCGGACGGCTGAAGACAATATGGGAATCCTTTGGGTTGAGGGTCAGGCCCATGCCAAACATGATGAGTCCGAGCAGTGGGTTGATGATCCACATGTCAACGGAAGCCATAGGTCC
>DEKX01000039.1:5570-6670 GCA_002354095.1 Prevotella sp. UBA2711 | reverse complement strand
TTTTTTGGCTGCAAAGTTACATTATTTTATAGAAAATGTGTACCTTTGTCGGCAAAAAGTAAAAAGGTAAAAAGTAAAATGGAATCAAAACTGGTTATTTATAATACGCTGACACGCCAGAAAGAGCGTTTTGAACCTCTTCATGCGCCTAACGTCGGTATGTATGTGTGCGGACCAACTGTCTATGGTGACCCACACCTCGGACATGCCCGTCCCGCTATTACCTTCGACCTGGTGTTCCGCTATTTGAAACATCTGGGTTACAAGGTGCGTTATGTTCGTAACATCACCGATGTGGGGCATCTGGAGCATGACGCTGATGAGGGCGAGGACAAGATTGCCAAGAAGGCCCGCCTGGAGCAGTTGGAACCGATGGAGATCGCGCAATACTACACCAACCGCTACCATCAGTTTATGGATGCCCTCAACGTGCTGCGCCCCTCTATCGAGCCTCATGCCACTGGACATATCATCGAGCAGCAGCAGCTGGTGCAGGAGATTATCGACAACGGCTTTGCCTACGAGAGCAACGGCTCTATATACTTCGATATAGAGGCCTATAACAAGAAGTTCAAGTATGGCATTCTGAGTGGACGCTCACTGGAAAATATCAAGGATGCCTCTCGCGACAACCTGGATGGTGTAGGTGAGAAGCACAACCAGGCTGACTTCGCCCTGTGGAAGAAAGCACAGCCCGAGCATATCATGCGCTGGCCCTCACGCTGGAGTGACGGATTCCCAGGCTGGCACTGCGAGTGTACTGCTATGGGACGTAAGTATCTGGGTGAGGAGTTTGATATCCACGGTGGCGGCATGGACCTGATCTTCCCGCATCACGAGTGTGAGATTGCTCAGGCACAGGCTTCCATGGGTCATCCTGCCGTGAAATACTGGATGCACAACAATATGCTGACCATCAACGGACAGAAGATGGGTAAGTCTTATAACAACTTCATCACACTGGAGCAGTTCTTTACAGGTAAGCATGAGTTGCTTGAGAAAGCCTACTCACCCATGACTATCCGCTTCTTTGTGCTGAGTGCCCATTACCGTGGAACTGTTGACTTCTCTAACGAGGCTCTGCAAGCTGCCGAGAAGGG
>DEKX01000039.1:4438-5531 GCA_002354095.1 Prevotella sp. UBA2711 | reverse complement strand
GCCGAGACAGAGAAGGTGGTGAAAGAGCTTCGTCAGAAGTGCTACGACGCTATGAACGACGACTTGGCTACGCCACTCGTACTGAGCAACCTCTTCGAGGCTTGTACTGTGGTCAACAAGCTGATAGACCATAAGGCTACCATCTGTGCCGACTGCCTGAAGGAACTCTCAGAGACCATGCGTCTCTTTGCTTTTGATATCCTTGGTCTCAAGGAAGAGAAAGGCGGCTCTAATGACAGTCGCGAGGAAGCCTTTGGCAAGGTGGTTGATATGGTACTTGAACTGCGTGCCAAGGCAAAGGCTGATAAAGATTGGGCTACCAGTGATAAGATTCGCGACGAGCTGGCTGCCGCTGGCTTTGAGGTGAAAGACACCAAAGACGGTGTGACTTGGAAACTGAATAAGTAATAGTAAAGCGTGATAAGTGAGCCTACGGGAGACCGTAGGCTTTTTTTGTCATCTCCACGGCGAGGGTCTCTTCACGGAAATCGTCGAATGAGAGATATTCGAGACCTTGATAAGGACGGTCTGTGCCCCAGGAGTTCTTCATGATAAAGTATTTCTCGCCCTTGTCATCGTGGGCTATGCCGACGATAGCCATCGCATGGCGCTCACTCTCCCAGCAGACACCATGATGCCGGCGAATGGCACGCTCGGTCTTGGCCAACAGTGAATCCATCGGGATGTTATAGAATAGGTCGTGCATCCAGTTGTCGGGCAGGTCGATTTCCACCTCCTCTCCATAAGGCTCCCCATCATTGCTTGTCAGGGCGATATATTCTTGGGGGGCGCAGACACTACGGGCAAACTCCTGTGGTGTGTAGGTCGCCCCTAACATGAATACCCATCTCGGAGCGGGTGTCTCTACCTTTCGCATCGCGTCATATCCCACAATACCATATTTCTGAATGAGGTTGATGAGCGTCTTGCCCATACCACGCTTGCTGGCTGGTGCCTGAGGTTCCTGTTCCATCTTCTTCTCTATATAATAAGGTGAGAGGTTTACGGAGTCACCCCAACTGAGATGCTCTGTCTCGATGGCGGCAAGCATGGCATATATCCAACAGGTCTGGCTGTCGCCCTGGTTCTTGAT
>DEKX01000039.1:3701-4380 GCA_002354095.1 Prevotella sp. UBA2711 | reverse complement strand
GCACACCCCCACATCGACAAAACCAAGATGATATAAGTAAGTGTCCTCATTAGTAACCTGGGTTTTGTTTTAAGTTGTCGTTAAAGGTGAGGACATCATTTGGAATGGGATAGACGGTGGTATGTCCATCGCTTTCATCTATTACGGGCTCGATGTCATCGCCGGTATAAAGACTCTTATATTGTCGGAAGCGAATCATATCCTGACGTCGCCAGCCCTCCCAGCAAAGTTCCATCAGACGTTCGTTATACAGGTTCTGTAGTGTCAGTTCTACATGCGGCATCCCGGCTCGGTCACGTACCTGGAAGAAATCTTCGTGTCCGTCTTCTCCATTTCGCAACTTCGCCTCTGCGCGCATCAGTAGCACGTCGGCAAAGCGGAAGAGCACGATGTCATTATCTGTTAGTTTCCCATCCAGGATGCCATTCTTGTCAATCTCGTATTTCTTCATACGGGCTCCCGCGGTCTCTACATATTGACCGCCACTGAGGTCTTTTTTCACTTCCCATGGATAATAGATGAGTGGTTGCCCGTTACGGTCGGTCACAACCTTGCCGTTAAGATCATAGACAATATCCGTCCAATAGCACCATTCAAGGCGGCTATCCTGATGGGGCGTCTGGTAACCGAAGATCTTCAGGGTGTGTGGGGTGGCACTTGTGCCGTTCTCACCGGTGAA
>DEKX01000039.1:2048-3620 GCA_002354095.1 Prevotella sp. UBA2711 | reverse complement strand
TCCATAGGGATGGTCCAGATGTTTTCCTTGGAATGCTCATTACGCACAAAGAAATTGTTGATATAGATGTCTTCCAACGAAAAACCGGCAATTTCCACTAGGTCACAGAAGTAAATGGTGGCCTCCCAGGCATTCATGTCCTTGTTATCGATGGAAAACTTAATGCTCTTGCCGTCAGGATAAATACCATCTGTCCAGTTGTCGTCAGTATAGACTTCCGCATTGAGTGTTAACTTGGCAAGTACGAAAAGCGCCACTGGTTGCGTAATCCGTCCATAGTAGTCGCCAGGTTCCACGCTGTTGACGAACTCCAGGTCTGGATATGTTTGCATGAGCTCATTGTACACAAACCAAAAGACCTCGCTTCGTTTAGGCTGTCTCAGAAAACTCATCGGTACATCGGTGGAGGTAATGATGGGTACGCGGGCAAAGAGATCCAGCAGATACCAGTAATAGATCGCACGAAGCGCACGAACCTCCGCCCTGTAAGACACATATTGCTGTTGAGTCAGAAGAGACTGATGGGCTCTAAGCTGTTCCATAGAGTGGTTACAGAGCGTGATGACCTTGTAGAGGTAAAGCCATGAGTTGTTCAGTATTTCGTGTCCGCCATCCCAGGAGTGCATATACATATCTTCCCAGATGCCTCCGTCGAACCAGTCACCACCGCGTGTGGGCAACATTGCCTCATCGGAGCCGAAGGTCTGAAGGTCATACACTCCGCGACCAGTGCCCTGCAGACCCTCTCCATCTTTTGAGCCACCAATATAATTATATAAGGTGGCGACGGTATTCAGATAGAGCTGTGTGGCAGAGGAGTAGGCTTTTTCCTCAAGAATCTGGTCACGCGGGTTCTCGTCAAGCGTACAACTTACCAATGGCAGTGAGAAGATAATTGTGAGAAGAGAAAAATGGGAGAGGGAAGATATTCTGGAACTCATAACTCTAAATCCTTTTTAATTAAAACTTGATGCTTATCCCCATCGTGTAGGAGCGATAGACGGGCAGCACGTTCTTGTCGTCGATGCCCAGCGTGCCATTGATGAGGCTGGAGTTGATCATTGGGGTCAGTCCACTGTAGCCAGTGATTGTTGCGAGATTGTTCACTGACAGTGATAGGCGCAGCCCTTGTACATATTTGGAACGCAGGGGTACGTTCCAGCCTAAGGTCACGTAGTCGATGTTGACGTAATCGCCATCTTCCAGGTAGTAGTCGCTGATAATCTGGCTCACTATGTTCTTTTCTGGTGCGCCCTTCATCATATTGTAGTTCGGCATGGAAAGTTGGTTTGAATAGCTGAGTGCCGTACCATTGTAGATTTTATGACCGAAGGCTCCGTTGAACTGCATGGTGACGTCGAAATGCTTGTATCTAAAAGCGACATTCGAACCCATCAAAGCCTTAGGCATTGCCTGTCCGCAGTAGTAACTCTCATCTGTCACATCGTAGTATTTTGTGCCGTCTTCAAGGGTTGCGAAGCCCTTGAAGTGAGGAAGCTCGAATATGCCAATCTGTTCACCCACAATCTGTTTCACGATACCGCTGGCGCCGTGAAACCCTGCTCCCCAGAG
>DEKX01000039.1:0-1923 GCA_002354095.1 Prevotella sp. UBA2711 | reverse complement strand
AGGGGGGTAATGCCGAAGCCGATCTCCAGTCCGCTATTCTGCATGGATCCGAGATTGGCGAGCAGTTTATCGTAGGGGAAGGGAGGCACTGGCACAGTATAGAGATAGAGCATGTCGGTGGTCTTAGACTGGTAAAAGTCAACCGTCATGGCGATACGATTGTTCCATAGTGCCACATCGAGTCCGATGTTGAATGTCTTTTTCACCTCCCATTTCAAGTCGGGGTTGGCATTGCGGAGGATTCCAAGTGTGGTGGCGATAGAACTGTTATAAGGGGTGATGCCATTAGGTTGGACAAGCTGCATGGAGTTGTAGGCATCGATACCGGCCTGACTTCCTGAGAGTCCGTAACCGATACGCAACTTGGCATTGCTGATGGCTTTTAATGATTTCATCCAAGGCTCCTTGCTGATCACCCAGGCACCACTGATGGAAGGGAAGAAGCCCCACCGGTGATTCTTACCAAACTTTGATGAGGCATCGCCGCGGGCGTTGGCTGTCAGGGTGTAGCGATTGAGGTAGGTGTATTGCGCACGTAAGAGAAACGACTCCATGTGTGAGTCTCTATAATAGGAGTCGGTACCATCCCAAGGACGGTTTGCGCCAGCAGAGAGCCTGTCAAAACCGAAGTCATCAGTTGAGAAACCTGTGATTGTTGTAAAGAACCCTGTTGACTTTTGGCTCTCAGCCTCTGCCAGAACCATCACGTTCAGGTCGGATTTCGCCGTTTCTAAGGTGTAGGTGAGCGACGCATTGCCGCGAAGGTTCTCGTTCTTCTCATGCTTACGGTAAGCCTCACCTCGGTTCCAGACACTGGTGGGATAGTAGTGGGAGTTGCCGATAGAGTTGTAGGAGTAGGATCCGAAAGCACGGAGAGTCAGGTTCTTGGAGAGCGTTACCTTCGCTTTCATATGGATATTGAAATGGCCGTTGTCCTCATCTTGCTTCATCTCCAACAACGCCAAGGGGTTGCTGATCCAGAGCGCTTCTGGTACTTGGTCGTATTTGCCCTCGGCATTCCTCGTGTCAGGGAACGTGGGGTTGAAAGTAGCGGCAGAGTAGATGAGTTTCTGTTGGAAGGGTATGTAGCTGACTTTCTGCAGTGACCCTACCATGCCGAGTTCGACAGTCAGCCGGTCGTCGAATGCCAACTGCATGATGTCGAGCTTGGCGATATAGCTTTTGTGCCCTTTGCTCTTAATCACCGTGTTGTGTTCCATCATACCTACTGACGCACGGTAATTGGCAGTCTCGGTACCGCCACCAAAGGCTATATGGTGGTTCTGCACAAAGCCAGTCCGTTCGATGGCTTTATTGAAATTAGTATTGTATCCCTTGTCAATGTAGCTGATACCCAGATTGTTGGCTGTCTGCCTGAACTCATTGGCATCAAGCATTTCCATACGCTTATATACCGATTCAAAACCGATATTGCCATCGTAGGAGATATGGAACTTCTGGTTCTTTCCCCTCTTTGTCGCAACCTCAATAACGCCTGCCGCGCCACGTGAGCCATACTGGGCTGTCTCTGAAGCATCTTTCAAAATAGTGAAACTCTCAATGTCGGCAGGGTAGATGGTGGAGAGCGTGGCCAAATCGGCAGTCACACCATCGATAATAACCAGAGGGTCGTTCTTGCCAGTCAGTGAGGTCGTACCACGCACCCTGACGGCTGACACCATCGCTTCCTGGTTACCGCCGGATGCGACCTGCACACCAGCGGCCTGTCCATTCAGGTAGTCGAGCGAGGAGATGATCAGACCTTTGTTCATGCGTTCCTCTGTCACCTGATCGATGGCACCTGCAACTGTATTCTTATCGTTTTTAGAGTAACCGATCCTCACCATCATGGAATCCTTGACACTTGTCTGGGCTTTCACGGACGGTATGGACATGATGCTAATCAGAATAAGCGAAGTTATA
>DEKX01000047.1 GCA_002354095.1 Prevotella sp. UBA2711 | reverse complement strand
GCGATAACTTTAATTGCCATAATACGAATAGTTTTTAAGTAGTTTGTAAAATAATTTGTTAATACTCTCAATGTCGCCTGATTCCGCTCCTCGGAGGTGCTGTTAGGGAAAACAATTGCTA
This sequence comes from Prevotella sp. UBA2711, assembly GCA_002354095.1. GTDB lineage: Bacteria > Bacteroidota > Bacteroidia > Bacteroidales > Bacteroidaceae > Prevotella. The sequence continues at coordinate 37,328 of DEKX01000047.1, read as the reverse complement.
CCATTAATGCGCGCAATTTCTAGACTTAATGCTCACAATTTTTACCCTTAAAGACCGCCTCGTCGCTTCTTCAATTTGACAATGCAAAGGTAAAACATTTTGATTGCGGTCTACGAATAAATCACCAATTATTTTTCGATTTTTTTTCAAGATGTTGTCATCTTGTCATTTGTCATTTTGTCAAAATCGAAAACAGATGCTGTCAAAACCACCACTATAATATAAATATTTAAATATTTATATTATAGTGAGCAAAATGACCAAGTTCCGAATCGAAAATGACAAATGACAAATGACAATAAATGACAACGAAAATTCCGTGGCAAAAATTTGGTTGTCTGAAATATTATTGCTAATTTTGCCACAGAATTATGAAGAAAGAAGAACTATGAGAGCTGTGATTGGAAGAAACCTGAAAGTGCTGCGCGAGGCTAACGACTTGACGCAAGAGCAGATGGCCAGTTATCTGGGCATCGGACGTAGTGCGTATGCCAACTATGAGGCTGGCGAGCGAGAGGCTCCGTTGGAGGTGCTGGAACGTTCGGCATCTTTATTAGGTTGCGAATTGGAGTTGCTGTTCGAACCTGATGTAGAGACGGTGAAAGACCGTATGATGGTTTGCGCCTTCCGCACCGATGGGCTGACAGAGGCCGACATGAAGGAAGTGGCACGCTTCAAGCAAGTAGTGCTGGAGTATATGAAGATGCAGAAAATGCTTGAGAAATGAAGAAGTTAGCAAAAGAAGCCATCGAGCAGTTGGCACTGAAGATGCGGGCACAGGCGGGATTAAATCCGTCTGAGCCTATCCATACAAAGACGTTGCTGCGCAAACTGGGGGTAATGGTGATTTATCGCCCCCTTTCAGAGAAGGCTTGCGGTCTGTCCATGCGCTCAGCTGACGGCAACGGGAAGTTCATGCTCATCAACTCAAACAACTCACGTGGACGCCAGCACTTCACCATTTGTCACGAGCTTTTCCACCTATTTTATGATGAAGAGCCAAAACCGCACATTTGCGGTACGCCAGGAATGGAGAAAGATCCTGCCGAGATAAATGCCAATGCCTTCGCCTCGGCGCTGCTTTTGCCACAGGCAGGCGTGTTGGAGTCGATACCTTCGGAAGAGATTATGAACCGCCGTATCACCACAGCCACAATGCTGCGTGTGGAGCAGCTGTTTGGTGTCAGCCACCAGTCGCTGTGCTATTGCCTGCGCCACTTGCGCCTGCTTACCGAAGAGGAGTTGCAGGACCATATAGCCGAGAGCATGGAGATTCAGCAGATAGCCACAGAGTATGGTTATGACCTCTCACTCTATCAGCCGGGCAATGAAGGCGTAGTAATCGGCGATTTTGGCGAGAAGGCACGCCTGCTGTTCGAACTGGAGCGCATCTCCGAGGGTCACTATGTTGAACTCCTAAATCTGCTGAAATAGTATGGCAAGGGGTATGAAAACACAGATTGTTTTGGATGCAGATGTGGTGATTCACTTCGCTAAGGGAGGGCGGCTCAGTCAGTTGCCCAGCATATTTCCTGACTACGAATACGTGCTGCTGGAGGCTGTGCACGAGGAATTGCTGTCGGACATCAGAACGCAGATAGACCACCAGATGGCGTTGCTAAAGAATATAACGCTTCTCCCTTTTGCGCCTCGCGGCGAGATGCTCCGCGAGTATGCTATGCTAAGAAGCCGCAATTTCGGTAAGGGCGAAAGTGCCTGCATGGCCTATTGTCTGTTCACCCACAACGTGATTGGTAGCAGCAACCTGCGCGACATCCGTGCCTACTGCGAGGAGAAAAAGATAGTGTATCTCACAACGATAGACTTCCTTTGGTACGCTTGGCGGAAGAAGATACTGACAATCGACGAGGTGAATACGTTTATCGCCGAAGTGAAGCAAAAGGGGAGCAAACTACCAGAAGTTGAGATAGAGAAATATGTTTGTAAGACGATTTTGTAAGCTGTTTTAAAATAGAATTATGATATGTCAGTAATAAGTGATCTGATAGAAAAAGTCAATGACCCTGATTTGAGAGCGAGGCTCAGCGAAGAGGTGGCGAGGATGCAGCAGCAGAAGAAATTCGGCTTGGTGTTTGAGGAACATCTGCCAGAGGCTACTCCGCTTTATGATGCTGCCATCATCGTGGGGTCATTGGTGTCATTGAAAGATAAGGAGTTCAAAGAGTTCTTCCGCGTGAAGCAGATAAAGGGTGGTATTTTGATTTGCGAGCGCGAGGATGACAGTCATGAAAGGGTTGAGCTGAACAAGAGTGACGTTGTAGTCGTAGCTATGTTTGGTCAACCTATCTATCCTTGTTTGAAACCATTGGATGCTGTAAAGAATGCGCCCGATAGCGATTTATGGCATACACTGATTGAAGCCGACAACTATCATGCCCTGCAGTTGCTGGTTTACCTGTATGGCGGAATGGTGGATTGTATTTACATCGACCCTCCATACAATACTGGTGATAAGAGCTGGAAGTACAACAACAACTATGTTGACAGTTCTGACTCCTTCCGTCACAGCAAATGGCTGAGCATGATGAAGAAACGTTTGGTGCTTGCCAAGAAGCTGCTGAATCCTCAAGACTCTGTTCTAATTGTGACGATTGATGAAAAGGAGTATTTGAGGTTGGGATGCTTGTTGGAAGAGTTGTTCCCAGATGCAAAGTCTATTCAGATGATTAGTAGTGTCATCAATCCTGCAGGTGTTAGCCGTGGAGGTGAGTTTGCAAGAACTGACGAATACCTGTTTGTTGTCATGATAGGCAATTGTGCTCCAGAAGCGATCTCACTATCAAAAGACTGGAGAGGTAACATCAAAGGAGGATATAAAGATAAACTAAGATGGAATGGATTGCAACGCTCCGGTACGTCAACTCTTAGAAGGGATAGGGTGAAGATGTTCTATCCAATCTATCTAAACACAGAAGGAACCAAAATTGTTGAAGTTGGACAAGCGATACCTTTGGATATTGACAGAAAAACGATCCCCTGTCCACCAAATATGATTCAAGTGTGGCCGTTATTTCCAGATGGAAGAGAAGGACGATGGCGTTTAGGAAGAAATACTCTCATAGAAACTGAGAAGAAGCATTACGTCCGAATAGGAAAACTTAATGGTGAAAACACGTCGTTGACATACCTTGCCAAAGGAGAACAAAGGAAAGTCGAAAGAGGCGATTTCCCCATTACAGGTTATTCCAATGATGGCTCGATAATCGTAGACGAAAGTAACTATGATGCCAAATTTGTTCCAGGAACACAATGGTGGATATCATCTCACGATGCCACACAATTAGGAACAAAGATACTGAACAGCATTATCGGCAGCGGCAAATTTGATTTCCCAAAATCTATTTATGCAGTCCACGATGTACTTCGGTTCTTTGTTGCCAACAAGCCAAATGCTCTAATAGTAGACTTTTTTGCCGGTAGTGGAACAACGCTGCATGCCGTCAATCTTCTTAATGCCGAAGATGGTGGAAAGCGTCGCTGTATCATGGTGACAAATAATGAGGTTTCAGCAGAGGAAGAGCAAAGATTGAAAGCTGCTAATCTACAACCTGGAATGGAGGAATGGGAAAAATGGGGTATCGCAAGATATGTCAATTGGCCACGCACCAAATACAGTATTCTTGGCCAAAACGTTAATGGAGAACCACTGAAAGGAAATTACCAGACTTATTTGAAACATGAGAAGGAGAAGGGAAGGCTGATTAAACAGATAACGCTGGTAGACGATCCATCCTCTATGAAAACGGCTCAGAAGAAAGAACTGGTTGCACTTTGCTGTCAAGGCAAGTTGCCTCAGAGTCTTGTGAAAGCAGATACAAAGTTTATTGTTTCGGAAGACCATCCTTGCACAATCCTATTCGATATCAACTATGCCGAAGAATGGTTGGAAGCATTGGAAGATCAAGACCAATTGTCGGAATTCTATATTGTGACTAAAAATAACGAAACTTTCAAAAAGCTAAAGGCTGATATTCAGGAAATGCTGGGTAACATCATAGAAGAGGAACCTGTGTTGCGTCCGATGTCCGACGGCTTTGCCGCAAATGCCCAGTTTTTTAAGTTGAGCTTCCTCGATAAAAAAGCTGTGGCAATGGATATGCAGTTCAAGGAACTCTTGACTACGCTATGGATGAAAGCTGGCGCCATTGGTGAGTGTCCTGTTATAGAAAGTAGCGAGATAGACGACTTCTATATCTTCCCAGAGAACAAGATGGCTATCCTGAAAGAGGAGGATGCTTATAGGGCATTCAAGAAAGCGATGAAAGAGCATGATGATATTTCTACCGTCTTTATCATTACCGACTCAGATGGCGATTTCCGAGAGATGTCTGCCGACTTCTCGGATAAGAAGTGCTATCAGCTATATAGAGATTATCTGGATAATTTCAGTATTAACTACGAAAGGAACTAAGAACAATGAAATTAACATTAGCAACATTCCAGCAAGAGGCGCTGAAGGAATTGAGAGATAATTGCATTACTGCACAACAATTATGCAAGAAAAATCAATGTATTCTTTCCCTGTCTGCACCTACAGGAGCAGGCAAAACCATCATAATGGCTAACCTGATAGAGGACATTCTGTGTGGTAGCTCAGAATGTGTGAAGCAAGAAAATGCTGTGTTCCTTTGGCTGTCGGGATGGCCCGAACTGAACGAGCAGTCGCTGAACAAGATATATTTCAATGCGAACAATCTGGTACCAGGTGCGCTGATTTCTATTAGTGATGACAGTTTTGATGAAGAGGTCTTTGCAGACGGTAAGGTGTATTTCTTGAACACTCAGAAGCTGGGTGTCAATAGCAATCTGACGAAGAATAAAGATGGCAGAGAACACACCATTTGGGAAACCATTGAGAATACCATTAGCAGAAAACGTGATCGTTTCTTCCTTATCATAGACGAAGCCCACTACGGCGCACGAGGCAGGGGCTCGGAGAATCCTGAAACTATCATGCAGAAGTTTGTGATGGGTAGCAAGGATGACAACCTCTCACCATTGCCGATGATTATAGGCATGAGTGCCACCATTGAACGATTCAGAAAGCTGGTGGAGGGAGCACGGGCAATGACTTTGCCTCCTGTTGAAATCAAACCTGAGGCCGTGAAGGAGTCTGGACTTCTGAAAGACAAAATCGTCATTGACCACCAGAAAGGTGGAGGAATGGTGATGGAAATGGCCATACTTGCCGAAGCAGCCAGCGACTGGATGGATAAGTGTAGCCGTTGGGAGAAGTATTGCAAGGAGCAAGGTGAAGAAAAGATGGTGAAGCCTATACTTGCTATACAAGTTGAGAACTCAGGCGGCAACGAGCCTTCAAGAACAGACTTGGACGAATGCCTGAAAACCATAGAACGTGTGGTCGGCAGGAAGTTTGAGGTGGGTGAGGTTATTCATGCTTTCGGTGACCCTAAGACTGATATTACTATCTATGGGCTGAAGGTGCCATACGTTGAGCCTTCGAGGATAGAAGATGCAGAGAAAGTAAAGATAGTATTCTTCAAGGAGAGCCTTTCGACAGGATGGGATTGTCCGCGTGTAGAGACAATGATGTCGTTCCGCACAGCTAATGATTCCACTTATATTGCCCAGCTGATGGGCAGAATTGTCAGAACGCCCTTGCACAGAAGAGTGGATACTGACGAGGTGCTTAACAATGTTCATCTGTTCTTGCCCTATTTCGACAAAACCACTGTTGACAGGATTGTGAAGGATTTGAATAGCGAGGGTATTTCCTCTGATATTGAAACAGCAAGTGAACAGCAGACGCTGCATGTTGATGAACGGTTCCGCGAGGTGTTTGACTGGCTGAACGAACAGCAGTTCATTACCTGGCAAATCAAGCGTAACCGCATCAACAACTATCTTACTTCGCTATTTGCTTTGACCAATCTACTGCGTAATGGCGGATGGGATGCTCATGCTTCTAAGCAGTCGAAATATGAAATCGTTGCTATGATAAAAGACTTCATCGGTCGCTTGAAAGAAAGGGGTCAGTATGAAGACGCTATCAATGGTCTTCGCAAAGACTTGCGAGTAAGCAACGTGTATGACAACCGGAATGGTGGTGAGGCAAGCGTGAGTGCGGATCGTGTGATAGAGGCAACGGAATACGACATAGAGAAAAATTTCAAAAGAGCACAAGCACAGTTGGCCCATCAGGATTTGGGAATGCTGTATTGTAAGGAATATACCGTTGAGACCTTTGTAGAGCACCAATTGGATTTCATCCTCTATTCAAAGAGTGAGTATGCAATGAAGGAACTGGAGGAATATGCCAAGCGAAAGTTCTATGAACTGAAAGACAAATGGCGCAAAGATATTTCTGCTGGTGACGACAAATATAAGACGAAGTATGACAGCATTGTGGCCGAAGGTGACGAGTCAAGTCCGCACTCATTGAAGTTGTGGGAAACCATTACTCTTCCGTATGGAGAAGATTTCAAGGAAGAAACAGACCACATGTTTGTGAACAAGGATGGTAAAGCCGTCTTTAAATTGGATACCTGGGAGAAGGATATTTTGGACGAAGAAAAGAAACGATCTGACTTTGTCTGCTGGGTGCGTAATCAGCAAAATAAGGGCTGGGCTTTGTGCATTAAATACGAAATGGATAGAAAAGTGAAGTCGTTCTATCCAGACTTCCTGATTATTCGCAAAGAGGGTGATAGATATGTTGTTGATTTGCTTGAACCACATAATCCAGCATTCAATGATAACTTTGCCAAGACCATCGGCTTGTGCAATTACCTAAAGGAAGAAAATGGTATTGCTCGGGCCGAAATTATCCGCAAGGAGGATGGCCGCTTCCTTCGTCTGAATGTGGGTGACTCTATGATTCAGCACGACGTGATGAACATGAGAAACGACGATGATCTGAATAGTTTGTTCAGGAAGTATAATCCGTAAACACGATGGAACTTAAAGAAGCATTTGACATCATTGATGCCACATTAGGAATGTTCAGGTCGTTTGCGAACGAGATTGAAAATGGAGACCTTAAGGAGAAATTCCTGATGACTCCTGTCTATACAAGTGTTGAGAATGTTTTTGATGCGAATAAGAATAGTTTTGAAATAGAAACCAGATATTATTACAATTATGTAGAAGGTGACAAGGAATATAAGAGGTATATTGTAGATATTCGTCCGGTCTGTAGCTACTTAGTAAACGATTGGCCTTCATATAAGGCAAAGAGAATACGTAAAAGGTTGATTGCTGTTACGTCCGAATGTGCCAATTATTGTGAAACTTATCTCGGGGGCATAGCTGATGTCGCAGAAGATGAAGGATTCTGCTACGACAGATATATGCGTACTCAAGAATCACGTCATATTGAAATTGTCATGCTTGACACTCTTCACGAAATGTGTCATGCACTCAGGTTAACGGAACATGAAGAACCAGATGAAAAACAGGAATACTCTGTTGCCGAAGAGAAGAGAAACTACGCTAAAGAGATCGATTGGGCAAGGGCAACAAACAACTTCAATCTAAATGCAATTGAGAGCGTCGTAAAGACTGGTAGAAATAAACGCGAGAGAAGGAATATTATTAAAGCAATTTACGACGCTATGATAGCTACAGGTGAAATGTATAAGATACCATATGGTGTAGACAAATTTCTTATAAACCTTTTTAAAGAGAATGACGGAAGCCGCAAAGGTCTTTTGAAAGCGTATGACGAAAGTAATGAAACTCTGTATATTGATGAATTTATTCAATATGCTATAATAGAATATATGGAAAGTCATACGGCAACGGATGCGAGTATTGATGAGATTTTTCTTGAATCCTCCAAGTCGGCTAAGAGTCAAGGAAAGGAGAGTGAAGGTGATCATGTTGACAATCTGTCTTCTTCTGACAAGAAAATCAAAACAGCAGTGGAGATAATGAAGAAAGAAAAAGTTATCAAACATCTGTATGACTATGCCTACATCATGGAGATAATGAATGAAACCGAGGAATTGCCTTCCTTTAACTCTCCTAAATCCTTTCTCGATTATTTTAAAGGTTTGGGAATAACCGATTTGCCAGGCGAAGACTCCATAAAGAAAAAAGTAAATGCAACTTTTGGCAATCACCCATCATGGACCTTCACTGATACAAAGGGGAAAGATGCTAACGAAGCCAAGCGTCGTAATGCTGTAGGAAATCGATATTTAAGCATATACAGGAAGGGAAAATAACATTCTTTCCCGTTTTTCTTCCCTATTTTTTTCCTGCTTTCCCTAATACTTTCCCTACCTACTTTTTCGAGTAGATGGGGAATTTTTGTTTTCATAAATTTGTGCTCACATTTGGAAGCGATTCCATCTGTGGGCTTTTTTGTTTGCCCTTGACAACGGGCCAGTCTGTGCGTATATTGCAACCAAAAGGTCGTAGTCTATCGTTAGGAGGGCAAATTGGGTCTTAAAATAGAGTTGAAAATTTAACAGAATAATTGTATGAGTATAAGTAGAAAACTTATGTATTTTTATTTTAGTGATGCGTAACGTATCTTTGCCGAAGAAATAGTGGTGGGGTAAACCCCAGACATAAAAACATCCGAGTGATGTGAGCTGAGAAGTCTCATGAGTTCAACGGGCCGGCCGTTTCAAAGCTTTCTCACTCACAAGTTGAACAAACAAAAAGCTCGGAGGTTATGAAGAAAAGTTTGAAACAAGTCCGTCCTGAGGACTTTGATGTGGAGGCGCTGCTGGCGGCTGCACGAGAAGGAAGATTGTATGTTGACGAGACTGAAAAGACCGTCAGCAAAGAGCAGGTAAAACGAGAGGTACGTGCGTATGTGGCGCGTATCAAAGTGTTTGTTACCCCAAAGTTCCGTTCATCGATTGATGAACTATGGGAACAGATTCTGGCTTGTGATGATTTTATAGCGTTTTTGATGCCAGGTGGCAAGTCGAGGAAGTGCCGGCAGTTCAACAAATACAACACGATGCGTATCATTGGCGTATTGCGCGAGAAGGATGTTTACGAGCGCTATAGCGACCGAAAATATGCTGCGCTATTAGAACAGACCGCCAAGGATTGCTCATACAGAAGCTATTTGGGATTGGGATTGGAACAACGTTTTCTACTTGTAAAAATCAGGCAAATCATAGTGGAATTGGAACTTTAACTTTTGGATAAAATAGGTTGTTTTTATCCATCTGAAATCCATACTACTTTTGCACTCGGAACCCCATAATAACGGGGAATAAGTAAAATTGGAAACAAAAATCTTGAAAGTGGTACGCCAGGGCGAGGCCTTCAGCGTACAGTCAGCAAAAGCTGAGGCTGGTCAGATTAAGAAGTGCAATATCGTATTGCGTGAACTGGGCGGCGGCAAGTTTGAAAATGAGTTTGTGTGCGCTATGCTGGGCAATCTGGCGGCGTGCAGGTTCTACGAGGGCGATGTGGTGATAGCCACGCTCCGTTTCTCTACACACGAGTATCAGGGACAGACCTTCCAGGAGGTTTTGGCAACGGATATTGTGAAACTAAAGTGAAAAAACGAAAAGTGAAAAATTAACCCTGAGTTGAAGTGAGGAGGATGTTCCCGGGTAAATGCGCAAAGATTCCAACCTTCTTCTCGCAAAATCAACTCATTATGATTAAGAAAATTGAAAAGATTACAATCGAGAGACAGGTAACGCTGGATGGTATGATGACCTTCGGCATGTTGGAGAACGGACTCAAGACGGCAGACTTTACGTGCTGCGAGGATGTTGAGATGGACGCGTTCTCAGGGACTTTCAAGGTGCAGGGCATGCGCGATGGTAACGTCTATATGACGCAGCAGCCCAAACGTGTACGCAACAAGGCCATCTTCCGCGACGACAACGCTTCGCTGTCGCAGGGACAGGACAGACGCTGGTACTTCTACTTCTCGCTCGACGAGGATGAACTGGAGCTGTTGCCCGAGAAACTGGTGCGTCAGGCAAGTGCGATAGCGCAGAAGGTGATTCGCGAACTGATTAAAGGAAGGGGGTACAGACTATGATATCGTACTGCAAGAATGGCAAGTCAGCGCAGGTGCTGGCTTGCCCTCAGGACAAACTGAATGAGATTCTCGACTCGCCAGAAGTGGCAGAGGTGTGCCATAAACTGACTCAGGTTGACCACGATAGCGACGAGGCGAAGACGTTGAAACAGCAGTTGCCGCTGTTGATGTTTATGGCCAACTACACAGACGGGCACCGACACGCCAAGAGTGCTGTACCCACGAATATGGCCTATTTGGATCTGGACGAGTTGAACGGTGAAGACCCGCACGAGGTATGGAAGCGACTGGTGCAGACGCTGTTGCTACTGGAGCTGGAACATCTGATAGTATTGGTGCACGTAAGTTGCTCGGGCAAGGGTTTGCGCATCGTGTATATTATTCCGAGTCACTTCGATAACCTGTCGCCAACGGAGCGTATAGACCAGTCTAAACAGTGGTTGGCTGCTAAGCTCGGTGTGACCGACGACTCGAAGACAAAAGACCTGGCTCGTGGCTCGTTTGCGGTGCCGAGAAGTTACGTCATCTATGGACCAGACAAACGGCTGTTTGAGGAGAGCGTGAGCGAGAGTGTGAAGGATGAGATGTTTGATGTAAGAGGTAAGATGGAAGATGGAAAATCTCAGCCCTCAGACGTCAGCCCTGAGCCTTCGGGAAAGCAGTTCCCTATGCACTATCACGGCATTCCTTTCACGGATATTATTCGCAAGTACTGGGAGGTGAACAACCGGGGCTTTGAGCCTACGCAGGGCGACCGCGACACGTTGACCTATCAGTTGGCGTGCGACCTCAGGCACATCTGCGGACGTAACTTTGAGTGGCTCGACCAGGTGATACCCTGCTACGACGGATTCCCGATAGAAGAGAAGCGGGCGAAGATTAAGAGCGCCTTGAGTTCGGAGTTCAATGGATTCCCCATCCGCTTGAGAAATGTGCTGAACGCGCTACAGATGGAAGATGGCAGATGTAAGATGGAAGATGTAGAAAACGCTGAGGACGACCAGCTATCAACTGTCACTTGTCAACTTTCAACTCGCAAAATGCCTCAGGGAATTCGCGACTCCATTGATGCCGTAGGGCCGGCGCTGGCAATGCCTGTGGTGACGGCAGTATGCCCTTGTATAGGTGCACTCGCTACTGGTGTGAAGCTGGATGTTCACGGTCAGAAGAGGGGACTGAACCTTATCTCTTATATCGCAGGTGACTTTGCCAGTGGTAAGGGTGGTATCGACCCCGTTGTGGAGGCCTGGATGAGCGAGCTGCAGGCATTGGACGATATGTACACACAGCAGGAGGACGAATGGCGCAAGAAGAAAAAGGCGTCGGTAAACCAGAAAAACCAGCCCGAGGAGCCCATGCTGCCCATACGAAACCTGACGCTGAACAACACCGTAGCCAATCTGGCCCAAGAGCTGGCTAATACGGAGGGAAAGCACGCCTTCTCGTTCACGCCCGAGGCCGACACCGTGGCGCAGAAATGGAAATCGAGCATGAGCGACTTCTCGGTGATGCTGCGACAAAGCTACGACGGTACTAAGTACGAGCGACGGGCCAAGAGCGTGGATGCTGTAAATGTGCACATCAAGCACCTGTTGTGGAACGTCTGTATGTGTGGCACGCCTGATGCGCTCTATCGTGTGGTATCCAACTATACCGACGGTTTTCAGAGCCGTATCGCCATTGCCCGTACACCCGACAACACCTTTGCACCGCTGGAGGACAATCCACCAGTGCTGACAGACCGCCAGCGCGACCGCATACAGCAGGTAGCCCACCTGCTACCGTTGATGCAGGGTGAGGTGGTGCTGCCGAAGTTGGAGGCCAAGGGCAGAGAATGGGTGGAGCGTATCCGTCTGGAGTCGATGATGAACGACGATAGGACCAGAGCCCGCCAGCGTATGCGTGTCTGCGTGACGGCTCAAAGGATGACCTGTTGCATGATGCTCTGCAAGGTATGTGAGACGCTGATTCAGAAGCACGGCCTGAGCGGTGCCGAGAGCCGGTTAAAGCAGTACCCGAACCTGTGGAAGGAAATGCTACTTAAGGTTCAGACACCTACGATGCTGGATGTCTATGACGTGATAGCCGACTCGCTGTTGGAGAACGCCCTCTACTTCTTCCGCGACCGCATAGAGAATGCCTTTGCGAGTCGTGACTATGCGGGAGGCCTGAACGGTGAACGACAGAAGCGTGGCAAGAACGACTCCATCTTTGAGCGGCTGGACCCGCAATTCACCTTCGAGCAGGCGATGCAACACTCGGTAGCTGTGAAGGGCGCAAGGGTTACCAATAACACAATCCATCAAATGCTGAAGAACTGGCGCAAACAGGGATTGGTGGTAAAGACGGAGGATGGGAAATACAGAAAGGTTAACGGTTAATGACCTATTTGTCATTTTGTCATTTTGTCAATTGTCATTTTCGATTTGAAACTTGATATTATGATTGAGATTCAGAATACCCAAGAATGCTTTGTGCAGCTCTGGCTTCGGCTGGAGCGCACGAGGCGCCTCCTCGGAGAACAGTATAAGCGCTTCTGCATCCGTCGCGTGCTGAAGGTGTGGTTCGGTGGGGAAGCCGACGATAACTTTATCTGGGAGGTGTGCAACCGCTGTGATCAAGAAGGCTGGAACGAGCTGCCCATCCCGTCGCTCTATCCGCGCAAGCACCGTGAACTCCTGCGTGCTATCGTGGCCGTGCGGTTGGGCATCAGCTACTACAGAATAAACCTGAAAGCCCTCGATAGCGCCTATAGCATCGCGTTTCCCCAAAGTACACCTATTAATGTTAACAAGAAACGAAGCATTAAAAATTAAACATTAAAAAAGTCCTTAAGTCCTGTAGTCCTTGCAAAAAATGGACTCCCAAACGACTAAACGACTGATTTCCTAAACAACTAAGAAAATGAAACAAGCAAGAGGTTTGCGGAACAATAATCCGCTGAATATTATTAAGAGTGAGAAAATTAATTGGCAGGGGGAGGTGAAGCCTTCGACGGACCCGAACTTTGCCCAGTTTGAAACAATGGAGTATGGACTGCGGGCAGCGTTTAAGCTGCTGCGGACGTACTATACGAAGCATGGGTGCAAGACCATTACCCAGATTATTTCACGATGGGCACCGGAAACGGAGAACCAGGTGGTGGCGTATATCAAGGCAGTGAGTCAGCGTACGGGGATTGCACCCGACGCTCCACTGCCTCCAATGAAACCGGAGACGAAGGTACTTTGGTGCGACATCGTACTGGCTATGGCGATGGTGGAGTGCGGACTGAATGGCAGGGAACGGCAGGAACTGGTGCCGTATGTTGTACGAGGCTTCATACTTCTGTAGTTAGGGAAATAATGGGGGCAAGGGGTTGCAATTACCCTTTCGCCCCCTACTTTCCCACGCAGAATCTACTTTCCCACGCAGAAGTGCTGGAAGATGTTATTAAGGACTTCGGTGGGAGTGATTTGACCTTGACCTGTGATTTCTCCTAATTCTGAGAGGACTAATCGCAAATCTTCACTGAGCAAGTCTCCACTGATTTGGGCATTCAGACCTTTGATAACCTGACTTAAATGCTCTTGGGCACGAGTGAGAATTTCATAATGACGGGCATTGGAGATGATGACATCTGAATCGGAAGCATGGGGAATGGCTGCTACGAGCTGTTGCTTCAGCGCTTCTATACCAACGCCAAACTTAGCTTGGAATGCGTCCGTCTTATTTTCGATACGGATGACGGTCTGGTCTTCACGGACATCGATGTCGGGGTAGGGTACTCCTGGTTCAGCCATCATGATGATGATACGGGCACGCTGGGCGGCACTGACAGAACGCTCGATGCCCATCTGTTCTATCTGGTCATCAGTATGTCGAATACCGGCAGTATCGATGAAACGGAATGTGATACCACCTAACTGAATGGTGTCTTCAATAGTATCACGAGTAGTACCTTGGATATCTGAGACAATAGCACGCTCTTCGTTCAACAGGGCATTGAGTAATGTACTCTTACCTACATTCGGTGCTCCGACAATGGCAACTGGTATTCCCTCTTTGAGCGCCTGTCCTGTCTTGAAGGATTGAGCGAGATGAGTAATATGAGTGTCTATTTGTTGAGCCAATGAAAGCAGTTCCGAACGATCGGCAAACTCCAAGTCTTCATGGTCTGAGAAGTCGAGTTCCAGTTCAAGCAGCGAGGTGAGTTTTAGCAGTTGTTCACGCAACCGAGCCAGTTCCGATGAGATGCCACCACGCAGTTGACTCATCGCCAACTGATGGGAAGCCCGATTAGTAGAAGCAATGAGGTCGGCAACAGCCTCAGCCTGCGATAAATCCATCTTGCCGTTGAGATAGGCGCGTTGGGTATATTCACCAGGACCTGCCATCCGACAACCATGCTGCACCAACAACTCTAATACCTTATTTAATATATAGCGTGAGCCGTGACAACTAATCTCCGCGGAGTCCTCACCAGTGTAAGAGTGGGGAGCACGGAAAATGCTGACCATACATTCATCGAGAATCTCAGAGCCATTCTTGATGTGCCCGTAATGAATAGTATTAGGTTGGGCATTGCTAATGTCCTTACTAAATACGCGAGAAAGAATCTCAAACGACTGAGCCCCTGAGATCCTGATAATCCCAAGTGCCCCACCAGGAGCAGTTGCGAGTGCACAAATAGTATCGTTCATTTATATTCTGTCGAGAACCTTTTGGATGAGTGTATCAATCGAATTCTTATACTCCGTGTTCATTTCTGTGGTGTAGCGGTTGGCAATCACCATGCAACAAGTCATGGCGCGATGGCCTAAGATGGAGGCGAGACCGGCGAGGGCACTTGACTCCATTTCGTAGTTGCATATTTTCATGCCGTCATATTCGAAAGACTCCACTTTGTTGTTCTGGTCGGGATCGGCTACATCGGCACGGAGGATGCGGCCCTGGGGACCATAGAAGCCACCGCAGGCTACGGTATAGCCACGAATCATATCATCTTTGGCAATCTGGTCGATGAGATCTGGGTTGGCGACAGCAACATAGGGAGCACCCTTGATGGGGTTCCATTTCATGTGTTGCTTGAAAGCCTCTTCGAGTTTCAGGTCACACACCTCATTACGTCCTGCGTAGTAGTTCAACAGTCCATCGAAACCGATGCTCTTGACGCTGGCGATGAAACATCCAGTGGGTGTGAAAGGCTGTAAGCCGCCACAAGTACCGATGCGTACGATGGTCAGTGTGCGGTGCTCGTCCTTTTCTGTACGGGTATTATAATCAACATTGGCCAAGGTGTCAAGTTCGTTCATCACGATATCGATGTTGTCGCAACCGATACCCGTTGACTGTACGGAGATGCGTTTGCCTTGATATGTTCCTGTGATTGTGCGGAATTCCCGACTGCTGACTTCACATTCGCGTGCATCGAAATGCGAGGCAACAGTTTCTACACGACCTGGGTCGCCCACTAAGATGACGCGATCAGCCAACTGCTCAGGACGCAGATGCAGATGGAAACATGAACCGTCGTTATTGATGATGAGTTCGGATTCTGGAAAATGTCTTTTTGCCATAGTTTTATTTTTTAGTTAGATAATTATTTTCTGCTTGTCGGATATCTATCTCCTGTTGCTGAATGGCACTGTACAACTCATGCTGTATCTGCTCGCCATCCAGAATATCACGAGTAAGAGCATCTTTTTCGTTAGCCGCAGCTTTATGATAGTATGCACGATTCTTTTCCAACGTTAGGAGTACTTGCTGATAACGTTGTTTTAGCTCTACGAGTTTTTTATAACGCTCTTGATTGCCCGGAGCCTTAAAATCATGTAATTCGTGATAAACGGTCTGGTTATTGATGACAAACGAAAAAGCCGGTTCCCGTTTCTTTGTGCGGATATTTCTGACCTTCTTCAGTCGTTGTTGTGCCGATGCAAGAGCATCTTGGTTATCCCATGTCTGTGAGATGTCAGCAATGCGGGCATAAGCCGCAATCTGCTCTGGAGCATACTGAGCAGCATCGTACGTCAGGTATTTCTCGGCAGGGATGAAAGTATAGACACACACACTGTCAGAGTCCGGCTTCAGTCGGTCTGTAGCAAAATAGCCTAACTGATTGTATTCGTCAATCACAAACAGATAATCGTTGGCAGTAGAATTGAAAGGCATACCGATGTTCTCAGGTTTCAGGAATCGTCCTTCCGCAGCATCGTAGGTTGTCATAAAGATATCGTATCCACCTATACTCTCTTCGCCTTGTGCTGCAAAATAAAGTGTTATTCCGTCGGTCATCATGAATGGATAACGGATATGACGGAACTGATGGTCACTGTTAATCCCAACCAATGTATCGGCAGGGCTCCAAGTTTGGAGGAGACGTTCCCGATAAGCCAACGTACTGTCGGTATCATTGTAAAGACAACGGTTACCCAGTTCATTCATATACGTCAACGTCTGAGACTTGCTTTGGGGGAAGAATGTAGAGTAGGGCGCCAAACGTCCAACCTCAGCAGAAACAGGATAAGCCTTTAGGATATCTTTCTTGGGCAGTACGACACTGTCGATAAACATGATGCGCTGCGTTGACTCCGTCATGCGCTTCATTTGTTCCGACTGTTCTGTGGGAGGCGCCACTTTCTGCCGATGCTGCTTACGGCGCTGAGCCGACACACCCATTGATATCAACAGCATCAGCAAAATGATCATGGGGCGCAACTTCATGGCAGATTCCAGAGCATTCCATATAGAGTATCGAGCCTCCGCATTCATCTGCTGCATGCGGTCAAACAGCTCATGAACAGTCGTGCGGTTCGTATCCTTCTCATACGGACACCGTTTCAATTGTTTCTCATATTTCCGTATCGAGGCATATTCCTCAATATCAGCTTCCTGACACAGGCACAGCGGTCGGATGATGGAAAGCGGCATCTTGTCCATCTTCAGCAGTGGGGGCATAGACGAAAAATGTCCTTGGAACGTCAGGTTCATCAATGCCGTATGAATCAAGTCGTCTTGATGATGTCCCAAGGCAATCTTGTTGCACCCTAACTCCTGAGCCAGATTAAACAATTGCTTACGACGTTGCCATGAGCATAGGAAACAGGCAGGTTTCGTATGTTGGGTATCGTCAAAACGGGTCGTAATAATGTGAAGAGGAACCCCCAGATTATCACAGAATTGCTGGAGATAAACAGTATCACTCTCATACTGGATATTCTCCATGCGTACATGAAGCGCTTCTACAGAGAATTTAGGACGAAAGACTTTTGACCGACGGGCAAGAAACTCCAGCAGACAGAGCGAATCTTTGCCACCAGAGAGACCTACGAGTACCTTATCGCCATCCTCTATCAGACGATAGTCGCGCAGAGCCTTGTGAAAATGCCATTGCAGTCGTCTTTCTACGTCCATCTGATTACTTCATGAATACCAAATAGACAGCACAGATAATCAGGAAGAAAGCCAGAATATGGTTCCAATGCAGGTTCTGACCTTGAAACATGATGTTGGCTATCACAGCAAAAACGCCCAGCGAGATACACTCCTGAATTACTTTTAGCTGTACCAGGTTAAAGGGACCGCCATTGCCCTCGAAGCCCAAACGGTTGGCAGGCACCTGACAACAATACTCAAAGAAGGCAATCATCCATGAGAAGGCAATCACCCCGATAAGCGGCCAGTTGCTGCTGACACCCGTTTCTGATAATTTTAAATGCCCATACCAAGCAAGTGTCATAAACACATTACTTAGTATGAGCAAAATGATAGTATAAAGTCCGTTCATGACTACTTAGCTTGCAGATATTCGTCCATGTGGGCAGCAGCACGACGACCGTCACCCATAGCAAGGATAACCGTAGCGCCACCACGTACGATGTCACCACCGGCAAATATTTCTGAACGGGCAGACTGCATACCTTCGTTGACCACGATGGTGTTCTTGCGACCTAATTCCAATCCTTCGATTGATTTTGGAACGAGTGGGTTAGGACTAACACCAACAGCCACAATCACTTGGTCAACATCCAAAGTAACGGTCTTGCCTTCTACAGGAACAGGACTGCGACGGCCAGAAGCATCGGGCTCGCCAAGCTCCATTACTTGCAGCACTGCCTGCTTGACAGCACCATTCTCGTCGGCAATATACTCGATAGGATTGTGCAGCGTCAGGAAATTAATACCTTCTTCCTTGGCATGCTTTACCTCCTCCAGACGGGCTGGCATTTCCTGTTCTGAACGGCGATATACGAGTGTGACATTACCACCCAGGCGCTTAGCCGTACGACAAGAGTCCATAGCCGTATTACCGCCACCGACTACGAGCACATTCTTACCCAGATTGATAGGTGTATCCGTAGAAGGATTGGCAGCATCCATCAAGTTGACGCGAGTGAGATATTCATTCGACGACATGATGTTGATAGCATTCTCGCCAGGAATATTCATGAAGTTAGGCAGACCGGCACCAGAACCTACAAAGATTCCCTTAAAGCCTTGCTTCTCTAACTGCTCTACGCTGATGGTCTTACCGACAATCACGTCCGTCTGGAAGTGAACGCCCATCTTGGCAAGATTCTCGATTTCAACATCCACAATCTTGTTAGGAAGACGGAATTCGGGAATACCATATTTCAGCACACCACCGATTTCGTGCAGTGCTTCGAATACGTAAACATCATAACCCTTCTTCACCATGTCGCCAGCAAACGAGAGTCCGGCAGGACCAGAACCAACAACGGCAATCTTGATACCATTGGCAGGAGCAATCTCAGGCAAAGACATATTGCCCGACTCGCGCTCATAGTCAGCTGCAAAACGCTCCAGATAACCGATAGCCACAGCAGGCTCGTTCATCTTCAGATGAATACACTTGCTCTCGCACTGTTTTTCCTGAGGACATACACGTCCACAGACAGCGGGTAGGGCAGAGGTCTGCTTCAGAACCTTAGCGGCAGCCAGGAACTCGCCACGCTCGATATTCTTGATAAACGAAGGAATGTTGATATTGACAGGACAACCCTCTACGCAGGTTGGTTTGGCACAGTCAAGACAACGCTTAGCCTCCTGAACAGCCATCTCCTTGGTCAAACCGATATTCACCTCTTCCGTACGAGTGGTAGCACGATAGACAGGATCCAGTTCAGGCATCACCACACGCTCAATAGCCGTGCGCTCCTTGGGCTTCATGCTCTTGCGAATCTCTTCACGCCAAGGGGCATTGCGGTCGGTCAGGACCTCAATAGGATCGTTATTGCCAGAAGCTTCAGCATGCACAGCCTTCGTTGAATCTGATTTCTTTGCAGTCTCGGCAGCAACCAAGTGCTCTTCATAATGCTCCAGTTCTTCCTGTTCAGCACGTTTGAAGGTACCCATACGCTTGAACATCTCGTCCCAGTCAACCAAAGCACCGTCGAACTCAGGACCGTCAATGCATACAAACTTGGTCTTGCCTCCAATCGTCAATCGGCAGGCACCACACATACCCGTACCATCCACCATGATGGTATTCAAACTAACCTCACAGGGGATGTTGTATTTCTGGGCAGTTAGGTTCGAGAACTTCATCATGATGGGAGGGCCAATGGCAAACACCTTGTCAACGTGTGGCTCCTGCTGGATGAATTTCTCAATACCAACCGTCACAACACCCTTCTCACCATAACTTCCATCATCGGTCATGATGATGACTTCGTCACTTGACTCACGCACCTTGT
Source organism: Prevotella sp. UBA2711 (assembly GCA_002354095.1). Taxonomy (GTDB): domain Bacteria; phylum Bacteroidota; class Bacteroidia; order Bacteroidales; family Bacteroidaceae; genus Prevotella. Next base: position 17,624 of record DEKX01000047.1, on the reverse strand, counting down.
CCTCCAGGATGATCAGGTCTTTAGAACGACCAGCCATTACAGACAAAACGCGGTTTCCGGCAGCCTTCAGTGCCTGAATGATAGGCAGCATGGGGGCTACGCCCAGTCCACCGCCTGCACAAACTACTGTACCATACTTTTCAATGTGAGTAGGGTTGCCGAGAGGTCCTACCACGTCAGCAACACAGTCACCTTCCTGCAGTGCACAGAGTTTTTGGGAACTAAGGCCTACCATTTGCACAACCAGTGTGATAGTACCTTTTTCAATGTCTGCACCTGCAATAGTGAGTGGCATACGTTCACCCTTCTGGTCAACGCGAACAATCACGAAATTGCCTGCCTTGCGACTCTGCGCAATCAGCGGTGCCTCAATTTCAAAGAGGAAAACCTTTTCAGAGAATTGCTCTTTCCTTACTATTTTATTCATATCTGTTTAGTTTGTTATTTTCTGATTAATCAATCATGTCGAAACCTGTGTAGGGCACCAGTGCAGCAGGTATCTTAATACCATTCTCCGTTTGGTTGTTCTCCAGCAGGGCTGCTACGATACGGGGCAATGCCAATGCCGAACCGTTCAGCGTATGACAGAGTTCCGTCTTCTTGTTATCTGCACGACGGTAGCGACACTTCAGACGGTTGGCCTGATAGGTATCGAAGTTAGATACCGATGAAACCTCCAACCAACGACCCTGAGCCTCTGAATAGACTTCAAAGTCGTAACAGATAGAACTGGTGAATGACTGGTCTCCGCCACACAGCAACAGAATACGATAGGGCAGTTCCAGTTTCTTCAGCAATCCCTCTACATGCTCCAGCATCTCCTTGTGGCTCTCTTTCGAATGTTCAGGCTTGTCGATACGTACAATCTCAATCTTCGAGAACTCGTGCAGACGGTTCAGTCCGCGAACGTCCTTACCGTAAGAACCAGCCTCACGACGGAAACACTCTGTATATGCACAGTTCTTGATAGGCAACTGAGCCTCGTCCAAAATCACATCACGATAAATGTTCGTTACAGGCACCTCGGCTGTTGGAATCAGATAGAAATCATCTACCTCGCAGTGATACATCTGTCCTTCCTTATCAGGCAACTGACCAGTGCCATAGCCGGAGGCGGCATTCACAACCGTAGGCGGCATGATCTCCGTATAACCACTCTTGCGAGCCTCGTCCAAGAAGAAGTTGATGAGGGCACGCTGCAAACGGGCTCCCTTACCGATATACACAGGGAAACCGGCACCCGTAATCTTCACGCCCAAGTCAAAGTCTATCAGATTATATTTCTTAGCCAGTTCCCAGTGGGGCAGCGGATTGGCAATACCCAGCGATGGGTTGACGTTCCAGTTGCCTACCGTGTCCTCAGCCGTACACTCTTTCAGGTTCGACTTCACTACATGGTTATCCTCAGCAGCTGCACCCTCAGGCACCTCGTCGTATGGTATATTTGGAATCTGACAGAGCAAACGGGTCATTTCTTCTTGCGACTCGTTCATCAGCTGTTCCAGTTGCTTGTTGGTCTCTTTCATTTGCGCTACCTGTGTCTTGATGACCTCAGCCTCCTCGCGCTTGCCTTCCTTCATCAGTCCGCCAATCTGTGCAGCCATCTTCTTGGCTTCACTCAGGTTGGCATCCAGTTTCTGTTGAGCTTCACGACGACGCTTATCGACAGCAAGTACTTCATTGATAGCCTCTTTGGCATTTTTGAAATGTTTCTTTTCCAGTCCGCGAATCACGCGTTCTGTTTCCTCAGTGATGAGTTTTAATGTAAGCATAATGTGTTATTTCTATTTTGATATTTGTTGTTTTCTTGTCATTTTGGGTGCAAAGATACAAAAAAGCTATGACTGTGGCAAATAAATTATAAAATTAATTAGGTTCGCGCATAAGGATGCATGCCCAGTTATTGTTTTCCCACTGTTTATCAAGAACCATTCCCAGTTCTTTTCCTTTCTCTTCCAACAGGGGAATATCCTCTGTATAGAAGCCACTCAGTATGATTGTACCCTGTGGCTTCATCACCTGACGGAAGCGTGGCATATCCTGCAACAGAATGTTGCGGTTGATGTTAGCCACCACATAGTCGAAACGGTCAGAAATGGCATCGAGTAGGGAAGCATCGCCACACATCACTTTCAGGTGTTCGTCCACTTGATTAATCACAGCATTATGCCGTGTGTTGTCTGCGCTCCATTCGTCTATATCATAAGCAGTTACATTCTTTGCTCCAAGTTTTAGTGCGGCTATCCCCAAGATGCCCGTTCCGCATCCTGCATCCAACAGGTTTTTGTCCTTCAGCGACTCCTTCAGCAGTGCTGCGCACACCATCTGTGTTGTTTCGTGTGTACCTGTTCCGAAAGCCAGATGAGCGTCGATTTCTATGGAGAGTTGAGAGTTGGAAGTTGAGAGTTGAGCGTTAGGAAGATGCCGACCGTCGTGGATTATCATCTGGCCATCGGCTATGACGATGGGGTCAAAACCTTCCTGTTCCCACTGTTCATTCCAATCCTTGTCTTCGGCCTCCTCCACATTATATATAATTTCTATTCCGTCCATCGGAAAGAACTGAATTGACTGGTCTAATGCCTCTTGGTCAAAAAGAGCCTGTTGCACATAGCCCTTCAAGCCGCCTTCCGTCTCTTCAAAGGTTTCGAGACCTGCCTCTCCTGCCATAGCAGCCAGTATGTCGCTGGCGTCTTGCGAAAACGGCTGAATACTGAATTTTACTTCGTAATACTTCATGCTGATGTTAAAAATATAGTGCAAAATTACAAAAAATAGGGAAAAACCTATCTTAGTTTAGGGTTTTTCCTTAATTTTGCAATGAAATTCGTTGTATTTTTGCAACGTGAAACTATAAAATGATGAAAAAGAATATGAAAAAGTTAGTTCTACTCTCAGTCCTTTTAGGAGCCATGCCCATCACCATGATGGCACAGGACGACGATCTTTACTTCGTACCTACGAAGGAGAACGTGGCAAAAGAAGTTGAGAAGTATGGTATGCCTACCAATACTTATTATGCAGGCAGTACTCGTAGCACTGACGAATACAACCGCCGTGCATGGAGTCGTGTGGCACCAATTGACTCAGCGGGCAATGACATCATCGATTTCGATGGTCGTCGTGGTGTTTATCCGGATTCAGCCTATAGCGATGTGTCCGACTATAAGTACACGCGTCGTATGAGTCGTTTCGACGATTATACGCCTGCAGAGGCTTATTGGGAGGGCTATCGTGACGGTCGTTGGACATCGCCCTGGTATTATGGCAGCTACTACACCTGGTATGATCCCTGGTATTACGATCCTTGGTATTATGGCTATTATGGTGGCTGGTATGGTGGTTGGTATTCACCCTATTACTACTCCGCATGGTATTCGCCTTGGCGTTATCGCTACTGGGGTGGCTGGTATGGTCCTCGCTACTATGCTTATCGTGGTGGTTCAGGTGCTCACTGGAGCCGTGCAGGATATTCTCACCACCGTTATTCTGCCTCTAATCATCGCTACTCGAACGGTGGACGTAATTACGGCTCACGTACCTATAATAATGGAGGTACACGCAGCTTAGGCGGTTATCGCAGCAATAGCGGAATCTCTCATGGCACCAGCTCGTTCGGTGGCGGTATGCGCTCATCGGGTGGCAGCTTCGGCGGTGGAGGTGGCGGCATGCGCTCTTCAGGTGGCGGTGGCCATAGCTACGGAGGAAGACGATAGTTGACAGTTGATAGTTGAAAGATTAAAGTTGTATAAGATATGAAAAAGATATATTTGTTCGCATTCGCAGCTATGACTGCGTTGCAGGTGCAGGCTCAGAAAGCCACACAGGATACGTATGTGGGAGCAGCTTTGGCTACCGAAGACCTTAATGGTACAGCCCGCTATGTGGGTATGGGTGGTGCTATGGATGCCTTAGGTGCTGAGATTTCCACGATGGGCAGCAACCCTGCCGGTATTGGTCTCTTCCGTAAGAATCAGGTATCTGCCTCTCTGAGTGTTGTTTCTCAGGAAGACGGTAAGACTTTCCAGAATGGCAGCAAGACGCATGTGTCGTTCGACCAGATTGGTGTGGTCTTCTCCGGTCGTACTGGCAAGACCAGTTATCTGAACTTCGGCTTCAATTTCCATAAGAACCGTAACTTCAATCATGTGCTGTATGCTGCCCGTGCCTTGAATGGTTCTTCGCAGAGCACTCAGACAGTTATTAAGGATGGTGTGGGCTTGTTCGACACCCAAGCATGGTCGCAGCTTGACGACTTGTATTATGGCAATATGCTTTACGATAAAAGTACGGACATGATATATAGTTATGAAGGTGAGGCCTACGACTTCAACCGTGCTGCTACAGGCTATATCGGTGAGTTCGATTTCAACATCAGCGGCAATATCAAGAACCGTCTCTATCTGGGTTTGACCGTTGGTATTCAGAATGTCAACTATAAGAACTATAGCGAATATTACGAGACCCTCAACAGCACCGAGGTGACCGACGTGCTCATCTCCGACAATCATAAGATTACAGGTACAGGCTTCAACATCAAAGCAGGTTTGATTTTCCGCCCTGTCGAGGAATCTCCTTTCCGCATTGGTCTGTCTGTGGCTTCACCCACTTTCTATCGTCTGACCACAGAGAATTACACCACTATCGGTGGCAATGTGGATCGTTCTTCAGCTAAGGAAGACTTCCGTTTCAACACTCCTTGGAAGTTCGGCTTGAGTCTGGGTCATACCGTTGGCAATTATCTGGCTCTTGGCGCTGTCTATGAATATGCTGATTACGGAGCCTGCGACATGCGTACCATCGACGGAACTTACTATGATCCCTATTACGACACCTATTCATCAAGCAGTTCGACCGACAATAATATGAAGCGTCATACTGAAGAGACTTTGAAGGGTGTGCATACCGTTAAACTGGGTGCTGAGTTCAAGGTAGATAAGAACATTGCCCTCCGTCTGGGTTACAACTACGTGTCGCCTATGTATAAAGAGGATGGCGTGCGCGACCAGACCATCTATTCTCCTGGTGTCTATTATGCTTCTACCACCCATTACATCAACTGGAAGGCCACCAATCGCATTACTGCCGGTGTAGGCTTCTCGTTCGACAAGTTCCGCCTCGATCTGGCTTACCAGTACAATACCCGTAAGGGCGATTTCTATCCCTTCATGAAGGACCTTGCCGTTACCTATGTAGACGAAGCAACGGGTGCTTCAGAAGAGCTTAGGAATCATTGCGATGCCGTCAGTGTGAAGGATAATCGCCATCAGATTCAGGCTTCCTTGGTATATACATTCTAATAGAATACTATCCTCTGAATATTCCCACCCATGGAACAAAACATTCCCTGGGTGGGAATAATGATAGTACGCTAAGCTGCCCTCGGAAAGTAAAATTTAAGAAACATTTGCGAAAAAAAAACGCAAATGTTTCTTTGTTTTGGAAAAGTTTTGTATCTTTGCATTCACGATTAGCTAAAACAATAGGAAAAACAATTTAATATTATTACAGCTTATGTCAAAAATTAATGGACGCATTTCGCAGATTATCGGCCCTGTTATTGACGTTTATTTCAATACAGAGGGTCAGGATGCTGAGAAAGTGCTCCCTAAAATTCATGAGGCGCTCACCGTTGAGCGTCCCGATGGCACGCAGCTGATAGTCGAGGTACAGCAGCACATCGGTGAAGATACCGTTCGCTGTGTGGCTATGGATAATACCGACGGACTACAGCGCGGATTGGAGGCTAAGCCAATGGGGTCACCTATTCTGATGCCTTCAGGTGAACAAATCAAAGGTCGTATGCTGAACGTAATCGGTCAGCCTATCGACGGTATGAAACAACTCGACATGGAAGGTGCTTATCCTATCCATCGCGAGGCTCCTAAGTTCGAAGAGCTCTCTACGACCAAGGAAGTGCTGGCTACGGGTATCAAGGTTATCGACTTGCTGGAACCTTATCTGAAGGGTGGTAAGATCGGACTGTTCGGTGGTGCCGGTGTAGGTAAGACGGTGCTTATCATGGAGCTGATCAACAACATCGCTAAGGGTCACAACGGATTCTCTGTATTCGCCGGAGTAGGAGAGCGTACCCGTGAGGGTAACGACCTCATCCGCGAAATGATTGAATCGGGCGTTATCCGTTATGGCGAGAAATTCAAGGAGGCTATGGCTCAGGGTAAGTGGGACCTCTCGCTGGTTGATCCGGAAGAGCTGAAGAAGTCGCAGGCTACCCTTGTCTATGGTCAGATGAACGAGCCCCCCGGTGCGCGTGCTTCCGTTGCCCTGTCTGGTCTGACGGTCGCTGAAGGTTTCCGTGACGGTGGCGGTAAGGACGGCGGTGCAGCCGATATCCTGTTCTTCATCGACAATATCTTCCGTTTCACTCAGGCTGGTTCTGAGGTATCCGCCCTGCTCGGCCGTATGCCATCAGCCGTAGGTTATCAGCCTACACTGGCTTCTGAAATGGGTGCTATGCAGGAACGTATTACTTCTACCAAGAAGGGTTCTATCACTTCTGTGCAGGCTGTTTACGTACCTGCCGACGACTTGACCGACCCTGCTCCTGCCACCACGTTTACGCACCTGGATGCTACCACCGTGCTCGACCGTAAGATTGCCGAGTTAGGTATCTATCCCGCTGTGGATCCACTGGGCTCTACCTCTCGTATCCTCGACCCACTGGTAGTAGGTAAGGAACACTACGAGTGTGCTCAGCGTGTGAAGGAGATTCTGCAGCGCTATAAGGAGTTGCAGGACATCATTGCCATTCTTGGTATGGACGAACTCTCTGACGAGGATAAGTTGACGGTGAACCGTGCCCGTCGTGTGCAGCGTTTCCTGTCACAGCCATTCTCCGTGGCAGAACAGTTTACCGGTCTGCCTGGTGTCATGGTTCCTATCGAAGAGACTATCAAGGGATTCAATGCCATTCTCGACGGTGAAGTGGACGACCTGCCCGAGCAGGCATTCCTCAATGTCGGAACCATTGAAGATGCGAAAGCCAAGGCCAAGAAACTGTTGGAAGCCGCTAAAGGTTAGTTGATAATTGATAATTGATAATTGACAATTATGCTAAAGCTGAAGATAGTTTCGCCCGAGAAGATAGAATTCACTGGAGAAGTGGAGCGAGTTGTCGTTCCAGGACTGCAGGGACAGTTTGAGATTCTGAACAATCACGCTCCTATCATTTCTGTATTGCAGAAGGGTACCGTCGTTTACGACAAGGAGGAACTGCCCATCCTGGGTGGTTTCGTTGAGGTTCAGAAGAACGAGGTGTCACTCTGTATCGAGAAGTCAGAATGATACTGGAGATAGCGCTCTCAGCTCTGTTCTTCCTGTTTCTGGGCTTTCTCTATGTGAAGGGTTATGACGTGGTCAAACAACATTCGCCCGAACATTTACCCCACTTCTATCTCATCATGGCAACGATACGTATGTTGCTCGTCGGTACCGTCGTGGCACTCTACGTATTCTTCACCGAGAATAGAGAAGACACTATCCGATTCGCTCTTACTATTATAATAATGTATGTAGTGATGATGGTGGTTACACTGAAATTAAGACATTAAATGAAAATATTGAATCACACGAAACGACTGCTCTGCATGGTGTTGCTGTCAATGGCAATACTACCGGCGGTGAAGGCAGAAGATTTCTCAGCCAAGGACGTAGTGCTTGAGCATATCAAGGACTCGCACGACTGGCACATCACGGACATTCAGACCGCTGATGGCAAGTTGGAACCGCTGGCTATCCCTCTGCCCGTCATCGTGAAGAGTTCTACCGGTTGGCATGTGTTCAGCTCCTCGCAGTTCGAACATCATGCTGATGCCGCAGGACTGCGTCAGGGTCCCTTCGGTCTGGCTATTGCCACGGAAGGCGAACATGCAGGCAAGATTGTTGAGAACGGCGAACCGGTTCTCGACCTTTCCATCACCAAGACCGTTGCCGTGATGTTCATCAATGTCATCATCCTGCTTTGCTGCATTCTGCTCAGTGCCCGCTGGTACAAGAATCGCAAGGCTTCTGATGCTGCACCTGGTGGCTTCGTCGGCTTCATCGAGATGATGGTCATGTATGTGGTGGATGAAATCATCAAGCCTGGTGTCGGCAAGGGCTACGAAAAGTATGTTCCCTATCTGCTCACCTGCTTCTTCTTCATCTTCACGTGTAATGTGATGGGCTTGATACCATTCCCTCCAGGCTCTGGAAACGTGACGGGTAACATTGCCGTTACTTTCTTCCTGGCGCTCTGCACGTTTATCATCGTACAGTTCTCGGGAAACAAGCACTACTGGAAAGAAATCTTCTGGCCCGAAGTGCCCACCTGGTTGAAGGCTCCTATTCCCATCATTCCCGTCATTGAGTTTGTGGGAATCTTCACAAAGCCCTTTGCGCTGATGATTCGTCTTTTTGCCAACATGATGGCAGGTCACGCTATTGCCGTGGCTATCACTTGCATCATCTTCCTGGTGGCAAGTCAAGCCATAGCCGTCCAGCTCTCCATGTCGGCATTGAGCGTATTGATGAGCGTCTTTATGATGTGTCTTGAGTGCTTGGTATGTTTCATCCAGGCCATGGTCTTCACCATGCTGTCCGCCGTGTTCATCGGCTTGGCTCGGGTGGAACCGGAGCATGAGCATTAATCAAGCATCGAAACATCAAAATAACGAAATAACGAAAATAATAACAACAATAACAATTTAAAACTTTAAAATTATGATTACAGCATTATTAGCAGCAGAAGGTGTTGCAAAGTTAGGTGCCGCAGTAGGCGCAGGTCTCGCAGCTATTGGCGCAGGTCTTGGTATTGGTAAAATCGGTGGTCAGGCTATGGACGCCATGGCTCGTCAGCCAGAGGTCATGAACAAGCTGTTCACCAACATGATCGTAGCAGCTGCCCTGATTGAGGGTGTTGCCCTGTTCGCAGCCGTTATCGCATTCCTCTGCATCTAATGCAGTGGCGAAAGAGAGATAAGTGTAAAGTGAATAAGAAATTCAGCGTATGGATTTATTGATTCCAAGTACTGGCTTACTTTTCTGGATGTCTGTCACCTTTCTGGTAGTCCTGTTCATCCTGTGGAAGTTTGGTTTCCCTGTCATCACCAACATGGTGGCAGAGCGCAAGGCTTTCATTGATGACTCGCTCAAGAAGGCGCATGAGGCAAACGAGAAATTGGCCAATATACAGAAAGAAGGTGAATCCATCTTGCAAGAAGCTCGCGAGAAACAGGCACAGATTCTGAAAGAAGCTGCAGCCACCCGCGATGCTATTGTAGAGAAAGCCCAGGAGAAGGCGAGGGCAGAGGGCGCCCGTCTCCTCGACGATGCCAAGGCGGCTATCGAACAGGAGAAGAAGGCAGCCATTGCCGACATTCGCAAACAGGTGGCTACGCTCAGTGTCGAGATTGCCGAGAAGGTTCTCCGTCAGAACCTGCAGAGCGACCAGGCACAGATGGATTTAATCGACCGTATGCTGGATGATGTTTCTGCTAACTGATAAAGCATGAGCGTATGGATATCGGAGTAATATCTGTAAGATATGCCAGGGCACTGCTGAAGAGTGCTGCCGACCAGAAACTGGAGGAGCAGGTCTATCAGGAAATGATGACCATCGCCAAGAGTTATCTGGAGGTACCTCAGCTGCGCCATACGATAGACAATCCCATGCTGTCCAAGGACAAGAAGGAAGGACTGCTTCTGGCTGCTGCCGGCGAAAAGCCTTGTCAGCTCACCAGGAACTTCATCCAACTTGTGCTGAAGGAAGACCGCGAGAACGTGTTACAGTTTATGGCAAATAGCTATATCACGCTCTATCGCAAGCAGAAGAACGTCATCCGTGGAAAACTCACCACTGCTGCCCGCGTGTCGGCTCAGACAGAGCAGAAAATGCGCCAGATGGTGGAGAGCAAGACTAATGGAACTGTGGAGTTTGAGACCGAGGTGAATCCCGATATCATCGGTGGCTTCATCCTCGAGTACGACACCTTCCGTATGGATGCCAGTGTCAAGACCAAGCTCAACAATATTCTCAACACCCTTAAAAAGTAACAAACAATGTCAGATAAAATTAAACCAAGCGAAGTTTCCCAGGTACTGCTCGACCAGTTGCAGGGCATTTCCAGCCAGGAGAAGTTTGACGAGGTAGGCACCGTGCTCACCGTGAGCGATGGTGTGGCTCGTATCTACGGTCTCCGCAATGCTGAAGCCAACGAGTTGCTGGAGTTCGAGAACGGCACGATGGCTATCGTGATGAACCTGGAGGAAGACAATGTCGGTTGTGTGCTCCTCGGTCCTACAGCAGGTATCAAGGAGGGACAGGTGGTGAAGCGCACCAAGCGTATCGCCTCTATCCGTGTCAACGACAATATGCTCGGACGCGTTATCAACCCACTGGGTCAGGCTGTGGACGGTAAGGGAGATATCGACCTTACTGATTCCTTCGAAATGCCACTCGACCGTAAGGCTCCTGGTGTAATCTACCGTCAGCCCGTGAAGGAACCGCTCCAGACCGGTCTGAAGGCTATCGACTCCATGATTCCTATCGGACGCGGACAGCGTGAGTTGATTATCGGCGACCGCCAGACGGGTAAGACGGCTATTGCCGTTGATACCATCATCAATCAGAAGAGTTTCTATGAGGCAGGCAAACCTGTTTACTGTATCTACGTGGCTATTGGTCAGAAAGCCAGTACCGTTGCTACCTTGGTACAGACCCTGAAGGAACACGGGGCTATGCCTTACACCATCATCGTAGCTGCTACGGCTGCTGATCCTGCTGCCATGCAGTATTATGCACCATTCGCAGGTGCTGCTATCGGTGAGTATTTCCGCGACCGTGGTCTGCCCGCCCTCGTGGTTTACGACGACCTGTCAAAGCAGGCTGTGGCTTACCGTGAGGTATCACTGATTCTGCGCCGTCCTTCCGGTCGTGAGGCTTATCCTGGTGATGTGTTCTACCTGCACTCCCGTCTGTTGGAGCGTGCTGCCAAGATGAACGAACAGCAGGAAGTAGCCGAACAGATGAACGACCTGCCTGCATGCATGAAGGGTCATGTGAAGGGTGGTGGCTCACTCACCGCACTGCCTATCATCGAGACACAGGCTGGCGACGTATCGGCTTACATTCCTACCAACGTGATTTCTATTACCGACGGTCAGATCTTCTTGGAGAGCGACCTCTTCAACCAGGGCTTCCGTCCTGCCATCAACGTCGGTATCTCCGTATCACGTGTGGGTGGTTCTGCACAGATCAAGTCCATGAAGAAGGTGGCTGGTACCCTGAAAATCGACCAGGCTCAGTATCGTGAGTTGGAGGCGTTCTCTAAGTTCTCCAGCGATATGGATGCCGTGACAGCCATGACGCTCGACCGTGGCCGTAAGAACAACCAGCTGCTCATTCAGCCCCAGTACAGTCCTATGCCCGTTGGCGAGCAGATTGCCATCCTGTATTGCGGTGTCCACGGACTGCTGCGCGACGTACCTATTGATAAGGTACGCGAGTGCCAGACTGCTTTCCTCGACAAGTTGCGCTCTTCAGCTCCCGAGGTCATCGAGACGTTGGCAGCCGGTAAGATTGACGATGCCACAACGGACAAGATTGAGAAAGTCATGGCAGATATTGCCGGAACTTATAAAGCCTGATAGCCTATGCCGAGTCTGAAGGAAATTAAAGGACGTATTGCCAGTGTTAATAGCACCCGCAAGATTACGAGTGCTATGAAGATGGTGGCTTCGTCGAAGCTTCATCACGCTCAGGTAGCCATCCAGAACATGCTGCCTTACGAGACGCTGTTGGAGCACATCCTGAAGTCATTCCTGGCAGCGGAGGCAGAGGCACAGACCATCTACGATCAGGAGCGTCCTGTCAAGCGTATCGCCCTCGTCATCTTCTCCAGCAACTCGTCGCTGTGCGGTGGCTTCAATGCCAACATCATCAAGTTGATGCAGCACACCGTCGATGGACTGGCTGAAGAAATCGGACGCGACAACATTGACATCTATCCCATTGGTCGCAAGGTGGCAGAAAAGGCACAGAAGTTAGGCTATCAAGTGATGGGCAGCTATGCCGACATGATTGATCATCCCAATGTCCATCAGTGCATTGAACTGGCTATTGAGTTGGCACGCCGTTTCGAGGAGGGTGAGATTGACAAGGTAGAATTGGTGTATCACCATTTCAAGTCTGCCGGTTCACAGATTCTCACCACCAAGACCTTCCTCCCCATTGATTTGGAGAGCGAGTTGGAGCGTGACCATGAGCGCGACCTCACTACCAACGTCGTCACCAAGAAAGCGCAGGACTATCTGAAGAAGAACCGTCGCAAGCGCGAGCGTCAGGAGGATGAAGCCGTTCCTTTGAACGACAACTTCATCGTGGAGCCCGATATGAATACCGTGCTCTCGCAGCTGATGCCTAAGATGGCTCACCTGATGCTTTACACCGCTTTGCTCGACAGTGTGGCTTCCGAACATGCTGCGCGTATGGTGGCTATGCAGACGGCTACTGACAATGCCGACGAACTGCTGCGCCAGTTGAATCTGCAGTACAATAAGAGTCGTCAGCAGGCTATTACGTCTGAATTGCTCGACATCGTAGGAGGTTCGGTGAACAATTAGTCAGCAACATTCCTAAAAAAAAAGAAGGTGAATCTGCACGTCGGATTCACTTTTTTTTGTACCTTTGCATCGATGTACGTTTATGGAAACTAAGAATATTCAAATAAGTGATTACAATTATGAGTTGCCCGACGCTCGTATTGCCAAGTTCCCAATGGCAGAGCGCGACCACTCAAAACTCCTTATATACGATAAGGGGAGTGTAGGCGAGGACATGTTCTACAACCTGCCGCAGCACCTTCCTGCCCATGCGCTCATGGTTTTCAACAATACCAAGGTCATTCAGGCACGACTGCATTTCCGCAAGGATACGGGGGCACTCATCGAGGTCTTCCTCCTGGAGCCAGCCCAGCCTGCTGACTACGAGCAGATGTTCCAGACGCGCAGCCGCTGTTCATGGCTCTGTCTGGTGGGCAATCAGAAGAAGTGGAAGGAGGGCGCCCTCGTTCGTCAGCTCTCTGTCAACGGTCAGACGGTGACGCTCCGTGCCACCCGTAGGGGCGAGCATGGCACCAGCCAGTGGATTGATTTTGAATGGGACGGTAATGCGTCCTTTGCCGAAATCATCGATGTGGCGGGCGAACTGCCTATACCGCCTTATCTCAACCGTGAGACGCAGGAGAGCGACCTGACCACCTATCAGACCGTCTATTCCAAAATCAAGGGCAGCGTGGCTGCTCCTACTGCCGGTCTGCACTTCACCGAGCGAGTGCTGGCTGCTATTGATGCGCAGGGCATCGAGCGCGAGGAACTCACCCTCCATGTGGGTGCAGGCACCTTCCGTCCGGTGAAGAGTGCCACCATTGGCGACCATCCCATGCACACCGAGTATATTGCCGTGCGCCGTCATACCATCGAGCGCATTCTGGCTCATCAGTGCCAGGTGATAGCCGTGGGCACCACCAGTGTGCGCACCTTGGAGAGTCTCTACTACATGGGGCTCAAGGTCCTGGCAAATCCCGACCTCACCGAGGATGCGTTGCATGTCAGCCAATGGGAGCCTTATGACCAGCCGACAGCCGACAGCCCTCAGCCCTCTGTGGCGCTTCAGGCACTGCTCGACTGGATGTCGCGCCGCCAGCTCACGGTGCTTCATTCCTCCACGCAGATTATCATCGCACCAGGTTACAACTATCATATCGTCAAGATGCTCATCACCAATTTCCATCAGCCGCAGTCCACACTCCTGCTGTTGGTCAGCGCCTTTGTCAAGGGCGATTGGCGCCGCATCTACGACTACGCCCTGGCTCACGACTTCCGTTTCCTGAGCTATGGCGATTCATCCTTATTAATACCTTAAAAGAATTAAAATATGAAACATGGACTGATTACTGTGGCAGCAGCGGTACCTGCCGTAAAAGTAGCTGACGTAGAGTACAACGTGCTCGAAATCGAAAAGTTGCTCGCCAATGCAGAAGGGCAGGGGGTAGAGATACTCTGTTTACCCGAATTGGCTATTACAGGCTATAGTTGTCAAGATCTTTTTAAAGAACAGCTGTTGCTGTCGAAGGCGGAGGAGGGGCTGATGATGCTCATGGAGTTCACCCGCAAGCTGAACATCATCTGCATCGTGGGTATGCCCATCCAGGCTGGCGGACTGCTGCTCAACTGTGCCGTTGTCATTCAAGGCGGAGCCATCCTGGGCATCGTTCCCAAGACGTATCTGCCCAACTATAACGAGTTCTATGAGAAGCGCTGGTTTGCTTCGGCTCAGGACATTAACACCACCGACCTGTATCTGGCTGGTTCTCATGTCAATATATCTTCTTCGCCAAAGGTTTTTCAAACCTCTGACGGCGTTAAGTTCGGGGTGGAGATTTGTGAGGACGTGTGGGCTCCCGTGCCCCCCAGCAACAATCTGACGATGGCTGGCGCCGACCTCATTTTCAACTGTTCCGCCAGCGACGAGCTCATCGGCAAGCATCAGTATCTGCGCTCGCTGATAGCCCAGCAGAGTGCCCGCACCATCAGCGGCTATGTCTATGCGTCCTGCGGTTTTGGCGAGTCCACCCAGGATGTGGTGTATGGCGGGAACGTCATGATTTTTGAAAACGGCAAACTGCTGGCTGAGGGCGACCGTTTCTCCTTCCAGCCCCAGTTATTAGTGACGCAGATTGACATTGACCGCCTGCGCACGGAGCGCCACACCAACACCACCTTTGTCAATGCCCAGCGCGAAGCCAAGGCGGAGATTGTGGAATGCAAGGCGGTAGAACTGGCTGAGTTCCACATGCTGCGTCAGGTCAATCCGCATCCGTTCATTCCTGCCGACGACAATATGACGTCCACCTGCGAGGAGATTCTCAATATCCAGACAACCGGACTTGCCAAGCGCCTGCTGCACACCCATTGCGAACATGTGGTACTGGGCATCAGCGGCGGTCTCGATTCCACCCTGGCACTGCTCGTCTGCGTCCGCACCTTCGATAAGTTAGGGCTCGACCGCAAGGGTATAGTAGGGGTCACCATGCCTGGTTTCGGCACTTCCGACCGTACGCACGACAATGCCACGTCGCTCATGCAGACACTCGGCATCTCGCAGATGGAGATTTCCATTGCCAAGGCTGTCACCCAGCATTTCGAGGATATCGGTCACGACCTCAGTCATCATGATGTGACCTACGAGAATGCGCAGGCTCGCGAACGTACGCAGATTCTCATGGACTTGGCCAACAAGCTGAATGCCATGGTGGTGGGTACGGGCGACCTCTCCGAACTGGCGCTGGGATGGGCAACGTATAATGGCGACCACATGTCGATGTATGGCGTCAATGCGGGCATTCCCAAGACCCTCATCCAGTATCTCATCCGCTACGTGGCACACCTGTCGCAGTTTGCGGCTCAGAAGGAAACGCTGCTCGACATCATCGAAACCCCCATTTCGCCTGAGCTCACACCGGCTGATGCCGAAGGAAAGATAGCCCAGAAGACTGAGGATTTGGTGGGACCCTACGAGTTGCACGATTTCTTCCTCTATTATTTCCTGCGCTTCGGTTTCCGTCCGTCTAAAATCTACTTCCTGGCCAACCATGCCTTCAAGGATAAGTACGACAAAGCCACCGTCAAGCATTGGCTCACCACCTTCTGTCGCCGTTTCTTCAATCAGCAGTTCAAGCGCTCTTGTCTGCCTGACGGTCCGAAGGTGGGCAGTGTCAGCCTCTCGCCCCGTGGCGACTGGCGTATGCCCAGCGATGCCTCCAATAATCTGTGGCTCAAAGAGTGTGAAGCGCTCTAAACTTCAATCCCTCAAAGTTCAAAGAAAACAATGGCAGAACAGAATTCTCAACGCAGAACGCGTAGAACCAATCAACAGACTGACAATACATACGCCCATGTGCAACCGCAGGCACGCGAGATGGAACGAGCCGTGCTCGGTGCACTCATGATTGATAAGGACGCCTATACGGTGGTCTGCGAAATGCTCTTCCCCGAGAGCTTCTATGAACCCCGCAACCAGAAGGTCTATCAGGCCATCCGCGACTTGGAATTGGCTGAACAGCCCGTAGATGTGTGGACCGTCACCGAACAATTGGCGAAACAGGGCGATCTGGAGGATGTCGGCGGACCGGCTTACATCACCGAACTGTCGTCGCTCGTGGCTTCCTCGGCCAATGTCGAGTATCATGCCCGTGTGGTGGCGCAGAAGTTTCTTGCCCGTCAGCTGATTTCCTACGCCAGTTTTGTGGAGACCAAGGCTTTCGACGAGACCATCGACATCGACGATCTGATGCAGGAGGCGGAGGGGTCGCTCTTCGAACTCTCGCAGAAGAACATGAAGAAGGACTACACCCAGATTGACCCCGTCATCAAGACTGCCATTGATGTCATTCAGAAGGCTGCTGCCAATAAGGACGGACTGACGGGTGTGCCCACGGGCTATCATAAGCTCGACGACATTACCAGTGGTTGGCAACCGTCCGACCTCGTCATTATTGCCGGTCGTCCTGCCATGGGTAAGACGTCGTTTGCCCTCTCCATGGCTAAGAATATTGCTGCCGACTATCAGGTGCCGATGGCTTTCTTCTCGCTCGAAATGAGCAACACGCAGTTGGTGAACCGTCTGATTTCGAATGTCTGCGAGATTCAGGGTTCCAAGATTCTCAACGGCCAGCTGCGTCCTGACGAGTGGGAACGTCTCGACAAGCATGTCAACAATCTGTTGGGGGCTCCGCTCTATGTCGATGACACACCGGGCTTGTCGGTCTTCGAACTGCGCACCAAGGCACGCCGTCTGGTTCGCGAACATGGGGTGAAAATCATCATGATCGACTATTTGCAGCTGATGAATGCCAACGGCATGCGTTTCTCCAGTCGTCAGGAAGAGGTATCTACCATCAGCCGTTCGCTGAAAGGACTGGCAAAGGAGCTCGATATCCCTATCATTGCCCTGTCGCAGTTGAACCGTGGTGTCGAGAGTCGTGAGGGACTGGAAGGCAAGCGCCCGCAGCTGTCCGACCTCCGTGAGTCGGGAGCCATTGAGCAGGATGCCGATATGGTGCTCTTCGTGCACCGTCCTGAGTACTATCACATCTATCAGGACGACAATGGCCGCGACCTGCATGGTATGGCTCAGATTATCATTGCCAAGCACCGTAAGGGTGCCACGGGCGATGTGCTGCTGACCTTCCGTGGTGAGTTCACCCGTTTCGAGAATCCTGAAGACAGCCGACTGAACCGGAAGAAAGAAGGGCAGGACACTGGTGGAGAGATTATCGGCAGCCGTGTGAACGGTGGTGCGTCTTCTGACGACGCCTCCGCCACCCCGCCTCCCTACGACTATAACTCCAATGGTCCTTTACCCTTCTAATTTCAAGTTTCAAGTTTCAAGTTTTGAACTCCTTGACGGCATCGAAGCACGGACAGGCTTTCAGCGGGTTCAGGTTGTGATGGCCCACAACGATTGCCTTTGGATAGCGCTCCCGCAATTCATTGATTAACTGTCGCATCGTCTCGCGCTGCTGAGGAGTCCGCGTGTCTGCTGGATCGCCCCGTGCATTGAGTCC
>DEKX01000043.1 GCA_002354095.1 Prevotella sp. UBA2711 | reverse complement strand
TCAAGCTATTCCAGTATAAGACACCCATGTGCTCAGGATACATATGGGAATCCTATATATAGGCTAGGTGGTTATACTGTATTTGATAGAATCGTAAAAAGACAGACCCAAAAGACTCAGCGTCTGGGAGTTCACTCGGGAATTTATCGTAATTTTAGGCAAAAACTTTGATTATTCGGGAAAACTTTGTATCTTCGCATCATCAATTTAAAACTTAAACATATGAAACGAGCATTACTAATCATTAGCGTTTTGATGACAACCATGCATCTGGCTGCCCAGAAGGCGGAGCTGATACTGGGGGGCGAACTGAGTAATTCGGCAGTGACTGCGGTGGCGGATATCGATGAGGTGATACCCCGCATGAAAACACTGGGACTGAACACCGTCTTGGTGCCTGCCTATTGGGAATTTTTGGAGCCGGAGGAAGGACAGTTCGACTTCACCCTCATCGACCGTACTACAGAACGGGCAAGGGAGAATGGACTGAAAATAGTGTTCCTATGGTTTGGGGCTTGGAAGAACTCGATGTCATGCTATGCGCCTCTATGGTTTAAGAAAGATACGAAGCGCTTTCCACGAGCCTGCACGGAGGATGGCAAACTGCTGGAGATAGCCAGTTGTTTCTCGGAAGAAGTATTCCGTGCCGACAATCGTGCTTTTGAGGCGCTGGTGAAACACATCGCCACAACTGCTCAGGATGTGGTGACGATGCTGCAGGTAGAGAATGAGATAGGTATGCTGGAGTCGGCACGCGACCACTCGCCACTGGCAGAAAAGGTTTATCAGCAGGGAGTTCCCCAAGAACTGATTACCTATCTGAAAAAGAATAAGGATACGCTTCACCCTTGGCTGAAAGCACGCATCAAGTCTCTTAGCGCAAAGGCATGGAAAGACGTTTTCGGCGATGATGTCTATACGGACGAGATATTCATGGCATACTATTATGCTAAATATGTGGGCAGACTCTGCCAGACGGCTCGGCGACATACCCAGATACCTCTTTACGTGAATGCAGCCATGAACAGCAGGGGGCGCCAACCCGGACAATATCCCTCAGCTGGTCCACTGGCTCATCTGATAGACCTTTGGCAGGCAGGGGCTCCACAATTGGCGATGCTGGCTCCCGACATCTACGATAGTGGTTTTAAGAGTTGGGCAGACCAGTATGCCTTGCCTAACAACCGGCTCTTTATTCCTGAGACAAGCTGTTGCGAGAACAGTGGTGTGCGGGCGCTTTATGCCTTCGGAGAGCATCAGGCTTTGGGCTTCTCACCCTTCGCTATTGACGAGGCTACGCCTGAAGTGACGGAAAACATCACGAAAGCTTATGAACTGATGCGCCAAATCAACTCGCTCACAGCTTTTACCTCCAGTTATGGTCTCCTCTTCGACCAGCAAGACAAGGAGCGTATCATCAAGGATGGGAATACTACCATCACTTGCAGGCATTACTTCACCCTACCCTGGGATCCTCGTGCCAAAGACGGCAGCGTATGGCCTGAAGGCGGAGCAGTGCTGAAGAAAATTGCCGACGATGAATATCTGTTGGCAGGCAATGGTGTGGTGGTCAGCTTTGCCCCCCGCATCGGTATCGGTTTCATTGACGAAGTGAGCATCGATGCCAATGGCGAATTAAAATACATACGTCGGCATAATGGTGACCAGAACCACCAGGGCCGACATGCACACATCGCATGTGGCGAGTGGAAGATTCTGCACATCAAACTATACACCTATTAGTTCACACTGAAGAAGACGGGCAAAAAAATGGGGGCACGCTTGCCCCCGCATGAAAAAACACTATGTTAACCTAAATCACTATGATGTCTTCTTCACTAAAACTGTTTTTGTGTAACTTGGTTGAGAGTGTCATTTGCTCTTTGTTAAGTCCTTAAATCGTCTTTATGACGTGAATCAAATCAAAAAGTTTAATGAAAGGACAAAAAAAATGCAGATAATATAGCATTTTGATATATTTTAACTATCTTTGCAGTCAAATAGAATACAAAATGTCGAGAATTGTAAACATAGTACTCTTTATACTCACCCTTTGCTGCAGTTGCAGTCAAAAAGCGCAACAGCAGGAAGTGGAGACGACGGTGACTACCGACTCACTGCCTGTGCTGGTAACCCAGATTCAGCAGTGTTCGCGCATCTACACTACCGAGTATAAGATTCACAAGATAGTGACCCACGACGACGTGATACGTCTGAAGGGTTCGGTGCTATCACAGAACTTTGACATCCCCATGCCGTTGGGCGACCGCAAGATAGCCATCCCGATGGATGCCACACTGAAGGCGTATATCGACATGAGCCAGTTTTCGGAAAAGAATGTGGAACGCGAAGACGGAAAAATCATCATAACCCTGCCCGACCCACAGGTGGTGATGACCAGTTCGAAGATTGACCAAAAGAATATCAAGGAATACGTCGGACTGGTGCGTTCGCACTTCACCGATGCCGAAATGACCAACTACGAGCAACAGGGACGGGCGGCGATTATCGAGACCATTCCGCAGTTGGGCATCATCCCCACGGCACAGGAGAATGCAGCCCGCGTGCTGGTGCCACTCATTGCACAAATGGGTTACGAAGAGAAAGACATTATTATCCAATTCCGCAAGGAGTATGGGTTGAATGATATCCAGTCGCTGATAAATATGAATATTGAAAATGCGAAAAGGAAGTAAAGGCATATTATCACTCTATGCCGTTGGCATCGCCCTGCTGGTGATACTGGTGGGATGGATATGGCGTGACGTGAGAAGCAGTCGGGTGGAAATAACGGCAGACCAGCGAATAGACATCACTCCCGAACAGATACAGAGCATCAAAGCCATAGGCGAATGGGAATTTCTGTCTATCAGTGATGAAGAAATGGTGGACACCATCCGCAAGGGCATCTTCAGTGACGACCATCTGGTGAGAATCTATTATGGTACGATGCGACTGGGCATCAACCTGAAACAGGTGGAGTCTGGATGGATTAGCACAAACGGTGACACGCTGAACATCATGCTGCCACAAATAGCCTTATTGGACAAAGACTTCATAGACGAAGCGCGCACGAAGAGTTTCTTTGAGAGCGGATCGTGGTCGCCCAAAGACCGCGAAGCCATGATGCGACGCGCCTATCAGCGGATGTTGCAACGCGGACTGACACCCCAGAACATGGAGGCAGCCCGGGTGAACGGCGATGCTCAGGTGCGACAGGTGATGCAAGGAATGGGATTCAAACACGTTAAGATACAATACAAAGACTAAAAAACATGATGGATTATTTGAACGACTTACTGACTGACATCAGCGGATGGCTGTGGGGATGGCCCATGGTTATACTACTACTGGGTACCCACATCTATCTGACCATTCTGTTGCGCTTTCCGCAACGATATATTTTCAAAGCCATACGCCTCTCCGTCAAGCGCGACAAACAGGCTACCGGCGATGTCTCGCAGTTTGCATCGCTGGCAACGGCTCTGGCAGCTACCATCGGTACTGGCAATATTGTCGGTGTGGCTACGGCTATTGCACTGGGCGGACCGGGAGCCGTGCTATGGTGCTGGTTGACGGGTGTGTTTGGCATTTCCACCAAATATGCAGAAGGACTGCTGGCCATCAAGTATCGTCATAAAAAGGCAGACGGTAAAATCATCGGTGGCCCGATGTACGCGCTGGAATACGGACTGGGATGGAAATGGCTGGCGGTATTGTTTGCCTTGTTTACAGCAGTTGCTGCCTTCGGCATTGGTAATTCAGTGCAGGCGAACGCCATCGCTACGGTAGTCTATGAGGGCTACAACATTTCACCTTATATCACGGGAGCGGTAGTAGCCGTACTGACTGGACTGGTGGTGCTGGGCGGTGTAAAGAGCATAGCCCGCGTCTGTTCCACACTCGTCCCGATGATGGCACTTTTCTATATCGTGGGCTGTCTGTATATCATCTGGGTAAACATCGATTATGTATGGCCAGCCATTCAACTGATATGCCAGTCGGCTTTCAGTCCGCATGCAGCAGGAGGCGGTTTCGTAGGTACATCGGTGATGATGGCTGCCCGCTTCGGTATCGCTCGCGGACTGTTCAGCAACGAATCAGGACTGGGTTCAGCTCCTATCGTGGCTGCTGCTGCACAGACGCGCAATCCTGTAAGACAGGCACTGGTGTCGAGTAGCGGTACGTTCTGGGACACAGTGGTCATCTGCGCCATTACGGGTATCGTGATTGTGAGCAGTGTGCTGCACTTCCCTGATATAGACTTCAGCAACGGAGCCGCACTGACACACATGGCATTCTCAAAGATTCCGGTGGTAGGCAAGCCATTGCTCACATTCGGTTTGCTGACTTTTGCTTTCTCCACCATCCTGGGCTGGTGCTACTATGGCGAGAAAGGCATGGAATACCTGAAAGGCAGAGCATGGGTAAGACCTTACAGACTGGCGTTTATCATCGTGGTTTTCATTGGTAGTGTGATGCAACTGGGAGTGGTATGGAATCTGGCAGACTGTATGAATGCACTGATGGCGATACCAAACTTGATATCCATCCTGGCACTGAGTGGCATCATTGTGCACGAGACGCGAAAATACCTTTGGAGAGACCGTTTAGACAGGATGGACGACGCCATCAACGAAGAGGAACAATAAGTACGAAACGGGTACCTCTGCGCTGATAATTCTCGTCCATAATCAGTTCGCCGCCAATCTTCTGGGCTACACGCCGACAGATACTCAGGTCTATCTCCACATCGTCTTGAATGTCGTCGGGACTTTCAAACCATGAGAACAAGTTGTTGCGGCGGTTCTCAGGAACACCAACACCCGTATCTTCCACGAAAATAGTCAGACTGCCCGTATTCTCACTGAGATTACAGCCAACCACCACCTCACCCACTTCGGTAAAGCGACAGGCATTGAGAATCAGTTTGTTGAGAATCAGTTCAATGAGATGACGGTCGTTCTTGACAAAGAATTCATCGTTCAACTCGCGTTTGAAATTCAGTTTCACTGCCTGCCGATGATAGATACTGAGCGCATTACCCTCTAAACAACGGCGACAAAGGGCATTGGGACTGAATAACTCGATGTGCAGCTGACGACCTTCCTTACTGTTATCTGAGAACATGATGATTTCGTCAACCAACGTGGAAATCAGATTGGAGTGATAAACCAACTGGTCGGCAATATTACGCTTCTCGTTCTTAGAAAGATACAAATTGTCTTTGGCTATCGTATTAGCTAAGTCTGCAACAGACTTCAAGGGAACATGTATTTCGTTATTGATATTGTGTAAGAAAGCCAATTTCATACGCTCAGACTTAGAAGTCTCGCATATACGATGCCTCAGCTTTACAATGTACCAAAGCGCTAAGACGAGCCCTGACAGTACAATAACAAATAATATAAGCAACCACAGTGACATATTAATCTTCGCTATTTACACGGGTTAGAAACTGCAAATATATGGATTATTCTTCAACAATCCAAATTTTTCGCCACTTTTTTATTGTTTTGCTCCTAAAATAGAACTATACCACATCTATAACGGTCAGCACTTCACCTGAAACTGTGAAAAGGATATCATGCCCCATGAATGGCATGCCATACTGACGAGCCTCATCATCATGATAATGCGGACGCGGGTCCAGAGATAGGGTTTTGATAACTACCTGCCAATCTTCATCGGAAAAGCGAGAACGGAGGTGCGATGGAACCTCCACCTTCAACTCGTTCCACTGATGGGTATCGGTAAACCCTCCACGCGCTTCAGGATGGCTATCGACATAAGCCAGATAGGGCTTGATATCATAAATCGGCGTACCATCCATCAAATCGGCGCCCAAAACCTCGATACTCGGTACTTCTGGATGAATGGCATGAATACGGACAGACGACAGGGCCAAGTTGTTAGGTCGGAAAGAGGAACGCGTAGCCCACACCCCTACCCGCTCGTTGCCTCCCAACAGAGGAGGCCGGACTGTAGCATGCTTTGGAGCGTCAGCATTTTCAGAGAAACCCCAAATCAACCAAAGATAATCATAATCTTCCAGACCGCGCAGAGCTTCAGGATTGGAATATTCACGTGTAAAAACGATGGTGCCTTTCAGTTCGGACACAATTCCACTCTGCCGTGGCACGCCAAACTTTGACGTGAACGGAGAGTGGATATACGCTATAGGTTCTATAACCATATGTTATAATACCAGTGCTGCTTTGAGTGAGGTTGAGCATGAACTGGAGGCTCCACCGCCCGAAGCAGTAATCTTACATGATGTGTTCTTAGTGACAGGAACTTTGACGGTTACAGTACCAGACTTACCTGCAGCCAGTTTGATGGAACTGCTCTGTCCTGTGCTTAGCTTAATGGAAATAGTGCGAGCAGAATTTCCTCGGTTGACGACCTTGATGGGTACAGAACAAACATTCTTCGTATTGGCCTTAACACTTGCCGGTACGCTGACAGAAATGCCTCCTGAAGCACCTCCCTTATCATCATCGTTGCCTCCGTCACCTCCGGTTTTATTAACACTGCGCCAGAGTACCAGTTTGTTGCATACCAGCTCATAGACCTTCTTGCCACTCTCTTTGTCAATGGTGACATCGAGTGTACGTTCCAATCCAGTGCCAACCATCTCAAACTCTTTGCGAGAGGCGCCACCAACTTCGCGAACAATACTGGCTACCTTGTTTTCCCATACCCCAGGAAGGGTTGCCTGCGCCTTCAGATGACCTCCAGACTCACTGACCTTGCAATCAACTTCAGCAGCATTAAAACGGACAACGCCAAACAGATGATTTACCATCACAATGGCACAATCATCGGAAACACTGCCAGCTGACTCAAACTGAGTGGGAAGAATAATACGATTACCCTTTCTGTAACCATATTCCTTATCATCGGAGAAACGTTGATAGGACGGGTCTGGATTGGGGGTATAGGTTGCACTCATCAAACCTGTATAACTAGGGTTCAGTGCTGAAGGATCGATTTGACTGACCTCACGGGCTTTACCTTGGAGGTCAATCTCAAAGACTTTAGCTTTACCTTTCTTGAGCAGTCCGGCAAATCCACCTTTCTCCTTGGTTACCAGCGCTCGTCCGTTGATGAACGGCAGGGCAGAAGAATAGTCACAATCCACAACTAATGCACCTGATGGA
Source organism: Prevotella sp. UBA2711 (assembly GCA_002354095.1). Lineage (GTDB taxonomy): Bacteria > Bacteroidota > Bacteroidia > Bacteroidales > Bacteroidaceae > Prevotella. Next base: position 67,435 of record DEKX01000043.1, on the reverse strand, counting down.
TTAATATAACCATACTTCCCTTTTTTATTCGTCACAGGACAACGCTCTTCATTGAAGAAAAGATATTCACCCGCATAAACTTCCTCCTTCACAGCCTCACGAGTACCATTATCGCGAATAATATAGGCAATACGGTACTTATCTTTCGACTTGGTGAGCGCAAAGGCATAACCATTGACGATATTGGTAATGGAGTCCATAGCCAATGACACTACCCACTTTTCGTCTGCATCGCAAATACCCACACTGGCATAGGTTTTCACCTTGAACAAGCCTGGGGCAAAGGGAGTTACCGACTGATAAGTGGGCGTGATGGCCCAGTGAGCAGACTGTGCTTGCCCCACTAATGGCAGGGCAAGACACATTATTAATAATAGAAGACTTTTCTTAATATTCATTACTTCACACCTTCTTCGTCACATAATTTCTTTAGATACTTAGCATGCATGGCTTTGGTGAAACCACCTGCAATGCTGGTACCACCCCACAGAACGCCGACCAAATGACCAGCCTCGTTGAAAATAGGTGATCCGCTGCTACCGCCAACTGAAGACTCTTGGAGTTCGAAGTCGTACTTGCTGGGCTCTTTGCTGCACTTGGTTTCCTTAATGCTGGGCTCCAATGCTTTGGCCTTCTTGTCAAGTGCCCAGTTCAAACCTGCAGGATAGCCTATGGTGTAGAGTTTATCCTTCAAAGGAACCAAACGATCGGTCTCGAACTGAGAAGGACTGAATACCAACTCTACATGATCTGGTGTCTTCTTGTCGTTCAACTGGAGCAAAGCGACATCGATATCAGGATCTTTTGAGTCTGAAATGACATCACAACGCTGGAACTCATCGAGGTGAGTATAGTTGCGTCCGGCATAACCTACGATGATATAGTCGATAGCACCTGTAATCGTGTAACGGCTTCTGTTCAAGCGGCTGACAATTTTATTCAACTCTGCTCCTCCTGCTACGCCAAATTTAGTAATATGGGCGACAATGGCCTTTCCAAATTCTGTCCGGATAAATTTATTCATCATGTCTCTAGAAAAGTCTCTGCCAAGTTTATCGCTTGCAGTTAATCTCTCATCATTTGTCAACATCAACATACAAGTGCGGCGCATCAATTCTATACGATACTCTATCAGTTCACGAATCAGATTGTCTTCTTGCTTTGAGCGATATTCCCAAGGTACTGCCACATGGCGATTAGTTCCCATATAACCATTGCGGTCGAGGAAAAATGCCGTTGCAGTATAAGGGCGGATGGTATTGGTCTCCTCAAGTTTTCCGATGTCCTCAATCTTACCATCCCAAACTTCAGGTATCGGATTATCCTCAAACTCAGCGATGTAGTGATACTGAGCACCCACAAACACCACTGTATTACGATATTTCTCCGGTGAGATATTAGAAGGAGTGGATGACGCAACAGCCGTACTGTCGCTTACAAAAGCTGTAGGTGGTTCTTCGCTTCCCTTTGGCCATACAGCATAGATGATGCCCAAGAGGACTAACAGACAGGCTGCGCCAGCAATAGCATAAATCAAGGTGGTGTTGGCCTTAGGCATGACAGCCAAAATCTGGTCGGTAACATCCTCCGTACCACAGACAATGTTATCGCCCTTCTTGATACGAACATCCTTGTTGGCGGCTATCTTCACGCCGTTGACCATCGTACCGTTGCGGCTACCATTGTCATGAATATACACCTTACCATCCTTACCCACACGGACAGAAGCATGGAAGCGACTGACCGTCTGACTGTTCAGGATAATTTCGTTGCGATAGTTAGAGCCGATGTTATAGACAGACTTATAGGCTGTCAACTTTTCGGCTACAGGCACCTTGGCCCATACCAACGGTACATCAGCAAAGGAAATACGATCGCCACGCTGTACATTCGTTTCACGACCGGGCTCCAGTTTCTTGTTACCTACGGTTGTACCATTCTTACTGTTCTTGTCTTCAAGGATAATCTGCCCGTCGTCAAGAATCGTCATCTCTGCATGTAAACTGCTGACGTATTGGCTGTCCAATACGAGGTCGCATGATTGCGAACTACCAATCTTAATAATTTTCATATATTTATCAGTTTTAAGTTATATCATTTCGGGGTTATACTCTTTCTTACCAGAAGAACCTCCATCAGAAGGTTTACCGTCTTCCTGCTTCTGACTGTCAGGCTGTTTTTGTTGTTCTTTCTGTTGCTCCTTTTGCTGTTGTTCCTTCTGTTGCTGCTCTTTTGCTTTCTGTTCCTTTGCTTTCTGTTCCCTGGCTTTCTGCTGGCGAGCACGCTCTTCGGCTTCCCGTCTATCCTTACTAGCTTGGACTGCCTTATTAAACTCTTTAACAGGATCGTAGGTATCTGATTGAGCCTCCTGACCTTCTGTAGCAGCAGGACTCTGAGGCTCCGCTTTGCTTTCGTCCTGCTCCTGAGCAGGTTCCTCAACAACAGGCTTTGTCTGTTGCCCAATTGGAGTAGCAGATTGCTGTCTTTGTTCTGTAGCGGGTTTGGAAGAGGGCTCTTCAGAAGTACTTAATAGATTCTTCAACAAGAAAATGGCCAACAGAAGGACTACGAGACCACCCACAATGGCGGCTCCAAGTTTATAATACTTCATCGGATCGGGCACCTGCGACCAGTCCAGTTGGGCGACATCGGCAAAATTTACCACATCCGTACGTTTAACAGGGAATGGCACATTGGGGCGCAGACGGACACCATTGACAAAGGTTCCGTTCTTACTCATGTCCACAATCTCCATACCCCCGAAGGTAGGAATCTTGATGATAGCATGACGCCGGCTCATCAACTCATCATCGATATAGATGTGGCAGCCTTCGCCTCTTCCTATTGTTATTGTCTTCATAGGCTAACAGGGTTTATTTAATAGATTGAAGATTCTTAATAAGGATATTGTAATGCCCCTTACTCATATCGGTATTTTCGGCTGCCACCTTATTACTCAACTTTTCTCGGACACCATCATAGACCGATTTATTCTTAACATCCTTAGAGGCCAGCACCTTCAGTGACTCAACCACGACTGTGCGCATCTGCTTGCGCTGAGGGCTCTCCTGCATGTCCTTGATTTTGGTGAGTTGCGCGATAACGTCGCTGCGCGACTTCTGGATGGCATCGGCAGCTGCCTTAGCTTGGTCGGCGGCAGCTTTGGCTTGGTCGGCAGCTTCCTTAGCTTCCTTAGCCTTCTGCTCGGCTTCACTCTTTGCCTTCTCTGCAGCGCTTTCTTTTTCCTTAGCTACCTGCAGTGTGGCATCGGCAGCTTCCTGCTTAGAGGTGGCTACATTGCCCAACAATACATTGATGGAGTCCTCAAGGGCACGGATGCGCTCACCACGTCGTGCATTCTCCATCAACAATGCCTCGACCTCACTGTCGTGCGTTCCTTCAGGCGTCTGCCAAATCAACACGAAGTTCAAGATGATGCTCAGCAGGCACACGGCTGCCAATGCAATTAAAATACGTAATGTTGTCTTGCTCATTTTCTCTTTCAGTAACGAATCTTGTTTGGTTTCTAATAATGCGATGGTCAGGTTGTCGTGGTTATTACCACTCTTACGTCCAATATCCTCAACCGTCAATACGGTACTGTCAACAGCCCCTGAGAGAGAAGGTGTCTTGGCTACCCGTTTAATGAGGTCCGCTTCTGGCATGGCTCCCCAGATTCCATCTGTACAAAGCATAAAACGGTCACCCTTCTCGTAAGGACGTTCGGTCACCTCAGCCAGATTGGTCAGTTTACTGCCCAAGGCTTTGGTGATAATATTCGATTGGGATGACAGTCGGGCCTGTTCTTCCGTCAACGTACCATTACGCACCAAGTCGCCCACCATCGAATGGTCGGCGGTACGGAAAATCTTTTTACCGCGACGGAACTGGTAGATACGACTATCACCCACATGCCCCAGAATGGCCGACTGCCCATTGATGAGGACAACGGTTGCTGTAGAGCCCATACCACGCAGGGCAGGCTGTTCGGCAGTTTTAGCTAATATAGCCTGATGGGCATATTCTATAGCTTGAGCCACCATTTCAGTACGCGGCATGTCTTGAGGGGCACCGACCACATACTCCACTATCTTTTGAACAGCGATAGTGGAGGCCAACTGCCCGCCAGGACCTCCTCCCATTCCATCACAGACCACGGCTATGAGTCCCTTGTCAGTATCAATAAAACCACAGGAGTCTTGATTCTCCGGACGGCCTCCTTGTCGGGTATCCCAATAGCCTGCAAAAGGCATGGATGTCTTTATTGCATTCATAATGATTGTTATTTCTTAAATATTCCAGAAAGGAAACGGTCAAACTTAGAAAAATTACGAGGCGGAAGAGCATCCCGGAGAGCCTGTTTCATTTCGTTGGCACTCTGGTAACGCTCGTCAGGACGAATGGCAGTAGCTTTGCGTGTAACCTCGAAGACGCTATCAGAAATTCCTTGTACCTTTGGCAGTATCATTCCATGATGAAGAGCCTTCGCCTCAGCCACCGTTGATGCAGAAAAAGGATTCTGATTGGTGATGAGTTCATAGAGTGTAATACCTGCCTCATAGATATCTGTGGCAGACGTGAGCTGTGGTTTGCTGGCTACATCGGAGAATTGTTCGGGGGCTGCATATTTAGGAGTTCCCATCATGCCTGACGTAGAGCTATTGATTGTTTCTGATACATCAGCAATACCAAGATCCATCAGTCGCACATTCCGCCCCTGTTCCATCATGATGTTGGAAGGTTTGATATCCATATGAATGATTCCTTTCGTATGGATATATGCCAAGGCATCAAGTACAGGCAGGAAAAGTTCACAGATGCGGTGCTCTGCATTAGGCAATGGACGAACGTGCGAATTGATAAACTTATCAATGTTTTCGCCTCGTACATAACGACTGATAATGAAGATAGGTCCTTGACCAGGAGCAACCTCACAACAGCCCAGCATTTCCACCAAGTTGGGATGACTGAACATTAAATCCGCTTCCTGATGCGCTCTGCGACGAATCTCAGGATTGTTGGCGTAGCGGTCAACCACCCGTTTTACAGCTACAGGTTCACGCGTCTGACAGTTCTGGCCAAGATACACCACACCCATGGCGCCCGCCCCTAACGGAGCCTGCGACTCATCATACTGATACCAATGTCCATAGGCATTCAGATAGATGATATTTCCCTTTTTGGTGACCTGTCCTGGCATATTACACTTCTTATAATTACTACTCTTCAAGTAGCCCCTTTAACAGTTCAAGACGACCAGTGAAGAGTTCTATGTACTCCTTGTCGCCACTGGTTTGGGCATACTTCAGGCCATCGGTAAACAGCTGCTGGGCTTTTTGATAGTCAGGATCCTTTTTCATTCTGGCCTCACCACCCAGATAGTCGGTAGCCAACTCATAAAGTGCCTTGTAACTCTGTGGATTTGTCTTGACGGCTTGCTCGGCATAAGCATGAGCCTTTTCGACATCACGGAAAATATCATTGGCTGTAGCTTCACGGAGTGACTTAATCTGTTCGGTGGTATTTTCAATATCCGACGGTTGTGTCAGAGCAGCCAGCAGAGCAATGCCATCGGCAGCTTCTTTTTTATCGCCATACTTGGTGGCTATCTCCATCAGCAGATCAACGCCTTCGTTCACGGTGACGGGAGATGACATTTTTTCAATAGCCTCTATTGTCAACTTACCCGCATCACGAGCTTCTGGAGCAGCAGCTACCGCGGCTACTGCGGTCTGCTCTTTTGGAACAGGTTTGTCAGAATCTCCACTCAAGGCAATTCCCAAACCGACACCTATTACCACTACAGCAGCTGCAACAATACCAATCAGTTTACCCTTACCTTTTTTCACATCAGCGATACTGGCAACTATCTCGCCGGCACTCGTAGCGGAAGGAACTGCATCTGCCTTCGACAGATGTTCTACATCGACACGCATCTCCGTAGCTGACTGGTAACGATCCGCCTGTTTCTTGGCTGTTGCTTTAGCAACGATATTACGAACAGCCTTGTAGGGAATCATCTTGAGAGGTATCTTCTCGTTGAGCTGTTTCTTGATCAATTCGGCCATTGTACCTTCGAAAGGCATGGTACCGGTGATAAACTGGAAAAGCATAATACCAACGGCATAGATATCCGTAGTCTTGTCTTGATGATGGACATCACCCAATACAAGTTCGGGAGCAGCATAGGCTGCCTTACCGATAAACTGGCCCGTACTGGTGAGTTGCTGGTCCTGCGTATTCAGGTTGTCAAGCCGTTTAGCAATACCGAAATCAATGATTTTCACTTTTCCGTCAGTGGTAATCATGACATTGCTCGGGTCCAAGTCGCGATGAATATAGCCTTTGTCATGTAGAGCCATCAAACCAGACAAAATATTTTTCACAATAAAGGCAGCAAAGCCGAATCGGTCATTCTGATATTGCGAATAGAGCTCTTGCGCAAAGGGTATCTCATTGCCGTTCTTATCCGTCGTCTTACCATTCAGCAAGTCAAAGAGCATCACACCCTGCAGAAGTTCACTGACTACATGGTAGCGCTTGATGGGACGTGGCCCGTCAGGATTTTCTATCACCTCGATAAAACCAAACATCTCCACCAGATTCTCGTTATGAATCTGAATAGAGGCTTCTCGCTTGGCACGTTCGATGGCATGAGCCGGCAAATCCTCGAACAGGAACTTGATAGCTACATCACGTCGGACACCATTGGTCTCGTTCACCATGACGCCTTTCAGCACCTGACCCATTCCACCTTCACCAAGCGATGGTAACTCTGGATCTACCTCATAGTGTATATGCTTCTTTTTCTCGTTTTCTCCTTGTATATAAATTAAAGGCATGCTTTCAAATAGATTAGTATTACATCATTTCTGTACCACCTGGCTCCTCAAAACCAGCTCCACTCAGGTCAACTGTTCCTGTATCGACATTTCTGTTATCAGCACTATATGGACGGAATTTACTCTGGGTAGCATCACCAAAACCGCCCTGGGGCTGGAATCCGAAGTCATCTTCAGTACTCTGTTTGTCTTCAACAAAGCCCTCAGCAACAGAAAGTCCATACTCTTCTGCATCAATGAGGATGAGCAAAAGTTTATAGCTTGAACCAACGGTGATGATATCATTGGCCTTACAGGTATGGTTTTCATAGTCCAACTCCTCGTCATTGAGGAACATTCCGGTCTTAGAACCCGTATCGCGGATGCTGGCAATCAGTTTGTGAGTACTCTTCATCTGCTTGATGCTCAAAGTAGCATGCTTACTGGAAACCGACATTTCTTTCAAACAAATATCATTCTCCTCTGAACGACCTATGGTATTGGTTCCCAGATGAAGAGGCCAATACTCACCAATGCCCTTGCGGGAAATGGAATACAAGAATCCAACAACAGGTGTATTAGGCTTTGCCTGAGGAGATGCTTGAGAAGGAGCACTTCCTGGAGTAACGTCGTTCATACCAGGAATATAAGTTTCACTGCCTGTGCGCTGACCGCCACGGGAACGTGCGTAGGGATTATTTCCTCCCCTTACGAAAGTTTCATCTTGTTTCATATTTTACAGTTATTGGTTATTTAATCTATAATTATGTCACACAAAGATAACAAATAGTTGCTATATTCTACCCTATCGCCTTGAATTTTACATATTATATAATATTGTTTTAGATTTATTAACAAGTAGAAAGGGCCACGTATCACGCATGGCCCCATCTCCGATTTGAATTAGTAGTTGTTTGTTATTATATCTCTTGCAAATTGCTTCTTTTTGTTTTCGGGAGACAAAAGTACAAAAAAGAAGAGTACATTGAACCATTTTATGACAAATTTCTTGCGTAAACGTTTACAAGTTTGCGCTTTTTTTCATAACTTTGTCGCCGAATCAAAAGTACAAAACTTTTAAGCAATGAAAAAACTAAATCTTATAACACTTATCATGTGCTTCGCTATTGGGTGCTGGGCACAACAACGCGAGACGGATACCTTCAAAACGGCATCGGGTAAAACACTGAAAATCACATGTATCAAGCATGCCAGTATCATGATGGAATATGACGGAAAGGTGATTTACTTCGACCCCGTGACTCGCCTGGAGCCACAGACTGATTTCACCTCATGGCCCAAGGCCAACTATATCTTCGTAACGCATGAGCATTTTGACCATTTTGATTCCATGGCTTTGACGGAACTCAGAAGGAACTACACGGTTGTCTATACTAATAATAATGTATATGCGCAATGGGGTAGTGGCTATGCCATGAGCAATGGAGACAAAGCTGAAGTGTGTGATGATATTACCGTAGAGGCAGTGCCAGCATATAATACAACTCCTGGACGTGAGAAATTCCATCCCAAAGGACGTGACAACGGCTATATTCTGACCATCGAAGACCTGCGTATCTATGTAGCAGGAGATACGGAAGACATTCCTGAGATGGCTGAACTGAAGGATATTGACATTGCCTTCCTGCCATGCAACCAGCCATACACCATGACACCAGAACAGTTGGTAAAAGCAGCCAAAGTCATCAAGCCGAAGGTGCTGTTCCCCTATCACTATAACGACACTCCCATCCGCAAAGTCACTATGTTTTTGGCTGGAAGCGGTATTGATGTCCGTATTAGGAATTATAAATAATTTCGAAATATTAATTATTTACCAATTAAAAATTAAACAAGATGAGAAAACAATTCTTTAAGGAGGCTTTATTAGCCGTAGCCCTCGCTGCTTTCAGCAGTACTGCTGCCATGGGGCAACGTGAGGATCAGAAGGAGGTGACAGACTGGTTGAAAGACGCTTCCGACCGTATCGAACTGCATGGATATGCACAGGGAGGCTTCAACTACACTCACCAAAATGGTGACGACAAAGGAACCTTTGAGCTCAAACGTATTCTTTTCTGGGCTAATGCCCAAATTACCGACAGATGGTCGTTTCTGTTTATGCACGACTTTTCAAGCGTCGTACAGGAGTATTACACTGATTTTCGCATTACCAACAATAAAGCCTTGACCGTTCGCCTTGGACAGTTTAAGAACGGCGTATCTCTTGAAAATCCCCTATCCCCTACTTCCATGGAGGCTATTGACGTCTATTCAGAGGGTGTTACCTTCCTGACGGGATGTGGCAGCGACCCGCTGATGGGGGTGCAGTATGGACGTGACTTGGGACTCTCCCTCTACGGTGAGACCAATGACGGTAAATTCCGTTATGAAGCACAGGTCATGAACGGACAGGGTATCAACAAGAAAGACGGCAACAGGGAGAAGGACTTCATCGGGCGACTGGAATACCGCCCCGTAAAAGGACTCAACCTCGTGGCTACAGGACAGATAGGACGTGGACATGCCATTGCCAACTCGCCTTATAATCCTGACATCAAAGAGGGTGACAACTATAAACGTAACCGCTGGACTTTAGGTTTTGACTATAAGTCGAAAGATTTCAATCTGCACGGAGAGTATCTGGAGGGAAAGGACGGAAGTGCCACCAGTCGTGGTGGATACATTACAGGTTCCATTCCCCTGTATAAAAGTCTGGAGTTTGTAGGGTCGTACGACTTCTTCAATTTCAACACCAGCCAGCATATGGATCAGCACAAGGTAATAGCCGGTTTGCAATACTGGTTCTTCAAGAAGTGCCGCTTCCAAGTGCAGTATGTTTACAAGAGTGCTTATGTATTGAACGGCACCTTCACCCATGGCGCCTGCAACCAAATCATGGCACAGATGCAGGTTCGCCTCGATTATTCCAAAAAGAAAAAATAATATATCGTTATGATTATCAAGATACTTCTGACTATCATCTTTTTTGCCGTGATGATAGGCGTGGGCGTCTATTCACGCAAACAGGCAAGCAGTGTAGATGGTTTCGTTCTGGGCGGTCGTGCTGTTGGTCCATGGCTGACAGCCTTTGCCTATGGTACGAGTTATTTCTCGGCAGTGGTCTTCGTGGGCTATGCCGGACAGTTCGGATGGCGTTACGGCCTTTCCTCCACATGGATTGGAGTAGGAAATGCCGTTATCGGTTCGTTGCTGGCGTGGCTCATCCTTGGACGCCGCACGAAACTGATGACGCAGCACATTGAGTCGCGCACCATGCCGGATTTCTTTGGAACACGTTTTAATGATCAAGGGCTGCGCGTGGTAGCTTCCGTTATCGCTTTCGTTTTCCTGATTCCCTATACGGCGGGCGTTTACAGTGGCATATCGCGATTGTTCGAGATGGGTTTCGACATCCCCTATGAATACTGTGTCATTATCATGTCGATTCTGACTGCCATCTACGTCATCATCGGTGGTTATAAAGCCACGGCGATGAACGACTTCATCCAGGGTATTATCATGCTCTTTGGTATTACGGCTGTTATTCTTGCAGTGCTGAATGCACAAGGCGGTTTTGCTGCTGCCGTTGATAAATTGGCACAGATTCCCTCCGATGCCGACCCTGCTGTGAATGGCGGCTTCGCGTCATGGTTCGGTCCTGATCCCTGGGGATTGCTGGGTGTAGTCATACTGACTTCACTGGGCACGATGGGACTGCCCCAGATGGTGGGTAAGTTCTATTCAATTACCGACGAGAGTGCCATTAAGCGCGGCACCGTTATCTCGACCATCTTTGCCTTTATCGTAGCTGGCGGATGCTATTTCCTCGGCGGATTCGGACGACTGTACGAGCCTGTTATAGGTGCCAATGGCAAAATAGCCTTCGACTCGATAGTACCTGCCATGCTGGTGACATTGCCCGATGTATTGATAGCGTTGGTAGTACTGCTGGTTCTTTCAGCGTCCATGTCAACACTGGCATCATTGGTACTTACTTCCAGTTCTACCATGACACTCGACCTGATATATCGCGACAAGAAATCATTGCCAGGCGAGGTGGAAGAAGGTACGATTGACGATATCGTTGCTGAGAAAATAGAACGCCGTAAAGTGGTGGTGATGCGCGTACTCATCATGTTCTTCATTGCCATTTCACTGCTCATCGCCCTGAATCCTCCCACCTTTATCGCCCAGCTGATGGGTATTTCGTGGGGTGCCCTTGCCGGTGCGTTCCTCGCTCCTTTCATGTTGGGACTCTACTGGCGCGGTGTAACAACGGTCAGCGTATGGGCTTGCTTCATCTGGGGTGTAGGGCTTACCGTTATTAACATGCTTTTGGGCAATCCTATTAACCCCATCAACTGCGGAGCCATCGCCATGGTGGGCGGTTTCCCTGTGGTATGGATAGTCAGCCTATTCACGAAGAAGATGGATCAGAAAACGGTAGATAGCATCTTCAAGTGTTATGAATAAACAACAAATGCCCACTCGAAACGGTGGGCATTTGTTTGGTCATTTTTACTGTTCAATGTGTTGCAGAGCTGAGTCGCCAGGCTTGAAAAGCAGTCCCTGACACTTCTTGGCATCTGCCTTATAAGGCTTCAGTTCCACCTTATCCCACTGAATCTGGTCGGTGCGCTGGGCAAGAGGTGCATGAGGAATCAGTGAACCATCACGAACCAAAATGACTGCTGGAATCTCGCCCACCTCAATGGTCTGGTAGCCACCCTCATAGACCTTGCCGCTCTGATAGTCAATCCACTTGCCACGAGGCAGATAACAGGTGCGGCTGTTGCCACTCTCCAACAAGGGGGCAACAAGTATCTGGGAGCCGAACATATACTCGTCCTCTACGAGCCATGCACCTGGATCGTCGGGGAATTCCACCAACAAGGCACGTACCATCGGCAGTCCGCGCTCGGTGCAGTCCTTAGCCTGTGCATAGACGTATGGCATGAGCTTATATTTCATCTCGGCAGCCTGACGGAAGGCTTTGGTAAAACTCTCGCTGATAAGCCATGGCTCGGTGGGAGGTGCTCCATGAGCACGCGTATGGCTCGACAGGAAGCCAAAGGGCAGCCAACGGCGATAGATATCTTCGGGCGATGCCGTCACGAAACCACCCATGTCGTGACTCCAGAAAGAGAAACCGCTGAGTCCGAATGACAACCCGCCACGGAGGTCGCCCAGCATACCTGTATTGGTGGTAGCTGCATCGCCACCCCAATGGAGGGCATAACGCTGCGAACCAGCCCATGCACTGCGAGCCCAGATAACACCCTCGCCTGGATGCGAGCGCTCTACCTGCTCCCAAAGGGCTTTGTTGTAACGAACGGGATAAAGGTTATGTTCATAGAGTCCGCCACGTCCGTTATGGTAGAAACCATCGTACGGGGCTGCTTCGCCGAAGTCGCACTTGATGGTGGCAACGCCTAACTTCATGAGTCCTTCAATCTTCGACTGATACCAACTGACGGTCTTCGGGTTGGTGAAGTCGAGTACTGCATCCTCGTAGGGCAGACTGCCTGCTGCATTCTTAACAGCCATACCTCCGTCAACAATCTCACGGAAGAAGCGGTTCTTGGGAGTGAAGTAAGGCAACTGCCACAGACAGGTGTGGAAGCCGTCGCGCTTCAACTGGTCGAGCATGCCCTTGGGGTCTTTGAAGCGATCCTTGGCAAACTCGTAGTCGCACTGCCAGTCAACTCCGAACCATCCAGTATCGAAATGAATGACATCACTTGGAATCTTGTGCTGACGAAGTTGCTTGGCTATCTCAAGACCTTCCTCCTGCGAGAAATACGTAATGCGACTCATCCATGTGCCGAATGTCCAAAGGGGCAACATGGGCGACTTGCCCGTGATGTTGGTATATTCGTTGAGGATATCTTTTGGTTCGCCAAAGAAGACGAACATATCCAACTGCTCATCAGCCATGAACAACCTGTCTGCTCCGATATAAGATGCACCGAAATCGGCGGTGATGGGGGCTGAGGTATGCAGGAACACACCATAGCCACGGTTCGAGAAGAAGAACGGAACGGGCTTGTACTGTCCGTCGGTCTCAGGTCCCTGAGGGTCGGTAACCATGATTTGCACCTTCTGCCCCACTTTATTCAAAGCACCGAAGGATTCACCACAACCATAGATGCGCTCACCGGGAGCGATGGTCAGCACGGGATTGATGCTGCGCGAGTTGTCGGAACCACGCTTGATAAATGAGAAGGGAAGCAGTTTTACCTGTGAGGAGTCATTATCAATGAGGTGACGGGTCTGCGTCATGATTTTCCCGTTCTTATCCTTCAGCACAATACGCCACGGATATTTCCGTATCTCAATGGAGCCATATTCAGTCTTGTATGCAACAATATTATTGTTGCTAACCAACCGCCACGCAGAAGACGAAGGCACTGCCCCTGCCAGCATGATACTTTCGCTGTCCTTACGCGGGGCCTCAATAGGCGAAGTAGCCAAACGGATTCGTACACAGCGGGGACTCACAAAATCAATCTTAAAAGAAAGATTGGGGTCATTATCGTATTCAGTGTCGGGGAAGTCAAGGGTATGCATCCGCACAGGCCAGTAGCCATTGAGGTTGAAAGCCTGACGCGGAGACAAGCGATAACGCTTCCAATTCAGTTTACCCTCACCTTTCGCTGCATCAAACGACACCAACGAATCAGCCAGAAAATAGGTGTTACTCAAGTCAGAGAAATCTGCCGATTGGTCTTTAGGCATACACTGGAGGTACTGGATTCCTGCAGAAGTTTGCAACTGAGCCTCAGCACACAGCGAGAAGCCCATGAATCCTAAAATATAGAAAAACTTTCTCATAGTTTGATAGTATTTGATTTCAATCCTATTGCTTTAGCGGTCAAAGTACCATGACCGTTAAGAACTACGAAACAACGCCCGAAGAATGCCTTACGCTTATCATCCTTGAAGCGCTCCATGGAGAACTGACTTCCATTGTCCACACCGATGATAGTAGCATCGGTGTCAAAGAACACCTGATTCTCAGCCCAAGGACATCGGTTGCCATCTTTATCCACAACGGTGGCTTTCACCCATGTAGTGTTCTTACCCTGATAGTCCACAGACAGTTGGATACGTTCGGGCTGGCCTGCTGTTTTGATTACCTGTTCGCGCACAATTTTTCCATCTTTGCGAGCCACTGCCTTCACTTCACCGGGCTCAAACTTGACACGCCACATTACATGATACTGATGACTGTCCTTTTTGGCACGCACGCCTTGTGATTTGCCGTTGATGAAGAGTTCCACCTCATCGGCTTGGTTATAATAACACCACATATCTATTTCCTGTCCATCCAACCAATTCCAGTGCGGGAAAAGGTGGAGTACCGGTTTTTCAGTCCATTCGCTCTGATACATGTAATAGACATCCTTGGGCTGGCCTGCCAAGTCGATAATACCGAAATAGCTGCTACGGGCAGGGAATCCGTATGGTGTCGGTTCGCCGATATAGTCGAATCCTGTCCAGATAAACTGTCCGCCACAATATGGTGTATGCTTCACCGCATCCCAATTCTGTTCATGAGTAGTTGACCACGAAGCATGCATATTGTCATAAGCCGAACACATCATTGAAGGGTCTGTGTAGGGCAGCCACCACTCCTGCGGAGCCTTGTAAATCTGGTCAGAGGGCATCTTGTAGAACCCTGTAGTTTGCAGTGCGCTGACACTTTCCGTCATGATGAAAGGACGATTGGGGAAGTTCTTCGGAACATCCTTGATCCATTCATGATGATAGTTAAAACCGATGATGTCAAGCGCTTTGCCTTTGAACAAATGGTTGCCTGGTGAGGGCTCATTACAGCCTGCCGTGATAGGACGCGTGATATCGTAGCGATGCACGATATCAGCAAGATGCTCTGCCAACAGGGTCTGCACACTCATCTCACCGTCCTTTGCCAGTGTAGAAGCATCGTGACCTGCATTCAGTATGAGATTAGCCTGCTCCAGAGTCAGTGTATCAGCATCCGCACTGGACCACTGTTCCAATACCTCATTGCCGATAGACCACATCAAGATACTGGGGTGGTTACGGTCGCGCAGTATCAAATCGCTCAAATCACGCTCATGCCACTCGTCGAAGAAACGGGCATAGTCGTTCTGAGTCTTGCGACGGCGCCACATATCGAACGACTCGTCCATAACAATAAGACCCATGGTGTCGCACATATTCAGCAACTCAGGGGCTGGAGGATTATGACTGGAACGGATGGCATTGACTCCCATCGCCTTCAGCTTTGAGAGTTTGCGATGCATGGCATCCTCGTTGATAACAGCACCTAAACAGCCAAAGTCATGGTGTTCACAAACGCCATTCAGTTTCATATTTTTTCCATTCAGCCAAAATCCCGTTTGCGCATCGAAACGGAAGTCACGGAAGCCGGTATTAGTCCAAACCTCATCAACCACTTTTCCCTTTTGCAATACTTGGGTTCTTACCTTATATATATACGGATCAGTCGTAGACCACATACGGGGCTTTTTCACTTTCAGTCCTACCTCTTTGCCATCGGCATCAAACATGGTGTTCTTCACTTTGAAATCAGTGCCTTGAACAGCCACATCAACCTTAACCTTGCCTGTTTTGGCATCCGTTTGGACATACACTCCCCAATGTTCCACATGCGTCTTGTTAGTCCGGGTAAACCACACATGGCGGTAGATGCCACAACCTGAATACCAACGGGAATTAGGTTGATCGCTATTGTCAACACGCACAGCAATCACGTTCTCGCCAGGTCGCAGATATGGAGTGATTTCATATTCGAAAGAGCTATAGCCATAAGGTCGGTTACCAACCTTCTGCCCGTTCACATAGACCGTTGCATTCATGTAAACGCCATCAAACTCGATGAAATAGCAGTCTTCCGGTACTGCCTCGCAGTCTAATTTAAAATGCTTACGATACCAGCCTACACCTCCAGGCAAGGCACCCCCACCCGCTCCTGACGGATTAGACGCAAGGAAATCGCCTTCTATAGCCCAGTCGTGTGGCAGATTAAGCAGTCGCCAGTGGCTGTCATTGTATGTCAGACTAGCCATCTGAGCAGAATCACCCAAAACGAAGCGCCATCCCGCGTCGAAATTATCACGTTGCCTGGCGTGCAAAGCAAAAGTGGCTGTCAAAAGAACCACCAGCAGAACCAATGTTTTTTTCATGTCTAAGATACTATTATTGTTGATGTACCAACGGAATTGTTACTTCAAAGCGAGCCCCCGGTCCAGCGTACGATGTATCAAGACGTACATTACCGCCTAATCGGGTTGTCATGGCACGGCTGAAAGTCAGTCCGAGTCCCATACCTTCCTTGAAGGAATCCAATTTGACAAAACGCTCAAAGATATGTTCTGCCTGATTAGCAGGAATGCCACGTCCGGTGTCCTCCACCTGAATTACCAGGTTATCGGGCGTGCTGGAACACCGCAGTGTCACCTGTCCAGCTGTTGTGTTCTTGACCGCATTGTCGAGCAATGGATGGATAATACGACGCATAATACCCTCGTTGGTGGAGATAGTGAACTGATCGTCCAATGCACTCTCATACTGTATCGTAATGGGACTGTCGCTAACCATCTTCTTAAATTCTTCCAGCAACCGGTGCAGGAGATCGTTACAGGGATAACTGGTCAGGTCGTGCTCCAAACCGGCTGATTCACTGAGTGAAATTTCCAGCACCTCGTCTATCATGGTCGTAATGACATACGTATTGTCCATCATGGTGTTAGCCATGCGCTTACGTTCATAAGGAGTGATATCGTAGTCGGGATCGGCTATCACCTGAGCATAACCACTGATGATATTCAGCGGCGTGCGCACTTCGTGACTGACATTCTGGATGAAGGCTGTCTTCATCTTGTCGGACTCCAGCACTCGCTGGTAGGCTTTTTCCATCTCGCGCCAATGACGCCGCCTCATCTGGACAATATACACAAATGCCAGCGCCAACAACAGCAGAAGGATGATGATAAATGCAAGGGCATAGACCCAACGCCTGAAAGCCTGGCGCTCTGTCTCATAGGCCTTTAATTCGTTCTGAATACCCTGCATCGAACTGCTCAGCAACAGGCTGTTGATGGAGTCGGTCTCGGCAGTACCTTTCTTAAGGGCTTCAAAAGCCTCTTGCCACATGCCTGCCCCCGCAAATATTTCCGCTTGCGTCTCGTGAGGGTCCTCCGAACTTTCTCCTGCTAAGCGAATCGCCTCGTCAATATTTCCAAGGGTGGCCTGATAATAGACTTCCAACCTGCGGCCATGAACTGAGGAATAGCCCTTAGCCACTCCTTCGCGGTAGGCTTGATAGCCCTCCAGGAACCGCTGCTTATCACCCATCAGGTAATAAGCCAGAGTGCGGCGTGTCTCAATATCGAACAACCGCTCGGGTGAAGTCTCTTGGGCTATGGATGCTGCCTGGTCAATCAAGCGCAAGGCTTCCTGCGGGTTTTCGTCCATCAGGATATTCACCAGATTCATGTAAATAGGTGGCTGACTCTCCCTGTACCCTTCCTGCTCCATGCGGCGTATCACCTCCCAGAAGCACTGCTTGGCACTGGCTTTGTCACCACTATAGTTATATACATGTCCCATCATATTGATGGCCATATACATCTCCTTGTCGAGTTTCTTCTCCGTCAGTTCTCTGGACAACTGAGTAGCCAACTTATAAGCCTCGAATATACGCTGTCTGTTCAGTTCAAAGACGATTTCATTGCAACGCTGCGTATAATAGGCGTGCATGTCATCTTGCTTTAGCAGGTATTCCTCCAATTGTTTAACAGCCTTAAAGAAACGGATACTGTCGTCATTATTGAAAGCATGATGCACTGAGTCTCGAAGAGTCACAAATTCCTTCGATTCCTTATAGTCTGTCTTATTTGCGGCTTGCATCACCACCGTCTGGGTAGCTGCAAGGAAGGTTAGTAATAGGTATTTCAGTTTCATGATTGCAAAGATACATCTTTTATTCTATAAAAAGAAGCAAAACAAGTAAAAAAAATATCCACAATTTTTACTCGGTACTGTTCAGCCGCTTTACATGACATAACAACAGACGGCCATCGCCGTCACGCAGATGCATGCCATTGCCTTGACAATAGCGGAAATAAGAGCAGTCGGCACACTGGTCACGGCGCATCCATTCATGGTTCCTGTAAGGGAGGAAACGATGCTCCCAAACATCCATAAAGTCATCGTGATAGATATTACCTTGGTGATAGTCGCTGCGAATACTGGTACATGCTGAAATAGAACCGTCAATCAAGACGGAGCCAATGGTCACACCAGCCTGACAGGTGAAGAGGTGGTCGCGCACTTCGCCCTCGTAATTGCCCAGGAATCCCTCGCAACCGTAATTTAGCCCGATATTGCCTTCGCGCCTGGTTGAACGGATAAACTCGAAGACGCCTTTGAACTCCTCATCTGATAGCTGCAATTCCGGATCATGAGCCGCACGGCCTACTGGGAAAACAGTAAAGATGCGCCAATGACGGACACCTTTTGCTATCAGATAGTCACGAAGCTCTGGAAGCTTGGGGTAGTTACGCTGATTAACACACGTCACTATATCGAAGGATACCTGCGGCAACCGAACCAACATGGAGATGGCCTCATCAACACGCTGAAAGCTATGCGGATGACCTCGCATCCAGTTGTGGTCATCCTCCAGCCCGTCAAGACTAATGGTAATAGAATGCATACCCGCCTTCAACAGGCGCTCCAGACGCTCGGCTGAAAGTAACAGACCATTGGTAACCATTCCCCATGGAAATCCTTTCGCATAGATGGCAGAACAACACTCCTCCAAGTCTTCACGCATCAAGGGCTCACCACCAGATACAACCACGAACACTTGATGGGGATTGCATCGCTGCGCTACACTGTCAAGTACCCGCAGGAAGTCTTCTTTGGGCATGTCCTGACGGTCTGCAAGGGTCTTGCAGTCACTGCCACAATGTCTGCAACGGAGATTACAGCGCAGCGTACACTCCCAAAACAGTTGCTGCAGGGGATGTTCCTGCAGCATGTTCTGTTCACGTTTTCGCCAAAGTTCCAAGGCGAGTTTCTTCTTAAGGGCCAGTGGGGTTGCCTTCATAGCCATGTGTCTTACTTAGCCTCAGCTTTTGAATCGGTGGCAGCCACATCGGCAGCTGCATCAACAGCCATCACGACACTGTCACCAACCATCACTACGGTAGAGTCTTCCTCCTCCACCACCTGGTAATTGCGTGGAGCCGGTCCGTAGCATGCCATGAAGATGAGTGAGGTGGAGCCAATGCCCAACCATGTCAAGACTTGCAGCACTGCCCTATTCTCCAGAATTTTCCATTTTTTCTTCATAAGCGTCATGTAATTAGGGTTCTATTATTCAGAGCTTCACACTGACTTCCTTACCATTATACTGCACCAGTTTTCCCTCTGGGTTGTCAAGATTGAGCGCTTTGGGAGCATCCTTGGAAATCAGGACCACATTGAAACGGCGCTGCTTCAGCATACCAGGGAACTGCCCCTTGCGTGCACCAATCTTCACAGTACGGGAAGCATCATCATACGTGATGTCAATAGTGGCATAACGGCCCTTCTCGTAATTATAGTTCACGCCTTCGTCCTCATAAAGTTGGAATTCTCCATCCTTACCAGCATAGACATAGAGATTGATGAGTTCTGCCGGTTTTTCGTCACTCCACTCCATCTCAGGACCAAAGGGAATGATAGCACCCTCACGGACATAGACAGGGATACACTCGTAAGGAGCATCTACAATGAGCCTCTGTCCTCCTTGAATATATTCGCCCGTATAGAGATTATACCATCCACACTGCTGTGGGAAGTACACGCTACGGTTACGAGCCTTGTAATAACCGACGGGACAAGCCATCAGTGCAGGACCGAACATCCACTGGTTACCGATATTCTCCACCTGCTTGTCACCGTTAAAGTCCATCACCAAGGCACGCATCAGTGTATAGTCCTTGAAATGAGCCCATCCAGCCATTGAATAGATGTAAGGCATCAGACGATAGCGCAATTTATCGTAGTAAACGAACGACTTATAAGCAGGATGATTGTCAGGAGCAATATTCCATATCTCACGCAAAGGCCATTGCCCATGGGCACGGAAAAGTGGAATAAAGGCACCGAACTGATTCCAACGGGTCTGCAGCTCACGCCATTCCTTCAGGTCTTCATTCTCCTGACCAGTGCGATCAAACAACTGTTGGGCAGCCACATAACGATTCTCTACACAGAAACCACCTTGGTCCATGCCCCAGAAAGGAACCCCTGACATTGAGTAATTCAGACCTGCCGTCATCTGGGCACGCATATCTTCCCAACGGGTACCGATATCACCACTCCATGTTGCTGTAGAGAAACGCTGTTCACCGGCAAAGCCGCTTCGGGTTAGCAGGAATACGCGAGGCTCGTTGTCTTTACCCTTCCACACACTGCGCTGTCCATTGTAGATAGCATCAGCATTCACTGTAGAATACGCATTGAAATACTCGGTTGAAGTGCCAAGGGCTGTAGGACCACTGAGTGCTTTACGATACCACATTGGAGTACAGTCGCGAACATTGGGTTCTGAAGCATCCATCCACCAGGCATCCACACCAGCTACACCATTTTTGTTATATTTCGTATAGAGATTCTCGTCCATCTGACGCCAGAACATCTTACGGGCACCAGCATCGTAGGCATCATAGAAACCAGCCACATAACCAGGTCCTACCCAATCGTGGATATCGTCCTTGACAGCCTGGGTGTACATCCATCCCTTCTTATCGAGTTCTTTGTAGTTATCGGTATTGACATAGAACTTCGGCCATACACTGATCATGAAGCGTCCATGCATGGCATGAACCTTGTCAAGCATTTCCTGTGGATTCGGATAGCGTGAAGCCTCGAACTGATGACTGCCCCACTGATCCTCTGGCCAGTAGTTCCAGTCCTGCACAATATTATCAACAGGAATGTGGCGTTTACGGAATTCAGCAAGTGTCTCCTCAATTTCCTGGGCAGTCTTATAACGCTCACGGCTCTGCCAGAAGCCCAGCACCCACTTAGGATAAAGCGATGCCTTACCTGTCAGTGTGCGATAGCCGCTAATGACCTCGTCAAAATTCTTACCTGCAATGAAATAATAATCCATATCACGAGCCATCTCACTCCAGATGCTCAGTTTTTCACGTTCTTCCTCACTGCGAGGCTCAGCTACACGGAGTCCGCAGTAGGCTTCGCCGCCATCTGGCTGCCATTCTATGCGCACCTGAGCCTTTTTACCTTTCTGCAGCTCGGTGGCAAACTTATAGGCATTGGGATTCCATGCTGTACGCCAGCGTTCAG
The DNA here is from genome assembly GCA_002354095.1 of Prevotella sp. UBA2711. Taxonomy (GTDB): domain Bacteria; phylum Bacteroidota; class Bacteroidia; order Bacteroidales; family Bacteroidaceae; genus Prevotella. The sequence continues at coordinate 46,238 of DEKX01000043.1, read as the reverse complement.
GAACAACTTCCTTACCATCAATATATACCTTCACATAGCCGGAATAATAGAGGATAAACTGATAGAGACTGGATTGCTGCGGTTCAATAAAACCATCATAGACGACGGTAGCTCCTTGCAGATTAAAACCTTTCGGGAAATTCTTGATACCGCCATTATCGGTCTTCACGGCTATTTCAGATTTAGCAGGGAATCCATACTCGTAATAGATAGAATCCTCTTCGCGAACAATCTGCTTGCCATCTCTGCCTGTATAGGTACCTGTCAGATGACCTTCCTTACCCTGTTTGTCATAGAGTTTAAAGGCACGATTCAGTTGCAGATAATCATGGGGGTTACCAAATCGGCAATAGCTATACGAATCCCAAAGAATACCGTAGTTCTTGTTAGAGAGCACGAAAGGAATAGATACCTTGGTGTTATATTGGAAGAGATCTTCGTTCTTGCCCTTCATATTAAACTCTTCCGACTGGTGCTGACCGAGTCCGTAGAAAGCCTCGTCTTCAGGACTGTCGAATTTCATCTGCCAAGTGAGTCCATGCTTCATTTCCTCCGAAACAGAGAATCCTGCCTTCTGACCTAATTCACGCTCAGGAACAGTGAACGGCTTGAACTGCTTTCCGTTATCAGCCTCTTTCAGCAACTTCTTGCCTTGTCCGTCATAGAAGACAATCTTTCCCGACTTCACATCGACACGGGCTTCCACATTCTTAGCCTTCACACACACCTGATGGTCGTCCTGCTTGACATCAAATTGGGGGCGCCCCTTTTGTTCGACAATCATCAGACTCTGTTTCTTCTGGGGCAGCGCATCCTCAGAAGTAGCCTGCACACGGATAATGTTGTCGTTAATCACTTGCAAACGTACTATTTTCGCACCGCCTGCCTTTGCTTCTTTCACTGGGATGGACACAAAATTGCCGTTTACCTGATAATCAGCAGCCCACAGGGTGGATGCCATACCAACGAGCAAACCTGTCACCAAGAATCTCCATTTTTTCATGTTTCTATTATTTTTTAATATTTATTCTATTACTTCTGCTTCTTCCACAATATCGCCCACAGGCAATGTGATGATGAAAATCGAACCGCCACCTGGATTGTCCTCAAAACGGATAGTACCATGATGGGCTTCTACAACAGCCTTCACCTTGTCAAGACCGAGACCCTCACCCTCTGTCATGGGTTCAAACATAGTAGAACGCGCATGTTCAGGAACACCCAAGCCGCTGTCGGCTATCTGCAATTGGGCATCACCGTTGCTCATACGTGCAATCCCTACACTGATACGACACTCCTCCGGTGCGAACTTCACGGAATTGGACAGCAGGATATAAATAGCACGTTTCAACTCCGACGGGTCGAACAGTATCTCCAGATGTTCAGCGGCAGCCACGATGGAGAGTTTAAAGGATCGCCCTTCCGGATCTTTAAACTCACGGCATATTTTCTTGATAAATGCCACGAGGTCGTCCTGCATCAGATTAAGCGTCAACTCATTTTGTGCAACCCCATGCTCTACATGAGCATCACCCTCAGCAATCTTACGGCGCATCTCTGCCATCCACGACTGTTTCTCGGTTTCACGAATCAGAATCTCTGCATCCAGTCTGCGCTTCTGTCGTTTCATATACCATTTACGCCAGAACCATGCTGCAATGGCAATCAGCAACATGTATAGCAAAATCATCCAGCGCGTGCGCCATATCGGTGGTTGGATGGTAATGGCTATCTGTCCTTCTGCGGTCCCCATCGTACCATCGTCATTCATCATACGCACACACAGATAATAGAAACCGGCTCTCAGACTCTGATAGGTAATATTGGGATTCACTTCCTCCGTGCTCTTCCACACATCACTGTAGCCCGCCATTTTGTAGATAAAACGCGAACGGTTATGAGGGTCACCATTGTTACTACCCATCTGAATCGTAAATTCATCATTGAAACTGAGTGTGATTTCACGACTGTAATCCAGTGCTTCCGACAGTACAACCTTGCCGTTGACTTTCTCGCCTACTTCTACCTGATGACCGGCAATCTTCAGACCGCTGAATATAGGAGTTTCTACTCCCCTTCCCTTACCCATCTTACGGGGGTCAATGATATCCAGACCGCCCTGTCCGCCTACCAACAGTTTTCCGTCTGGTGTATAACAGATAGAACGTTGATTGTAGGGACCGTCCTGCAAGCCGTCACGGTTGTTATAGCTGCGCACTACGAAGTTGTACGTTCCGTCCCATTGTTTCTGCGGCACCACATTGGACACACCGTGGTCGGTCACCAACCACATGGTGTGCCGTTCGTCTTCTATGATACCGTTTACCGTAGAGCCGAACAAGCCCGACTGCATATCTATCAGATACACCTTTTTTGTTTTAGGATCCCAAACCGTTGCACCTGATGCAGAGCCTTGCCAAGCCAGTCCTCGGCTATCCTCCATCGCATTGATCGACATTTCCGTGATACCTATACCGTCTTGATTATCTGTAATATTCCTGTTGATAATCTTACGCGTCTTCGGGTTAATCAGTGAGTAAAACAGAGAGTGAGACACCATCATCCACCCCTTCTTCGTGCGACTGATCGTAGAGATATAATCGCTGGGGATAGTAGAATTCTTGGTACCGATTGGTACACTCATCTCACCGGTTTGGGGATTCAGGCGCTGCACACCACTTCCCAGGGTTCCCAACCAAATGTAGCCCCACTGGTCTTCATAGATGGTCCAGATATTATCGTTAGCCAAATCGCCCATTTTACCTGTCACCCGATAGTTGGTCACATGTCCGTCCTTGATATGGATGAGTCCACCCTCGTAAGTACCAAACCATACTGAACCGTCACTGGCTGCCAGAGAGCCCACCATGGTATTCGAACCGATGCCATGACTTGCCTTGTCATAGATGACTTTCTCTTCCGTCTGGGGATCAAAACAGATTATACCTGCATCATTGGTACCCAACCAGTATTTACCCGCCTTATCTACACAGATGGTATTGATATTGCCCAACTCTAAATTGCGGAAGTTGGAACTGCTCTCCGTAAAACAGCTGATACCATTCACATAGGTGCCCAGCCACATGCGTCCCATATTATCGGGATAAATAAAACGGATGGAATTGTCGCTGATAGAAGTATCATCGTGCTTATCGTGCAGGAACTGGCGCAGTTCCTTCGTCTTCAAGTCAACAATAATCAGTCCGTGATGGTCGGTAGCAATCCACATACGGCGTCTCTTGTCGAATTTAATATCCCATACGCTCGCCACTTCCGAGAGGTCTGCCTCTATACCCAACGACCGCAGGTAGTCAGGCAGGCTATGATACCAACGGGGAACTTTGGTGTTTGTCTTGACAAATGTAGAGGTAGTGGTCATCACAAAGAGATTACCATATCTGTCCACTCTCAACTTACAATCCTGATTACTGGTCAGTCCACGCTTCCGCAGATAATTGCTTTTCCAACTCAGTCTGTCATCGTCGCGATTGAAACAGAATATCTCACCATTAAAGGAAGAAACCAACACACACTTACCGTACTCCACAAAAGTGCTAACACCGAAGTCGTTGTTGAACTCCTGGGGACCGTAACCGAAACGCCACTGCTTTACTTTTCCTGTGCGGGGATTGTAATGCCAGAAGCCCTCATCAAAGGTTTTCACCCATATATGTTTATGGGAATCAATGAACAGCTTTTCTATTCCACCCTTGACGCCACGCTCGTGCAACCAAACCTCTGGATGACGGTCAAACTTCTCGGTCACAGGGTCGTAGATAACATAGTTCATGCTCTGGCGAATCCACAGTTTACCGTCATAAGCCTCAAATACCTCATCCAAATAATTACTGCGAAGCGTCGTGGTGTCTTTAGCGTCCGACAGGAATGTCTTGAAACGGTATCCATCGTAACGGTTCAGTCCGTAGGGCGTACTGAACCACATAAAGCCTTTCGAATCACGAAAGATACTGACTATCTGCGAATTACTCAAACCATCGCGCGTATCCAAGCGACTGAATTTGATATCGTCAATAGTTGCGACTGCAGGTATTGCCGCACATATTGTCATCGCCAAAGTTAAGAACCACTTCCTCATTTAGTTATGTATTTTTGTATTATTCTTCTTGATCCATCATGACGGCCTCTTCAATGTCGTCGTCAGCCGGTGTCTCACTGTCGTCAATCACCACATCCAGTTCGCCAGAATCAGACTTTTTGAACATCGAACGTATTTGTTCACGATACTGCCATCCACACCATCCGATGCCTGCCAGCGACAGGCACCAGAGTGTGATAGCCCACCAGGATGTGTACCACGCCCCAATTATCGTGATACTCAACTGGCGTTCGATTTCTCCCATTGTACCGTCGTCTTTCAACATTCTGACGCACAGTGTGTAACTGCCTACGGGCAGTCCCATATAGGTAATGTCGGGCTGTGACACCACTGTCTTAATCCACTTGTCGTTAAATCCTTTCAGACGGTAAACAAAGCGTGTATGATTCTTGGCACCGCCATTGTCCGATGCCATCTGTATGGTAAACTGATTCTCGCTTGACTTCAGGGTGATGGCCTGTTCGATATCCAAAGCCTTCTCCAGAACCACCCGTCCGTTATAGACACTACCTGTCTCTATCTCGTCATTGAAAATCACCAGTCCGCTGAATATGGGCTTCTCATTGTTGCCGCTCTCATTCAATCTACGGGTATTGATGATGTCCAGTCCGTCCTGTCCGCCCACCAATAAATATCCCGAACGGGTAAAACAGATAGCACGCTGGTTGAACGGACCAGGCTGCAGACCGTCACGGTCATTGTAGCTGCGCACGGCAAATGTCCAGCGCCCGTTGTCTTCATCCTTCTGGGCTGTCACGCTCGAAATACCGTGGTCTGTCACTACCCACATGGAGTGATGATCGTCTTCAGCCAGTGCCACCACATTAGATCCATAGAAACCCGACTTCATGTCCAGCAACTGCATCTGTCCCGATTTGCGGTCGAACACACTCACGCCCGACGGTGATGCCTGCCATAGGAGTCCGTTGCTATCCATCACCGCCTGTGTGGTAGCCGACGAGATGGTGACTGTATTACCATCATGCGGTTTTGACAGGTTAATCACCTTCATCGTCTTGGGATTAATCATGGAACAATATTCCGAATTACCAGCCAGTATCCAGCCGTTTGACGCTCTGGATATACTATTGGTCCATACCGTCTTAATATTGGAATTGTCTTCTGTGAAAGCACGCTGGCACTCCGTATGCTTGTCCATTCTGACCACGCCGCCACCGAGTACACCAATCCAGATGTTGCCCCAATAGTCTTCCGTTACGCCCCAGATGTTATTGGTCTTGAGCGCGCTTCCCGGTGTAGTTACTGTGTAGTTCTTCCACTGTCCGTTCCTGTAGCGCAGCAGACCGCCTTCCCACGTACCGAACCAAAGCGTACCGTCCTTGGCGGCATAATTACCTACTATGACGTCGCTGGCTGTACCCATTTCCGCCTTGGTGTACTTTTCTACCACTTCCATCGTACGCGGGTCGAATTTCAGCAGACCTCCACTGTTCAGTCCCAACCAGTAGAAGCCCTGCTTATCTTCACAGATACCATTGATATCGCCCAGTGCCATACTATTGAAATTAGTCATCGCGTCGGCACTCATAGCCACACCGTTTTTATAGGTAGCCACCCACATGCGCCCTAACTGGTCTTCATACAAATGTTTGGCTGTAATGTCCGAGAATGAGGTTTCATCGCCTTTGACATTAGTAAACTGGCGCCATTCTTTGGTCTTGAAGTCCAACAGCACGACACCTAAGTGGTCGGTAGCCACCCACAGCAGTCCTTTCTGGTCGTAACGCACTTCCCATACCACAATATTGTCGGGCACATTCGAGAAGCCACGTGCCCGCATCAGATCGGTCAGATTGGTGTACCACCGCTTCTCCTGCGGAACGTAGATATAGGTTCCCACTGAGTGGGTGATAACCCATATCAACCCGTCTTTGTCCACATATACCCAGTAGTCATTATAGGCATTCAGACTTTTCTTGACGAAATCGTCTTTCCACAGCACCTTGCCGTGTTCACCGTCCACACACATCAGTTCGCCCAGCATCGACACCATCAGCATACCATTACTGGTCTCGGCATAGGCAGAGATAGCGAAGTCTTTCAGAAAGTCTTTTTCACCGAAACCGAAAGGTATATGCTTGAGATTCTTATGATTGGGGTCATAGAAATAGAAACCATTATCGTAGGTCTTCACCCAGTAATTCTTCTTGGAATCGATATGCATGCTTTCCGCCCCGCCCTTGATTCCATGTTGAGCCAACCAGTAAGTAGGCGAACGGTCCACTTTCTCAGTCACGGGGTCATAGACAGAATAGTTCATTCCATGATCCAGCCATAGTCTGCCATCGTGCGCCTCCTGTATCTCGTCAATACGATTGTTGCGCAGTGTCATCGTATCGCGTTCGTAGGAATAAAACGTCTTAAAGCGATAGCCGTCATAACGGCACAAACCGAATTGTGTACCCAACCAGACATTTCCACGGATATCACGTAAAACGCTGTTTACCTGCGAATTAGACAGACCGTCACGTGTATCAAGGCGACGGAATTTAATATCGGGTATAGCCGCTGCTGCCAACATTGGCAACAAGAAAAATAATAAGGTTATAAAGGCAGACTTTTTAGTCATTGGAAATGTTCTTTACAATTAGTCAACTGCAAAAATACATCTTTTTTATCGAACTACCAAATTAAATGCTTCTTTTTTCAGATTTTGTTTTTAGCCGACGTATCACGAATCACCAATTGTTGTGGAACAATCTTCTTACAAACCTTCGTGTCACCCTGTATGTGCTTCAGCAGAATCTGACACGCATTGACACCCATCAGGTGCGATTGGTCCACAATAGCCGACAGCCGAGGGGTGACATAAGCGGCATGGGCATCGTCCGTAAAGCCTATCAGTGCCACGTCTTCAGGTATGCGGAATCCCTGTTGCTTGATAGCCGTAAACGCGGCAAAAGTAACGATGTCGTTAAAGGCCAGAATAGCATCGGGGCGGTTGGGCTTCTGCAACAATTTTGTCGTTTCCTCCAAAGCTATTTGATAATCTATTTTGTTGCATACCACCAGCTCGCGGTCTATAGGAATACGGTTGTCACGCAGAGCCTCCAGGTAGCCGTGCTTACGGCGCTGCACCATATCCAGATGATTAGGACCGCCGATGAATGCAATCCGTCGGCTTCCCGTATCTATCAGGTGCTGAGTAGCCATCTGGGCTGCCTCGTCACCGTTAGCCGTCACACTCGAAAATTGTTCCGACAGACACGTACGACCGAAGAACACCAAGGGGATTCCCATGTCCGATATTTCCCCGAAATGGCTGTAGTCGGTGGTATCTTGCGCCAGACAGGCAATAATTCCCTCCACATGCAGACTGATAAAGTTATCAATCGCCTGCGCCTCCGTCACGCAATCCTCATGACTGTTGGCACTGATCACACTGTAACCGGCCCTGCGCGCCTCGTCCTCAATACCGTCCAACACAGCCGCATAGTAATGCGTTTCCAGGTTAGGCACCACCACACCGATAATCTTGGGTGCCTCCTTGCGCAGCCCTTGTGCAAAGGGATTGGGCCGATAGTTCATCTTCTTAGCCAATTCCTTCACCTTGCGCTGCATCTCTTCACCTATTTCAGGCGAACTACGCAGGGCTCGACTGACGGTGGCTATACTGACATTGAGTTCTTTGGCAAGGTCTTTTAACGACGGTCTATGTTGTTTCTTATTGCTCATCAGGTGCAAAATTAAGCAAAAACATGGAAATACGCAAACGTTTACGGATTTTTTTTTTAGAAAATGTTGCATATATCAAAAATAGTTCGTACCTTTGCAGCGTAAATTCAGAATGAGTAATGAATAGTTGATAATAAGTTAGTTAGAAATTTGGGAATAGGAGTTGTCGTGAGGACAATTCCTATTTTTTATTTTTGCCTTTCAAATCCCAGCTAAATATAGTATTCTGCCGAATCTACCAGTCCTGCCCGCAGGGCATATTTCGTAGCTTCATGCACCGTATTGACTCCCAGTTTGCGGAAAATGTTTTTGCGGTGGGTATTCACGGTATGGAAACTTGAAAAGCGGCGTTCTGCAATTTCTTTGGTAGTCAGTCCCAAAGCAATGTCCTTCAATATCTCCATCTCCGTCTTGGTCAGCTTCACCTCCTCTTCCACTCTTGGCGACTGGGGCGTCAAAAGTAGCTCAGCCATTCGCTGGCAGATGTAGCGCTGGTGGCGTTGGGCAAACATCAGGCATTCTCGGATTTCCTGTATGGGCGATTCCTTCAACAGGATACTGAACCGCGGACTGACGGCAATCACCCGTCTCACCAGGTCGCCCGAGAGATCCACACTGAACAGAATCCACTGTGCCTCAGGGAATCGTTCGTGCAGAATCTCCAGTTCGTCCACGTCGTTGATATCAAACAGGGTGTAGTCAACCACTATCACCGCATCAGGATGCTGTTTCAGCTGTTCTATCAGTTCCGTCTTATCCTCTGCGCGGTGCATCTGCACCCCGTCCATCTCTCCGCAGACATACATCATGCCTGCTCTGGTGATATCCTGATTATCTGCTAATGCTACGTACATTATATTATATAGATGAATGTTGCGACCAAAATTAATTTCTTCATCGTTATATTCCCTTTTGTGTTAGATTTCCGACTGCAAAAATAGTTGTTTAAAATGAAATGACAAAACTTTTTCCAAAAAAAATCTTTCCCGCATTTTTTCCAAAAAAAATTTGGATTTCGCCTTAAAATGTTGTATCTTTGCACTGGTTATGAAAGAGCAAGAAGATATTATACGGTTTCAAGCCACAAGTTTCCATGTGACAAATGACAGATAACAGATGAAATTCGCAAAAGGGTCATGCGTACGTGCGCGTGTACGTACGCATATCATTTCCTTAAATACATGTGTCATCTGTCATCTGTCACCTATAAGAATAGAAGTTACATTACGAGAAACTGGTAGTTTCATTACGAGTTTCCAGTAGTTTCATTACGAGAATCTATATCTGCTAATATGCTATTCTGTATAACTATTAATCTGTGTGACCTCACCTTTTCTACTTAATCTTCAACTGGTCGGTATGGATGTCGCCGGAACCGCGGGATGTCTGGTTGAGCTTCCGGATGGTGCCCGACAGGGTGATATCGCCCGAACCTACCAAACGGCAATCGACGGTGCCGCAGTCTTTGCAGTTCACTTTCACGTCACCGGAGCCTTTCAGCTCTATCTTGGTCTGAGAGACCTTGCTCTGAGTGATTTTCAAATCGCCCGAACCTACGAGCTCGATGTCCGACTGCTTGGCATCCACATACTTGATGTCGATGTCACCCGAACCCACGAGCGAAGCCTTGATGCGGTCGCAGATGATATTGGCAAAATCAATATCGCCCGAACCACGTACCGAAAGGTCGAGATGATCGGTATCCACCCGACCCTTGCTCTCGAAATCGCCCGAGCCCTGCACCTCTACACCAATGAGATCGGGGGAGGTGACATAGACGGTGACATCGTCGCCATTGATGCTATTAAAGAAACTGCCACTCTTCATGCTCACCACCAGCGTATTGCCGTCTTTACGAGTCACCACGCGGTCGATGAGCTTTTGAGGAGCTTTCACCCGTACCGACCATGTTTTGCCCTGGGTGTACTTGATGTCGGGCGAACCTTGCAGACGAATGCGTTCGAAACCTGACACCTGACGATTCACTTCCGCCTTGTCCTTATCGGCAAAGGCATAGACACTTGCTGTGCAAACTACGACAAACAGTGTTGTTAAAAACAAACTTAACTTTTTCATAAACCTTCAATTTTAACTGTTTACCTGTTAGACGTAAGCAGATGAGGAAAAGTTGCAAGGGATACAAAAAAAGTTTAGAAAGTGAAATGGAGGGTGAACCTGATGCCACGCTTGTGGGCTGACGGATAAGCGTTATAGTTCAGGCGGCGCACGTATTCGATATGCAGAATCTTAAAGATGTTATGAATACCTGCCGACACCTCGACATAGGGCGTACGGGGATTCATCACATGCGAATGCTCGGGGAAAGCCATCAGCCTACCGTCGCCGGCATTCTGCGCGAGGAAGGGATTATTCTTGTCGGAGAGTGCGCCCCACAGCATCTTGACACCTACATATTCACGCCACTTCAATCGCTTCAGTAAGGGGATGCGATTGAAGAGTTTGCCATTCAGGTCCCAGGTGACGATGGCTGACACGAAGCGGTCGTTGAGGAACTCCATGTTATTGACAAGCGAGAACATGTTTTTCTGCAGGATATACGACAGGTTAGCCTCGGGCATACATAACAGGGGGAAAGGCACCTTCGACCACTGCACGCCTCCCTTGACATTGATATCCACTTTACCCCAGCTGTTCAACCAGACGCGCTGCGAGATGCTGGCCTCGCTGTAATGATAGTTGTAATCGCCACCCAGGAAGCCCTTCATACCGATGGTATGTCCCAGACGGATGACCGGTGCTTCACGATTCACCTGCCGGCGACGCTGTTTGGTATTAATATACAGCGCACCAGGACAGAACTCCACCTCGGCTTTCAATTCCGTCGTACGAAGCCTGACGTTGGTTTCGGGAGCATTGAGGGGGCTAAAACGGAGATTGCCGCAAGGTTCGTTTTCTTCGGTCTTCAGACTGACGGTGGTTTTCAGTCCCGTCTCTTCCTCGCGCACGGCGGTCAGCTGCTGGCGGTTGTAGAACATCATGGCATCGACCTTGCTCCATTTAAGTGCTGTGAAAACATTATCCTTATCCGTGGAGAGGAATTTATCGGAGGGTGCCATCACATCGTAGGTAGAAGAGAAACTGACGGTGCGCTGGGGGAACTCACGGGGGGTGTATTCCTTGGCATTAAAGGAATAGGTGAGTTCGCCCTGATAGTAATTCTTATGCGATTTCCAGCCTCGTGCCACATACCCCTTCAAAAACAAATGAGGATGGAGGTTGGCGGTGGTCTGGGCGGAGAGTCGTGTGCGGAGGCCATCAATATAATTGTAAGAAATCATGGAATTGATGGGACCGATATCTATTTTCGACGGATTCCCCGTTTCCACATAGTTTTCTATCAGCGCTTTCAGTCCAAACATGACATATTTAAAGCCCTTCATTTTCTCGAACGACTTGACGAAATCCTTCATCTGTTCTTCGCTCTTGGTCAGTTGCACCTGGCGATACTGATTCCAGAAGAGATCGCTATGTTCCAGCGCTTGTGGGTCGCGGACATCACGTTTCCCCTTGAACAAGGAGGCCTCCAAAGGTTCGAAGGAGTAGTCGCCCAGACGGGTGTTACGCACCACTATGGCTTTCTGCAGAAAACTCACGATGGAAATCTCAACCACCATATCATCGACCGTCAACACCCATTCGCCCGTCGGCAACTGCGAAAACTCCTGCACAACCCGCAGATTCTCGACGAAGTTGACATCACTCTGTCGGGGGATGGATAAATCGCATCGTTTTACCTGATAACTGGAGTCTTTCAGAATGTAGATATCACCACGGAAACCGAAGTCCTGCATGTTGTTAGGCACGAAATGCAAGTGGATGCAACTGTCACGTTCGATCTGCAGGGTGTCTTCAATATAAAAACGGTAGAAACCGATAGCCCCTCGACCTATCGGTGAGGTAAAAGGACGTCGAAGCAGACGCACTTGGTCATCGTAGATATTCACATCAGTAAAAACATCCCTCATCATGATGCTCATGATGTCGCCCGTCTGGAACAAGTCGCCCACACCAGTGGAGTTCTGTCCCATGATGATGTTCTTCTCATCGTGTGGATGGCGGCGGTAGAGACGGCGGGTCACCGTTTCATCCACCGAAATAGGCAGAATGAGTTTGTTGTTATACGGACAGTTCTCTATCTGGTCGAGAATCCACTTATGCTTACGGAATATGGAGTTCCGAATCTTTTCAGGGGTAATATCGTTGCCTGCCAGCGTCAGTTTCTGGTATTTCACGAACTGGTAGTAGTCCTTGTTCGACAGGTCGGTGAGACGTTTCTTCTCAATCACCTTACGCATGAGTTCGACGGCGGGATTGTTCTTACGGCTGTAGCGCTGCCGCTTGGAACGGATGGTGACATCACGCAGCTGGCGGACATCGGGTCGCAACGCGATATCGACCACAGGGTCGGTACGGTCGTCAATCCATATCGTCTGTGCCACATAGCCCACCGCACTGAAAGTAAGCGCCCACCCGGGATTCTTCTGAATGACGTAACGCCCGTTGAGACCGGAGGCTACGGCAACCTGATGACCTTTATAGGAAACGGTGACGGAGGGAATGGACTTCTTGGTTTCGGCATCGGTAATGACACCGGAGATGAGCACCTGCGCCTGAAGAGACAGACAGGCCAATGAGAGAAGAAAGAGGATGTAACGCTTCACCGATTGCTTCATCAGAACGAATTCATTGGGATAGAAACCCAGAATGTTGAACCTTTACCCAAGATGGACTCTACGCCTACCTGACCACCCAGCGACTCTGCCAGACTGCGACAGATACTCAAGCCCAAGCCCGTTCCGGCTATGAAATCGTCAACCTTCACGAAGCGTTCGAAGAGACGGTCGTTGCACATATCGGAAGGAATACCCTTACCTGTATCGTTGACACACAGACGGATGGACGAAGGCTGCTTTTCGTAACCTAAACTGATGCTGCCTGCCGATGTAAACTTCACGGCATTGTTCATATACTGGTTCAGTATTTCACGCAAACGGTCGCGGTCGGTATGGATGGTCTCGCTCTCGTCGGACTCCTCAACAAATACCTCCAATCCTTTTTCCGCACAGACGGACTGGTATTTCTCTACGAGTTCGCGCATCAGCGGAACGATTTCGAAGTTTGTTTGCTGTATTTCGCCTGCATTGCCCGACTCCAATTTCGACATGTTCACCATGTCGTCGAAGAGGCGCAGCAGATGGGCATTGTTCTGCTTGATAAGCTTCACCAGCTCGTTGCGTTCCTCATCACTCTGTGCCATAGGCAGGATATCGCTGAAGCCCACAATGGCATTAAGCGGGGTGCGCACCTCATGGGTGATATTAGCCAGGAATGCCGTCTTCAGACGGTCGCTCTCCTCGGCACGGTTGCGCGCCTCTATCAGTTCGCGCTCTATCTCTTTCTGTTCGTCAATGCGCATACTGATGCCCACAACGGCAAGGGGTTTACCCTCCATATCGCGTTTATCGACAGTGGCATAGGTCTCTTCCCAATAGAAAGGAGCGTCAGGAGCAGCCTGCGCCTGATACTGCTGATGATAATCCTCGTAGCGCCCTTCTATCAGTCCCATGAGCGCGTCTCTCACCCGTTCGCGCTGGTCGGAGTGTATCAAGGCGAAGGTATCGGCAATACGGAAGCCGTCGCCGGTTTTGAAGGAATCAGACTTACCGCGATAGTCACTCTCGTAATAGATGATTCCCTCGGGAATATCCACGCGCCAAATGGCCAGATGCATGGCTTTGATGACCAGTTCGTATTCGATGCTATGGCGCTTGATCTTATTCAACTGAACCAGTTCGTTCTTCAGCGCCAGATGCTGTCTTATCTGCAAGAAAAGGAAAATAATGAAGACGATGACTACCGGTATAGCCAGTATCCAAATCAGCACATCAATACGCATCCAGGAATTGGTGGCAGCCAGGAGGAGATTTGTCATTGTCATCATTTTACTCGTCTGTCAGCCGACAAAATTACATAAAAGATTCAGAATAATGAAAAAAAAAGCGATTTATTTTGTTAATTGCCTATTAAATCGTATCTTTGCACCATATTTATATAAATACATCATGACACAAGATTTTGAACTCATCGCCAAGACCTTCATGGGCCTTGAGCCTGTTTTGGCGAAAGAACTGACGCAACTGGGCGCTGAGAATGTACAGATAGGGCGACGCATGGTTTCCTTCACTGGTAATCAGGAAATGATGTATCGCGCCAATTTCCAGTTGCATACTGCCATCCGTATCTTAAAACCCATCAAGCACTTCAAGGCGCAGTCGGCTGACGATGTCTATGAAGGAGTGAAGACGGTGGACTGGACCCAGTATCTGGATTTGGACACAACGTTTGCCGTTGACAGTGTGGTGTTCTCCGAAGAATTCCGCCATTCGAAGTTCGTGGCTTATAAGGTGAAGGATGCTATTGTTGACCAGTTCCGTGAAAAAACGGGCAAGCGTCCGAATATCTCAGTAACGAACCCTGACATCCGTCTGAACATCCACGTAGCGGAAGACAGGTGCACACTCTCGCTGGACTCCAGCGGCGAATCGCTGCACCGTCGCGGCTACCGACAGGAGTCGGTGGAGGCTCCGCTCAACGAAGTGCTGGCAGCCGGTATGATTCTCATGACGGGATGGCATGGTGAGACCGACTTCATCGACCCGATGTGCGGTAGCGGCACGTTGCTCATCGAGGCTGCCCTGATAGCCCGCAATATGGCTCCGGGACTGTTCCGCAAGGAGTTTGCCTTCGAGAAGTGGAAGGACTTCGACCGCGACCTGTTCGATAATATCTATAATGACGATTCGCAGGAACGGGAGTTCAACCACCACATCTACGGCTACGACATCGACGTGAAGGCTGTGAATACCGCCCGTCTGAATGTGCGTGCGGCAGGATTGACCAGCGACATCACGGTTGAGGAGCGCGACTTCAAGAACTTCGTGCAGCCTCAGCAGAAGAGCGTCATCGTGATGAACCCGCCATACGGCGAGCGCATTTCGACACCCGACCTGCTGGGTACTTACAAGATGATCGGTGAACGACTGAAGCATCAGTTTACAGGCAACGACGCCTGGATTCTGAGCTATCGTGAGGAGTGTTTCGACCAGATAGGACTGAAGCCTTCTATCAAGATACCCCTGTATAACGGCAGTCTGGAGTGCGAATTCCGCAAATACCAGATGTTCGACGGCAAGATGCGTGTTTTCCGCGAAGAAGGCGGCACGGTGAAGACGGAAGAGGAGAAGCGCCAAATGGCGGAGAAACGCCGGTTCAAGCAAAACCGTGAATTCAAGAAGCGACTGGAGGAACAGGAGGAGAACGAAGAGGCTGACATCCGCAACTTCACCTTCCGTTCGCTGGAGAAAAAGTCTAAAGAGCCCAGAAAGCCCAAGGATGCCAGAGAGACAAGAGAATCCAGATATTCAAGGGATGCCAGAAAACCGAGGGATTCCAAGAAACCATTCAAGAAAAGGAGATTTGACAATGACGAAGATTAAGACCCTCCTTGTATCTATCCTTTTAACTCTTTTTCTCCCTATGACGGCACAGGAAAAGCTCTTTACACTGGAAGATCTGAATTACGGAGGGACGAATGCCCGCCACTTCCAACCCGAGAACCAATGGTTCACGTGGTGGGGCGACCAACTGATGTATCTGGATGCCGACGAGGGCGGAACGATGGACGCCAAAGGGAACAGGAAACGCGTGTTCCAACTGAAAGACATCGGCGACGGATGGTACACCGCCTATTATGCCGAATATCCGTACGCTGACCAACCGATGGTACTTCTAAAAAACAGTAAGCAACGTATTCTATACAACTGGGAAACCAAGAAGACGGTATGGACACAGAGTTGCGAGGGCGAGACAGCAACCGACTGGAACAAGGCATCGAGGGCTGTAGCCTATGTGAAAGACAACCAACTGTACGTGAGGGATGCCGATAACAAGGAGCACCAACTCACCACCGACGGCTCGCCCAGTGTGGTGTACGGTTCAGCCGTACACAGAAATGAATTCGGCATTACAACCGGTACCTTCTGGAGCCCCGACGGCAAGAAACTGGCTTTCTACCGCATGGACCAGAGTAAGGTGACAGACTATCCGCAGGTAGATATCGACACGCGTATTGCTACCTGCAAACCCGATAAATACCCGATGGCTGGCGGAAACACCCATCACGTGACCGTAGGCGTGTATGACCTCACCACGGGCCAAACGACCTATCTCAACACCCCAAACGGTTCCGTAAGCGGCGATTCCATTGCCACCTCCGTCCCCTACCTCACCAACATCGCATGGGGTCCCGACAGCAAGACCATCTACCTATTTGAGCTCAATCGCGACCAGAACGACTGCCGATTGGTGAGCTATGATGCGGCAACGGGTAACCGCTTGGCTGAACTGGATCGCGAGACTCACGACAAATACGTAGAACCGTTGCACCCCATCCAGTTTCTGCCTTGGGACAACGGGAAATTCATTCTTCAAAGTCAGCGCGACGGCTACAACCATCTGTATCTTTACAGCAAGGACGGGAAACTGATCAAGCAGTTGACCAGCGGTCCGTGGGTAGTACAGGAGGTGCTGGGCTTCAACACGAAGCAGAAGAGCATCATCATAGCCGCCAACAAATATCACCCCTTACACCGCTGGCTATACGCAGTCAGCATCAAAGACGGCAAGATACGGGAACTGGTGAATACGGACGGTGTGCATAGAGGTTCGCTCTCGGAGACGGGTGCTTTCCTCGTTGACAATTGGAGCAATCCCACCACCCCTCGCTGTATTGACCTGATTTCCACTGCGTCTGGCGGTTCTGCCGCCAGAACCCGCCTCTTAACCGCCAGCGACCCATGGGACGGTTACCAGCAACCCATCTTCGAGTGTGGACAGCTGAAGGCGGCTGACGGCATGACCGACCTGTACTACCGCATGGTAAAGCCGCACGACTTCGACCCTGCCAAGAAATACCCAACCGTCGTCTATGTCTATGGCGGACCACATGCCCACAACATTGAGGCATCGTGGCATTGGTACAGCAGGTCGTGGGAAACATACATGGCACAAAAGGGCTACATCATCTTTGTTCTCGACAACCGCGGTTCGGAGAACAGAGGGCGCGACTTTGAACAGGCCACTTTCCGTCAGCTGGGACAAATAGAAATGCAGGACCAGATGAAGGGCGTGGACTATCTGCGTACCCTACCCTACATTGACACCGACAGAATCGGTGTCCACGGGTGGTCGTTCGGCGGTTTCATGACCATTTCGCTGATAACCAACTATCCCGATGTGTTTAAAGTGGGAGTAGCCGGCGGTCCCGTCATTGATTGGAAATGGTATGAGGTGATGTATGGCGAACGCTATATGGACACCCCGCAGGCCAACCCAGAAGGCTACGAGAAGACATCGTTGCTGTCGAAGGCTAAGAACCTAAAAGGAAAGCTCCAGATTATTTCGGGCTATAACGACGACACCGTAGTGCTGCAGAACTGTCTGTCATTCCTAAAAGCCTGTATCGAGGCTGGCACACAGCCCGACTTCTTTGTGTACCCTGGCGAACTCCATAATATGCAAGGTCACGCCAGTGTTCATCTGCATGAACGTATCACCCAATACTTTGAAGACTATTTGAAATGAAAGAAGAACAGATATTAGTACGTATTACAGGACAGGACCGTCCGGGACTGACAGCATCGGTGATGGCGATTCTTGCCCAATATGATGCCCAGATACTGGATATTGGTCAGGCTGACATCCACTCTACCCTGTCGCTGGGTATATTGATTCGTATCGACGAGATGAAATCGGGACTGGCTATGAAGGAACTGCTCTTCAAAGCCACCGAACTGGGGGTGAACATCGGTTTCTCGCCCATCAGCGACGATGAATATGAAGACTGGGTAGGACACCAGGGCAAGAACCGATATATCCTGATGGTGATGGGACGGCAGTTGGAAGCACGCCAGATAGCGGCTGCCACCCGTATCATTGCCGACCAGGGACTGAATATCGACTCGATTCTGCGACTTACCGGTCGCAAGAGCATCAAACAGCTCGACAAGCACACGCGTGCCTGCATTCAGTTCTCACTGCGTGGCGAACCCGTCAACAGACAGGACATGCAGTCGAAACTGCTGAAGCTGTCGGCAGAAATGGGTATTGACTTCTCGTTCCAGCGCGACGATATGTTCCGCAGAATGCGACGCCTGATTTGTTTCGATATGGACTCTACACTCATCCAGACGGAGTGTATCGACGAACTGGCTGAGCGCAACGGTGTGGGCGCAGAGGTACGCGCCATCACGGAAAGCGCCATGCGTGGCGAGATAGACTTCAAGGAGAGTTTTACACGGAGAGTGGCGTTGCTGAAGGGACTGGACGTCAGTGTGATGAAGGACATAGCCGAACACCTGCCCATCACGGAGGGTGTGGACCGACTGATGAGTATTCTGAAGACTTGTGGCTATAAGATTGCCATCCTGTCGGGCGGATTCACCTATTTCGGTGAATACCTACAGCGTAAGTACGGTATCGACTACGTCTATGCCAACGAACTGGAGATTGGCGAGGACGGCAAACTGACAGGTCGCTACGTGGGCGAGATAGTGGACGGACACCGGAAAGCCGAACTGCTGAAACTGATTGCGCAGGTGGAGAAGGTGAATCTGGCACAGACCATTGCCGTGGGCGACGGGGCCAACGACTTACCGATGATTTCGGAAGCCGGACTGGGCATCGCTTTCCATGCGAAGCCCCGTGTGGTGGCTAATGCCGAACAGAGCATCAATACCATCGGACTGGACGGTGTGCTCTACTTCCTGGGATTCAAGGATTCCTACCTCGGAGAACAGGGAAGACTTTGAGAGTTGAGAGTTGAGAGTTGAAAGTTGATAATTAGAAAAGATATGAAGATATTATTGTTAGGCAGTGGCGGACGTGAGCACGCACTGGCTTGGAAAATTGCTCAGAGTGAGAAATGTGAGAAACTGTATATTGCCCCAGGTAATGCCGGAACAAGCAACTGCGGCGAGAATGTGCCAATGAAGGCTGACGACTTCGAAGCCATCAAACAGTTCTGTGTCGATCAGCAGGTCGGTATGGTGGTAGTGGGCCCTGAAGACCCACTGGTGAAAGGTATTTACGACGACATGAAGGCAGACCCGCGTACCAAGGATATTCCCGTGATTGGTCCGACGAAGGCTGGTGCCGTACTGGAAGGCTCGAAAGATTTTGCCAAAGCCTTTATGCAGCGCCACCAGATTCCTACTGCCCGCTATGAGACCTTCGACGGTGAACACCTGCAGGAAGGTTTAGCCTTCTTGGAAACCCTGGAAGCCCCCTACGTGCTGAAAGCTGACGGACTGTGCGCCGGTAAGGGTGTATTGATTCTGCCAACCCTCGACGAGGCTAAGAAGGAGTTGCAGGAAATGCTGGGCGGAATGTTTGGCAATGCCTCGTCACGTGTAGTGATTGAGGAGTTCCTAAGCGGTATCGAGTGCAGTGTCTTCGTGCTGACCGACGGTGACCATTATAAGATTCTGCCTGAAGCCAAGGACTATAAGCGCATCGGCGAACACGACACGGGCCTGAATACCGGTGGTATGGGTTCGGTGACCCCTGTGCTTTTTGCCACTAAGGAATGGATGAAGAAGGTAGAAGACCGCATTATCCGTCCTACGGTTGAAGGACTGAAGGCGGAGGGTATTCTGTATAAGGGCTTCATCTTCTTCGGATTGATTAATGTGAAGGGCGAGCCTATGGTGATTGAATACAACTGCCGTATGGGCGACCCGGAGACGGAGAGCGTCATGCTGCGCCTGAAGAGCGATATCGTGGACCTCTTTGAGGGTGTGGCTGACGGCCATCTGGACCAGCACACTATTGAGTTCGATCCCCGTGCAGCCGTTTGTGTGATGCTGGTTAGCGGCGGTTATCCGCAGGAATACAAGAAGGGCTACCCCATCAGCGGTATCGAGCAGGTGGAGGGCAGCATCGTTTTCCATGCAGGTACCACCACGAAAGACGGACAGGTAGTCACCAACGGCGGACGCGTAATCGCAGTATCGTCGTATGGTAAAGACAAGGCGGAAGCCCTGCAGAAATCGTTTGAAGAAGCCCAGAAGATACAGTTTACCGACAAGTATTTCCGTCGTGACATCGGTGCAGACCTTTAAAAACTATCGGTTTTGAAGAAGCGACTACAGAACAAGCTATCAGAAAGCAGACTTACACTACCCGCAGTGGTGGTGTATGCCTGTCTTTGCTGGTTATTATGCGGACTGTTACAGAAGTCTATGTGGGTACAGGCAGGCTGTATGGCGGTCTCCACATTCCTGATGCTTCAACTGAACAGCATCAATGCACTGCTCCGTATTTACTCACGCATGGTATCCTGCATGTTTTTGGTGCTGTCGTGCATGGTCTGCTACCTGTTCCCATCGGTAGAAGGAGGCATGACCCAGATGTTCTTCATTGCAACCTATCTGACACTGTTCAGTTCCTATCAGGATCAGAACGCGCCAGGCATCACCTTCTATGGATTCCTCTGTTTCGGACTGGCTTCGTTGGCTTCGGTTCATGTGCTCTTCCTGTTACCCGTGCTATGGGGGCTCATGATGACCAACCTCCAATCACTGTCGTGGCGCACATTTCTGGCATCGGTCATCGGCGTTGCCCTGCCCTATCTGGTAGCCTTCTGCTGGGGAGTCTTTCAGCAGGACTTACAGTTCATCTATGACCATTTCCTACCGCTGGCAGACTTGCACACGCCTTTCAACCTTTCGGTATTGACGGGAAGTCAGAAAATTTCCATTGCCGTATTGATTGTTCTGGGCACTATCAGTACGATACACTTCTGGCAAAACAGTTTTCTCGATAAATACCGCATCCGTATGCTCTACGGACTGTTCATCAGAATGGATGTGGTGGTTCTTTTCCTGATTTTCCTACAGCCACAGTACTACGACCCACTCATGCAACTGGCTATCGTGAACACGGCCCCCCTGATAGCACACTTCTTTACGCTCTCCAACTCGCGAGTGTCGAACATCACGTTCATCGTTTCGTGCGTCGCCATATTGACTTTTACAGCCTATAATATATGGATGTCATCACCGATATTCTGATCAGCTACGGGTATTGGGGAATGCTCATCACGGCATTTATTGCCGGGTCGTTTTTCCCTTTTTCCAGCGAAGCGGTCATGATGGGACTGATGGCAGCCGGACTGGACCCCTGGGGACTCGTTGTGTACGGCACCATCGGTAACGTGCTGGGCAGTATGTTCAATTTCTTCGTCGGACACATGGGTAAAGTGGAGTGGATAGAGAAATACCTGCACGTGAGCAAGGAGAAAATGGACAAAGCCATTCGGTTTATGGGCGGGCGGGGCGCCTGGATGGGCTTTTTCGCCTTCCTGCCCGTACTGGGAAGTGCTATCACCATTGCCTTAGGACTCATGCGAGCCAACATTCCCATCTCCATTACCAGCATCACGATTGGCAAATTCCTGCGCTATGTCATCCTTATCTATGGCGCTCAAATCTTCATATAGACTTAAAAAGTTATAAAAAAAGTAAGGCGAAAGTAAATTCTTCCCTCTTCACTCTTCACTTTTCACTAAATTGCTTACCTTTGCAGGTTAGAAAATAAATAGCTATTATTATAATGAAACAATTCAGACTGGTAGACAATATCTTCGGGTGGGTCAGTTTCCTGATTGCGGCCTTTGTATATTGCTCTACAATTGAGCCTACAGCCTCGTTCTGGGACTGTCCGGAATTTATCTCTACAGGTTATAAACTGGAAATCGGTCACCCACCCGGTGCGCCGTTCTTCATGCTTACCGCCAATTTGTTTTCGCAGTTTACCAGCGACCCCACGCAGGTAGCTAAGATGGTGAACATCATGAGTGCACTGCTGTCGGCAGCCACCATTCTGTTCCTGTTCTGGAGCATCTCGCACTTGGTGCGCCGACTGCTCGTCAAGGACTGGAGCGATCTCACCCTCTGGAAGCTCATTGCCATTGAGGGTTCTGCCATGGTAGGTGCCCTTATCTACACCTTCAGCGACACGTTCTGGTTCTCAGCTGTCGAGGGTGAGGTATATGCCTACTCATCGGCTTTCACGGCTGTGGTATTCTGGTTGATACTGAAATGGGAAGACCATGCCGACGAGCCACATAGCGACCGCTGGCTGGTTCTCATTATGTATATGACGGGCCTCAGTATTGGTGTGCACCTGCTCAACCTGCTCTGTCTGCCAGCCATTGTCTTGGTGTATTATTATCGCAAATTCCCACAGGCCCAGCCTCGCAAGGACCTTTATGGTTCACTGATTGCGTTGGGTATTTCCATAGTCATTCTGGCTGCCGTGCTCTACGGTGTTGTACCTGGCATCGTGCAGGTAGGCGGTTGGTTTGAACTGTTGTTTGTCAACGTACTGGGCTGTCCGTTCAATACAGGCGAGATTGTGTATATCTTCCTGCTTATCGGCATCACCATCTGGGCTATCTACGAGACCCACCGCGATGTAAGTGCGAAGAAGCAGAACATCGCCTTCCTGCTGTCGGTTGCCATGCTGGGTATCCCCTTCTATGGCCACGGCTGGTCGTCGGTGATTATCGGTATCGTGGTACTGGCTGTGCTATGGTTCGTGCTGCAATACAAGGTAACTGCCAAAGGACAACAGCCCAAAGCCCTTGTGACGGCTCGCATCAAGAATACATCGCTGCTCTGCATGCTGATGCTGATGATAGGCTACTCTTCGTATGCACTGATTGTCATCCGTTCGTCGGCTAATCCGCCTATGGACCAGAACTCGCCAGAAGACATCTTCACGTTGGGCGAATACCTGGGACGTGAACAGTACGGACAGCGCCCGCTGTTCTACGGACAGGCTTATACCTCGCAGGTAGCACTGGAGAAGGATGGTGACTACTGCCGTCCTGTCATGAAGAAAGGTGCCCCTGTATGGGAACGCAAGGAGAAGGCTTCGCCCGACGAGAAGGATTCCTACTTCATTTCGCGCAATAAGGACGAATATCAGTATGCACAGAACATGTTCTTCCCCCGTATGTACAGTTCGTCGCACCGTGCAGCCTACGAAAGTTGGATGGGCGGCACCATTGACGGCCACGAGGAGATGTACGACCGTTGTGGCGAGATGGTCAGTGTGAAGATACCCAGCCAGTTGGAGAACATCCGTTTCTTCCTGTCGTACCAGTGTAACTTCATGTACTGGCGCTACTTCATGTGGAACTTTGCCGGTCGTCAGAACGACATACAGGGTAATGGCGAACTGGAGCATGGCAACTGGCTGAGTGGTTTCGACTGGTTTGACAATATGCGCTTGGGCGACCAAAGCACACTGCCCGACGAGTTGAAGAACAATAAGGGACATAACGTATTCTACTGTCTGCCACTGCTCTTAGGACTTATCGGTCTTTTCTGGCAGTCATGGTACACCCGCAGGTCGAAAGACGAAAATGGAAAAGTGAAGGAAGAGCCCGTTGGCATCCGCCAGTTCTGGGTAGTCTTCTTCCTGTTCTTCATGACGGGTCTGGCTATTGTTATCTATCTGAACCAGACACCTATGCAGCCTCGTGAACGCGACTATGCCTACGCCGGTTCGTTCTATGCCTTCGCCATCTGGTGCGGTATGGGAGTGGCAGCACTCATCGACTTAATCAGTCGTAAGCTGAAAGGCAATATGGTTGTGGTGGCTGGTCTGGTGGCTTTAGTATGTCTGGCAGTACCTGTGCAGATGGCTTCACAGACATGGGACGATCACGACCGTTCAGGGCGCTACACTTGTCGCGACTTCGGACAGAACTATCTCATGTCGCTGCAAGACGAGGGCAATCCTATCATCTTTACCAACGGTGATAACGACACCTTCCCACTCTGGTACAACCAAGACGTAGAGGGAGTGCGTACCGATGCCCGCGTCTGCAACCTGTCATACCTGCAGACCGACTGGTATATCGACCAGATGCGCCGCCCTGCCTATGACTCGCCATCAGTACCTATTTCGTGGAAACGCATAGAATACTGCTCGGGCACCAACGAGTATGTGCCTATCGAAAGCAGTATGAAGCAGGCTGTGCTCGACCTTTACAAGGAACATCCCGAGGAGGCCCGCGAACAGTTTGGCGACGATCCTTTCGAACTGAAGAACATCCTGAAGTATTGGGTTCGCTCTAAGTCGTCCGACCTGCATGTCATTCCTACCGATGTCATCTACATGACCATCGATAAAGAAGCAGTGCGCCGCAGCGGTATGATGATGGCTACCGATTCCATCCCCGACCGCATGACCATTTCATTGAAAGGCAAAACGGCTCTCTATAAAGGCGACCTGATGATTCTCGAAATGCTGGCTGAGTGCAACTGGGAGCGTCCTATCTACGTAGCCGTTTCCGTGGGCGACGAGAACTACATCAACCTGGGCGACAATACCATCACCGAGGGATTGGCTTACCGCATCACACCGTTCACCACGAATCAGGAGGGTGCCAAGAACTTCGATACCAAGCGCACCTACGACAACGTGATGCACCGCTTCAAGTTCGGCGGAGCCAACACCAAGGGAGTCTATCTCGACGAGACGGTGATGCGCATGTGCTACACCCACCGCCGTATCATGGCACGTCTGGCTGTGCAATTGATAAGCGAGAATAAGAACAAGGAGGCAACAGAGGTACTGAAATATGCTGAAAAGATGCTGCCTGCCTACAACATTCCTCATAACTATACTTCCGGTTCGCTGGATATGGCACGCGCCTGGGCTGCAATGGGCAACAAACAGGAGGCTATGAAACTCATCGACCAGCTGTGGAAGAACTCCATCCAGTATGCCACCTGGTATATCAATCTGGACGGTCAGCAGTTTGCCTTGTCGGAAGACAGTTGCTATATGCACATCTATATCCTCAACCAGCTCCTGCAGTTGGGCGAAACCATCGACGAGAATTGGGGAAGCAAAAAGGGTGAAGTGCTCAACAAGATTCTTGATGCATTCCAAGCAAAAGGTGGACAACTGGGAAGTGAGGGCTAAAGGTTAAGAAAAGATGTTTATCGAGCAACCGGCAATATGGCTACGATGGCTCTACCCCAGAGCTACATGGCGAATGGATCGTCATGAGAAGGCAGTTTACCTGACCTTCGACGACGGTCCCATCCCCGAAGCCACGCCGTTTATTCTCGATACCCTGAAGCATTACGGCATCAAAGCCACCTTCTTCATGGTGGGTGATAACGTGCGGAAATACCCCGAACTGTACCAGCGAGTGGTTGACGAGGGGCACCGCATCGGTAATCACACCCACAACCACATCAGCGGTTTCCGCCACTCCATACGCGAGTATAGCTATAATGTGGAAAAGGCCAATGCCTATCTGCACACCAATCTGGTGCGCCCTCCTCACGGCTGGATGCGACTGGACCAATATGCCTGGCTGGGACGCAAATTCCGCATCGTGATGTGGGACCTCGTAACCCGCGACTATTCCAAATGGATGACAGCCGAGGATGTGCTGAACAACGTGAAGCGCTATGCCCGCAACGGCAGCATCATCACCTTTCACGATTCCTTGAAATCCATTGATAAGCTACGCACAGCCCTACCCCTGGCCATCGAATGGCTCATGGAGCAGGGCTATGCCTTTAAGATATTCGACTAATCTATTAAATTATTAAAGTACTATGACAACATTAACAATTATCATTGTCACGGTCTTCGTTATCGGCTATCTTTGCATAGCGTTGGAGAGCGTGACTAAAGTCAACAAGGCGGCTATCGCCCTGCTGATGTGTGTCGTTTGCTGGACACTCCTGATGATGAATCCTGGAGCTTACTATCCTGAAATTGCCAGCGGCGACGTTCTCCACCACATTGCCGAGGTTATTGAACACCATTTGGGCGATGCAGCAGGCACACTGTTCTTCCTGATGGGTGCCATGACCATTGTCGAAATTGTTGACTCGAACGGCGGTTTCAACTTCGTGCGTGATGCCATGAAGACGAGTTCCAAGCGCAAACTGATGTGGCGCATGGCATTCATGACCTTCTTCCTGTCGGCTATTCTCGACAACCTCACCACGTCTATCGTGATGATTATGGTGCTGAGAAAACTGGTACAGTCGCGTGAAGAGCGTTTGCTCTATGCCGCCCTTATCATCATTGCAGCCAACTCCGGCGGTGCCTTCTCGCCCATCGGCGACGTCACCACCATCATGCTGTGGATTAAGGGAGTCATTACCACACAGGGCGTCATCACCGAGATTTTCATCCCGTCGCTCGTATCCATGGTCATCCCTGCGTTCATCATCAGCCTACAACTGAAAGGCAAATTTGAAAAAGAGCAGAACCTGCCGAAGTCCACTGCCAGCCAGTTCACAAAAGTACAGCGCGACATCATTTTCTGGCTGGGTGTAGGCGGTCTGATCTTCGTACCTATCTTCAAGACCCTGACCCACCTGCCACCGTTCATGGGCATTCTGCTGGTATTGGGCATTCTATGGACTACGACCGAGATATTCCACTACAATACAGACGAGCACGACACAATGGCAAAGCGCGTGAGCGACATCATGTCGAAGATTGACCTCTCCACCATTATGTTCTTCCTCGGCATCCTGATGGCTGTAGCCGTACTGCAGGAAATTGGCGTGCTGACAGCGATGGGTAAAGGCCTTGACGAAGCCTTCTCGGGCAACTACTACCTCATCAACGGTATCATCGGTGTGCTGTCAAGTATTGTGGACAATGTGCCTCTGGTAGCCGGTTGTATGGGTATGTATCCTGTTGCAGCAGAAGGCCCGATGGCGGTTGACGGCATCTTCTGGCAATTGCTGGCATACTGTGCCGGTGTGGGCGGTTCAATGCTGATTATCGGTTCTGCCGCTGGTGTAGTAGTCATGGGTTTGGAGAAAATCACCTTCGGCTGGTATCTCAAGAAGATTACGTGGATAGCCTTCGTGGGCTATCTCTGCGGTATCCTCATCTACTGGATAGAGCGCACGCTCTTCTTCTAAATTAAAGATAATTATCTTTGCATCATTAATTCCCGACAGCCTTTGAATAATCATGCTGTCGGGTTTGTTTCTCTATGCGCGATATTACGTTTTGGAACTCTTAAAAGAGGTGATGCTAAAACGAGGGTCAAAAATGGGGGTCTCGAGCCAAATCATCGATTGGCTCGAACTAATTCATGATTTGGCTCGAGCCAAATTGAGAGGGGGCTCTTGGCGCACCTGCAGTTTCATTACGAGAAAGTGGTACTTTCATTACGAGTTTCTATTAGTTTCATTACGAGTGAATCTGAGTCCGAACGGGTCGGACTGGAGCGAATTGGCGTTGGCGATTCTTCCGAATATAGACGAATCGCGAAATATCCCTACCGTTACCCTACCATTTCCCCTAACGGTCTCAAAATAGTAGAAATTCTATTTTCGATTTGAATATCAGTGAGTTACCCTTGAATAAGAAAAAAAATGGTAACACTTTAGAAACGAGAGGACTTACATCATTGTCTCTCAATTTTTAGGATTTCTTCTAATCTGTTCTTCAATCCATATATCAAGTACATCCCTTGAGTATCACCTTGAGTGCCGCCTTGAGTGCCGCCTTGAGTGCCGCCTTGAGTGCCATCCACAGTTGAATGCATAGTCACTTCAACTGATTACCATAAATGAATCAATACCTTGCTCACGTCATTTTCTTTTTAGGAACTTACAAAACTCAACAAGGCTACGCTGAATAACACTACCAACCTGTAACTGCTCTTTATATAGAGCCACCATCGTAGGCGACATGCTGCGATTCAGAGCATAGCGTACAACTTCCATGTCAGCCTCTTTGCAGAGAATGATGCCAATGCTTGGGTTCTCATTCGAGCGTCGTTCTTCTTGATCCAAAGCCTCTAAATAGAACTCCAACTGCCCTAAATCCTTTGGATGGAATTCGGTAGTCTTCAGCTCAATGGCAATCATACATTGCAGTAACCTGTGATAAAACAGCAAATCCACCTTAAACGTTTTGCTGCCAACCGTCACTCGGTGTTCATCGTCTATAAACAAGAAGTCCTTGCCCATCTCCAAGATAAAATCCTTCATGTGAGCAATAATCTCTTTCTTTAGTTTCGATTCCTTGTATTCCAAAGGAAGTCCCAGCATTTCAAGATACACCTTGTCCTTGAAAAGAAGCGGTGAGGTCGGATAAGTCTTAGTCATCACCTCCGATTGCACATCCTTTCCGCCAAGCAACGAATTAATTGTGTCGGTTTTTATTGTTCGCAGAAGTTCTTTGTTCTCCAGATGCTCCTTCCCTGCATAAAGCATATAGAATAGGCGTTCCGTGTCAGATTTGCATCTGTTCAAAATTATCTGGTGATTCGTCCAGCCTGTTGCAAATAGCACGTTCGGAATTTGTGCCATTTCAAATGGCACAATTAGGTTCCCATTAATTTGTGCCGTTTCAAATGGCACGATATCACCATACTTCGTCATATCCGTTTTTTCTATCAATGCAGAGAAAGATGCGGCGGTGTAGGTATCGTACAATTGAACCATTTTATATAGTGTACGATAACTCCAGCCTCTTGCTGCCGGATATTTTGTCCGTATATAATCAGATAATTGTCTGACGACTCCATCACTATCTGAACTACATCGAGAAGCTGGGCTACGAGAACTTCCTCGCCGCAATGATGTAATCCAACCACTGCGTGATGAGATAAATTCTTTAACTTAGACAAAATTATTGGAGTGCACTCTGGAATATTTGCAGTGCACTCCAATATTTTTTTGACTGTACTCAAAAAAATCAGTACCTCAAATGCCGTGTGTCAATCAGCCGTTCATCTGACTGATATATGCCATGATGACTTCAACAGCGGCTTCGGGAGTCATGTTGTCCATCGAGAGCACGAGCTGATAGTTGCGCGTGTCATAACGCGAGGTGTCGTCGTACTTCTGAATATACGTCTCACGACTTTCATCCATTTCCTTAATGACTTCAAGTGCCTGCTCTTTGCTGATGCCACGCTTCATTATCAGTCTATCGACACGATGCTGCATAGATGCCTGAACAAAAATGTGCAGACTGTTGGGCCAATCGCGGAATACAAGGAAACCGGAACGTCCTGCCACCACACACGATTCCTCCCGTGCCAGTTCCTGCAGGATGGCCTTCTCCGTCTCAAACATCGAGGCGGTGGTCAACTTCACTTCGTCTTCCATAGGAGCTTGAGCACTATTGATGAGAACGGTATAGTAGGTATTAAACTCGTTCCACCAAGTTTTCTTCCGTGCCTTGATACGCTCTATCTCTTCGATTGACAGTCCGAACTTCTTAGTCAACCCAGCAACGAGCGCCTTATCATAATACTTCACTTTCAACCGTTCGGCCAGTAAACGTCCTACGGTACGACCACCAGACCCTACTTCGCGGTTGATGGTAATTACAAACTGTTTGTCTTTATTCATAATTTTAATATTATATTTGACCTATATCGCTGCAAAGTTACGAAAAATTGAGAGAAAAAACAAAGATTTCTTTGTTTTGTGCTCACTTAATCGTACCTTTGCACCTGTTATATAATCAATAAACTATTTAGACTATGGGACTGATTGGTTCAATCATTATAGGTTGTCTGGCCGGATTCGTGGCTGGCAAGTTGATGAAAGGTGGCGGTATGGGATTCATTATGAACCTCGTACTGGGTTTGTTTGGCGGATTACTGGGCGGCTGGCTCTTTGACCAGCTGGGCATCACATGGGGCGGTGTACTGGGACAGCTCGGTACAGCCATCGTTGGTGCTGTTGCCATTCTGTGGGTGGCATCGCTCATCAAGAAATAACACGGTTTCAATCGGAAAATTCCAGAAAACCTTCTACCCATTCGGCACGATGGGCTTCAGCCTCCTGAGTAGGGTTGCTGACGGAGAGCCCCATAAGTCGGATGGGATGGTCTGTATTGTACTGCACCTCCATCAACAGGCGCTTGGCTAAGGGCAATATATCTGTTCGGGAGGTAAGGATACGTTGCTGAGTGACGGACCGTGTAATCTGGTTGAAATCGCTGAACTTGACCTTCAGCGTCAGGGTGCGCCCTTCGAAATCGCTCTTACTGATACGATGTTCCAACTCTTCACAAAGATGATAGAGTTCGATAAGAATGGCTGAAGACTTATAGATGTCAGTCAGGAAAGTGCGTTCGCAACCCACTGACTTCCTCACCCACTCTGTCTCAACAGGACGCAAGTCGATGCCTCGGGCAAAATCGTAATAGACACGTCCCATTTTTCCAAACACCGACTGGAGGTGCTGCAAAGGAACTTTTCGCAAGTCGGCACCCGTGAAGATGCCCATATAATGCATACGTTCGGCTGTGCGCGGTCCGACACCCCACAGCTTCTCGACTTTCAGATTGGCTATGAAATCAAGTGCCCGGTCGGGGTGTATGGTAGTGAGACCGTCGGGCTTGCGCCAATCTGAGGCAATCTTAGCCAACAGCTTATTATAGGAAACACCGGCAGATGCCGTCAGTTGGAGTTCCTGACGGATGCGCTGACGAATCTCCTTGGCTATGTCAACAGCCAGCGAGATGTTCTTTTTATTCTCAGTGACATCGAGGAAAGCCTCATCTAGCGATATGGGTTCGATGAGGTCGGTGTAGTCGTGGAATATCTGATGCACCTGATGCGACACCTCTTTATAGCGCGCATAACTGCCGCCCACAATGGTCAGATGGGGACAGAGCCGTTTTGCCCGCATCATGGGCATGGCGGAATGGATGCCGAACCGGCGGGCTTCGTAGGAGGCAGTAGCCACCACCCCTCGCGGTCCGTCGTAGCCCACAGCCAGAGGGATGCCCCGCAATTCCGGATGGTCGCGCTGCTCAACAGAAGCGAAGAACGCATCCATATCGATATGTATGATTTTCCGTTCAGCCATATTCTGTCAGCTGACGAAGTGATCATGCCATCCAACTCCCTCAGCCAATTTGCGACAAAGATACAAAATCCTCATACAACTTGCAAGCGAAGAACTGAAAAAACTTTTATTTCGTATGGTAATTAAGGATTTATTTGTATATTTGCATGGAAATAAGAACCGAAACGATCAAGAAAGATCAACACAATGAAAGCAAATGGTATAACAAAGAGAGCTACATGGTTAGTGGCAATGATGCTGACTTTAACAACCATGCGGGCACAATCTGCCCAGGAGACTGAACGGCTGCGCATAGAGACCACTCAGAATCTGACGGACAACATCCTACCCTTCTGGATGAACAAGACTGTCGATCCCGACGGCGGGTTCTATGGCATTGTGCTCAACGACGGAACTCCCATCCGACAGGCAGACAAGGGCTCTGTACTCAATGCGCGCATTCTGTGGACTTTCTCGAAGGCTTATCGCCATTACGGACTGGACGCTTACCGACAGATAGCCGACCGTGCTGCCGATTACTATTGCAATCACTTTATTGACCGGAAGTTCGGAGGTGTCTTTTGGACTGTTGACTGTGATGGCAATATGAAGGATGCCACCAAACAGACATACGCCTGCGCCTTTGGCATTTACGGATTGGCAGAACACTTCCGTTCGACAGGCTGTAAACGGAGTCTGCAGACAGCCATCAGCCTGTATAAGACACTGGAAAGCAAGGTACACGACAAGGCGAAACTGGGCTATATCGAATCGTTCGGACGCGACTACACCAAGAGCAATATGCGTGGCGTGGACGGGCAGGCAGATGCTGCCAAGACGATGAACACACATATACACGTGTTGGAAGCCTACACCACACTCTACCAAGTGTGGAAGAACAAGGAACTGGAGGCGAATCTGAAGGAGCTGCTTCACCTGCTCACCACCAA
Organism: Prevotella sp. UBA2711; assembly: GCA_002354095.1. Classification (GTDB taxonomy): domain Bacteria; phylum Bacteroidota; class Bacteroidia; order Bacteroidales; family Bacteroidaceae; genus Prevotella. The sequence goes on along the minus strand of DEKX01000043.1, from coordinate 14,514 downwards.
ACTCTATGCACCCGAAAGGAAACATCTGAACGTTTTCTGCGATGAAGACTGGAACCCAATTGGTGAAGTGGACTCGTATGGACACGACATCGAGACTGCCTGGCTGATGTGTGAGGCTGCCAACGCCTTGGGCGACAGCCAGTTGAAGGCGCAGGTGGAAGCGCAAGCCATCGCAATGACGGAGACGGCTCTGAAGGAGGGATTGGACAGCAATGGTGCCATGCGCTATGAAAAAGAGCATGGGAAATTCAGCCCGAGAATGTCGTGGTGGCCACAGTGTGAAACCATTATCGGAGCCGTTAATGCATGGCAACTGACAGGGAACAAAAAATATTTCGAGGCAGCACAGCATACGTGGGACTACGTGAAGGCTCACTTCATCGACTCGAAGAACGGAGGCTGGTATAAGGGACTGAATACGGACGGCACCCCCAATCGCGAACCCAAGGTGAGCGACTGGAACTGTCCCTACCACAACAGCCGCATGGCCTACGAACTGGCAGAACGGCTAAATAAGGGGTGTCAGATGTAATTATGGCATCAAACAACAAACAAATCAACAGAAAGTTTGGTGTATGCGATTATTTTTATTACTTTTGCAGAAAGATATTAATACATTTATATTATGATAGACGTAAAACAGACCTTAGCTTCGGCTGAAGAGCGCATGGAGATGGCAGCCATGTTCCTGGAAGAGGAACTGAGTCGCGTTCGTGCCGGCCGTGCCAACGTAGCCATTCTGGATGGCGTACGTGTAGAGTCCTACGGTTCGAAAGTTCCTTTGAACCAAGTTGCTAACATCTCGACCCCCGATGCCCGTACCATTGCCATCAAGCCTTGGGACAGGAAGCAGATTCGCGACATCGAGAAGGCCATCATGGACTCGGATGTAGGTATTACTCCCGAGAACAACGGTGAGATTATCCGCCTGGGTATTCCCCAGCCCACCGAAGAGCGCCGTCGCGACCTGGTAAAGCAGTGCAACAAAATAGCAGAAAAGGCCAAAGTAGAGGTGCGCAATGTGCGTGCTGACATTAAGGAAAAACTGAAGAAAGCCATCAAGGACGGTCTCTCTGAGGATAACGAGAAAGATGCCGAACTGGAACTGCAGAAGGTTCACGATAAGTATATCAAGAAGCTCGATGCCTTGATGGAGGCTAAGAACAAGGAGATTATGACAGTCTAAATGAAAGGACTCGTCATTAAGAATACCGGCAGTTGGTACACCGTCCTGACGGACGATGGACTGACTGTCGATTGTAAGATAAAGGGTAACTTCCGATTGCGCGGCATCCGAAGTACCAATCCTGTTGCGGTAGGCGACAGGGTTACTATTTCATCCCCTAAGGGGGGAGGTCAGGAGGGGGCATGTTTTATTACGGAGATTGAAGACCGCCGCAACTACATTATCCGCAAGAGCATCAATCTCTCGAAACAGAGTCATATCCTGGCGGCTAATGTCGATCAGGCATTGCTGATTGTGACGGTGGTAAAGCCAGAGACATCCACAACGTTCATCGACCGCTTTCTGGCCTCAGCCGAGGCTTATCGCATTCCCGTAGTCATTGCTTTCAACAAAACCGACCTATTGACGGACGAAGAGCGCCATTATCAGGAAATGATGGTCAACCTCTACGAGACCATCGGTTATGAATGTCACGAGATATCCGCCACCGAGGGCGATGGCGTAGAGAAACTACGTCCGCTGTTAGAAGGTAAAATCACCCTGTTAAGCGGCAATAGCGGTGTGGGCAAGTCAACATTGATTAACCGCTTGGCACCACATGCCAACCAGCGGGTAGCCGACATCAGCGAAGCACACCAGACGGGTATGCACACCACCACCTTCTCGGAAATGATTCCACTGGCCGGTGATTCCTCACTTCTCACTTCTCATTCCTCATTTCTTATTGACACTCCGGGTATCAAGGGATTCGGTACGTTTGACATGGAGAAAGAGGAACTGACGAGTTATTTCAAGGAGATTTTTGAGTTTTCCAAGCAGTGTCGCTTCTCTGACTGCACCCATACACACGAACCAGGCTGTGCAGTAAGAAAAGCTCTCGACGAGCATTACATCGCCGAGAGCCGTTATCAAAGTTATCTCTCCATGCTCGAAGACAAGGATGAGAATAAGTATCGTGAGGCTTATTAAGCTTACTTGATTCTCTTGAGCGTAGCCTTCATATCGCTGTCATCCACTGACAGTGTCTCACCGTCGTTACTGAGAATCATCTTCGAGCCGTTATCCTCGATTGTGATGATATTGTTATAAGCCGTGTAGCGCGACTTGTAATTGTAGAACTTAGTCTTCAGCACAAGGTCAGCCTGCCACATCTTGCGGTTAGCCCAGCTAACGCCCAATTCCTTGGCACGCTCTTTGTCCATCACGATCTTCATCTTCATACGCATGTCGTGACTGCTGATAAAATCAATGGTCACCGTCATCGAGAAGATTTCGTTCATCACCGTAGAGCGTTCCTTCCATTGTTCAGCAGTCTCACCCTCCTTTTCACTAAGCAGGTGGGTTACTGTCATGTGACCATTGAAATAGGTACGCCCTTTCATTTCTTGTGCCTCACTGCTCAAACAAAGAAGGAGGCTCAGACATACAAATAAAATCTTTTTCATCATCTTTTTATCCTATTGTTATTGAATATTTACTCATAAACGACGCTCCTGGCTGCAAGTGATTCATCAGGGGCTTATCTTTGAACTCACCTTCGAAGCCTCGTGGGTCGCCAATGCCATACCAAGGTTCGATACACACAAAAGGTGCCTGTTTGCCAAAGGGGCTCCAGAAAGCGACGACAGGCGTGTTGAAGGTGACCGTCACCTCTGGCTCTCCCGCCTTATTCAGCAGTTCGGCGCGATGCAACTGACTCTTATGTATCTTGATGGAGTCATTGCGCCAAGTGTTCTCTGAGAATTCGATAATACCGTCTTCGGCCTCCATGAAAGGCACCTCGTCCATCGAGTGCGAACTGTCGGGATAGCTGTGCAGGGCGTCCATCGGCTCCTGGTTGTCAAGACGGATGATGCCACTGGTCTTTCCTTCGGGTACGTTGAAAGCTGGATGACCGCCTATCTGGAAATGAATCTCCTGCTTATCCGTGTTATGGACGTGCCAGATGACACCTATCTGATTACCGTCAAGCACATAGCTGACGCTGAGGGTGAAGTCGTACGGATAGACTTTCTTTGTCGCTTCGGAGGATTCGAGGGCGAAGGTGACCTTTCTGTCGCTGTGAGCAATCAGTTTAAACTCTGCATCACGCGCGAAACCATGGCGGGGCAGATGATACTCTTTGCCATCTACTCGATAAGTCTCACTGTTGACGGAGCATACGATAGGGAAAAGTATTGGTGAGTGACGTCCCCAGAATTTGGGGTCGGCCTGCCAGAGGTATTCCTTGCCGCTGGCATCCTTAATACTCTGGAGCTCGGCTCCTTTCTCCGAAACGACGATCGAGAGTTGTTCGTTTTTTAATTCTACCATAGTTTTTATTTTGCTTTATAGATGAGTATTGAGAATACAATGATTTCGAGGAAGAGCAGACCGATGGCCGCCAAAATGGGGATGGGTGAGGGTGTCGGCATACCCAGCATTGTATAGACCGTAGCCAGTGCCAGTAGCAAAAGGGTAATAGCTGCTATACGAGTGCTGCGGATAGTCAACTCTACCTGATGGATATTGGTAATCTTAACAGGCATGTTGATGAAACGGGGAAAGTAGGCCAGCACCATCAGTCCGACACCTGCTATTGTCATGATGATGCAAGGAATGGCGATACCTACTGGCGACCCGTAGGCATTTGGCTTGCCTGAGACATCGAAATGGGTGGGCACGATGTCTGGAGCCTGATGTATCATCCAGATGATGATGCCCCAGACAATAATGGCCGTCAAAACGAACACCACCTCTAAGATCATTGCCTCTGTGGTACGCAACACCTTGACTGTTTTTATGTTGAATTTTTCTTCCATCATTCTTTCTTCTTTTTGGGCAGACGCTTCTCTTTGCGAATGGTCAATTGTTCGTTACGTAGTTCTATCATATCGTTATTCAGCTTTTTGTATTATATAGATAAAGAAGAAACCTATCAGTCCTATGACAATTACAAAGCCGATAGCAGTAGATTTCATCATAGGATGATTAGCACCCATCACAGTCAGCGTCAACATAAGCAGTGCCAGCCACAGAGCCACAATACGGGCAAATCTGATGGCAAGGGCTACTTGACGAGTGTTCTTGAGACTCACACCTGTGATATTGATACTCCCTGGCTTGTAATAACATCTCCATAGAAATAGTAATGAAACGACAGTGAGGACAGCCATACTGAAGACATCATCATTAGACGATAAGCAATGGAAGAAGAGTGCCATCACCCATGAGACAATTAATACCATCACCGTCACAGCCTCAAAGATGGTGCCTTCTTTGGTACGCAACACCTTGACTGTTTTTATGTTGAATTTTTCTTCCATCATTCTTTCTTCTTTTTGGGCAGACGGTTAGTTTTGCGCAATGCTTCTGTGATAATCCATTGCAACTGACCGTTGGTGCTGCGGAACTCGTCAGCAGCCCAGGCCTCTATCGCATTCATGGTGTCAGCATCAACGCGCAGAATAAAACTCTTGGTGTTACCCTTTTCTGCCATTAATGATTTAACGTACCAGTATTTACCACGGGCTGTGCATTATCATCACCACAGAGTACGACGAGCAGATTGCTCACCATAGCAGCTTTCTTGTCATCATCGAGCTCTACAATATTCTCGTCAGAGAGCTTGTTGAGTGCCATCTTCACCATCGAAACGGCACCTTCCACAATCTTTTCACGAGCCTGGATGATGGCATCAGCCTGCTGACGGCGCAACATAACGGCAGCAATCTCTGGGGCATAGGCCAGATAGTTGATACGAGCCTCAACAACCTCAATACCTGCCAAAGCCAGACGCTCGTCGAGTTTCTGCTCCAACTGCTCGTTGATTTCATCGGCATTCGAACGCAGTGTCGGCTCATTATTATCATTGTCGTAAGCATACTGACCAGCAACCTGTCGAAGAGCTGCATCGCCCTGCACACGGACGAATCGCTCCAAGGCATTCATCAATCCCTTGGTGTCGCTGCCTACCGTATTGGGATTAGCTGCCATGGTCTGGGTATCAACCTCAAACAGTGCCTTATAGGTGTCTTTCAGTTTCCAAACCAGCACCAAACCTATCATGATGGGGTTACCCGTCTTGTCGTTCACCTTAATGGGTTCTGCATCCAGATTGCGAGCACGCAGACTTACTTTCTTCGTTCCATAAAAGGGGTTGATCCAGTAGAAGCCCGTTTCGGCAAAGGTTCCGCTGTACTTTCCAAACCAAGTGATAACGCGAGCCTCATTGGGTTCCAACTGCAGGAAACTACACATGCAGATAATGTCAATAATCAAAAGCAGGATACTACCGCCAAGCAGCCATCCGCCACAGGCCCCATCTGAGGCATCCAAGTCGATAACTGCAAAAACAATGCCCACGACGGCGGCAATGAAAAGTGCCAATGTAACAAACAGCATGATGAAGCCGTTCAGTACCGTTCCGTTGAATTTAGTTTCTTTCATAAAGTCGTATTTTTAAAATGATATCAATTTGATATCGCAAAGATATGTACTCTTTTTGAAATAACAATGGATTTATTTGTGTATTTAATATTATTTAAGTAATTTTGCAGCATGAATCTGAAAGACAAGCGTATTGCCGTATTACTCTCCGGTGGAGTTGACAGCTCTGTAGTGCTCTATGAATTGGTGCGACAGGGGCTACAGCCGGATTGTTTCTATATCAAGATTGGTCCTGAGGAAAAGGAGGAGTGGGATTGCTCGTCAGAAGAGGACTTGGAGATGGCTACTGCCGTCAGTCATAAGTACGGTTGCAAGTTGGAAGTGGTGGATTGCCACAAAGAATATTGGGACCAAGTGAGTGCCTATACTATTAATAAGGTACGCGCAGGACTGACTCCTAATCCTGACGTGATGTGCAACCGCCTCATCAAGTTTGGGGCCTTTGACGAAAAACGCGGGCATGACTACGACATCATTGCCACAGGCCACTATGCCCAGACCGAAGAGGCTGTGAGCGATAGCCCTTCAGTCAACAGCCAACAGCAAAAATGGCTTTGCACCAGTCCTGACCCCGTAAAGGATCAGACCGACTTTCTGGCACAGATTTACGACTGGCAATTGCAGAAAGCGCTTTTCCCCATCGGACACATGATGAAGGAGGAAGTGCGCGAGATAGCCGAGCGCGAACACTTGGTGAATGCCAAACGAAAGGATTCGCAGGGCATCTGTTTCTTGGGAAAAATCAACTATAACGACTATATCCGTCGCTTCTTAGGCGAAAATCCCGGCGATGTAATAGAACTGGAAACAGGCAAAAAACTCGGTCAGCACAAAGGACTATGGTTTCATACCATCGGCCAGCGTCACGGACTGGGATTTGGAGGTGGTCCTTGGTTTGCCGTTAAAAAGGACATGCAACAGAATGTTTTATATGTCAGCAAGGGTTATGACCCACAGACGGCATATAAGAAAGATTTTATGTTCAAGGATTTTCATAGTCTTATTCCACCCACTACCCAACTATCACTACTCAACTACCCGACCATTACCTTCAAAATTCGCCATACCCCAGAATTTCATCAGGCGAAATTAGAAGATTTAGGCAACGGAACTTTCATGGTGCACTCTGAAACACCTATCCACGGTGTGGCTCCAGGCCAATTTTGTGTACTTTATGATGACATTCACCACCACTGCCTTGGGTCTGGAGAAATTACACTTTAATACTTTTTAGCATAAAATAGTTGCAAATTGGAAGAATAATGTCTATATTTGCAACGAGCTAACATTAATATGACTATGTTTAAACTAGAGGAGAAGCCTATGAGAACCAAGAAAATGCATGACGAAGAGTCTTATGAGCTCGACAACGTCTACAATGAGGACGAGCGCTTCTATGAAGAAGGAGATTCGTCAATCTGGTACAATTAATCGACTAAAAAATTTGGAAATTAGCTGGAATTGCACTAACTTTGTACCCTATGACAGAAAATACAGTTAATAGGGCAAAATGGAAAGAAAACGTTATCCTTGTCGACGCTGACTACGTCGACAAGGTTGTGTTTAATTTGACCGTTAATTTCGAGCGGATGCTTGAACGGCATATCCCCCAAGCCGATATGGCTATGTGGGCTGACTGTGTGGCACTCGATGGAGGTTTGCGACCTGGCGACAATGAAATACAGGTAGTGTTGATTCATTCTAAGGAGAAAGAGGAATTCGACAATTTCAATCCCTCCAACTTTGCCCTTGAGTATATAGACAAAGCTTTCAAGGACCATATCGGTGAGTTTATCTTCAGTGCCTATCCCGTTGAGGACGAACTGGTTAGCTATGGTGACTACTTCGCCCAGTCGATGCAGTATATCGCATCGCAAGAGGAAGTGAAGCGACTGATGGTCATTCCCAATGCCGAAGATGAGGATATATATAATAAGGTACGCGTAGGACTCCGCCAAATGGACGGCGATAAAGACATCACCCTATACACCATGCAGCCTACAGCTGGCGGAAAATACAAACAGGAGATGTTGGGCTTGTCAATCATGGCAGCCTTGAAAATCACATCAGAAGAAATCAAAAACAAGATAAAATAACGGAATATGGCAAAAGTATTGATGATTGGAGCAGGTGGCGTTGCCACCGTTGCAGCATTCAAGATTGCGCAGAATGCAGATGTGTTTACCGACTTCATGATAGCTTCACGCCGCAAGGCAAAGTGTGATGCCATCGTAGAGGCCATTCACAAGAAGGGATATAACATGCCCATCCAGACGGCACAGGTGGACGCTGATGACGTAAAGCAGTTGAAGAAACTCTTTTCGAGCTATCAGCCCGAATTGGTCATTAACCTTGCCCTACCCTACCAGGACCTCACCATTATGGAGGCTTGTCTGGCTTGTGGTTGCAGTTATCTGGACACAGCAAACTACGAACCAAAGGACGAGGCTCATTTCGAATATTCGTGGCAATGGGCTTATCGCGAGCGTTTCAAGGAGGCTGGTCTGACGGCTATTCTGGGATGCGGTTTCGACCCAGGTGTAACCAGTATCTATACGGCTTATGCTGCCAAGCACCATTTCGATGCGATTGAATATCTGGACATCGTTGACTGTAATGCCGGCGACCATCATAAGGCATTCGCCACCAATTTCAATCCGGAAATCAATATCCGCGAGATCACCCAAAAGGGACTCTATTGGGAGAATGGCAAATGGGTGGAAACTGAACCACTGGAGATTCACAAAGACCTGACCTACCCCAACATCGGTCCACGCGACAGCTATCTGTTGCATCATGAGGAGATTGAGTCGCTGGTTATCAACTATCCTACCATCAAGCGTGCCCGTTTCTGGATGACCTTCGGACAGCAGTATCTGAAGCACTTGGAGGTCATCCAGAACATCGGTATGAGTCGTATTGACGAGGTAGAATACGAGGCTCCGCTGGCTGACGGCACTGGTACGGCGAAGGTCAAGATTGTACCTTTGCAGTTCCTCAAAGCCGTACTGCCTAACCCACAGGATTTGGGCGAGAACTATGAGGGCGAAACCTCTATCGGCTGTCGCATCCGTGGTATCGGCAAGGATGGCAAGGAACATACCTATTATGTTTACAACAACTGCTCGCATCGCGCTGCCTACGAAGAGACGGGTATGCAGGGAGTCAGCTACACCACAGGCGTTCCTGCCATGATTGGTGCCATGATGTTCTGCAAAGGCTTGTGGAAGAAACCAGGTGTTTACAATGTCGAGGAATTCGACCCCGATCCATTCATGGAACAGCTGAACAAGCAGGGTCTGCCCTGGCACGAAATTCACGATGGCGATCTTGAATTATAATTATTCAGAATACTCAGAATAAAAAAATAACAAAAACTATGGCAAAAAAAGAAACAGAAGGCGAGGCGCTGTCCCCGCAACAGGAGAAAATGAAAGCCTTGCAGGCTGCCATGCAGAAGATTGAGAAAGACTTCGGCAAGGGCAGCATCATGCGAATGGGCGACGAACAGACAGAAAACGTGGAAGTCATACCTACAGGAAGTATCGGACTGAATGCTGCACTGGGTGTGGGCGGATACCCCAAAGGGCGTATCATTGAGATTTACGGTCCTGAGTCTTCCGGTAAGACAACACTGGCTATTCATGCTATTGCCGAAGCTCAGAAGGCGGGTGGTATTGCCGCTTTCATTGATGCGGAACATGCCTTCGACCGCTTTTATGCTCAGAAGTTGGGGGTAGATATTGACAATCTGTGGATTTCGCAACCCGATAACGGAGAGCAGGCACTCGAAATTGCCGACCAGCTGATTCGCTCGTCAGCCATCGACATTCTGGTAGTTGACTCGGTTGCAGCCTTGACTCCAAAGAAAGAGATTGAGGGTGATATGGGTGATTCGGCTGTAGGTTTGCATGCCCGCCTGATGTCGCAGGCTCTTCGTAAACTGACTGGTACGATAGCCAAGACCAATACAACCTGTATCTTCATCAACCAGTTGCGCGAGAAGATTGGTATCATGTTTGGAAATCCTGAGACGACAACAGGTGGTAATGCCCTGAAGTTCTATGCTTCCGTGCGTCTGGATATCCGCAAGGTTACAGCCATCAAGGACGGCGACAATGTCATTGGCAACCAAGTACGCGTAAAAGTAGTTAAGAACAAGGTGGCACCTCCCTTCCGCAAGGCTGAGTTTGAAATCACCTTCGGCGAGGGTATCTCCAAGATTGGCGAGATCGTAGATCTGGGTGTAGAATACGGAATCATCCAGAAGAGTGGTTCGTGGTTCTCTTACGAAGGTTCGAAACTGGCACAGGGTCGCGACGGCACGAAACAGTTGCTGAAAGACAACCCAGAACTTTGTGAAGAACTGGAAGCCAAAATCATGCAGGCCATTGCTGATAAGGACTAAAATAAAAAAAAGTGGAAGTTCCAAGACTTCCACTTTTTATTTTCTGACGTTTTACTTCTTCTTTTTAGTAGCCGGTGTCACTTTCTGATTGAGGCGCGGTGTACGGATGCCGATAACCTTTCCTGATTTACCGAACTGCACAATCAGCCAAGCCTTGGTGCGCTTGTATATCCACTCGTAACGTCCGTCACTGCTATCCACCTTACTGTCAGGCTCACCGACAGCCATTTCAACTTCCTCCTCAGTCATACCCATACCGACACGACCTTCGCGAATCATCGTACGAGTAGCAGCATTCGTATTGCGCAAGCGACCTTCACCGAAGCCGAACAGATAGCCGAAGTAGTCTTCCTTCTGACCGTCAATATCACCTGCCACACTCTCATTGACGAAGGTAACATCCTTGGAGTACACACGTCCTGTTTCTGACTCTGTCAGTGTCAAAGTGACATAGTTGGAGTTGTGGATAGGAGCCATTCCGTCAATGCGGAATCCCATCAACTTAGGCACCTTCACCTTTCTATTGTCTTTACCGCCACCCTTTGTAGTCATCGTGGTAGCATACTTGGTATAGACGGTCTTACCCATATACTGCGCATAATCAGCAGAAACCTTTGTCGTAGCTGTCAGCATGTCAAACGAACCATAGAAGGCAAATTTCTCGTTATCTACTATGAATTCGTCATCACGAAGACTGCAATTGGTTCGGCTGAGAGCCACATTCTGGTAGAACTCATTGCCGTTCTTGTCGGCAACGATAATCTTCACGGGGAAGTCGCGAGTACCCACACCGACATCTACCACTTTAACCTCCATACCTTTCTCAACCTTCACTTCGTTATAGCTGTCGCTCTCGTAATCTACATCTACCCGATAGTCGGTGGCACGAGTAACAAGCGACTGGCCCTTCAGTTTCTCACGGGCTATGTCAACATCACCCAGATAGGCCAATGTGGGCACACCCTTCCTGCTGTAGCAGTAGTCTTCAAACGATCCGTTGGGCAATTCGAAATAATACTTCTTATTGTCCTCCTGACCCGTAAAGTTCATGCGGGCTCTGCCGTTGGCTCCTACGGAATGATCAGTGTAAATCAGTATCTTGCGACGCAAACGACCGCTGGGCACTTCCTTGCCAGTGCCGGCATCACGGAAAGTATTGACCAGCAAGTCGTACTTTTCGGGCAATACCATAAACTTCATGCCGTTTTGCCAGTCACACAGACTGTAATAACGGAAGTTTTGGCTGACGAAATCAGTGCCCTGAGGCTCGTCTTTCTTCTCAGCCTTCACAACAGCTTTCGCTTCTGTCTTCTTCACTCCCTTCGTTTTCACAATGTAGGAGTCTGCACTCTGAGCCCATGCAGCAGTAGCTGCCATAGCCAGACCTGCCAGAATCATCAGTTTCTTCATAGGTATAATTGTTCTTTGTTATATTACGTAATATGATGCAAAGATATAAATAATTTTTGATACTTGTGCCAAAATGTCGTGACAATCAGTCATTTTTCTTCATTTTTTTTGATTTTGGCACATGCTTTGCTATAAAATCGGTGACAAAATGCGAATATTAACAATTAAAAAAGAATATAACTATGGGAAAAATTATTGGAATTGACTTAGGAACAACCAACAGCTGTGTTGCCGTATTCGAGGGTAACGAGCCTGTGGTTATCGCTAACAGCGAAGGTAAGCGTACTACACCTTCTGTAGTAGGTTTCGTTGAGAACGGTGAGCGTAAGATTGGTGACCCTGCCAAGCGTCAGGCTATCACTAACCCGAAGAAGACCGTTTACTCTATCAAGCGTTTTATGGGTGAGAACTGGCAACAGACCGAGAAGGAAATCTCTCGCGTACCTTATACAGTAGTCAACGAGGGTGGCTATCCACGTGTTGACATCGACGGACGTAAGTACACGCCACAGGAGATTTCAGCTATGGTGCTGCAGAAGATGAAGAAGACTGCCGAGGACTATCTGGGCCAGGAAGTAACTGATGCCGTTATCACCGTACCTGCCTACTTCTCTGACTCTCAGCGTCAGGCTACCAAGGAGGCTGGACAGATTGCCGGTCTGAATGTTCGCCGTATCGTCAACGAGCCTACAGCTGCTGCTTTGGCTTATGGTGTTGACAAGGCCAACAAGGATATGAAGATTGCCGTATTCGACCTCGGTGGTGGTACGTTCGATATCTCTATCCTGGAGTTCGGCGGTGGTGTGTTCGAGGTTCTTTCTACCAATGGTGATACCCACCTGGGTGGTGACGACTTCGACCAGGTAATCATCGACTGGCTGGTACAGGAGTTCAAGAACGACGAGGGTGCCGACCTGAAAGCCGACCCAATGGCTATGCAGCGTCTGAAGGAGGCTGCCGAGAAGGCTAAGATTGAGCTGTCAAGCTCTACTTCTACGGAGATCAACCTTCCATACATCATGCCTGTAGGCGGTGTACCTAAGCACTTGGTAAAGACACTGACTCGCGCTAAGTTCGAGCAGTTGGCACACGGACTCATTCAGGCTTGTCTGGCTCCATGTCAGAAGGCTATCGCTGATGCCAAACTGAATACTGCCGATATCGACGAGGTCATCCTCGTAGGTGGTTCAAGCCGTATTCCTGCCGTTCAGGAACTCGTAAAGAACTACTTCGGCAAGGAGCCTTCAAAGGGTGTTAACCCCGATGAGGTAGTAGCCGTAGGTGCTTCTATTCAGGGTGCTATTCTGAACAAGGAAGGTGGCGTAGGCGACATCGTGCTGCTCGACGTTACTCCTCTGACACTGGGTATTGAGACCATGGGTGGTGTTATGACCAAACTGATTGAGGCCAACACGACAATTCCTTGCAAGAAGAGCGAGACCTTCTCTACAGCAGCCGATAACCAGACTGAGGTTACCATCCACGTACTGCAGGGTGAGCGCCCAATGGCCAACCAGAACAAGTCTATCGGTCAGTTCAACCTGACTGGTATTGCCCCAGCCCGTCGTGGTATTCCTCAGATTGAGGTAACCTTCGATATTGATGCCAATGGTATTCTGAAGGTAAGTGCCAAGGATAAGGCTACAGGCAAGGAGCAGGCTATCCGTATCGAGGCTTCGTCAGGTCTGTCTCAGGACGAGATCAACCGCATGAAGGCTGAGGCTGAGCAGAATGCCGAGAACGATAAGAAGGAGCGCGAGCGCGTTGACAAGATGAATCAGGCTGACTCTATGATTTTCCAGACCGAGAATCAGTTGAAGGAGATTGGCGACAAGATTCCTGCAGAGCACAAGCCAGCTATCGAGAATGCCCTCCAGCAGTTGAAGGATGCCCACAAGTCTGGCGACATCGCAGCCATCGACAATGCTATGAATGCCCTCAACCAGGCTTGGCAGACTGCTTCACAGCAGATGTATCAGGGAGCCCAGGCAGGTCCTCAGCCAGGTGCCGACCAGCAGCAAGGTCCTTTCTACAACCAGCAGGCAGGCGGTCAGCAAGAAGCTCCAAAGGATGAGAACATCCAGGACGCCGACTTCGAGGAGGTGAAGTAAGAATAGATAAGCAACAATAAGGAAATCATAAGAAAGTGGTGTAATCCAAGTGGTTACACCACTTTTTGTTATTGTTAAACTTTGTTTCATTTCTTGCTATTTTCGGATTTTTACCGTAATTTTGCGTCATATTTGCGACACGACTTAATTGGCGATGAGATGCAACTTAAAAATACTTATACGGATTAATACATATTAAAAGGACGAAAATATGCCAGCTTTAAAATTTCAGATTAAACGGAAATGCGAAATGTGTGGAGCAACCTTCATTGCAAAGACGCTCGAGTCTAAGTACTGCTCTAAGCACTGCATTGACATGGCCTATAAGCAGAAAAAGGCAGCAGCTAAAAAGGCTGAACAATTCAAACAAATTGCCCAGAAAGTTCCGGATGCAAGAGAATATATCTCTGTAGCGGAAGCTGTAGCCATGTACTCCATCGGGCGAGACACGATTTACCGTCTGATAAAGAAAGGTGCTATACCTTATATAAATATAGGGGAAAGACTGACACGGATAAAAAGGACAGAACTTGAAAAAATGTTCCCTAAGCGTGAGGAGCCAATAGAAAAAGATAAGCCCCTACCAAGACTATATAGCTTGGAGCCAGAGGATTGTTATACAATTGGGGAAATATCCAAGAAGTACCGAATTGACGACAGCACTGTTTGGGCTCACATTAGGAAGTATTCCATCCCAACCCGTCAGATAGGCAATTATGTGTATGCCCCCAAAAAGGAAATCGACAAACTTTATAAGAGCTTATGAAGAAACCATTAGCACATACGAAAGTTACGGTTAAACTCCGCAAATCACAGTATAAAGAGGAATGGTATCTCATTGTTGAAGCCTACCCTGTAGTAAAAGCTGGCAATAAGGTGGAACGGATAGTGGAATCTGTCAATAGGACAATCACCACTCCCATCTGGGACAAGTCATCCTCTACCCGATCATCCGGTTTTAAGCCCAAACG
>DEKX01000021.1 GCA_002354095.1 Prevotella sp. UBA2711 | reverse complement strand
ATTTCTGTGAATTTCTGTGTGACTATGAACTATGAACTCTTCAAATACTCCTCCGTCTTGGTGTAAAGCCCCGTCTGGGCTGAGTAAGTGATGAAGCCGCGGTTCTTCCAGACGTTCAGCTGATGGCGCGTGCCCTCCTTGCTCTTGCCGAGGCTCAGTCGCAAGGCTTCCAGTTGCAGCTCGTTGAACGACGTGTCCAGACTGTCGAGCATGTTTTTCGGGCCGCTCTTCTGCTCACCGTCACTCTGTGCATCGCCCAGTTTGAACATATCGCCGAACACGCGTACCTTCGACCAGAGGTCGTAGTAGCAGAACCACGCCATGAACTCGCCGATGGAGCGCGACCAGGTCTGGTCGTTCAGAATCCAAAGGGTGGCCGCCTTCTTCCATGCGGAGAAGATGCTGCGGTGCGAGAGTTCAAAGAGTATGTCGTCGTCAGCCAGGTCGGCCAGCGTCGCCATCTCTTCTGCCAACTGGTCGGCCATCTTGTTCAACGGCTTCACCACGAAACGGCCTTTGCAGCCGTCGAGACGCACCAAATAGTCGTCGAGCTGACGAAGGAACGCTTCGTCGAAATCGCCTTTACGCGGAATCTTGCCCTTGCGCTCGCCACGTGCCTTGTAAGCAAACGGGATGCGACCGAAGAAACCGTTGATCATGTCACGCTTATAGAACGAACGGGCGACCTCGGGGATGGAACTGAACGTGAGATTAGCCCTGATCAAAGGGTTTCCCGTGACGCCTTCGGAAGTAGCCCTGAGCGCACCCACGCGCTTGCGGTCGTAGATGTTGCGAACCATCATGCTCACCTGCTTGTGACCGCCACACATCTTATCGACCATCTCCACCTCGGGCATATTCAGATACTGCGTGCGACCGCCCAGTTTCTCCAAGCCCAGCGCATTCTGCAGAAATGCCGCGCTGGTGACATCGATGGGCGGAAACCAGATAGCCACCTCAGGGCGTTCCGGCTTGTCCTTGTTGTTGCTCCTGGTGTTCTTCTGCCGCGCCCAGTCCTCCAGTTTCTTGTATTCCACCCTGTCATGGTCTCGGAACGAGCGCATGATAGCCTCTACGAGATCGTGCAACTGGTCTTTACCGATGCCGGAAGGACCTATCAGGTGCCCCATCTGGCCGCAAAGCTCATGATATTTGTTGTCCGAATACATGAACTCCACATCCGACACATGGGCTGCCAGAGCAGGAATGGTCATCGGAAGAAGCGGTTCGCGCATCTCACGTGAGACCTGTGAAAGAAGTAATTTCACGATTTCTGTGCCTTTTCCAGGCTTGGGCATCGCCGGGGCGGTGCTACTGAAAATGTTGTAAGTCATTGCTTTCTAATGAATTAAGTTAAACTTTTAATGTCACTCGATGTGGCTTGCAGTCTCAGTCTCAGAGTCTCAGTTGTTTTTCAGGGTACCCCCATCTTACCTTATTTATATTATATATATTATATATATATTTAATAATCAATAAGTTACAAACAAAGAAAGAGACATTTTCCGATATGGAGAGCATCCTTTTTTTGAATTGAGATTTGAGACTGAGACTCCTTGCCCCTTTTACTTCACTTCCTCTACCATGCCCCCCAGCGCCATACATATTTCATTATACACTCCGAGGGCATAGCGCTCCAGGTTGAAGTCCCCGCCCATCTTCAATTTCTTGAAGTTCAGCCGCGGCGATCCGTCGCCTTGGCGAGTAGCCGTGATAAACTCACCCTCGAACATGTGCGGATGGCGCTTTTCCGCCTTCTGAGGCAGGATTTCGATGAACGTGTAGTGCGGGTCACGACAGTAGAACTCATCAACGATGCTCTCAGAGTCGAGCCTGAACATGCCCCGATACTCCTTACCTGTCACCATGCGCACGTCGTTGCGCAGAATTGTTTTTACGTCACAGCCCAAGTCTGTGTTCGAGTGCCAACTTTGCTCCTTATTATTAAATACCGAAGGAGGAGTTGTAGTGGTTATTTCCTTAGACATAACCAAAGTCCTTTCCGGGAAAGACCTCGGTCTCACACGAGGGTCCCTACCGCACAACCGGGGAAGTGAGACAGGCCTTCGGTCCATCGCTTGACCATTTTCCCCTCATCGTCGGTTGGTGCTGCAAAATTACGCAAAAGGGCATAAAAAAAGGTCTTATATAAGACCTACTATAAGACTTATATAAGACCTTAACCTGCTGGATGTCAGGCTATTCTGTCAGCTTGTCGATATCGCTGCTACGGGGCGGCAGCTTGCCCGTCTGCTGCCAAGTACCAGCCAGCTGAGCCAGGTTGGGGATGCCCCAGAGCAGCTGAAACAGCTTCCACTTCTTCTTGATCCGCAGCTTCTCGGCCATGCGGTCGGCGATGTAGGCCGCCTGGTTGGCCGACACCCCTTCGGCCAGTGCGTAGCCGTCGGCCACGATGAGCCCCGCATCCCGCAGCCGCTGCCACAGCACTTGCGCCTCGGCGGTCAGCAGCTCAGCCACGTTTTCGTTGGCGGTGCCCGTCGGCTGCGGCTGATCCGTCAGTTCCTCATCGTCGAAGTGGTTCAGCGATTCCATGATGCCCTCCGACAGCTCCAGCTTCGCCGCCGTGATGAGTTCCAGCAGTATCGACTTCGCGACCTCACGCTTGCTCTGCGTCTTGCGCTTCGACATGTTCAGGTAGATGCGTATGGCCTTCGACACATCGTCGGCCGATGACTTCTTGGCCACGCCAGCCGTCAGTTGGCGTAGTTCTTTCAGTTGCATGTCCTTCTCCTGAATGAGTTGGTTAAGTCCGTCAATCTCGTTAAGCATAGTCTCGGCTTCAGTTTTCAGCCGGTCAATCTCCTCGAGCAGCCCCTGCGTAGCCTCCACCACGCGCATCCTCACCTTCAGTTCTTCTGCCTCTGCCACCTTTCTCTCAAGTTCGTCTTGTAACTGGCGGTACGCCCCGCGTGCCGCCTCCTTCAATTCCTCTGTGTCCACTTTCTCGCTCATAGATTTAGCCGTTTTATGTTTGGGTTAGACAATCGTTATCCTGCTCCCGTGAAAGGAGCCGAAAAGGCTGCAAAGTTAAGCAATAAAAATCATAACCATCAAATCTTGAGCCATTATTTTCCATTGCCTTGCACAGAAAGCGAAAACTGTGCATAATCTCGGGGGGCAGGTCGCGTGATGGCATGGGGACGGCAGTTTTTTTTCTATTAAAATGTTTGGCAGTCTGCAATAATCACTATACCTTTGCATGATATGAACAGAGAAGAGTACGAACGGCAGAAGGCATTTGCCGGCGAGAAAAAGCCCTCCATGCAGCGCCGGTGTATAGGAAAAAAAAAGAGAGCCTGCAGGCATTCTGCAGGCTCTCCTTTTGGATATCAATATTCGAAACTTACTTGTCTGTGATTGGAGGTCTCTTACCACCCGTAATGTTCTCTAACTCTTCCTGTGACAGAACCTTAGGGTCCTTTTTTTCATCTTTCTGCTTCATAATTCTTACAGTTTTAGATTGTTAAACATATTGTCGCTCAGACGTTGTTTGTTCTAATAGACATTGCAAAGATACAACAACTCGGGCAATATTCCAAATATTTCCTCCAAAATTTCTTCGATTTGTTGCGACAGGGCTGGCTATTTGCGACAAAACGCGAAGTCTGGGTGGTGCTTTTGTGAGAAAATAATCGGGGAAACACTTGGCAGTCTCGATTATTTTTTGTACCTTTGTACATGATATAAAACCCTAATAATTAACCCTTTAAAACACACTTTAAGGCTATGAAAAAAGAAACATGGAAAATGGTGATTCAGCTCATAGTGAGCATACTCACCGCAATTGCAACAACACTCGGTACTACATCATGCATGGGACACGGACCGTTGTACTTCTAATAACTTTGAATGATGGAAACAAGAGGAGTTAGAAACTGCAACCCCCTGAACATCCGCATCGGCAACAACTGGAAGGGGGAGCGCCCTACAAACTCGGACGGCGTGTTCGAACAGTTCACCGACATGCGATACGGACTGCGTGCGGCCTTCATCCTGATTCGCCGCTACATCACAAAGTACAAGCTATGCACCATCCGCGCCATCATCAGCCGGTGGGCACCAGAGACGGAAAACCTGACAATGGCATACATCAACCATGTGGAACGTCTCTCAGGCATCGATGCCAGCGAACCCATCGCCCCCACCGACAAGCAGCGCCTCTTTAGAATCGTCACCGCCATGTGCTGGGTAGAATCGCTCTACAAGCCCAGCCAGCAGGAATTGGAATCAGCTTGGTCATAACACGAATTATCCCCGCAACTCCATAAATTGCGGGGATAATTTTTGGAAGTTTCGTGGAATGTTTGTACCTTTGGACGCAAATTTAAAACTATGATGTATGAAAACGAAACTACTGATCGGAATGTGGATGATGTGTGTGGCTGCGCTGGCGCAACCACGACAGGAAATCAATCTGAAAACATGGGAATTCTCGCGTGACGGACAAGCGTGGACGAAGGTGAATATTCCACACGACTGGGCTATTGCTGGACCGTTCGACAAGAAATGGGACTTACAGAAGGTGGCTATCACACAGAACGGCGAGACGGAGGCTACGGAGAAATCGGGACGCTCAGGAGCGCTACCCTGGATTGGCGAGGGGTGGTATCGCACTACCATCACGCTGCCTGAAGGCTATGAGGCTGCTGAACTGCTGTTCGACGGGGCGATGGCTGAACCGCGTGTCACGATTAACGGAAAGGAGGCTGGCTATTGGGCTTACGGATATAATGCCTTCCGCGTGGATGCTACGCCATACATCAAGGCGGGAAAACTGGACATCGGAGTGCATCTGCAAAACCTGGAAGAGAGTAGCCGATGGTATCCTGGTGCAGGATTATATCGCCCTGTAACGCTGATACTTAAGCAGAATTGTTCAATAGACGATTGGTCGGTATTTGCAAGAACTGTCAGTCTGAAAAGCGACGAAGCGGAAGTGGCTGTTGACATGACGGTAAGGGGACATGACGAGCAGGTCAAGGCACAAATCGTGATGGCAGATGCAACAGGAAATATGGTGGCAGAGGCTCAGAACTTAGCCGTGAAGAACGGACTGGTGAATACGACGCTGAAAGTAAAGGCGCCACGACTTTGGTCGCCAGAAACACCTTATTTATATACGCTGACCACAAAGGTAACCAAGGACGGGAAGACGCTGGACGAGAAACAGCAGAAAATAGGTATCCGTACGATTAAGGTGTCGCGTGAAGGCGGTTTTCAACTGAACGGACAGACACGGAAACTGAAGGGCGTCTGTCTGCATCACGACTTGGGTCCGCTGGGCGCTGCCATCAACAAGGCTGCCCTCATCCGACAGATTCGTACGCTGAAGGAGATGGGTTGCGACGCTATCCGTACGGCTCATAACATGCCTTCGACATGGCAGATGGAGATTTGCGACTCGATGGGTATGATGGTGATGGCAGAAAGTTTTGATATGTGGATTTATCCCAAGTGCAAGAACGGTTATGCGCGTTTCTTCAAGGAATGGGCGCTGAAGGATATCACTAACCTGGTGCTGAACCATCGCAACCACCCGAGTATTGTGATGTGGTCG
The DNA here is from genome assembly GCA_002354095.1 of Prevotella sp. UBA2711. Lineage (GTDB taxonomy): Bacteria > Bacteroidota > Bacteroidia > Bacteroidales > Bacteroidaceae > Prevotella. The sequence goes on along the minus strand of DEKX01000021.1, from coordinate 31,585 downwards.
ATTGGTAATGAAATTCCTGAACAATGGAGCGAGGAAGGCAGGCAGATAGCCAAACAGCTGCAGGGACTCTGTCACCAACTGGACCCTACCCGACCCGTCACTCAGGGCATGGATCGCGCAGAAGACGCGCTTAACAGCGGTTTTGCTCAGGCGATGGAGGTGCCCGGATTCAACTACCGCGTACATAAATACGAGAACAATATCAAACAACTGCCGCAGGGATTCCTGTTGGGCAGCGAGACGGCATCGACGGTCAGCAGCCGTGGCGTCTATAAATTCCCTGTCGTAGTGACGGACAATTCTCAATTTGCCTCGTATTCACCCAATTACGACCCGACAGCCTTGACGAAGGCTGACGGACAATGTTCGTCATACGATGTAGAATACTGCTCATGGTCGAATCTTCCAGATGACGACTGGGTATGGCAGGACGACAAGGACTGGGTGATTGGCGAGTTCGTATGGACGGGATATGACTATCTGGGTGAGCCAACCCCCTACGACGAATACTGGCCCTCGCGCAGCAGTTATTTCGGCATCATGGACTTGGCGGGACTGCCGAAGGACCGCTACTGGCTGTATCGCTCGAAATGGAACACGAAGGAGCACACCGTTCACCTGTTGCCGCATTGGACATGGCCGGAACGCAAGGGCGAGGTGACACCAGTTTATTGCTATACGGACGGTATAGAGGCAGAACTCTTTGTGAATGGTAAGAGTCAGGGGCGCATCCGCAAGAATCCTGCAGAACGTCTGGACCGTTACCGCCTGCGTTGGAATAACGTGAAATATGAAGCAGGAGAAATCCGTGTCGTAGCCTATGATGCACAGGGCAATAAGATTGGCGAAGACAGCAGACGTACGGCAGGAAAGCCAACGGCTATCGTGGCTCAAGCCGACAGAAAGAGTTATCGGGCTGACGGCGAAGACCTGGTTTTCGTGACCATCGGTGTGGCAGACAGCAAAGGGGTGGCTGTTCCTACCTGTAACAACGAACTGACATTCGAGGTAACAGGGGCAGGCAGTTTCGAAGCTGTTTGTAATGGCGACGCCACTTCGCTGGAATCATTCAAACAACCACGAATGAAACTCTTCAACGGCGAATTGGTGGTAGTTTTGCGAACGGGTCGGCAAGCTGGAAATATCCGACTAACCATCAAGGACAGCAAAGGGAAACTGAAAGCTAAAACCCTGGAAATCAATACTAAATAATAGAAACAATCAGGTCGCCCATCACGAGCGACCTGATTTTGTATCCTTAAAAACAATCTTCTTACCCAAAAACAAACACCTCTGTATTTCTTTTTCTATGCTTTTTCTAATGCAAATTTACACCAATCCTGCTAATGTTGATACGACGGACGGGGGCAATTTGCATACGCAGGCATTATTTTTGACCTGCATCAATCTTGCATGGAGATTCATCCATGAAGAGATAGGAGGGCTTGTAGCCACCGGCATCTACCACCACTTTCTCGAACACAATGGCAGGATCGTCGGGCTGTAGGGTCAATGTATGCACATCGCCAGCAGACAAAGGCAGTTCCACAATACGCTCAATCACGCGACGTGCCACGGTGGGATAATAGATGGAATAGATATTCTCGGGCTTCTCATTCAAATCTTTGTTGAAATTCACAACGACAGGCTGACTGCCGTCCAAAGAAACCTGATAAGTCAGACCGCCCTTGTTGAGATAGTCGAGGGTTGACTTCACCACCACATGCACCTTTACCTGCCGGGCAGCCTGGTTCTTGGTTGTAAAACGATACGACAGACTGCCACCTGCAGGACTTTCGGTATAAGGCATCAGAGCCACACCACTACGGGTACGCCCCATATCGGGCAGAACGGTCCATTGGGCTTTGTCGGCATTCTTGGCATCGAAGAAGTGTTCTGCTTCCATGGATACCACCCCATTCTCCATAGCGAAAGTATAGCCTCCTGGAGTTCTTTCTGCCAGACGCTTCACCTCAGGCAGTTTGTCGGCAGGAAAATCATCGTTCCACGAAGTATAACCGATATGTTTCTGGGTCATCATGCCATTCCACTTACCACCGGCTATCTTGTGGTTATAGTCGGCACATAACAGGGAATCGCGACGGAAAGCCTGCTCTACCCTATCAGCCCAGAGATTGCAATCAGGATTACCCTCGGCATAAAGTTTATGGTTCATAGCCTGAGCATAATACATCTGATAGATATTCGACATAGCCTGAATGGGGAACAGTATCAGCTGCTGGTAGGCATCATGATAGCGAGTGTCAAGGGTCAGATACTGGCGCAGGGCTTCTGCCTCCAGGCGCATAAACTCATCAGCAACCTGGCGCCACTCGCCCGTATGGACATTATAGGTCTTGGCATCGAGCATTTCTGCCGTTACACGTCCATTCAGTTTACAAGACAGATTCAGTAAGCGGGCTGCCTCAACAGCCTGGGCTTCGCCAAACTGCTGAGAGCAGAACGCTTGAGTATGGTTGATAACAAGTTTTTGGTCTAATTGATTGGGATTCCATGCCATATCCATGAAGAAGGTAATAGGATATTCCATAGGTTTCAAGTCGCCCACGTTCAGAATCCACATGCGCTGAATTCCGTTGACATAAGCCAACTGCAACTGTTCCCACATATTGATGGTAGGCGTCACGTTCATCCACTTGGTATTACGTGGTGCTCCTACATAGTCAACGTGATAGTAGAGTCCCCATCCACCAGGATGCTGACGCTCTTTCATATTAGGTACACGGCGCACATTACCCCAGTTGTCATCGCACAACAGCATGATGACGTCATCGGGCACACGCATGCCTTTGTCGTAATAGTCCAACACCTCTTTATAAAGTGCCCACACCTGAGTGGTCTCCTTGGCTTTCTTGCCCGTTTCCTTGGCAATAATCTTGCGCTGATTCTCGACAATGTTCTGCAACAACTTAGTGTCTGCATCTTCACTCATGGCCTCGTCACCATCACCACGCATGCCGATAGTCACCATATCCTCGGTTCCCTTCATACGCTGGATGCCCTCGCGGAAGAACAGGTTTAATTTGTCGGGATTTTTGTGATAGTTCCACGGCCCCCAATCTGCTCTACGGCGTGCATACTCTTGATGGTTGCGAGCCATGGGCTCATGGTGTGAGGTACCCATGATGATGCCCATATCGTCGGCTGTCTTGCTGTTGAGTGGGTCGTCGGCATAGAAAGCCCACATCCACATAGCCGGCCACATCATATTACCACGCAGACGGAGTATCAGTTCAAAGACTTTGGCGTAGAACCGATGATCGCCATAATCGGTTCCAAAGGTGTTTTTCACCCAAGATGTCAGGCATGGTGCCTCGTCGTTCAGGAAGATACCACGGAACTCAACGGCTGGTTCACCATCGGTATATATACCTTTATTAATATAGATGTTCTCGTGATGCTCAACAGGCACGTCAGCCCAATAATACCAGGGCGAAACACCCATCTGTTCTGACAGCTCATAAATGCCATAGACGGTACCGCGACGATCGCTACCAGCTATGACCAACTGATTGCCGATTAGGGTGATGATGAATTTCTCGCGCTTTCCCTTCAACTGAGAAGCGTCTATCTTTTGTTGCTTCACGAGTTTGTCAATCAGGGAAGACTGTCCTATCGTACCTATTATTATTTTAGCATCAGCTGCATGTCCAATCTGCGCTGGCGTTCCAGTCACTCGTTCAAAGTCTTGTGATAAGGACTCTACGGCGATGGCTACAGCCTTGGCATCCGACGCATCATAACCAATAGTAACGTTACCTCTGGACAGCAACAAGTCACCACTTTTGAAATCCACAAAACGTGGGGCTGCCATCAAAGACATGCTCAAACTTAACACGACACAGAGCATAGCTTTGCGTAAAACGGGATGAATAATGAATGTTTTTAGTTTCATAAATACTACACTTTTGATGTTTTCGACTCTGCAAAGATAGTATTTTATACAATTGGAAACAAGCGAATCGCAAAAAAAATGTACATCTGAAACGTATTGAAACTATTTTGGAACAAAAATAAAAATCCCTGCAAGCCTTACTTGCAGGGATTCTTATTTATATTAGAAGATTTAAATTACTTTGTTGTGTCAACGAACATTGCAACACGGTTGAAGTCGTTCTCCTCAGAAATCTCGCTAGTAGCACCCAAGCCCTGAGTGGTGATACGATCCTTAGAGATCTTGTAGCGCTTGATGAGAGCGTTAGCTACGGCAGTAGCACGAGCCTCAGAAAGCTTCTGGTTCAGTTCAGCCTTACCCTCTGGAGAAGCGTAACCCTTAACGAGAACCTTAGACTCAGGATGATTCTTCAGATACTTAGCAACCATCTCAACACTTGCATACTGAGCAGCGTCGATAGTGCTCTTACCCTGACGGAAGATAACGATTGGCTGCAGGAGAGTCTCTTTCTTCTCCTCTACAATCTGAGTAGGACGAGCCTCGCACTCAGCGAGCTTCTTCTTCAGGTCGTTGATGGTCTGGTTAGCAGCGTTCAGCTGACCGTTCTTAGCATCAACATCGCCACGGAGCTCGTTGATCTTAGCGTTCAGAGCGTCAACCTCAGCCTGGTCGCGGAGCTCAGCAATCTTGAAGTTGTGAGTACCGTTGCTTGTACCGAACTTGTAGTTGAAACCAACCTTCAAAGAAAGAGCACCATTCCACTTCTTACCGGCAACAGTCTCGATTTTGCGGAAGGGGTTAGCATAGATTGGATAAGGCTGACCCAGAACAACACCTGGCTCCACGTAAAGCTGATACTGATTGTCAGAACCGAGGTTCAGAGCGAGGTCGAAGGCCAACTTAGCGTTGATACCACCAACTTTCTCAGCCCAAGCGCGGCTATAACCACCACCTGCCAAAGCAATTACCTCAAATTTACGAGGCTGACCCTGATAACCACCAAAAGCGTTCATCAGATTCCAAGTGGTCAGAATGTCGAAGTCTGTAGCGTTAACGAAAGTCTTGCTACCGAACATAGACTTAGCGTTACTCTTGTTTCCGAAGTAGTTGTTGATGTCGAGAGCCAAACCGAATACGGTGGTCAGGTTCTTACCAACACGAACACCAAGTTCAGGAGAGAAACCCTTAAAACGACCAAAGTCATTGATTTTCATAACAGGAGTAGCAACACCAGCATTGACACCAATGTACCAGTTGTCACCAGCCTTGTTTGCAGTTACTGCAGTATTCTGTGCAGAAACTGAAGCTGTCATCATTGAAACAGCAAGCATTAAAAATAGCTTTTTCATTTTTTTACTAACTTAGTTAAATTATAAAACTTATCTACCTATTTCTTAAATTTCGGGTGCAAAGTAAATAAAAAAAACAATAAGTTCCAAGAAAAACGTGTAAAAAATACGTTATTTTATTAAATTTCTTGATTTATGTTACTTATCTTGCAACATCGGGGGCATTTGTATAGTCCCAAATCAGAATTTAAAGTCAACACCGACACCTATCACATTATTGGTGCGCGAATAAGTTTCCTCGCCATAGGAGGTTGCTTTCTTATAGTCGCTATAGAGACTGATAAAGTAGCCGGCATTCAGTCGGATTTTCTCATTGATATTCCATGCTCCGCCCAAACCTAACGAATAGCTGTCGCAAGCAAAGGATGTATTCTGCTGGTAACCGTCGGAGAGTCCGTAGTCCGTACGCTGCGCACCACAACTGACGGTAAACTTCTCGTTAATATCATACTCCACACCAGCCAGTATCTCATGGGTACCATGTTTCAGCTCTTTCTGGCGGTCACCACCCATCTTGGCGTTCTTATCATCGAAGAAATGATATTCAAGGGTTGCACGCAATTTCTTTGAAAAGTCGTATCCAACAGCGACAGAGAGCAGAGCAGGCATGTCGTAACGTGTCTTGACGCCGTCAGCATAGGGAGCTGTATATGCACCCAACTGTGTCTTGATAGCTTCCAATTTAGCTTGGGCAGCTGCAGGGTCGGCAGCCATCATAGCAGCAATCAGATTGACACCGAGACCAGCCTCCAGCGAGTTTGTTTCATTGGTCGTATTAATCTTGGTGCGAAACTCATAGCGGGCTGTGAGCGTCAGAGGACCTTTATGATAATTCAGACTGACTATCGGAGTAAAGCCCCACCCCTTCTGATCGACATCCAATGCCAACGAAGCCAAATCGCCCATCAATGGATGTTCCGTAGCACTCACATGTCCACGATAGTAGCCGTCGTAATAATTGGCACGAATACCGACAGCCGCCGAAAGACAGTCAAGAATCTTATAGCTGAAATTAACTTGTCCGCCATAGATATACTGCTTGCCCTTCATCTCCGAGTCAAACTTATATTGGTCGGGGGTAATGCCATTCTGCTGGAGCATTCCACCTAAGAGTACATTAAACATAGGGACTCCTTGTTTATATTCTACAAAACCGCCACTACCCACGATACCAATCATGGTGGACACGGCCCAACGATCTTTCTTATAAGAGGCAAAAAGTGCGGGAACTATGGGTGCCGACGCTTTTCCTTCGTAGGTAGTTCCTCCCACCTTGATATCTCTGTTCTGCCAAGGTTTCTGAAAGTTGAGCGAGAGCTGCCAGCCTTCGTGCCCCCATACCAATCCTGCGGGGTTCGAATAAGCTGCATCAATGTCAAAAGTTGCACCACGAGCCATCATACGGTCGAAGGCAATGTGGTAATTCGTGTTGGTCATCAGTCCTCCTGCGTGGGCTGTCAGGAAAGAACAGGCAGTAAATGCCATCAATAATAATTTTCTCATTTTTACTTTTATATAAGGTTTACGGCTGCAAAGATACAAAGAATTATGCAGAAAACGGAAAAAACGAAAACAAAAATGCGCAATACGGACAAAAAGGACAAGAAAAAGCCCTTCCATCCATTAAACTTTCTATTCTTTTCGCGTCTATATATTATAAATAATGTGTAACTTTGCAGCAGAAAAAACAAATATAGTATAGAATTATGAAACAAAAGAAACTTTTTTTGATGGCCGCAATGGTATTGACGGCTACCATGACTTTCGCCCAGTCGAAAGTGTATTTCACCAAAGAAATTACTCCTGAGTCATTGGTAAAAATCTACAAAGCACTCGGTGTGGAACCCCAGGGACGTGTTGCCGTGAAGATTTCAACAGGTGAAGGCGGTAATACGCATTACCTGAAACCTACCTTCATCCGCAATCTGGTCAATGAGGTAAATGGTACCATCGTGGAGTGCTGCACCGCCTATGGTGGCACACGCCAAGATCCTAAGAAGCATTGGGAGACCATTCATGACCATGGTTTCGACTCAATATTTGCTGTAGATATCATGGACGAGTTTCATGACATCCGTATTCCTATTCAGGACCAGAAGCACTTGAATTATGATATTGTAGGCGAGCACTTGGCCAACTATGACTTCATGATTAATCTGGCACACTTCAAGGGACATGCCATGGGCGGTTTCGGTGGTGTGATGAAGAATGCCTCCATCGGTGTGGCTTCTACTGCTGGTAAGGCTTATATCCACACAGCTGGCAAGACCGACGATGCGAAACTGGCTTGGGGACCCGAATATCTGGCTGCCGGCAAGACACAGGACGACTTTCTGGAGTCGATGGCTGCTGCTGCACAGGCTGTTCATAACTATTTCGGTGGCAAGATTATCTATATCAATGTGATGAACAATATGTCAGTAGATTGCGATTGTGACGGTCATCCTGCCAAACCCGAACTGCAGGATATGGGTATCATGGCTTCGCTCGACCCCGTAGCTGTTGATCAGGCTTGCCTCGACAAAGTATTCAACTACGAAGGAAAACCAGGTGATGACAACAAGCCACTTATTCAGCGTATCAACCGTCAGCACGGCACCTATATCACCGACTATGCTGAGAAAATTGGTTTGGGTTCAAAGAAGTACGAATTGATAAACCTGGACAAATAAGCACCATCGCATTAAACTAGATTTATATAATGAAAAAAATATTTCTTATCTTGATGCTGACAACGGTGGTTGTGGGCAGTCGGGCAGAAGAAATTAATGACTCCATGAAGCTACAGGACGTGGTAGTCACAGGCACTCGTAATGCTACGGACGTGCGCTTTCTACCACAGACGGTGACCGTGATAGGTCGCGAAAAACTGTCAGAGCAGTATCAGACCAGCATTCTGCCCACCGTCATGCAGCAAGTGCCCGGACTCTTCATCACCAGCCGTTCCATGTTGGGCTACGGTGTATCAGGTGGTGCTGCAGGAGGTATCAATATGCGTGGCGTTGCCGGTGGCAGTGGTCAATTAATGGTACTCATTGACGGCCATCCACAATATCAGGGCATCTATGGTCATCCGATTTCCGACAGCTATCAGACGCTAATGGCGGAGCGCGTAGAAGTACTGCGCGGTCCTGCCTCCATGCTCTATGGTTCGAATGCTATGGGCGGTGTCATCAATATCGTGACGCGAGGCATGAAAGAGGATGGTGTTAAAACGAACATCAATCTGGGTGCAGGTAGTTGGGGAACCTTCCAAGCTGAAGCATCCAATCAGTTACGAAGCGGCAAGTTCACCAGTACGGTAGCAGCTCAATACGGGCGTACCGACAACCACCGTCCCCGCATGGGTTTCGAACAATATGGCGGTTATCTGAAGTTAGGCTACGATTTCAATGAACATTGGAATGCCTATGTGGATGCCAACATAACCCATTTCAATGCCTCACAGCCTGGCAGCACCACTTCCCCACTCTACGATGCTGATCAATGGATTACCCGTGGTGTCGTTTCGGCTGCTGTTGAGAATCACTATGGACATACAAGCGGAGCTGTGAGCGTTTATTCAAACTTCGGTCGCCACAAGATTGACGACGGTACGAGCGATGCCTCCAAACCTACCCAGCGTTATTTCCGTTCCAAGGATGCGCTGACAGGAATCTCTATCTATCAGAGTGCCCAATTCTTCGAAGGCAACCGCATAACGGTTGGTCTCGACTATATGCATATCTACGGCAATGCCTACTATACTTCCAAGCAGACAGGTGAGGTTCTTGATACTCCCAATAAGCAGAGTGGTAAGTCATATCGCAACGAGATAGCCGGCTATGTGGATTTCCGTCAAGACTTGACCTCGTGGCTGACCATTGATGCCGGCATCCGTGTGGATCACCACTCCATCACAGGTACGGAATGGATTCCACAGGGAGGTATTGTGATTCGTCCGATAGACGATGGTGAACTGAAGGCTATGGTGAGCAAGGGCTTCCGCAATCCCACTATGCGAGAGATGTATCTCTACCCTCCCTCCAATACCGATCTGAAACCAGAACGGTTGATGAACTACGAACTCTCTTGGCGCCATCGACTCGGTGCTTTCAACTATGGCGTGAACCTTTTTTACCTGAAAGGCGACAACATGATTGTCACGATGCCTGTAGATGGGAAACCACGTAATGTGAATACCGGTAAAATAGAGAATTACGGTGCCGAACTGGAGGCTGCCTACCGCATCAATGAGCATTGGAACCTAACCACCAATCACTCGTTGCTCCACATGAAGAATCCCGTGATTGCATCACCTAAATACAAGGGATACTTAGGAGCCAACTACAGCTGTCAACGCCTGTCTATTGTAGCTGGTCTGCAATACATCAACGGCCTATATACAGCAGTAGGCGATGCAGAACAGAAGGAGAACTTCCTGCTTCTGAATGCTACCGTCAGCTATCGGTTGCTGAACAATCTGTCATTATGGGTACGTGGTGAAAATCTGTTAGCTCAGAGTTACGAAATCAATCTGGGTTACCCGATGCCCCGAGCTACCTTAATGGCTGGCCTACAGGTTAGCTTCTAACAGATACCAAACAAAAAACGGAAGGTCATTTAACCTTCCGTTTTTACTATAATCTTACCACCTTCTTCGATGGCTTGCATATTCAGGGGAATCAAGTCGTGATGACGTTCGGGCAATGTCTTGCGGAGGGCCTTCTCTACACCTGTTGTACTTACTACAGGCGCCACCTTCAGCAGTCCGCCCAGCACGATCATGTTAAACACTTTTGCATTCTTCATCTCTGCAGCCTTGTCCATTGCGTCAATACGATAAATGGTGATGTCCTTACGCGTTGGCGGATTGATGATACCGTAACCGTCGTAAATCAGAATACCACCGGGCTTGAGTTTCGGTTCAAACTTCTCGAGCGAGGGCTGGTTGAGGACGATGGCGATATCGAACTTCGACAGGATAGGCGAACTGATTTTCTCGTCGCTCACAATCACCGTCACATTGGCCGTACCACCACGCTGTTCGGGTCCGTAGGCAGGCATCCAAGTCACTTCCTTGTCATCCATCAGACCTGAGTAGGCCAGAATCTTACCCATCGAGAGGACTCCCTGACCACCGAAGCCGCTGATAATTATCTCTTTTTTCATTTTGTCGTGTCTTTTAGATCTCCTTTCGGATAATAGTTGAACATGTGTTCCTGCATCCACTCGTTAGCAGCCTTAGGCGACATTTTCCAACCGCTGTTACAGGTTGATACAATCTCCACCAGACTGCTACCCTTGCCTGCCATCGAAGCCTCGAAGGCCTTGCGGATTGCTTTCTTGGCAGAACGGATGGCAGCTACCGTCTCCACACTTTGACGTGTCACATAGCAAGTGCCTTCCAGTGTGGCGGCAATCTCCGTGATATGCAGGGGGTATCCGTGCAGGTCAGCCTGACGGCCATACGGACAGGTCGAGGTCTTCATACCCATCAACGTTGTTGGAGCCATCTGACCACCCGTCATACCGTAAATGGCATTGTTGATAAAGATGATGGTGATGTTCTCACCACGATTCAGAGCGTGAATGGTCTCGCAAGTACCGATACAAGCCAAGTCGCCATCACCCTGATAGGTAAATACCAGACGGTCGGGCCACAGACGCTTGATAGCCGTAGCTACAGCAGGAGCACGTCCGTGGGCAGCCTCCTGCCAGTCGATATCCAAATAGTTATAGGCAAAGACGGCACATCCCACAGGGCTGACACCGACGGTCTTTTCCTCCATGCCCATCTCCTCGATGACCTCAGCCACGAGTTTATGAACCACACCGTGCGAACAACCAGGACAGTAGTGCATGTGGTTGTCGTTCATCAGTGTCGGTTTCTGATATACCAGATTCTCTGGTGAAATGATTTGATTTTCCATTAGATAAACTTTTTGATTTCTGCTACGATTTCTTCTGGCTCTGGCACGATACCACCCAGACGACCAAACTGCTCAACAGGTACGGCACCATTGATGGCAAGACGAACGTCCTGCACCATCTGTCCGGCATTGATCTCCACGACCAGTACCCCTTTCTTACCCTTAGCCTCCTCGGCAATAGCCTTTGAGGGGAATGGCCACAGGGTGATAGGACGAAGCATGCCTACCTTGATACCCTCTTCACGAGCCATCTCAATGGCTTTCTGCGTCAGACGGGCAGCCGAACCGAAGGCAACAATCAGCACCTCGGCATCCTCGGTCTGCATGGTTTCGTAGCGCACTTCCTTTTCACGAATCTCAGCATATTTCTTCTGCAGATGCAGGTTGCGAGCCTCCATCGCCTCTGGTTTCAGTTCCAGCGAGGTAATGATGTTGGGCTTACGGTCTTTCGTGCGACCAATGGTTGCCCAAGGACATTGCTGGCGGATCTCCTCTTCTGTACGACGAGGTTTATAGGGAGGCAATACAATGCGCTCCATCATCTGACCAATCACACCGTCAGCCAGAATCATGGCAGGGTTGCGATATTTGAAAGCCAACTCAAAGGCGAGGTCAACGAAATCAGCCATCTCCTGCACGGAGTTAGGAGCCAGCACGATGGTGTTATAGTCACCGTTACCGCCACCACGTGTAGCCTGGAAATAGTCACCCTGCGAGGGCTGAATCGTACCCAGTCCAGGACCGCCACGCTGCACGTTCACGAAAACGCCAGGCAGTTCGGCACCAGCCATATAGGTAATACCTTCCTGCATCAGTGCGATACCGGGTGACGATGACGAGGTGAGCACCTTCTTACCAGCGGCAGCACCTCCGTAAATCATATTAATAGAAGCCACCTCACTCTCAGCCTGCAACACCACCATACCGGTTGTTTCCCAAGGCTTCAGTTCAGCCAGCGTCTCAATCACTTCACTCTGTGGGGTGATGGGATATCCGAAATATCCGTCAGCACCACAACGAATAGCAGCATGGGCTATCGCCTCGTTGCCTTTCATCAAAGTAACTTCCTGTTCTGCCATCTTTTTACTCCTCTACTTTTTTACGATAGACCGTGATACATCCGTCAGGACAAACCACTGCACATGATGTGCAGCCCGTACACTTGTCTATCTGCACGGGCTCCACGTATGGATAGCCGTGCACATTCACACGATTGGCCAGTGCGATGACCCCTTGCGGACAAGCACTCACGCAGAGCACGCATCCCTTACAACGGTCGGTATTCACCACAATAGCACCTTTAAGTTTTGCCATTTTTATTTAGTTTAATGCTTTCTATCTTATTCGGTCTGCAAAGGTACAAATAAGTAAGAAGAAAACCAAAGAAATGCTTGTTTTTTTATAGCATGAATCCCTGGACCTTTGCAGGCTCAGGGATTATAATAGTCTTTGTGATAGAACGCCATGATGTCTTCCAGCATCCGCTTCGCTTCTACGGCAGGACTCTGCGGGTCGAGTTCTATAGCCTGTATATAGCAGTTGATGGCTTCATGCCATTTCGACTCTTTGCGAAAGGCGTTACCTTGTTCGTACCACTCTTGAGCCGTCATTTATAATACTCTTTTTTACCGGCAGCAAGGGTATTCTTCATCAGCGAACAGATAGTCATGGGACCTACCCCACCAGGAACGGGGGTAATGAATGAGCACTTAGGCGCTACCTCGTCGAACTTCACGTCACCATTCAGACGGAAACCGCTTTTGCGCGAAGCATCGGGCACGCGGGTGGTACCTACGTCGATGATCACGGCACCCTCCTTCACCATGTCGGCTGTCACGAAGTCAGGGCGTCCGATGGCGGCAATGATGATGTCAGCCTCCCGACATTCCTCTTTCAGCGTTTTCGAACGCGAGTGGCATACGGTAACGGTGGCATCGCCATACTGTTTCTGCATCATCAGCTGTGCCATAGGCTTACCCACGATGTTCGAGCGACCCAGAATGACACACTTCTTACCCGATGTCTCAATGCCGTAGCGTTGCAACAGGGTGATGATACCCAGCGGAGTGGCTGAAATGAAACAAGGCAGACCGATAGCCATGCGACCCACGTTGATGGGATGGAAACCGTCCACATCCTTCCGATAGTCGATAGCCTCGATAATCTTCTGCTCATCGATATGCTTGGGAAGCGGCAACTGCACGATGAAGCCATCCACGTCTTCATCACGATTAAGTCGTGATACACAGTCCAGCAGTTCCTGCTCCGTGACATCATCCTCGTAGCGGATGAGTGTCGATTTAAAACCGCAGGCCTCACAAGCCAGCACCTTATTCTTCACATACGTCTCCGAGCCACCATCATGACCCACGAGTACGGCAGCCAGATGGGGCTGTTTGCCTCCACGTGCCACTATTTCTTTCACCTCTGCGGCAATCTCGGCCTTGATAGCCGTTGCTGTTGCCTTTCCGTCAATTATCTGCATAACTCTCAACTTTCAACTAAAACTTCGGCATTCCGCCCTTCATATTCTTCATCGCAGCAGCCATCTGCATCATCTTCGAGTTGCCTCCGCCTGCCACCATCTTCATCACCTTGCGAGTCTGGTCAAACTGCTTCATCAGCCGGTTCACCTCCTCAATCTTCGTGCCTGAACCCTTGGCTATACGCTGACGGCGACTCTGGTTGATGATGTCCGGATTAGCACGCTCCTTGGGCGTCATCGAATTGATGATGGCCTCAATACCCTTGAAGGCATTGTCGTCGATATCCACATCCTTCAGCGCCTTGCCCACACCAGGTATCATACCTGCCAAATCCTTGATGTTACCCATCTTCTTGATTTGCTGAATCTGCGCCATGAAGTCGTTGAAGTCGAACTTGTTCTTGCGAATCTTCTTCTCCAGTTCGCGGGCTTGCTTCTCGTCAAACTGCTCCTGGGCACGCTCCACCAGCGAAACGATATCGCCCATACCCAGAATACGGTCTGCCATACGCTCGGGGTGGAACACGTCGATAGCCTCCATCTTCTCGCCCGTACCCACAAACTTGATGGGCTTGGTCACTACGGTGCGGATAGAGAGGGCTGCACCGCCACGGGTGTCACCGTCCAATTTGGTGAGCACCACGCCGTCGAAGTCCAGACGGTCGTTGAACTCCTTGGCGGTGTTCACGGCGTCCTGACCCGTCATTGCGTCCACCACGAAGAGCGTCTCGTCAGGATTGACGGCATCCTTCAGGGTGGCTATCTCGTTCATCATCTCCTCGTCAACGGCCAGACGACCGGCAGTATCGATGATGACTACATTGTAATTCTTCTGCTTGGCTTCGCGGATAGCATTGTTGGCTATCTCCACCACGTTCTTGTTGTCGGGCTCCGAGTAAACGGGCACGCCTACGCTCTCGCCCACTACGTGCAACTGCTGGATAGCAGCAGGACGATACACGTCACAAGCCACCAACAGGGGGTTCTTATGCTGCTTCTGCTTCAGCATATTAGCCAACTTACCTGAGAAGGTAGTCTTACCAGAACCCTGCAGACCCGACATCAGGATGATGGAAGGGCGACCCTCCAACTGCAGCTCTACGGCCTTGCCACCCATCAGTTCTGCCAGTTCGTCGTGAACAATCTTCACCATCAACTGTCCTGGCTTGATGGCTGTGAGCACGTTCATACCCATTGCCTTCTGCTTCACCGTATCGGTAAACTGCTTGGCTACCTTGTAGTTCACGTCGGCATCCAACAGGGCACGACGCACATCCTTCAGGGTTTCTGCTACGTTAATCTCGGTGATTTTACCCTCACCTTTCAATATCTTGAACGACCGTTCAAGTCTGTCACTTAAATTCTCAAACATAGTTCCTTAATTATTTTAGGGTGCAAAGTTACGAAAAATAATATTAAATAAGTATGGCGATTCACGTTTTTTAGTAATTATGCCCCCAAATCAGTAAAATCATTGCTACGAGATGATGTCGTCCATCCTTACGTCGTGCTCTTCTACAGGCACTTCCTTCACCCGCTGGAAGGGGAAGCACACTCCCACCTTGCGGGCTTGACGGCAGGTGGCAAGAAATCGGTCGTAATAGCCACGCCCGCGACCCAGGCGATGACCAGCGGCATCGAAGGCTACACCTGGCACCAGTATGGTGTCTATCTGTTGCCAGTCGGCGAAGGGCTTGCCCGTGGGTTCCATAATGTGAAAAGCCCCTTCTGCCAAATCCTCGGACGATGTGTAGCGATGCAGCGTCATAGTCACGTCGCCAGTTACTTTAGGCAACAGTACCGTTGCCCCCTCCGCCACAAGACGGTTAATCAGCGGACGGATGTCAACCTCATCAGGTAACGGCCAATAGCACATGACGACTTGCGCATCGCCCAAACGGGCAGCAAGTTGCTGGCAGATGTCGGCTGACATGCCCGCCAACTGGTCGGCATGCTGACGTTTTGCCTCGCGCATCTGCTGGCGCAACAAGGGTTTCGTCAAGGCTTCAGTCTGACCGGCTGAGAACTCACAGCCGCAATACTGCTGATTATAGAAATGATACTCGCGCAAGAGCTGGTTCCTTCGCTCCTGCAATCCTCCTTTCCGCCAGTTCTGTGCCCAGAAACGGACGGGAAGAGTTGAAGCATTGAAGGATTGAAGAGTTGAAGAGTTGGCTATCTGTTCGGCTGCCAGTCCTGCGCGCTCTATCTGCTCCAGACTCTTCCATCGGCTGGAGGCCAGTGTGGTGGCGAAATACCTGATACCCAGTTCCTTGGCTTTCCTGGCCGTTTCAGTCAGTCGCAAGGTGAAGCACTGTTCACAGCGCCTGCCCCGTTCGGGCTCGCTTTCCAGTCCGCACACACCCTTCAACCACGATTCATGGCTGTAGTCACCGTCTATCCATCGGATGCCCAGCGATTCCGCATGGCGTTTACTCTCCTGCTTACGGATTTCGTATTCCTCCCGTGGGTAGATGTTCGGATTATAGTAGAAGATAGTCGGCTGTACCCCATTCGCTAACAGCCACTCCACGATGGCTGACGAACAGGGCGCACAACAAGCATGCAACAGCACCTCGTTGCATCCCTCAGGAATCACAATGGCCGGTTGTTTCATCAAGTGCTTATCGAATAGACGTATTTTACTTTAGCCAAAGCAAATCGTCCTTGGCTTTGTTGACGTCTATCTTCATCAGTGTGTCCACGTCAGAAGCCTTCATACCGATGTACAAAGCCACCTCGCGCAGCGCTTCCACCTCCTTGTCGTCAATTTTGCTGTCCGATTTCACGATAAGAGCCAGCATCGACAGCATCTGGTAACGCAGATCCTCGCTGAGCGTTTCTTTGATTTGCAGAGCACAGTCGCCAATATATTGAATAAAGGCATTAGGCTTGCTGGCTTCCAGTTCCTCGCGCTTGGTAATGAGCTTTTGTACTACGCTGACACCCTCTTCAGCCATTTCGTCGTTGAAATTCTCACGCAGGAAACGACCCAGGAATCCATACTCTTCTGCTTCCACCTTACCATCGGCAATGATGATATGCGATGCCATAACGAGCATCGACAGCATGAAACTGTGACGGATGTTCTCCTTCACGGGCGAATTAACTTCAAACACATGACGGAACTCGTCAGTGATAACCACCTCTTCTGCCGACTGCTTGGCCTGCTCTGTTGCCAGTTCCTCTGCCAACTCCTTCATTGGACCGCCATTAAACAGCCCTTTGAGATTACTGAATAATTTTCCGAATGCCATAGTTTATAGTATTTTCTGCTGCAAAGATAAGAAATATTATCAATATGCGCATCATTTCTCCAAATTATTTTATACTTGGCAATCAAAAAACAACACCTTCGATGGTTTCCCAACCATCATAGAATGACTTTTAACTGGCCTTGCAGCACTTACCTTTCCGCTTGCAGAATCGCTGGCACTGAGCACAGATATCGTACCCCAACACGGCTCCAAGTATGAAATCTTCTTCAGGAGTCAACTCGTTAAGGGGTCGGTTCACGATGAGCCGGATAGCATCCAAACACTCCGAACGACCGAAATAAAGATTCAGATTCTGCTTACCCGCGGGCTGCACCAGATATGGAATACCCATGTGTTCCAAACGCTGACGGGCAAAAGCCTCATAGCGTTTATGACAGGTGAAGAGCACCATCTGTCGCACTCCTTTGCGAAACTCATAGATGTGGTTCATCAGCACTTTCAAGTCGATGGGACAGGCTTCAGCGCGTCGAGCCTTGTTGGGGGCAGTAGCGGTCTTGGTTTGCTGCATGGTCAGTTCTTTTTATTAGAGATTAGGAGAAATCTGTGCTATCCAGGCATCAATACGCCCGTCAGTCATATTATCCTCGTTCACGTCATCCAGAGGCAGACCCACGAACTTGCCGTCAACCACCGCTGCTGAGTCATCAAAGGTATAGCCGTCGGTGCTCACACTGCCCACAATGCGTGCCCCACTCTGCTTGATGCCATCATACAGTTCGCCAAGGCCACCTACGAAAGTGTCGCCATACGACTCACAGTCGCCACAGCCGAAAAGCGCAATCACCTTACCAGTCAGGTCAGCCGACTGCAGCACCTTCAGACCGTCATACCAGTCGTCCTGCAATTCACCGGCACCCCATGTAGAAGTGCCGAGAATCAGATTCTCGTTGGCAGCCACCACGTCAGCCGTCAAGTCCTGCACATTCATCACCTCGGCACCCAGTTTAGCACCAATCTTTTCTGCAATGGCCTCGCACGTACCCGTCGAGGACCCATAAACTACTACTGTTTTCTTCATTTTACTATTTAAAATTTATGTGACTAAAGATTTCGGTTGCAAAATTACTCCGTTTTCCACAACTACACAATACCTAAAAATTAGGCTATTGTTCCGAGCCACAACCTACAGTATAGTCAAAAAAGATTAGCAAGAAATAATGAAAGGAAATCCTGTTAACCGCCAATGATTAACAGGATTTATTTTTGTTCACATCATCGTCCACGCCCGCGCCACGTAGGGAGCCAATTCCTCGCGTTGTTGGGCAGAGAGCCCGCACTCCATCGACGCCATAGCCAGCACCAGGTCGCACCACATCACCTGCGTTTCCGCCTTCATCGGTGGCAGCGGTGCCTCAGGCTTCAGTCCCGTCAGTCGGCACACCGTCCCGACGTAAGCCGCAATCACCCGTTCCCCCTCAGGGTCCCATCGGCTGACAATCTGCCTAACGGTCCTGCACCCATGTTTATTATAATAGGTACGTAGGAGACAGAGTGCCGCCCTCAACCCATACTCCATTGTTTCAAACTGGGCGAAGTTCCTATCTGTAGAGGGTTTCACCTCCCCCTTCCAATTAATGTTTTCACTCTTGATAATATTCAGCGGATTATTGTTCCGCAGTCCTCTTGGTTGTTTCATAATCTTTTCGTTTGTTTTTAAAATACAAATGGTACATTGGTACTTTGGTACATTACAGCATCATATTTCTAGTCTTACGGTAACTCGGCTTAGAGACTCCCGCCTGCCTACCATCACTCTGCTTTTCAATCAGCCGGTCGCTCTGCAGTCGCTTGATCTTCATGCGTGCAGCCCCTTCGGTTGACAGATTGAAACAATGCATGACGTCATCCACGTCGAACTGTTCAGGTAGCCGTGCGAAACCCTCGTAGGTTTTCTGTCGCCGCTGCACGTTCACAGATGCATCCTTCAGCTTGTTGTCGAAATAGGCTTCCGCCATCGCTCCGAAGTAGTAACGCTGACAGGCATATTGGATGTTCACTATCAGTTCTGCCAGTCGCCAGTCCACCTCGTCCGTCTCAAACTCGCCACACCAGTACGTGCCGTCCTGACGCATCTTGTCCCAATGGCGCATGACGATGAACGGTGCCGAGAAATTCAGCCCATGATAGGCGCATCGCTTCAACAGCATTTCATCAGCTTTCGAGTCATTCTCCTTAGCGTCCATCATGCGACGCGCTGTCCATTCGTAGAGTTCATCGACAATTCTCTGCACCGTCAGTTCGCCCTTCATGCGGTCGAGCTTCACAGCCCACTCTTTCAGACGGTTGTCGCTGTCGTAATCGACATTCGCCTCGCGCGATAGCATCTCGAAGTTGGTGGCAGGCAGCGGTATGCAGGTCAGTCGTGTGGCAAGCCCTGAACCGAAGTTCTGTTCGTTCACCTTCTTCTTCAGGGCGATGGGCGTACCCGTGTAGATGAAGTTCCAGGTGACGATGAAATCCTGCAGTATCGAGTCCACATTTGAATATGCCTGTCCGTCCTCCTCGTTGTGGAAAGCCTTGAGTTCCATCGAGAATTTGTCAATCCACGAACCGCCCTTCTGCACCGTCACGGTGTTGTCCAGTTCCGTATCGAAGGTCAGCATATGCAGTTGCATCAGCTGTCCGTCCACCTCCTCGACGGCGTTTACCATGTCCTGGATGAACTGTGCGTTTGACGTACGAGCCGGATGCACCCTCACCACCACCTTCGGCTTCTTGGGTTTATCCTTGTTGGCTCCCTTGGTCTTCATCTGTTCGCGATAGGCGTTAATGGCATCCTTGCCCACCTTGTCGGCCTCTACGATGGGCGCTGCAAGCAGTTTGAACAATCGAGTTGCAAACGACTTTCCACTGGCAGGGTCGCCGATGATGAGTGTCGAGTTGTTCAGTCGCCTCAGTTCCTCTGGCCGATGATAGAAGCGATAGGTGCAGCGAGTCATGAGCGTCATCAGCAATCCGCCTCCCACAAACAGCGCAGCGGGATATTGATTTTTCTTCAACCCCTTGCATATATCCTTCAGCAATGGGAAGTGTTCGCTCAGTGTCTCAATCTCATCGCCCCATTCCCAGAGCTTCCGGTCTATGACAGCGGCAGATGTCTGAAAGTCCCTCGACGCCAGTGCCGCCTTCATCTTCAGGGGCATGTGCTCGTGATAACTGAAGTCCATGACCGACTTCACCGTACCTGCCACATCCTCGCCCTCAGCTGACAGTTCCTGCACCCACTCCAGCTTTGAAACCGCCTCTGTGATTTTCTTGGGATTGCGACCTATTACGTAGCGCAGATGACTGGCCAGCTCTACCAGTGTGTTATGGCGATTATGGTTGAGGTTTACGCCCTCCATCCACTTGCTGATAATCTCACTGACGGGGGTGCCGTCGTCTGTTTCAACTCTCAACTCTCCACTCTTAACTCTCAACTCCTTCTCAGTAGCCTGTGAATGATTGTCCCTATATAGAGCATTATATCGCTCAGCAAACGCTTTGTTCTCATACGTAAACAGTTCTTTGTCAATAAACAGAATATCCGATTCCTTACAGATGAACGACATGCGGCTTGCATCCTTGCACGCTTCGTCCACCTCCACGCCCAGCACTTTTGCCATCTCGTGTTGGTTGTCAATGAGATTACCCCATTCTTCACGAGCCTTGAACACGATTTTCAGACCCTTGCCTGAAGGCGTGACATACACCAGCAGCACACCCAGCGCAGCCCATTTCTCACGGCTCATTTCCATTTTCTCATTGACGAGCCCCCGAGGGTCGTCCACATGGTCCACGTCCATCACCACCAGTCCCGTCAGCCGTGTGGCAGCCTGTTTGCGCCAGCGACCTGCCTTGCCATTCTTCGATGTTGTTTCGTCGAACGTAGCCTGAAAGATGAAGGCAGGCAGCGAACGCTTCAACTTCTGGTCACCCGTCTTGCGGAACTGATCAATCCGCCCGTTCCACTCCGTAGCCCTGACGAGCGCATAGAACTGCGCTTCGTCAACGGGCAACGTAGGATTAAAGAAATTCTTCTGATAACAAAATGCCATAGCCGCTTAACAAAATTCTATTAAATCCAATTCACGATCTATCAACGCATTCTTCGCATCGCGGGCAGTCTCGTCAACCAGTCCCATCACCCGTGCCGTACCCATATCCTTGGGGAACGAGCCGAACACCTTGATGCGTTCCAGCGACTCCTTCACCCACCCCCACGGCAGTTTCTTCACCAACACGTCCTTTTGACGAATACGCGACTGGCGGTTATACGCCTTGAAAGTTAAACGACCCGTCTGCTGATCCATATACAGCACACCTTCCACTCGCTTGCCATTCATGACCTGACCAATCAGTTCCATGGCATTCAAAACAAAAACAAATTTTTTCATTTCTCCGATTCGAATTAATGAGCATCGGAATTGCAAGGTTTTAGTTGAGCTCATTCTGTACGTACACATTTCCTTGCTCATCCTCCGACTCGGTTATTTACTCTTAAATCTTAACTCTTACTTTCTTTAGATTATGTGATATCTTCCACAGTTCACAACAGAAGTCTGAATCCACCCTTAAAAATGTCAATATACATTTTCTTGAGCCGTCAGCCCCAATGCCTTTATGCTCACACGAAGCACAACACTTTTTGACCTCCGACACATCTTGCCTGATGGCCTTCTGCATCAATTTGTAGTGATGGTTGGCCATTGCCGACTTGAACGTCATCTCGTGGCCAGTCATCATGTACGTCAGCAGCGCATACACCATTGCAGCACGGTCCACCGGATGATAGAACTGTAGCAGCTGTTGCAGCTGTTCGCAGTTTTCCTCTGTCAACCACAGTTCCAGCAATTTCACCATCATCTTCGTAGTCAGCGTGTCCTGCCAATCGCCGATGGTCTGTTCGCCGTCCGTCTTTTCCATCCACGGCATCAGCCACTCCATCACTTTCGTCAGCTGATACTCGTCCGTCAGCTCCTCGTCCTGGAGCTTGGCACCCTCCTGTTTTGGCAGAAGGGACGTTTTGTTTTGACTTTTCTTTTTTACCATAATCTATATCATTTAGAATATTTGACTTAGCGTGATTTCTGAATCACACTGCAAAGATTCTAAATAACTAATGGTATAAAAAAAGTTATCCAGTAAAACTTGATTTCAGCAAATCGTTGAAAATCAAAGCCTTACTGGATAACTCTGAATAACTTGAAAGTTATTTACGGTAATTCAGGCCGTATGTTTCTTCAAAAGCCCCTCAAAAGCGCCCAACATCGCGTCCTGGTCGCTCGTAGTCCTCTTGTTGCCAAGTTTTGATTTCACTGTTTGGGCATTGTCGTAATAGTCCTCAAAGGCAAATACGATATCGGCCATTTGCAGGTTCGTGTCATTGATAACGTGCATCCTGATGACATGACCAATAAAGAAGCACACCTTTGTCACCTGCACACAATTCATCGACCCACCAAGAAACTCCTGAAGTTTATGCCCATACGAACTCACCATTTCGTCCATAGCCTTACAAAACGCCTCCGCATTAATATGGTATATGTACGCGCTCGTATTGCCCCTGGGATTGCTCTCTACACGTTGCCCGTTCTTGGTCGCAGCCTTACGTACGATGGCCTTCACACGATCGGCAAATGTTTCCTGCACCATAGGCTTCACCTTAGGATTTGGAGCAGTATTTGGTTGGGGTCCATCCGCCATCTCCTCAAAGTCGGCAAACTCCCGTTCCAGTTCCTCTGCCTCCTTTTCCTCCTGTCGTTTCCATTCACCCTGATGCTCAGGCACGTTATACTGCGCAAACTTAATCATCACGCTCCCTGCCTCGTGCACATGCTTGTCGCCCCTGATATATTCTTTTGTGTCACTCATCGTCTTTCATCAACATCTTCTTTTCCTGTAAGTTCTGTTCTTATTGCCGCCCAGTGCCTCCAAATAACCAAACTCTGTGAGCTGGCGCAGATAACGCTTCGCTGTTGTGAGATTGAAGCCAAACTGCCTGACGATGTTCTCCGTCGTAAACTCATCCTTATCGGCCGCAAATTCCAGAATATCGGCCAGTTTCTCCGCCAAAGACGGTTTTATCGACCATTTATCAACTATTTCTACCTTAATTTGCTGTTTATCGACCACTTTCTCTGTCGATGATACAAGAAACTGGTCGATATCAGTTTGCAGGTGCTGACAATGCAACTTGGTCATGCAGTCGATGAAGATATTAACATCCTCACGCTCGCGAGTATCTATCAATGCCTGAATGTATTCAGTCTTGTCTTCCTTCAGCACTTTTGTAGGCAGCACGCTAAACTCCCATTGCAATAGGTTCATCAGCAATCGGCAGGTACGTCCGTTGCCGTCGGCCCAAGGGTGAATAGTCACCAACTCATAGTGAGCCCAGAAACTGAGTTCATAAACCGATGCGACATCAGCTGCATCTATTGTTCTGCGTCGATGATTAAGTTCTTCGCAGAATGTAGCCAGACGCGCCGGCACCTTCTGATACGACATATACGACTTGCCGCCCATACCTGCCGTCACGTTCAGTTTGCGCAGTTCACCCTTTGCGGCAGAGAAATCACCGCCTATTGAATGGTACTCACTACCCGTCCGAGCCATCACCTTCGATGCCAGCAGTATAAGCCAGTCCACTGTGATAGGCTCATGCTTGCAAATCCATTTCCGCCCATAGTCGTAGGCCACTTTCAGGTCGAGGTTCATCATCTGTTCCATCATCGTGCGCTTACTGCTGGTGATGCCTTCGTCAAACAGCAGTTGCGCCTCCACCTCCGTCACTGTTGATCCCTCAATGGCCGTAGAGTGCGTAATGATAGAGTACAGATAGAACTTCTCGAAGTCTATCTGATCCGATATTCCAAGCTCCTGATGCTGTTGCAGCAAACGTAACAATATGTCCTTATTCTCTTGCGTCATAATCAAAACGTATTAACTATTCATTTCATTACCGTTCATCTTCTCTATCTGTTTCTGCTGTTCCGCTATCCGCATGGCAATCTCCGCAGGGTCGGCACCGTCAGGCGTCGTCAGTTTCAGCATCTTCGCCCCCTCCTTGAACTCATTCTTGTCGCCATAGATGTACTGAGTCATAGGCTTGTTTGCTGCTTTCTTCAGCGTCTCATTCAGTTCTGCTATAGCCTTCAATATTTCTCCAGAAGATGCAGTGTTAGCAATATAATCCTCCAACCACTTGAAGTGTTCGGCAAACTTAGTTGTTCCTCTGTATATCCTGCCAAGGACAAGCTCAACATTCTTAGCCACCTCCACACCAAGTTTCACAGAATGTTCGACAATCTTAGTAATCAGGTCTGCTTCCCTGAGCTCGTCTCCCTCATCCTTTGCCACATTCAATTGAGAAAGCAAATCTGAAATCTTTTTATCCTTAACGTCATTCTCTTTTATCAGACGTTCAATCTCCCTATAAGGAGAATACACGCCATTCTCTATCGTCTTTCGGATAAACTGCAGTTTGTTCTCTATTTCATCTTCATGAATGTGCTTTTGGTTGTCGTTCTTCAATGCAATCAAAATCATGTCGCAGACTAACAACTTATCTTGTCTATTGTTCTGCATGTCGATAAGGGCATCAATAGAAGCTTCCATGAAATCGTGTGTAATACGCTTCCAGTTCAGCTTTGATGCTTCCTCTGAGGTCATGTAATGAAGGGCCTTGGCTATAATCATAGGCAGTGATTACTGTTTAAATTGACGGATAAGATCTATTATTTCTGCAACACTCAGAGCTTTTTCGTAATCATCATGCTCTTCTTCAAACACCATATAATAGTGGAATTTTCCACCACCATTCATGTTGGCATATTTCTCCCACAGCTCACCAAGTTCCATTTTACGTTTGCTATCCTCGTTGAGATATGCTTCACCCTTGGTTTCCAATAGCATTACATCGCCACTCCTCAGCACAACAACGAAGTCGGGCTGATGATAGAGAAAGCCATTCAGGGTAAGCGTATTCTTACGTCCCTCAGGATTACGATGCCAGAAATGTACGTTTTCCTCCTGCGCTATCTTGTTGATGATTCTTTCCTCGAAGTCGCTGGGTTTCTCTTCTGCTATATACAAAGAGCAGTCCACACTTTGCCAAGGCTTCGCTACGCTCTGAGTATGTGGAAATTCATAGTAGCAATTCATCTGCACATATCGTGAAGCAAGCCACTTTTTCAAGTTCGACAAACGATGCAATTCGAGTGCATCATCTATCTTAAGTTTGAATGCCTTTGCCGTATTTTTGACTGTCATGTAGAAGTCAGACAATTGCTCGCCATTATAATCTTCCAGAACCCTGTTAACGTAGGTTATCAGATCTTGGTGAGGTATGCTATTGTAGCGAAGATTGTCAACGATGACTTTAGTCAATTCCCTACGTTTCATATCGTCAGAGAATACAGCAAAAGTCTGGCGCAAACTATTCAGCACAGCCTTGTTTACAGGTGTGCGCTTAGGCGTGTATTGCCCATCGCCACTATCCATCAGGTCAATACTGGTTACTCCTGATTGCGAATCTATAAGTTTGACCTTATAATTCTCATTCAGCAACTTGAAGTCCTTATTCAGCGTCTCCTTTGTCAACAGAATATGAGGTTCAGGACAGAAGTCGTTTACGGTCTGATTCTCGACGGAGAACAGAGGGATGCGAATGGACTGGGCCACTTCTCTCACATCTTTCCGCATAGGATAATTCTCAACCATAGGCGTTATTTCGTTTTGAGGGGACTGATTTATTTCTTCCTCATATTGTTGGCTTACTTCTATAGCCCTTTGTTCCAGAGTATCAATATCTGTATAGAGTTCCTTCTCTTTTTCAGCTACCTTATCCAAGTCTAATTTGAGTTCACCACCTGGCTCTTCCCAAATAGTTGTCTGTATAGGTTCTGTCGAAGGCTCATTGGCTACGGATGGCGTTTCGTTTTGATATAAATCTGTTTGCGCCTCACGATAGTCGCGACGGCTATATCCTGAACGAACCAAAGAATGAATGACGGCCTCTGCTGCTGCATAGAAATCCTGCTTTGCTGTCAGTACATAACATTCATCCAGCAGCGGGTCTTTTGTCCTTGTAGCATTGGGCTGACGAAGAATACGACCCAACACCTGCTCAACATCTATTGGAGATGTACGGTTCGACAATGCCGCCAATATGTAGGCAAAAGGACAGTCCCAGCCCTCCTTCAAGGCATTCACCGTGATGATATATCTGACAGGACAGTCTGGTGCCATTAAATCCACTCCTTTTAATTCGTTATATGGATCTGCAAGTTTCAGTTTCACCTGCTCTTCAGGTATGCCAATCTTTAGCAGGGCTTGCTTCACAAGTTGGAAATTTGCATCTTCCTTGCCTGTTCTTGGCTCAACTTGCAGCAGTACGATAGGCCTGATGTAATAGCCGCTCTGATTCCTATATTGCTTGGCGTGACGTTCCAGACTTTCTTGCAGACGCTTGGCATTGATGATTACATCCTCAGTACTCTCCATGTTATAGAGTACCACAGGCAGTTTCACCATCGATTCTTTCTTCAATTTTCCAGCATCTACAAAGCTGATGATATTACTCTCAGGCTTGGGCGTAGCAGTAAGATTCAAGATAATGGATGGATTCAGCATACGCAGCATTTCTGTACGCATCTCGGAGCCAAAGTTGTGACTCTCATCCACAATGCAAACAGGATGCTGCCAAGCCAACCATTGTATCAGGCTCAGCTCGTCAGCACCTTCAATTCTTTCCTCAGTAGAATAATGATAGTGGTTATCCCATTGAGCAAATGCTGCATTCTGTCGCCATGAGCGAAGGTCATCACCTTTCTTAGTAGCAAAACTCTGTGCAGACAATACGAGTACCGTCAGTTGTTCTTCAACCTCAGCTGGAGATAAGTTTGTCCCCATCAATGCCTGCTCCTTATCTGCCACCATCACCGTGCGCCCCATTTTTTGGAGTGCAGAATGATAGGGATGGCCTGGCGTCTGAAGATTACGAAGTGTTTGCTCCCTAATGGAGTCGCTGGGTACAAACCAAGCAACCACCTTGGGCTGTTCTTCTGGCAGATAGTCAAAGATAATAGGTAGAGACAATGCTGCAATATACGTCTTGCCGCCTGCCGTAGGTACTTTCAGCGTCACGTTGGGGATGCCAGGTGCTGCCGTATTGTTGTATTTATGCATCCACTTTTCGTTCTTAGTGTCAGGATCGAGATTCTTGCTAAGCCAATGGTTCTGGAATGCCTTACGAAGATTATCCGACTCCCTGAGCTGATACATATAGTTTTTCAGGTCGCCTAACACCTCTTCTTGATATATCTTTGGTTTTATCTGTCTCATCATTAGGAAATTTAGAATTTACGAATGTCTCTGGGTATCTGACGGAAGGTGATACCCATTGTTTGAAGCTCTTCGTCTGCGAATTCACAGATGTCTGCATAAACAACAATTCCATTTGGCATACGACCCTTTAGAATATACAGCGTCTCTCTTGAAAAAGTTGTCAGGCTGTTGGGTTCGTAATAGAAGTAATAACCAGCTCCTTGATTGTCATCGAGCCAGTATGGGTAATCTTCTGAGCGCATTTGTGTGAGAGGAAGATGGGTCTCTGTGTAGTAAACATAGCGTCGCAACTCCGTTTCTCCAACTTCTTCGTTCAGATAGTGTGTTCCCTCAACAAATAGGGGAACGCTAAGCTCCATCATGTCGAAAGCACCACCCAAACCATCACGATGGCCATCATAGAATTTCTCTGCTTCTACAACCAGATTATTGTCTTTCACCGTTGGCTGGTGCACGTCAGTATATTTGCCAGATGCCTTGGCTTGCTCATATACGTTTTTCGCGTCAGTGTAGTACTCATTGATACGCTTCAAGGTGTTGGCATTCAGTTTCTTTTCATAGAGGCGTTCTGTCTTGTTGCCAGTAAACTTATAGCCACTAATTGCGCGTTGTACTCTTGTCTGAGTGGTCTTCACGATTTCTTCGTCTTGTTCCAAAAGCACAAACTTTCTATCGCCACCATCTGCAGCATTAGCTTTTAGGACAGAATGGGCCGTTGTACCGCTGCCTGCGAAGCAATCCATCACGATGTCACCTGGTTCAACGGCTATTTCGAGAATGCGGTCTATTAAGAGTGTGGGCTTAGGTGTATCAAAGGGGATCGAGCCTTCGAATATTTCCTTTAATTCTTTCTTAGCACCATCAGTACTGTCAACCTCAGTGTACGGCCAAAGATTGGTAGTTACTCTACCTTCTACATCACCAAGATAGGTCTTTCTACGAATACCGCCCATTCCATTACTTGTAAAATAGTACTTGGGCCACTGACCTCTATCATATACTGCTTGTGCTTTCTTCCTACTGGTTTCAATATCTTCTTTCAATACGATACCCATGACGTTAGGTCGCACTTCATTGGCAGATATTCCACATACACGAGCACGTTCTTCCGCATCATTCAAATCACGCAGTTCATAATCACACCAACCATTCATGATGTCAAGCATGTCACCTTGTTCATAACGCCAACAATTGCTTACCACAGGATAAATAAATTCTCCTGTAAAAGGATGTTGAATTGCATACACCATTCCTTGGTGAGTAAGAGCATTAGGTGCAAATGGATTATCGCTCGTCCAATAATCCACATCGTTATCAGGATTGCCGTATCTGGCATTCATCCCTTCTGTTCTTTCGAGTTTGAAAGGGTTCCAGCCTGGTTTTTTGCTATAGGCTACAATGTGGTCAGTTGCTGTAGGTATTCCCTTGCTATCATTACGAGGTGAATACACTTTCTGCCAGATAACATTACTTACAAAGCAATCCTCGCCAAAAATCTCATTCATCATCAGGCGAAGTGAAGCCTGCTCATTATCATCGCACGAAATGAATATCACACCATCAGGGCGTAGCATTCTGCGCATCAGCACCAAACGTGGATACATCATGCAGAGCCACTTGTCGTGACGGCTTAGGTCTTCACCCTGCTTGCCAACAACTTTATTTATCCAATCGCGAGTACGTGGGTCGTTGCAGTCATCAGCATACGTCCACTTCTCGCCTGTGTTGTATGGAGGATCGTTGTATATGCATTTCACCTGTCCTTCCAGCCGTGGCAACAGCGCTTTCAAACTAAGCAAGTTGTCGCCAAAAACTATCATGTTGCCGCTTTCACTCGACAATCCTTCCTCACGTCTATGCTCTGCCGTATAGCCATACGTCAGGCTCAACGTACGAAAGGGCACCTTCGAGTGGTACGTCACCACACTATCCTTTCCTATCCAATTTAAAACTGGCATAATTTCTTTCTCTTACTTTTGTTTTTCCTGTTTCTTAGGCTTCGCTTTCTGTTGAGGTGCACTTGACCCTTCTGCTGGAGCAGCGTCATCAAAATGCTGCTCAATGTACTCCTTCAGAGGTTTGAAAGCCTCCTTTGAAAGTTTCGTGGTAGATGGACGCTTGCCCATCAGCCCCTCGCTCATCAAGACAGCATGTTTAAGTGCTGGGCTGTGAGTCTCTGCGATGGGGCGCACCAGAAAGTATGTCTTGCTTTTATCAACACTATTGCTGCTTCCTGAAACAACAAACTCATCTTCCACATCCATTTTTTTCGAATAGGGCAGATGACTTGCCACCACCTCGACTTTAAATCGTACGGCACTCTCAGGACGCGCAGCATAGAGATAGGCAATGTCGCCTTTTTGCACATTCTGCACCCCAGGCTTGTGAGTCCAATATATCTGGCCGTATTTCTTAAAGCAGTCTTCTACCTTGAAAAACTTCGAATCGTAGCAAATCAGCCAGACGTTACCATTATAATGTCGTAAAGGATTCGATGGCTTTGCATTAACAGAAATGGAGTTGTAAGGTACGTCTACACCTTTTAATGTAGCAGTAAAATCTATGTCACGTAACATCTTTGTCAATTCTTCCTCAGAGAATTGGTCTTTATGCCACGCAGTAAGATAAAAAAGCATCGCCACGTCTATACGCGACTTAGGGTGGGCAATGATATCATCTCTTAACTTATTAAGTTCAGCCTGATGTTGTATCTCGTCAATTCTCTGTTTACAAAAAGACAAAACACGCGCTCTGTCATATCCGTCCTTTGAAAATTGGTCTATAAAAAGAGCACCCTCGCTATTGTTTAGCTCCAAAGGAATTCTTAGTACAGACACGGCATCTTTGCGACCAGCCATGTCGTAGAACACCTCAATATGTTCACCTATATAAATGCCGACACTGAGTTTCAACTGACGCATATATGACTGTAACTGCTCAATATCCTTCTTTACGAGTTTATGAGAAGGACGTTTGACTTCAATCACAAATTCCTCTTCGCCATCCTTCTTAATCAGAATGTCGGGCTGAATATGGTTGTTGTTGCCAATATGTACTGAGGGCTTGTGACAGATTTCTCCATTAAACAGGAACCACCCCAGCAACTGCAACTGCTGCTCTATCAAGGCATGATATTCACTCTCCTCAACATTCTTCTTTTTTGCTTCGCATAGTAGATATACGAATTGGTTCCACTTCGTCTGCATAAATTCTCTATTATTAGTGGCTACAAAATTACGAAATCTTTTGGAGAATATAGTAATCATAGTCGTAATTTATGAAAAATTTAATATTAAGCTCCTTTTGGGGTTGCGAATCAGGTCGTTTGTATAAATATCATATTGTACCAAAGTACCAATGTACCATTTGGATTTTTGATTGTCAAAAGTAACTGGGGAAATACCCTATTTTGATTTATATTATATTATAATATAATATAAATATATAATTAATATATAACCTACAATGGTGCAATATCGATTTGCGTAATGGTACTTTGGTACATTGGTACATTACAGGCGCGATTTTAACATTTGAAATAAAATCAAGAAAAAATCGAAAACACTTGTTTTGCATTTGAAAATTTCGTACTTTTGCAATGTCAAATGAGAGAGAAAGCGGATGCCGCTTGGCGAGGGAAAATTATTTTGTAGGCCTACCAGAAAAATCCACCTCGCCTGCCAGCAAAAACGGAGCCTCGATTTTCGACAAAACGTGAGTAACAAACAATTTTTCATTAACCTTAAAAATTTATTACAATTATGGCACTGAAAGTAAAAGCTGTTGAGAAACTGATCAAATTTTCAAAGGACGACCCGGGCAAGTATCGCTACGTGATGAGTCCTGAACTCTACATCGCACTGTCGCAGGACAAGGTGATTCGTGAGGCTGCCCTCCGCAGCGGTGTGAGCAAGGGTGTAATGCAGGCCTGCTGGGATGCGGCTGGCGAGGTGATCAAGGCATGGGCAACGGAGGGCCACTCGGTGGCGCTGCCAGGACTGGGCACCATGCGCTTCGGACTGCGCGCCAAGGCGGTGGAGAAGTTGGAGGATGTGAAGTCGTCGCTGATTTCTACGCGTCGCATCGTGTTCACGCCCACTGTTGACCTGAAGGAGGAGTTGAAGGACACTGCCATTCAGATTACCTGCTATGACCGCACGGGTAAGGAGGTGAAGCGTGTGACCTCTACCGACGATGGCAGCATCGAGGACCCTGAGGCTGAGGGTGGCAACACTCACAGCGGTGGCAATGCAAGCGGGCCAAGCGCTGAGGGATAAGCAGTGAATTTTTCAGGTCACACAGAAATTCACAGAAAT
>DEKX01000036.1 GCA_002354095.1 Prevotella sp. UBA2711 | reverse complement strand
TATATTTTCGGGCGGGACATCCCATTCAGTCGTACAACATTGGATATAGGAAACCTTCTGTGGCCGTTAGCAATTTTTGCCGTCTTACTTTACGAAGACAAAAAAGAGAAGTTGGGGATATGGCGTAATCCGAGCCTTGGAATGAACCTGAAAACGGCTATTCTATCTCTGGCATTGGGAGTCCTCTGGCAGCTCATTATACTTCTACTGACCTCCTTGTTTGACGCACCTAATACAGACCCTCGGGAACCCTATACACAGGCGACCCTTATCCTGCATATATTCTCCTTTTCCATCATCGGCCCCATTGCAGAGGAACTGTTTTTACGGAAATGGTACATATCCATGATGGAAAGAGCCTCTTTCAGCAAGACGGCGATTGTCGTTTCCAATGCGCTCATCTTTTACGTAGCGCATGTGGGTACAGGCGTTTGGAGATTAGACACACTGATTATGGCGGTCGTTCTTTGCCTGATGTATATGAGAACCAGAGATATTCGCTATTGTGTGATTACGCATGTCACATGTAATCTCCTGGGAATCTTCTCTGCTTATTATTTTGTATAAGACAATCTTCTTGCACTTTGTGGTTTTCTCTTTGAGGATGGATATATTAGATAAATCTTAAGCCGCTGCGATGTAAAAGTAGGCGGAAATATTTAAATAACAAAAAAAATGAAAATTGAAAAATTAGGCGTGAAAGAGCTCAGGGTGTCAAGGGACAGGAGAGTGACATCTATAAGATACAAAACTTAAAATATAAACAGCAGGATATTATCCGCATTATTTTTCGATGATGCGGATTTTTTATATTTAGTTGTTTTTTTACACACGATAATTTTTTTGTTTATAGAAATCTTAAAGAAGCCGTGGGGACAGAACTGTATCGCTAATAAACTCGTACCAAAGCCTGTTTATGGGGTTCAAGTACAAGGGGAAAAATTAAATTGTTACTCAAATATTTGGAAGTTTCGAAAATAATGTCTATCTTTGCAGTGTCAGAAATGACTATCCAGGTAAGTTTCCTGAGAGGGCAAGCCGTATACGTCACTACCCATTTAAAAACAAGCCGCATCCAATGGATGCGGTTTTGCTGTATTAAATGCTTGTTATTTTCGGAAACTGTTCATCATCATCTTTAGGAACCCCTTACTAGTAGCAATATTACGTTTAATAGAACACGTACCAAGTCTCTGTTTATGGGGTGAAAATATCCGGGCGCAAATTTGCGCTCGGCTAGAACACCGATGACGATGACACCGATGACAGTGGGGGGGCATTTATTTTTCTTTTCATTAGTCATTTGTAGGTATTTTAGTGACTTTTGTTGAAGAATAGAATATTATTTCGTATCTTTGCACGGAAATTATAGTAATAAGGACGATGAGATTATCAGAATTGAAGACGGGCGAACGGGGTGTCATCGTGAAGGTGCAAGGTCACGGCGGCTTCCGTAAGCGCATTATAGAAATGGGCTTTATCCGAGGCAAGGAAGTGGAAGTGATGCTGAATGCGCCGCTGCAAGACCCTGTGAAGTATAAGCTGATGGGCTACGAGGTAAGTCTGCGCCGACAAGAGGCTGAAATGATTGAAGTGCTGTCGGCTGACGAGATGACGACACAGAAACTGGCGTCTCACCTGACTGAGTTTCATTTTCCCGTTTCGCCTGAGAGCCATCCCGACGACTATCTGCAACACATGGCGCTGCACGAACACCGCACCTTGAATGTAGCACTCGTCGGTAATCCCAATTGCGGTAAGACGTCGCTCTTCAACTATGCCAGCGGTGCCCACGGGCATGTGGGCAACTATTCCGGTGTAACGGTGGATGCTACAGAAGCTCACGCCTCGTTTTTCGGTTATGAGTTTAATCTGACCGACCTGCCTGGCACCTATTCGCTTTCCTGTTATTCGCCCGAAGAACTCTACGTTCGCAAACATCTCACGGAGCAGATTCCCGATGTCGTAATCAATGTCATTGATGCTTCCAATATTGAGCGCAATCTTTACCTGACCACTCAGTTGTTGGATATGGACCTGCCGATGGTGTGCGCGCTCAATATGTATGACGAATTTGAGCGTCGTGGCGATACGGTCAATTTGGAAGTGCTGTCAACCCTGTTTGGTACGCCGATGATACCCACGTCTTTCAAAAGCGGAATGGGGGTGGAAGATTTGTTCCGCACGGTAATACAGGTTTATGAGGGTGCCAACGCTACCGCCCGCCATATCCACATCAATTATGGTCACGAGATAGAAGACGGCATTCGGCATATTCAGAAATTCCTCAAGCCCGATCCTACCATCCATCCGCGATATTCTACGCGATACGTGGCGCTGAAACTGCTGGAGCATGACACTGATATTGCGAATTTCATTCATCAACATGCGGGAGAGCGTAGCAAATTGATACTTGTGGAGCGCGATAAGGCTGCTGCCCGTGTCTATGAAGAAACGCTTTCCGACTCCGAAACGGCTATCATGGATGCCAAGTACGGATTTATCAATGGTGCGCTGACCGAAGCGGAATTCTCCACGGGAAATAAAGCGGACACCTATCGGGCTACCCACCTGATAGACAGCATTCTTTCGAATCGCTTCTTGGGCTTCCCCATCTTCTTTGCCATCCTCTTCTTGATGTTCCAAACCACATTCGTGCTTGGTCAATATCCTATGGATTGGATTGAGACGGGCGTTGAGTGGCTGGGCAATTTCGTCAGTCATCGTATACCCGACGGACCGCTGCGCTCCATGTTGGTGGATGGCGTGATAGGTGGAGTAGGGGCTGTCATCGTTTTCCTGCCACAGATTCTGATTCTCTATTTCTTCATCTCGCTGATGGAGGATTCGGGTTATATGGCTCGCGCTGCTTTCATCATGGACAAGCTGATGCACGGCATGGGACTTCACGGCAAATCCTTCATCCCGTTGGTGATGGGCTTTGGCTGTAATGTTCCTGCTGTAATGGCTACGCGCACCATCGAAAGCCGCCGTTCACGACTCATCACCATGCTGATTCTGCCCTTCATGTCGTGTTCAGCTCGCCTACCTATTTATATTATGATTATAGGCACGTTCTTCGCCACCCAATATCAGTCGTGGGTCATGTTGTCGCTTTATGCCATTGGTATTCTGATGGCTGTCGTCGTCAGCAAAATATTCTCCACCTTTGTCATCAAGGGCGAAGATACGCCATTCGTCATGGAGCTGCCGCCATATCGCTGGCCGACAGCGAAGGCCATCGGTCGCCACACGTGGGAGAAAGGTAAGGAATATCTGAAGAAGATGGGAGGCATCATCCTCGTGGCAAGCATCATCGTGTGGGCATTAGGCTATTTTGGACCGATGGGTGTTGCTCCTTCTATGGAGCAGTCGTACATTGGCAGGATGGGCCAGTTCATCGAACCCGTCTTCTTGCCGCAAGGCTTTACGTGGCAACTCGATGTATCGCTGATAGCTGGTGTAGGTGCTAAAGAGATTGTAGCCTCCACGATTGGTGTACTCGGTGGGTTGGAAGAGTTGTCACCATTGGTAGCTTATGGCTATCTGTTGTTTGTGCTGCTCTATTTCCCCTGCATCGCTACGATAGTAGCCATCCGCCACGAGAGTGGTTCGTGGCGTTGGGCAACCTTTGCAGCCGTTTATACCACGGTCGTAGCTTGGGTCGTATCGGCAGCCGTCTATCAGATAGGCAGTTTGTTCTGAGATTATTCGTGATGATAAGGCTCACCTTTGATGATGGTGCAGGCGCGATAGATCTGCTCCGTAAAGGTGAGGCGTATCATCTGATGTGAAAAGGTCATTTTCGAAAGACTTACCTGTTCGTTGGCTCTGGCATAGACGGCAGGAGAAAAACCGTAGGGTCCTCCGATGATGAAGACGAGACGGCGGGCCGTATTGCGCTTTTGCTCCAACCAACGGGCAAACTCTATGCTGCGGTATTCCCGTCCGTGTTCATCGAGTAGGACAACGGTATCGGAGGGTTGCAGTTGCTTGAGAATCAGTTCACCCTCGGCTTGCTTCTGCTGATCTTCCGAAAGATTCTTGGTGTTTTTCAGTTCGGGGATGGTCACCACCTCAAAGGGCATGTAATGATTGATGCGCTCTACATAATCATTAATGCCTGCCGTGAAGTGTTTGTTGACGGTTTTACCGACTTGCAGCAGTAGCGTCTTCATCCTCGCTTTCTATGGCATAGATGCTCTTACCGTGATGTACGGGGCAGAGCGTCTCGTTCTTGTCAATAGGTGGATATTCGTCCTTACGCTTCGGATTCATCGGGAACCAACCTTTTTGGACTCGCTTTTTCTGCGAAAAAAGTTCGCCGATGCCCCAAAGGGCTGAAGCACCGAATACACCGATGATAGCCGAAATGATGGTGTTTTCGATAAATAGTGCGGCAACGATGCAAGTAATTCCGATAATGAGATAAATTATCCAAGGGCGCGTGCCCCAGTGATATTCGGTCTTAATGACAATAGGATGCCAAATACCGATGGTTAAAAACGTGCAAACGGCAATGATAATACCTGTGAAATACATATCTTTTTCTTATCTTGTTGAGTGAAATCCATCCAAATTCTCGTAGCGGCGCAGCATCATGCGCTTGTAGATATTGCGCATCCAGTATGGGTTGGCAATGGTGAACGCCAATCCGATGACAATCATCACGACGAATGCTACCGTATCGTTGAAGATGCCCTGCAAAACGAGCACTAACGCTACGGGTACAAAGAATACTACGAGTTCGATGATTAACTGAAGTTTGTTTTCCAATTGGTTCTTGCCCGTAATCTTGTCATTCAAGGGTAGGGTAGATTTGTTCCAAACAGCCAACTGGAAGAGCAGACAATACTCAGGTCCGGTGGTGATGAACATATATGCCAGTATCATGAGCAAGGAGAACTTACCTGAGATGATAGTTGGCAACAGCAATAGGAACGGCAGCAATATGATGGCGCAGTAGAAGTAATACTTGGCACGCAACAGTGTGAGGATGTTTTCCTCGTGCACCATCAGCAAGTCGATGTAGTTGCCTTCGGGTCCCATGACCTTCACCAGATTGACGGCTCCGAAGAATACGAAGCAATAGAGACACCACATATTGCGGGCAAAGCCACTGGTGTAAGCATCGGTATAAGCTATCATCAGCGAGAGCAGGGTAATGATACCAACACCCTGTAGGAATCGGGTGCGGATAGCCTTGTTACGCATGGTGCTCTTGATTTCCAGTTTCAGGTATTCGCCTATCTGTCCGAAGCGGTTCAGGGCAGAGAACTCAGACACATGCTTCAGATTGGTCTTTTCCTGCTTTGATATTTCATCATAAATCAAGTGCATCTGCAGTTGGCGGTTGATGATGAAAAGGACAATGAAAAGTACCAGGAAGATAAGGAAGGTGTACCAAGTAAACCCATATTCGCCGATGAAATCGAAGACTTGATCGAACAGTTTGTCGGATGCTTTGTCAGACAGGAGGAAGAAGGGAATCACCATTGATCCGTAAACAGCGATAGGCAACGCCCACCAGAACATGCTGCGATTGACGAGTGTACGGACTAACAGATACCACTGGCTGTTGACAAGAATGAGCAAATGCAGCAACACCAACATTGCCATGCCCTGCAACAGCGTCATACTGCCACAAATGCAGATAAACGTATAGGGCAGGAATAGTGACCACCAGAGGAAATTGCCTACATCAAAAAGCTGAGACACCAGGAAACAATCGACAGCCGTATATTTGCTGATAGGCAACAGTAAGTAGGGTTTCACCATCATGACGGGTGTCTGCTGAGCCATGAAACGACCGCCAAAGTCCAATACCAATATGAATGGAAGGACAAAGAACAGCATCTGATATTCGTCTTCCGTAGCTGCCACCCATCCGAGGAAGGTGCCGATAGCCACGAAATAGAGTACAAAGAATCCTAAACCAATGTAACCAAAAAGTTTGCCATACTGGTTGGCCTCGAACATCACGTTGCGTTCATCATTCAGTTTCTTGTGCTTACGCAGCAAGCGGAACAATTGAATCTTATTCATTTCTTTATCTCAGGTCTATGATTTCTGCGTTAGGATATTGCTTGGGGTTGAAGCGGAACGTGCTTTCTGCCAGATTCGCCTGTTTGAAGCCGTTCACATGGATGGTGGTCCACTGCTTGTTCTGCAACATGCGGATTTGTGAGGGAACGTAGGACTTCTGGCTGATGGTAATCACCATTTCCTGAATCCTTTTGCCCTTTGCCTTCAGTGTTACCACAAAGTTCTGACCGTTTTTCGTCATCGTGGCTGTATATCCCTGCTTATACATATATATAAAATTATAGGGATTGATAGCCTGAAGGTCGGCAGCAGTAGGGGTGTTGACATTCACTTCATCGTTCTGCTTCACGTAGGTCCACTGCGTCTTGCCGTCGAACCATACCTTGGCTTCTTTCGTGTCGGCATGGAACTTACGACCTTTTATGCTGATAGTTCCACTGGTTTTGCCATACTGTTGACTACTGATGTTGAACGAAGCCGTTACTCCGCTTTTATTCGAAATGATGCCGGCAGTCTTGTCGAGCACCTGCTTGGCACTC
This sequence comes from Prevotella sp. UBA2711, assembly GCA_002354095.1. Taxonomy (GTDB): domain Bacteria; phylum Bacteroidota; class Bacteroidia; order Bacteroidales; family Bacteroidaceae; genus Prevotella. The sequence goes on along the minus strand of DEKX01000036.1, from coordinate 60,084 downwards.
TGTCCATAGCTCGCAAGGGCTATGAGCAGCATCAAGCATGTTATCCTTATCTTCTCCATTGATTTAACAGATTATCTAAACTTACTTCATCCTGAATCAATACCTCACGGGGTTTAGAACCGTGAGCAGCACCCACGACACCAGCTTTTTCCAACTGGTCCATCAGTCGTCCGGCACGGTTGTAGCCGATGGCAAACTTACGCTGTATGAGGCTGGTAGAGCCGCTTTGGTTGATAACAATCAGACGGGCGGCGTCTTCAAACATCGGGTCAAGATGCTGCATATCCACATCGGCAGCCTCGCCCATATCATCGTCGGGCATATCGGGTTCCGGCAATTCGAAGGCGGTCAGATAACCCTGCTGCTGTGCGATAAACTGATTGATGCGCTCCACTTCGGGCGTATCCACAAAGGCACACTGTACGCGGACGGGTTCGCCACCAGCCAGATAGAGCATATCACCACGACCCACCAACTGCTGAGCGCCTGGACGGTCGAGAATAGTACGCGAGTCAATCATAGCACTCACCTTGAAGGCGATACGGCTGGGGAAGTTTGCCTTGATGGTACCAGTAATGATATTCGTGGTAGGACGCTGGGTGGCAATAATCATGTGGATACCTACGGCACGAGCCAACTGAGCAATACGGGCAATAGGAAGTTCCACCTCTTTGCCTGCCGTCATAATCAGGTCGCCAAACTCATCAATGACAACCACAATATAGGGCATGAACTTATGACCGTGTTCAGGATTCAACTGGCGGTCGATAAACTTCTTGTTGTATTCCTTCAAATTACGTGCCTGAGCCATCTTCAGCAAATCGTAACGCGTATCCATCTCCTTACACAGAGAGTTCAGTGTGCGTACCACCTTCGTTACGTCGGTAATGATGGGATCGGCATCGTCGTCAGGTACCTTGGCCAAGAAATGTTTCTCGATGCTGCTGTAGATGCTGAACTCTACCTTCTTCGGGTCAACGAGTACAATCTTCAACTCAGCAGGGTGCTTCTTATATAATAAAGAGGTGAGGATGGCATTCAGACCTACCGACTTACCCTGACCCGTAGCACCGGCTACGAGCAAGTGGGGAGCCTTAGCCAGGTCGAACATAAACACCTCGTTGGTAATCGTCTTACCGACAGCACAAGGCAGTTCCATCGTAGTCTCCTGGAATTTCTTAGAATTCAGTATCGATTCCATCGAAACGATGCTGGGTTTCGCATTCGGTACCTCAATACCGATTGTGCCCTTACCAGGAATAGGAGCGATGATACGGATGCCTAATGCCGAGAGACTCAGTGCTATATCGTCCTCCAGATTGCGGATTTTTGAAATACGAACACCTGGAGCAGGCGTGATTTCGTAAAGCGTGATGGTTGGACCGACGGTGGCTTTGATGCTTGAAATCTCCACACCGAAGTTGCGCAGTACATCGACAATACGGTTTTTATTGGCTGTCTGTTCCGACATGTCGATATACGGTTTGCCGTCGTCGTCATACTTCTTCAGCAAGTCGAGAGTAGGATAGTGGTAGTTCTCCAAATCGCGCTTGGGGTCGTAAGGAGTTGTGATGTCGCCATAGGCGCCCACCAAATCCTTACCAGTAGCAGTTTCTTCCTTCTCACCCGTCTCTACCGTCATTTCCACACTTGACGTATCGGGCTTGATGGCATCGTCCATCACCGTCTCTGGTCTATGGTTGATGACCACAGGCTCCTCTTCTTTCTTTTCTTCCTCCTCTTCGTTGTCAAAATTAACAACCTGTTCCTCCGGGTCGTCGAATACGGTAGGATCTTCTACGGTTTCAATCTCGTTTTTGTCTTCACGATCGCCCCTTCCGATATTGATTTCCATTGGAATCTTCTTCAGATAGTGCAGGGGGTTGAATATCTTGCGAATCAGGAAAATCGTTTCGGCACTGAGGTAAATGAGGAAAGCAAGAGCCGATATCGCCAATAGGAGTGTCAGACCTGGTGCACCAACAAGCCCTTCCAGTATCTCGCAGATAGCCAAACCGTGGTCACCACCGGGATTGAAGTGTGCATCACTGAAAAAGGGAGTCATGAATTTAGCCAGCGTGACAGATGCCCAAATCATGATGATGGCAAGCGACATAAACCATTTTAGTAGGTTTACTTTGTAAGCTCGCATCAGATTAACACCCACCAACAGCAGAAATACGGGAATCAGGAAGGCTGGAAAGCCGAAACAGCGCTTCACAAAAAACCAAGCACTATAGGCACCAAGCGAACCACATGAGTTCGTAAATTCGCCATTCTGATTCAGTACTTCTCCGTCTTTTGGGGTTTCTATCATACTCTGGTCGGCAGCGCCCGTTGTGAAATAGGAAATGAACGCCCAGATAAGATATCCGGCAATAAACAATAACAGGATGCCGAGCACAAAATTCAATCGCTCGTTGTGGAATATTTTATCAATACCTAACGCTTCTTTGAAAGAAGGTGAAGCTGTAATTTTCTTTTTCTTTGCCATAAAATATAATAAATAATGTGCAAAAGTAATTGAAAAAACTCAGAAATCGCCATAAAATCGTCTTTTTTTTGTATTTTTGCACCTTGAAAACAAAAGTTTGATGAAAAAAATACTTTATAACAAGTACGACAAGGCGAAAATCAGTACTTTACCCAGAGCTGTATTCGAAGGGCGAATCGTAGTAGTACTGACGGAAACAGAGGCTCAAAAGGCAGTTGATTATCTGCTGGCTCAACCCATATTGGGCGTTGATACCGAGACGCGTCCTTCTTTCAAGAAGGGACGCATCAATCAGGTAGCTTTGCTTCAGGTGTCAAGTCATGAGGTGTGTTTCCTGTTCCGTCTGAACTTGATGGGACTTTCGCCTTCCGTCATACGGCTGTTGGAAGACCAGACAGTACCGAAAATCGGTCTTTCCCTACATGATGATATGATGATGTTAGAGCGTCGTGGGGAGTTTAATCGTGGGAATTTCATAGATTTACAAGATAAAGTCAAGGAAATCGGCATCGAAGACTTGAGCCTTCAGAAACTGTATGCCAATTTCTTTGGGCAGCGTATCAGTAAGCGTGACCAACTGAGTAATTGGGAAGCTGATATACTGAAGGATAAACAGAAAGTATATGCTGCTACCGATGCGTGGACGTGTATTTTGATTTATGAAGAACTGCTTCGTTTGGAGCAGACGGGTGATTATGAACTGATAAAAGTTGTGGAAGATGTACAAACAGATACAGTTGCGGAGGGGTAAGGAGGAAAGTCTGAAACGTTTTCATCCCTGGGTGTTCTCAGGTGCTATCCAGCATATGGATGAGAATGTCCAAGAGGGCGAAGTGGTGCGTGTGGTTAATAATGGTGGCGATTTTATCGCTGTCGGCCATTATCAGCAAGGCTCTATCGCCGTGCGTGTGTTGTCGTTCTCTGACGTTGAAATCGATGCAGAATTCTGGCATTCCCGTTTACGGTCTGCCCTCCAAATGCGTCTGGCTATAGGTATTGCTGACAATCCGCAGAACAATACTTACCGTTTAGTACACGGCGAGGGCGATAATCTGCCAGGCCTGATTATTGACGTGTATGGGCAAACGGCTGTTATGCAAGCCCATTCCATCGGTATGCACTTGATGCGCAAGGAGATAGCTCGTGCATTAGCTAATGTGATGGAATCGCGCATCTTACATATTTATTATAAGAGCGAAACTACGCTTCCTTTCATGACGAAAGACGATATGAACGGATTCCTCTATGGTGGTAGTGATGATAATATCGCATTGGAAAATGGGCTGAAATTCCGTGTTGACTGGCTGAAAGGACAGAAAACGGGATTCTTCGTTGACCAGCGCGAGAATCGTTCGCTATTGGAGCAATATGCAAAGGGTAAGCGCGTGCTGAATATGTTTTGCTATACTGGCGGCTTCTCGTTCTATGCGATGCGTGGAGGTGCTGAGTTGGTGCATAGCGTCGATAGCAGCGAAAAGGCTATTGCGTTGACCCGCCAGAACGTGGAGCTCAATTTCCCAAACGACCCTCGTCATGAGGCTTTCTGCGAAGATGCTTTTAAGTTTTTAGAAGGTATTGGTAAGTCAAAAACCAACAGCCAAGAGCCAACAACCTATAATCTCATTATTCTCGATCCACCAGCCTTTGCCAAGCATCGTGGAGCCTTGCACAATGCGCTGAAAGGTTATACACGACTGAATCAAAAGGCTTTCGAGAAAATAGAGAAAGGTGGTATTCTCTTTACATTCTCTTGTTCACAGGTGGTGACGAAAGACCATTTTCGCAATGCAGTCTTTACGGCAGCAGCGTTGGCTAAGCGCAAGGTGCGCATCCTGCACCAGTTGCATCAACCAGCCGATCACCCCATTAATATCTATCATCCTGAAGGCGAATATTTGAAAGGATTGGTACTCTATGTTGAGTAAAGTAAAAGATTACATTAAACAGCATAATCTATTGAATAGCAACGATTTGTATATTGTTGCACTTAGTGGTGGCGCTGATAGTGTGGCTTTACTGCTTTTTCTCGATGAAATGGGCTATCAAGTGCATGCAGCTCATTGCAATTTTCATCTTCGCGGAGCGGAGTCGGATAGGGACGAAGCATTCTGCGAATCGTTGTGTTTGCAGAAAAACATCCCATTTCATCGCATCCATTTTGATACCCTAACGTATGCAGAAACGCATCATGTCAGCGTTGAAATGGCAGCCCGCGAGCTCAGATATGGCTATTTCGAACAGCTCCGCAAGGATATTGGAGCTTCGGGCATTTGTGTGGCTCACCATCGTGACGACTCCGTAGAAACGGTACTCTTAAACCTTATTCGAGGCACTGGATTGCGAGGATTGACTGGTATTCAACCAAGAAAAGGCTATATCCTTCGCCCTCTTTTATGTGTTTCCCGACAGGAAATCGAGCAATATTTGCAAGTAAAAGGGCAATCTTATGTTACTGATTCGACTAATTTGGTGGCCGAAGTCCAGCGTAATGTAGTACGTCTGAAGGTGCTGCCTTTGTTAGAAACGATTAATCCTGCTGTTGCGGATAATATTCAGCGGACAGCAGAAAACCTAACTGAAGCCCAATCCGTTTTAGATGTTGTGTTTGAAAACATTAGGAATGCTAAAATCCTTGAATATAGGGAATTAGAGCGTTTCGGTTCAAGAGAATATATACTCTACGAATGGGCAAAACAATATGGTTTCAACGGGAGCCAGGTGAAGGATATGTTAACCGCTGAAACCGGCAGTGTTTTCTCTTCTTCGATGGGCTATGACCTATTGGTTGATCGTGACCGCTATGCAGTAGAACTTAGCTTAAAACCTTTCAAAAACGTGCGGATTCCAGAGGTTGGTAATTATGTCTTACCGAACGATAATAAGTTAAGTGTAGTAAAATGTGCACCGAATATTTCTAAAGATTGCAACAAGGCTACCTTGGATGCCCATAAAGTAGTCTTTCCTTTAACTGTCAGGCGGGTTGAAAAGGGTGATTGGATGATTCCATACGGAATGCAAGGGCGCAAATTGCTTAGCGACCTGATGACTGACAATAAATTATCCGTTTTCGATAAACGTCGCCAGTTGGTTGTCGTAGATGCCCAAGGAGTTATCGTATGGGCTGTTGGTCTGCGAACAGATAACCGGTGCAGAGTAGATGCCGATACGCAAGAAGTATTGGAATTGCATTACTTCCTTTTATAATTTCTCAGTTTTGCCTTATTATGTGCTTTAAATGGGACAAAACATTCCATTTATGCAGTGTTAAAAAATGATAATTGCGGCGAATGTACGGCGAAATAGTTGTACCTTTGTATATCTAAAGACGCAATAACTGATGAAAACAGAGAAACAACAAGCTTCGGCAGCGGCTGCTTTTGCTGATAGATGGCGAGGGCGTGGTTATGAAAAAGGCGACTCACAGTCATTTTGGCTTGAACTTCTGGCAGAAGTATTTGGCATACAGAACCCCTCGTCGTTCATTCGATTTGAGGAACAGGTGAAGGTGGACAAAACCAATTTCATCGACGGCCATATACCTGCAACCAAGGTGCTGATAGAACAGAAGTCTATCGACAAGGACCTTCGCAAGGGCATCATACAAAGTGACGGTTCCGTACTCAATCCCTTTCAACAAGCTAAGCGTTATTCTGCTGAGCTTCCTTATTCTGAGCGGCCTCGCTGGATAGTGACCTGCAATTTCTCAACTTTTCTTATCTATGACATGGAGCAACCACATGGCGAACCTGAGGAGATTCAGCTTGCAGACTTAGGAAAAGAATATTATAGGCTGCAATTTCTTGTTGACAGCCGGAGCGAACACCTTAAAAGGGAAATGCAGGTTTCCATGCAGGCAGGTGAAATCGTCGGACGTATTTATGAGGCGTTACTGAAACAGTATGGCGACGATTCACCTGAGGTATTGCGGTGGTTAAACATTCTTTGTGTCCGCATTGTGTTTTGTTTATATGCCGAGGATGCAGGCATTTTCCGTCACGACCAGTTTCATGACTACCTTGCGAAGAATCAGGCAGAAGACATTCGGCGGGCATTGCGCGATCTGTTTGATGTGATGAATACACCACTCGACAAGCGGAGCAAATACTTAAAAGATGATTTAAAGGCTTTTCCTTATACCAACGGAGGCTTATTTGCCGAAGACATAGAGATACCCCAATTCACCGAAGAACTGAAACAGGTGTTATTGGAAAATGCCGCTCTTGATTTCGACTGGAGCGAGATTTCGCCAACTATCTTCGGTGCCGTCTTTGAGAGTACACTGAATCCAGTGACACGCCGCAGTGGGGGAATGCATTATACCTCGATAGAGAATATTCATAAGGTGATAGATCCGCTTTTCTTAGACGATTTGCGCAAAGAGCTGGATGACATACTGGAAGTGAGAGTGGAGAAACAGCGACAGAGGAAACTCGACGAATACCAAGACCGCTTAGCATCGTTGACATTCCTCGACCCTGCCTGTGGCTCAGGAAACTTTCTTACGGAAACCTATCTTTCTTTGCGCCGATTGGAAAACGAGGTAATTCGTGAGCGCTATCACGGTCAGACGATGATGGGTGCTTTCAAGAACCCTATCAAGGTCAGTATTCAGCAGTTCTATGGTATAGAGATTAACGACTTTGCTGTCACCGTTGCCACTACTGCCCTATGGATTTCCGAGGCACAAATGTTGGCAGAAACAGAGCGCATTATTCACCAAGACATCGACTTCCTGCCGCTGAAAAGTTACACTAACATCCGCGAAGGCAATGCACTGAGAATGGACTGGGATGTAATAGAAATACCGTCCGATATTCCAATGCTACACATCAAGAATGCTCATTATATATACGAGGAAGAGTATCATCCGATGGCGGGTGAGACAGCATTAGACTACGATGAGGCTAATTTAGTGGTGGGCAATTATCAACGAGGACTGGCTTCCAATGCCAATAGGTATGAAATCCATTACGACTACATCATCGGTAATCCTCCGTTCTGTGGACGAAGATATCGAACTCCAGAACAGATAGCAGACGTAGCAAGATTTTTCGATTATAAAGACATCGACTACATTGCTTGCTGGTATAAAAAAGCCGCAACTTTAATACAAGGGACAAATACTAGATGTGCGTTTGTCTCTACAAACTCCATTACTCAAGGTGAGCAAGTGCCAGCTCTTTGGTCTAATTTGAAAGTCAAGATAGATTTTGCCCGAAGAACATTCAGATGGGATAGTGAGGCTTCGATGAAAGCTCATGTTCACTGTGTAATTATAGGATTCTCTGATGTCTCAAAACCTTCAGATACGACCCCTGTAATCTATGACGGGGAGAAAGTCTGTGAGGTTTCGCACATTAACGGTTATTTACTTGAAGCACCAGATGTATATGTTACCTTGCGTTCCAAACCTTTGGCAGATATTCCAATGATGAGAAATGGCAATGTTCCCTTAGACGGTGATGCGCTGAAAATTGAAGAAGAGGACTTCCATTTGTTTGCGGAATGCCCACATTTGCTCAAACGACTCATCGGTGGACGAGAATTATTGCATAATGAGACAAGATATGTACTTTGGCTTGTTGGAATAAGTCCAGCCGAAATAAAGAAATATACTCAGGTTTACAAAAGAGTGGAACTTTGCCGTAAAAACCGATTGGCAATGAAAGATGCAGGAACCCGTCGGCTGGCAGATACTCCCACAACATTCCGTGACACCTTGAATCCGTCAAAATATATTGCTCTGCCAATGGTTTCCTCTGAGCGGCGCCGTTACGTACCAATGGCTTATTATGATCAGGACACAATACCAACTAATCAAGTTCAAATCATCCCCGATGCCACGCTCTATCATTTCGGTATATTGGAAAGTAATGTTCACATGGCATGGATGCGGGCGGTATGTGGCAGATTGGAAATGCGTTACCGCTATTCTAAGGATGTGGTCTATAACAATTTCCCCTGGCCTACGCCAACGGACGCGCAGAAAGCAAAGATAGAGCGGACGGCGCAGGCGATATTGGACGCTCGTGCACTTTATCCTGACAGTAGTCTTGCCGACCTTTACGACGAACTGACCATGCCGGCAGAACTTCGTAAAGCCCATCAAGACAACGACCGTGCAGTGATGGAGGCATACAGCTTTACTCAAAAAGCGGGAGAAGATGATGAATCACTTATTGTGGCAGAACTTTTCAATCTGTATAAGAAGCAGGTTAGTACCTAATAACCAAAAATGATAAGGTGGTGTTAGATGTCTTTTACCGTGAGGTATTCCCTGAACTCCGCTACGGTCAGACCGACAAGGTGCGTCAGCAGCTCCGCAACCAACTCGAACACGCACTGATCCGAAATAATTTTTGCCACCTCCACTTGTCAAACCACCCATCTTTTACCCCCTTCTTAGCACGCAATAGGGGTTAGCACTACGGAAATAGGGATTTTCACTTGGAAGTATCACAGAAATTGCTTATATTTGCGGTAGAAAATAGAACTTAAAAGGAAAGTTATGATAATAGAAGGTATTTTGATTTTAATTTCTCTAATCCTAATGCCGTTTGTCGTACACGAAAGCGGTTGGAGGATTAAGTTGATTTACCTCTGTCTGTGCGGGGTCTTTACTCCTATAATCGGGATACCGCTTTATAAGATATTAGGAGGACATTAATGTTGTCCTTTCTAAATACGTTTAGAATAGATATTTTTGCATCATAACAAAAATATCTATTTTTTTATGGCAAAAAATGTTTCACAAGCCAGGGTAAGTCTTATTTTTGTCGCAGAGAGCAAAATAGCTCAACAAGCTATTACGAGCTGGAGAAATTCTCAAAAAACAGTACGATGACACAAGAAAGTAAATAAGACTTTTATCTGCCTCTTGGTCAGTTAGAAAAATGGAGTTTTGCCAAGCATAAGACACAGCGGTCAGAACAGTCCGTCAACATGGCGTTTTTGTCGATCAAAGTCTATGCCTTAAATGGTGAAAGTCCCAGTCGATGCGGTATCAAGTCCAATCTGAAATGGTGCCAAACCTATGGTCTTCATGTGTATTGGCGGTCGGTAAATATAATTTTGCCGACCGCTAAAAAGTTGTTCAGCGGTCGGCAAATACTCTTTCAGCAGTCGGTAACTACCTGTTTATTATTTCTGCATATCGTTCTGTAGGCATGTAGATGAGCGAGCGACCTATCTTGCTGCACTTCAGGAGAGGGAAGTCTCCATGGCAAAGATGGTCAAGATACTGTCTGGCTGAAGCATATTTAAGTTTGCTGTTCAAGCAAAAAGATCTGACAGTGATGATGCCGTCTGTCATGCTCTCGCTTAACGCCTTATACATCAACTTGGTATCATGCATCTGCATATTGCCAGCGTGAGCGTTAATTTTATAGCAACCTTTTTGATGGCTGAGTACGCGATTCTTCAGCTGCTTGGATGGCTTGAAGTCGATGCCAGCATACATAACACTGCCATTAGAAAAGTTGTCGGCATCAGTATGCTCGCCGAGCGTCCTAAGTTTGGGAGCAAACGAACCTATGGGCGTTTCTATTCTATAACCGTTGGCAATCAAATGTGCAACGGCATCCATAAAAATCTCACAAGTACGGCGGAAGTCACCATTATGAAGGCTACTGATGCGGGCGCATTCATTGTCAACGAACTCAATATCCAACTTCCTTCCAGGATCCAAGCGGGCATAAAATTGTTGTTTGCCGTCTGCACTTTTTGTGGGACGCGGACTTAGTATAAAGGGTATTCCGTCTGATTTACGTGGCATATCTTTATAATATAATTGTCTTAATTGTCTGCAAAATTAAGCATAATTTATTAAATAGACGATTGAAAAAGTTGTTTTTTCGATAAAAATGATTACCTTTGCGCATTATTTAAGAAAATAACGGAAAAAACAATATTTATGGGAAAGAGATTCGCTGAACATAGCGGTTTGAATTTGACGCAGGTGAACAATGATATCCTGCAGATGTGGAAGGAGAAGAATGTGTTTCTTCGCTCCGTGGAGGAGCGCGAGGGTTGCCCTCAGTTTGTATTCTTTGAGGGACCTCCCTCAGCTAACGGTCACCCAGGTATTCACCACGTGCTGGCACGCAGTATCAAGGATACCTTCAATCGTTACAAGACGATGCGCGGCTATCAGGTGCACCGCAAGGCTGGTTGGGATACCCATGGACTGCCCGTAGAACTGGGCGTAGAGAAGGAACTGGGCATCACCAAAGCCGATATTGACAACAAAGAATCGGAACGCTACATCTCAACAGAGGATTACAACTTGAAGTGTCGTGAGAATGTGATGATGTACACTGCCGAGTGGCGCGAACTGACCGAAAAGATGGGTTATTTCGTAGATTTGGATCATCCCTATATCACCTACGACAACAAATATATTGAGACGCTGTGGTGGTTGCTGAAACAGTTCTATGAGAAGGATTTGCTCTACAAAGGTTATACTATCCAGCCCTATTCGCCAGCCGCAGGTACTGGTCTTTCCTCTCACGAGCTGAACCAGCCTGGTTGCTATCGCGACGTGAAAGATACCACTTGTACGGCAATGTTCAAGATGAAGAATCCAAAGCCTGAAATGACAGGGTGGGGAACACCTTACTTTCTGGCTTGGACGACAACCCCTTGGACACTGGCTGCCAACTCAGCACTCTGTGTAGGTCCGAAGATCGACTATGTGGCTGTTGAGACCTACAATCCCTATTCAGCCGACAAGGTGACACTGGTGTTGGCAGAGGCTCGTTTGAACGCCTATCTGCCTGCTGAGGGTCATATCACCGATGGTGGTGAGATGCCTGAATACAAGAAGGGCGACAAACTGATTCCCTACCGCATTGTTGCTCGTTACAAGGGAACCGACCTCGTTGGAATGGAGTACGAACAGCTGATGCCCGCCATCAAGCCTATGGGTGATGCTTTCCGTGTAATTCCAGGTGATTACGTGACGACGGAGGACGGTGCCGGTATTGTGCATATCGCTCCAAACTTTGGTGCTGACGATGCCTTTGTAGCTAAGAAAGCCGGTATCTGCGCCATCGTACTGATTGACAAAAAAGGCGCTGAGCGCCCAGTGGTCGATTTGCAGGGTAAATACTATGTGATTGACGATCTTGACGAAGAATTCGTTAAGCACTATGTGAACGTAGAGGAATGGAATAAGTTTGCAGGACGCTATGTGAAGAATGCCTACGACGAGACGCTGACCGATAAGGACGAGACGCTTGATATCTCTATCTGCATGGATCTGAAAGCTCAGAACAAGGTATTCAAGATAGAGAAGCACGTGCACAACTATCCTCACTGCTGGCGTACAGATAAACCAGTGCTTTACTATCCGCTGGATTCGTGGTTCATCAAGTCGTCGGCTTGCAAAGAGCGCATGTCTGAACTGAATAAGACCATTAATTGGCAGCCCGAGTCAACGGGTACTGGCCGCTTTGGCAACTGGCTCGACAACCTGAATGACTGGAATCTCTCGCGCTCACGCTTTTGGGGAACCCCACTGCCCATTTGGCGTTCAGAGGATGGAGAGGAAATTTGCATCGGTAGCGTAGAAGAACTCTACAACGAGATAGAAAAGGCAGTCAATGCAGGTGTGATGACTTCGAACCCACTGAAGGATAAAGGTTTCGTGCCTGGCGATATGTCGCAGGAGAACTATGATAAGATAGACTTGCATCGTCCGTACGTTGACTATATCTTCCTCGTATCGAAGACGGGTAAGAAAATGAAGCGCGAGAGCGACCTGATTGACGTATGGTTTGACTCTGGTTCGATGCCTTATGCGCAAATCCACTATCCGTTCGAAAATCGCGAGGCTATTGACCAGAATAAGGCTTTCCCTGCCGACTTCATCAACGAGGGTGTTGACCAGACACGTGGTTGGTTCTTTACCCTGCATGCTATCGCTACGATGATTTTCGATTCTGTAGCTTTCAAGAACGTGATTTCATCAGGACTCGTGCTCGATGCCAAGGGTAACAAGATGTCGAAACATGTAGGTAATGTTGTCAATCCGTTTGATATGATTGAGAAATATGGCTCTGATGCTGTACGCCTTTATATGATGACCAATTCAGAACCTTGGGACAACCTGAAGTTCGACCCAGAGGGCGTCGACGAGATTCGTCGTAAGTTCTTTGGAACATTATATAATACGTATAGTTTCTTCGCACTGTATGCCAATGTGGATGGCTATGTTCCACAGAATGCAGCAACTATGTTGCAGCAAAGTAAACCGGAGATTGACCGTTGGATTCTGTCGAGTCTTAATACATTGATAAAGAAAGTAACTGCCGAACTTGATGGTTATGACCCTACACGTGCCGGCCGACTGATAGATACCTTTGTCAATGACGACTTGTCGAACTGGTACGTACGTCTGAACCGTAAACGCTTTTGGGGCAAGGAGATGAGCGATGATAAGCGCTCGGCATATGATACACTCTACACCTGTCTGATGACAATCTCCAAATTGCTGGCACCGTTTGCTCCCTTCTATGCCGACCAACTCTATCGCGACCTGGGTGGTGAGAAGGACTCCGTACATCTGGACAGTTTCCCAGTGGCTGACGAATCGCTGATTGATACCGATTTGGAAGCACGTATGGAGATGGCTCAGAAGATAACTTCAATGGTACTCGCCCTGCGCCGTAAGGTGAACATCAAGGTGCGCCAACCACTGCAGAGCATCATGGTTCCTGCTACGGAAGAGCAAAAGCGCCATATCGAGGCTGTGAAGGACCTGATTATGAACGAGGTGAACGTCAAGGAACTGAAGTTCGTGGAGGGTTCCGGTATTCTGGTGAAGAAAGTGAAGTGCAACTTCCGCGTGATGGGTAAGAAATACGGTAAGCAGATGAAAGCTGTAGCCGCTGCCGTTGATGCCCTGAGTCAGGAACAAATTGCAGAACTTGAGCAGAACGGACGTTTGAACTTAGGTCATATTGAGAATCTCGACAATCTTGAAATCCTGGCCGAAGACGTTGACATCATCAGTGAGGACATACCAGGATGGCTCGTAAGCAATGAAGGCAATCTGACCGTTGCCCTTGAGGTAGAACTGACCGAGGAACTCAAGCAGGAAGGTATGGCGCGCGAAATTATCAATCGCGTGCAGAATATCCGTAAGGACAGTGGATTGGAAATTACGGACCGCATTCACATTGCTATCGCTCCCCACGAGGAAGTGGAGAAAGCCGTTGCAGGCTATGGTGAATACATCAAGACCCAGGTATTGGCTGATGATATTACCATTGCTCAGAACGACGGCGTAGAAGTTGATTTCGATGAATTTAAATTGAATATACAAATAACTAAAGCTAATTAATTATGGCAGAAAAGACCCGCTATTCTGATGAGGAACTCGAGGAGTTCCGCCAGATTATCAACGAAAAGTTAGCACTGGCCAAGCGTGACTATGACCAGATGATGAATGTATTGATGAACAAAGACTCCAATGATGTGGATGACACGTCTCCTACCTACAAGGCTTTGGAGGAGGGTAGTGCTACCCAGTCGAAAGAGGAATTGATACAAATGGCTGGCCGTCAGCAGAAATTCATCCAAGGACTGAAGGCTGCTTTAGTGCGTATCGAGAACAAGACTTATGGTATTGACCGTATCACCGGCAAACTGATTCCAAAGGAGCGATTGCGCGCCGTACCCCATGCTACGCTGAGTGTGGAGTCAAAGATGGCTGGCAAGAAATAAATGAAGGATCAAAGTATTGCAAAACGCGGATGGATGGCTGTTGCTGTAGTAACGGTCATCCTCGTTGTAGACCAGATTATCAAGATTTGGGTGAAGACGAATATGACACTTCACGAACAAATTGAGATATTCTCGTGGTTTAAGATCGTGTTTATAGAAAACAACGGTATGGCTTATGGTATGGAGATAGGCAGCAAACTGGTGCTGTCTCTGTTCCGCATTTTCGCTGTAGGCATTCTGGGGTGGTATATCGCAGGTCAGGTAAAGAAAAAAGCCCGCTGGGGCTACATCTTCTGTCTGGCTATGGTGATGGCTGGTGCAGCCGGCAATATCTTTGATTCGATGTTTTACGGTCTGATCTTCAACGCCTCGTCAGAGTTTTATACCTCTTATTTTGTACCTTTCGGTACGGGGTATGCCCCCTTCCTCATGGGTAAGGTAGTAGATATGTTCTACTTTCCTCTCATAGTTACCACATGGCCCGACTGGGTACCGATGATGGGTGGTGAATCATTTGTATTCTTCAGTCCTATCTTCAATTTTGCAGACTCCGCAATCTCAGTGGGTGTAGTGCTGTTGCTGATTTTCTATCGTGATGAAATTTCTGAGATAACACTCAAAAAGGAAACAAAAACTAATGAAGAATAGCCTTACGATTGTTCTGTTGGTGATAGCCATCATGGGTTGTAAGCCAACCGTTCCCAAGCAGTTTATTCAGCCTGGTGATTTGGAGGATATTCTCTACGATTATCATGTAGCTCAGGCAATGGCCAACGAAGACCGTTCGAGAAGTAGCGAGGAAAATAACTATAATCGCAGTGCTTACTTCTTGGCAGTGCTCAAGAAACATGGTGTGACGGAAGCCGAATTCGACTCTTCGTTAGTTTATTACTATTCACATGCTGAGCGCCTGAAGGGTATCTATCAGGATGTGCGAGAACGCTTGAACGACGACGCCAAGGCTTTGGGAGCATCGGTAGGTGACATAGGTAAATACTCAACCTATAGCACTACGGGAGATACAGCTAATGTCTGGCAGAACGAAACGGATGTTTTGCTGACGCCCAAACCGACAGGTAATCGTTTTGATATTTATGTGAAGGCTGATACCTCTTATCACAAGGGCGACTACTTCCTTTTCCAGTTTATGTCTGACTTTATCTATCAGAGTGGTTCGCGCGATGCTATAGTATGTCTTGTTGCGAAATATGATGGTGACAGTATTATACAGACGGTGACGCATATTGCAATGACTGGTGAATCGAAGGTGCACTTGCCTCAGAATCGTGAGGGAACTCTGCAGGAATTGCGTGGTTTTATCTATCTGAATAATAACGATCGTGACATGGAAGCCAGAAAACTACTGTTTATCAGTCAGATACAGTTGATTCGTTTCCATCAAAAACAACCTAAAAATGGCCCTCAAACCAACGAAGAAATCAAGAAGGATAGCATGTCCAGAGCTGTTGACGACCGAGGGAGCAATCCTGACACAACAGGTCGTAGAGCTATCCAACGGGAAAGTGGAGCGATACTACCCACTCGAGAGAGAACTCCCATTCACCGAGTGGATCAGCAACCGGCTAAGCTTAAAAAGCAACCATGACGGCGAGCTGACACTTTGGAACGCCGACGAACCAATGATATAAAGACATAGGACCATGACATTGAAAATACGTTTAGCCATCATGAATTTCCTGCAGTTTGCTGTATGGGGTTCCTATCTGACGTGCATGGGTATCTATCTCAGTCGAGTAGGTATGGGCAGTCATATTGGCGCGTTTTACGCGATGCAGGGCATCGTATCGATTTTCATGCCGCCTGTTATGGGTTTTATCGCTGACCGTTGGATTCCGGCGCAACGCTTATTTGGTTATTGCCATATAGTGGCTGGCTTTTTTATGCTGATGCTTGGATGGTATGGATATATTTATGGTCATCAGGTCGAATTTTCTATACTCTATGGATTGTTTAGTATGAGTATAGCCTTCTATATGCCTACGTTGTCTTTATCATACTCAACAGCATATAGTGCTATGCATCAGGCTGGTATGGATACCGTTAAGGAATTTCCCGCTATCCGCATGTTCGGTACGGTTGGTTTCATCGCAACTATGTGGCTTGTTGACTTTTTGGATTATGAACAGAACTATTATCAGTTTATAGTAAGCGGTGTCTTGAGTTTGCTACTGTTTTTCTATTCTTTCCTGCTACCTTCCTGTCCGATTGTCAAATTGAAAAAGAAGTCATTCTCTTCCATTTTCGGTCTTGAGGCATTCACGCTTTTTAGACAGCGCAAGATGGCTATCTTCTTTATATTCTCTATCTTCATCGGTGTTTGTCTGCATATTACGAACGCTTTTGCTACGCCCTATATCTCTCATTTTCAGAATATCCCTGAATATGCGGAATCCTTTGGCGTGAAATATCCTGTTTTGTTATATTCTATATCTCAGGTTAGTGAGACATTCTGTATTCTGCTTATCCCGTTCTTTATGCCTCGTTATGGTATCAAGAATGTGATGTTGATAGCCATTTTTGCCTGGGTGCTACGTTTTGCATTCTTGGGTGCCGGTAATCCTGGAAATGGAATCTGGCTGTTCATCTTGTCAATGATAATATATGGTGTAGCATTCGATTTCTTCAACATCAGCGGTTCTTTGTTTGTTAACAACTCGGCACCAGCCGAGCTGCGTTCGAGTGCTCAGGGATTATTTATATTGATGAACAATGGACTCGGAGCAACTATCGGCTCTTTAGCTGCCCAGACGCTTGTGAATAATTACACAACTGCCGACGGTCATATTGAATGGACTACCTGTTGGTATCTGTTTGCTGCTTATGCCCTTGTAATAGCTATTGCTTTTGCTTTGATATTCCGTCCGAAGAAAAAAGATTTAAAGGTGTAAGAGATGAAAGAAGTAAGATATTTCTATGTGCCCGATGCGGCCAACATCCGTGAGTTGCCAGCCGACGAAGCTACACACGCAGTGAGAGTGTTGAGATTGTCGGAAGGTGACGAAATGATGCTGATGGACGGACAGGGAACTTTCTATCGGGCTGTCGTTACGGTTGCATCGAACCATCACTGCATGTACGACATACAAGAAACTTTGTTACAGGACAGGACTTGGCAAGGACACATACACTTGGCGATTGCTCCCACCAAACTGGTAGAACGGATGGAGTGGTTGATTGAAAAAGCGGTAGAAATCGGTGTCGATGAAATATCTTTCCTCAACTGTAAATTCTCAGAACGTCAGGTAGTCAAGGTTCCGCGTTTGGAGAAGATTGCAGTTTCGGCTATGAAACAAAGTCGTAAAGCATGGAAGACGGTTTTGCATGAGATGCAGTCGTTTGAAGATTTTATAGCGACCGAAAGACAAGGGGGCAAGTATATTGCCCATTGTTACGAAGAAGTGCCGCGTGAAGGTCTTTTCGATTTGCTGAAAAAACAACCCGCTGCGGACGATGTCACTATTATGATTGGTCCTGAAGGCGACTTCTCGATTGACGAGGTTCGAGAGGCAGTCAGTCGCGGTTGGAAATCGGTACATTTGGGTACCAGCAGATTGCGCACAGAAACAGCTGGATTATCAGCCGTTATGATGGCACAGTTGACAAAACAACTATAATATATATAATAAGGTATGCAACAGATTTCACTTCATCAGGTATTACCCCAGGTCTTTGCGCAGCGTACGGACTTGGCTTCCGAAGTGTGGAATACTGAAGTCCATTTCGAAAAAGGCAATAGTTATCTGATAGAAGCCGACAGCGGGATGGGGAAGAGCACCTTCTGCAGTTATCTGTTGGGTTACCGGCACGATTATAGCGGAACTATTTTCTTCGATGGTGATGATATCAGTCAATATCAAGTGGGGCAATGGGTAGATATCCGCCAGCGCCACATCAGTATGCTGTTTCAGGAGATGCGCCTGTTTGCTGAACTGACTGCCTGGGAGAATATCGTTATCAAGAACCAATTGACCCAGCACATCTCAGTTGCTGATATTGAAAGATGGTTGGAGTCATTGGGTATTGCCGATAAAAAAGACGTAAAGGCTGGTCTTCTTTCACAAGGTCAGCAGCAGCGGGTAGCCTTTATCCGTACGCTGGCACAGCCTTTCGATTTCCTCGTCATTGACGAACCTATTTCCCATCTTGACGATCGTAATGCAGAACTGATGGCAGACATCCTTCTACAAGTGAAGCGTCAGACTCAGTGTGGTATCATAGCCACAAGTATCGGCAAACAATTGCCGCTGGAATATGACTATAAGTTGAAATTATAATAAAAACGAAATAATATGAATAGTAAGTATTGGCAACCGGAATTAGAGACAATGCCACGCAAAGAATTAGAGGCTTTGCAAGTAAAGAAACTACGTCAGTCGATCGAAGTAGCCCTGAAGTCGCCTTTCTATAAGAAGCGTCTGGGCGATTTGGGTATTACCCCTGACAGTATTCAAACCGTAGCGGATATCCGTAAGATACCTTTTACTACCAAACAGGATTTGCGCGATAACTATCCTTTCGGATTGGTAGGCGGAGATATGAAAGACGCTATCCGTATTCATTCTACCAGTGGTACAACAGGACATCCTACAGTGGTAACCTATTCGCGCCATGATATTGATTCATGGGCCAACATGATAGCGCGTGATATGTATATGGTGGGATGCCGTGATACGGATGTTTTCCAGAACTCAAGCGGTTACGGTATGTTTACAGGTGGATTGGGCTTCCAGTATGGTGCGGAGAAACTGGGCGCTACAACTGTTCCTGCTGCTGCTGGTAATTCCAAGCGTCAGATTATGTTTATCAAAGACTTCGGAACTACTTGTTTGCATGCTATCCCTTCATACGCTATCCGTTTGGCTGAGGTGTTCCAAGAGGAAGGCGTTGATCCTCGCTCTACCAAGTTGCGCACGCTCTTTATCGGTGCCGAACCCCATACCGAAGAGCAGCGTCGTCGAATTGAGCGTCTGCTGGATGTCAAGGCTTACAATTCGTTCGGTATGACTGAAATGAATGGTCCAGGTGTAGCCTTTGAGTGTTTGGAGCAGAATGGTATGCACCTGTGGGAAGATAACTATATCTTAGAGATTGTTGACCCGGATACATTGGAACCGGTACCCGATGGTGAAATCGGTGAGATGATTCTGACAACACTTGATCGTACGATGATGCCTATTTTGCGCTATCGCACTCGCGACTTGACTCGTATCATTCCAGGTGAGTGTCCTTGTGGACGTACCCATCGCCGTATTGACCGTATCAAAGGACGTACTGACGACATGTTCATTATCAAGGGTGTCAATGTATTCCCCATGCAGGTCGAGAAGATTCTGGTACAGTATCCTGGTCTTGGCAGTAACTATCTCATCACGCTCGATACGGAGGATGATAATGATATCATGACCGTTGAAGTAGAACTGGATGGATTGAATACGGATGTTTATCCCGAACTCCAGAAGATGACTCGTGACATACAGCGTGCATTGAAAGACGAGATACTGTTGACACCTCGTGTAAAACTCGTCAAGAAGGGCTCGCTGCCTCAGAGTGAAGGCAAGGCCGTTCGTGTGAAGGATCTGCGTCCTGGTCGTGGATAATAATCAGCTGGATATGAAAAGATTATTTGTAATAGGTTTCCTGATGTCTTCGCTGTTGTCCCTATGTGGGGCACAGCCGAAGATGAGGGATATATTTCTTCAGATGCCTGACAGCATGTTGCCTTATCTTACGGAGAATAATAAGCTCGATTTCATTGACTTTATAGACTCCAACATGGATGCGGTAGTTACTAATGAACTTGGGGGTAAGAGTCAGATGTTGGGGCTGTCCGATAAGCATCTGACGTTAAAAGTCAGCGCTTCAAAAACTATCAAAATGCACTTGATGCCCGTAAATGAACCTGTTGACAGTTGTAATCAGGTAATTTGTATGCTTACCACCTATGGTCAGGATATCAAGGAGAGTAAACTGGAAGTCTTTTCCGTTCATTGGCGCCCATTAGACGCAGAAAGATATGTGGATATTCCTCGGCAACCCTATGTGATTCGTTGGTTTGATAATCATCCTGCTGACTTTTACCCTGTCAATGTGAAGGAGCTGGGAGAGGTTGAAGAGGTATCAAACGAACCTAAAGAGGATAATCAATTCTTAAAATGTGTTCATTGGAAGCCGTAGAACTTAAAATATATTAAATCTTGTATCATGGTTTAACACATTTCTTGCATCGAGAGAGAATTATGTATATCTTTGCAATGTGTTTTTCATGGTATTAGATTATTAAGGTTAATGGAAGATTGATTGTCGTGAGACAATCATTCTTTTTTTATGTCAGTTTAATGCAGGTGGAAAACATATCTCCAAATGATTCTTTTAAGTCTATTGGATGTTTGAAGAGACCGAAGATAGAACTACCACTACCACTCATAGCAGCATAAGTCGCCCCCATATCATAGAGTTGTTCTTTTATGGCACCGATTTCAGGGTGAAGCGCAAATACACTCTTTTCGAAGTCATTAATCAGTTCGTTACGCCATGTTTCTACGGGTTGCATCACGATGTCTTTGCAGTTTTTTGAGGGAAACGCTGGCGTAATAAGCGAAAAGGCTTCTTTGGTGGGAACAGGTATATCAGGTCGTACCACGGCAATATACCAGTCGGAAAGATCAAGTGCGATAGGTTGAAGTTTCTCACCGATACCTTCAGCATAAGCAGGGCGATTGAGAATAAAGAAAGGACAGTCGGCACCTAATCGGGCGGCATAATTGATAAGCTGCTCGTCTGTGAGTTGCAGGTTGAATGTATCGTTCAATAACAGCAACATAGCGGAAGCATCACTTGAACCGCCTCCCATGCCTGCTTGTGTAGGAATGCCCTTGTATAGATGGGCATGCAGACGGGGCAGCTGGGGGAAATCGGCTTTCAGAAGGTTATAGGCCTTTACTACCAAATTGCGCTGTTCATCGCCTTCTACGGGGATGTTCGTTATTTTGATGTCGCAGTTAAATTCCGAGGGGAATTGTTCTGCCATCGGATATATTTCAAGTGCATCCTTGATGGCGACCGGATAGAAAACGGTTTGCAGATTGTGGTAACCGTCAGGGCGGCGTTCAACTACGTTCAATCCGAGATTGATTTTAGCAATTGGTGTAATCATCATTTTTTATCTTTTTTGATTTTCTTAATACGACGTTGGGCTTCCATAGCATCAGGATATAGTTCGAGCGCTTTTTCGTAGTTGCGGATAGCAGCTTCCGGCATGTGCTCCTTTTCGCATTCACGTCCTAACATAACGTACTCGGCTGCCAGTCGTTTCAGCGTTTCTTCTTTTTGTTTAATAGAATCTTCCAACTGTTGACACTTTTGCTGCAATTTGGTGATAACGCCCAGTTTGCGGCGGATGAGTCGTTTAGCAGCGGGCTTCTCTATATCATAGCGACTATGAATTGCCAAAAAGAAATTCTGGAGGAAAGCATCGAAATCCTGACGGTCGAAAGCTTCCATAGCATCATGGTATTCCTTATCGGCCTTGCTTTCGTAGATAGCCTGATGAATCAGTTTTCCATCATTATAACGGTTGGCAAAAGCCACTACTTCAGCTCTGACGAAAATATCACTTCGACGGATAGGGGCTTCAAGGCTGATGCCTTCAAGAGAGGTGCAGCGTGAAAGGGCCACATAGGTTTGTCCACCAGCAAAAGCTCCGCCCCCTGAAAAGTCTATCTTCACATTTCTGAACGTGAGTCCTTGGCTTTTATGTACCGTAATCGC
Organism: Prevotella sp. UBA2711; assembly: GCA_002354095.1. GTDB lineage: Bacteria > Bacteroidota > Bacteroidia > Bacteroidales > Bacteroidaceae > Prevotella. The sequence continues at coordinate 38,075 of DEKX01000036.1, read as the reverse complement.
CCATGCCAGTCGCAGTGGAAATTGTACGAAGGTGCCCAGCAGCTGTTCTTCTATTTTCTGTTCCTTCTCATTGAAGGTATAGCGCATGTTTTCCCAAACTTCACGTTCTACGTCATGTTCATGACCGTCTTCATCTACCACCGTAATGATACCTTCTTCCTCGTCCAGATTGATGACAATGCCCAACGTACCATTCACCCAACGCTTCTCTTTGTCGTTCTTCACGAAAATCACCTGTGCACCAGGTTTAACTTCCAATTCCATAGGAGCGGGTAGGGAGGTTTCAGGAAACTCCCCTTTGATACGACCATTGAAAACCGTTGGCTCACCCTCCAGTTTACCAAGATGTTCGTTGTTGATATAGTCAACAGTATCGCGACGGGTAGCGAGTGTTATCTCAAAGCCGTTATGTGGTCGCTGAATATGACTGTTCACCCGTTCATTGATGGCTTGTAGATCGGCATCGGTAGCATGATTCTGTCGGATACGGTCGAGCAAGGCAATAAACTGCAGGTCGGTCTGCCGATAGACTTTCCGTAACTCGATACTGACCAATTGCATTTCTTGCCAGACTTTTGCCGAGAAGAAGTATGCGGAAGCATAGAAGGGCTGCATCAAGTGCCATTCATCTTCTTTGATGACGGGTTCCAATTGGAAGATATCTCCCACCAGCAATAGTTGTTTCCCACCGAATGGTTCACGCATATTCCGACAGTAGATGCGCAACACCTTATCGATGAAATCAATAATGTCAGCCCTCACCATTGAAATCTCATCAATGATGATGAGTTCGAGTTCTCGTAGGAGTTTAGTGGTCTCTCCACTATATTTAAGAGTTTTTCGGATATTGCGGGCGGAATAGCTGGAGTCGTTGGGGAGCAACGGATGGAAAGGCAGTTTGAAGAATGAATGCAGTGTCTGGCCACCTGCATTGATGGCAGCAATACCTGTTGGAGCCAGAATGACATGCTTCTTTTTGACTGTTTCGGACACATACCTGAGAAACGTCGATTTACCCGTTCCCGCCTTACCGGTCAGGAAGAGCGACCGACGGGTGTACTGGATAATCTGTAGCGCCTGTTGCCACTCCTGATTATCGGTATCCAGAGTATGGGTTTCGAGTTTTGCCATTCAGTGTCAGCTTGATTATTCCTTAAACACGTATTGTCCGCGTTTCATCTTTCCCCAATGAATGGCATGGCGCGGACAATGATGATAGCACGCCAGACAGTTAGTACATGAATCATTGTGAAGCCAACGGGGTGGTGTTCCCTCGATATCGCCGACAGGACATACCTTCTGGCAGAGACCGCATGCTATGCAAGCATCTTCATCTACCCAGAAATGGCGGTCAGTGATGAGATGTTTATTATAATACCCGCCAATGACGTAGGTATAGGTATATGGTATAGCACCCTTTACCAACTCCTCAACGCCTTTTTGCCGACTGCTGATGACTGCCGTGATGTGTTTCATGCGTTTCTTGGCAGCTTCTATCTTCTGACGCTCACGTTCTGGTGTATCAAGGTGAAGGAAATTGAAACATACGTTCGATTCAGGCATGACAACCGCAAAGGAGGCATCAAGCTTCAGCCCCTTTTGTGCTAACTCCTTATTTAATATACGCATAGCATATCCCATATTGTCACCGCAAGTGGTTAATGCATAAACATAGCTAACGGAATGGAATGTTGCCTTCCGAATAAACTCCCGGACAATTCGAGGAGGTTGCCAGCCGTGGGTTGGAAAACAGAAACCTAATGATTCACCTTCTTTCAGCGTATAATCACACGAACCTGTTAGCTCGGTAGGAATATAGTATAAAGAATCGTGGGTCGACAGTGCTATCTGCTCTGCCGCCCACTTTGTATTGCCTGTTCCTGAGAAATAGAATATCATGCGTGGAGTTCAAGGACAAAACGTGTTCCCTTCGTAAACTCCGGGTCAATCTCAAGGTCACCATTCATCTTCAGCGCCATCTGCTTGCAGATAGGCAGGCCCAGGCCGTCACCCTGGGTGAGGTCGCGGATTTCAAGGAAGGGCTTGAACACATCCTCGCGCTTCTCTTCAGGAATACCGCAACCGGTGTCAGCCACCAGGAACTGATGGGTGTGAGCACTGCGCTTCTTGTATTCCAACCAGATGGTACCTTCCTCAGGCGTATAAATGGCTGCATTCTTGAGCAGATGTAGCAGGATGTGCGAAACATATTCCTTGTTCATATCCATCGACATCTTTGGAGCCTCTATCTTGATGTTCACGTCTTTTTTCACCAAAGGACGAATCTCGTTGGCAAGACTTTCGCAGAATGCAGGAATCTGAACGCTCTCCATCTCTATCTCTGTGTCAGAATTCTCCAGTTCTGAAAGTTGTTGGATATGTTGTGAGAATCCCAACAAAGCTTTTACCTCTGGCTTCGTGCTATCCAGCTTTTGCAGGGTGGGGTCGAGTTGTGCAGAGATATTGCTAATGAATTTTGATTTCAGCGCATTGCTGTCGTTAGCCAGTTGGATGGTTTTCTTCTGCTTGCGATTCACAAGGATAAAGCGCAACAGGATAACGGCTCCCACAACCAAAGCGGCAGCCAAAGCACCAGCCAGAATCAGCAGTCCTACGATGAACACCCAACGAGTGGTCAGCGAAGAGTCTTTCTCCTCGATGGCAGCCTCGTTATCGGCAATTTGCTTCTTCAGAGCGGCAATTTCGTCAGCGTGCTTCAGGGCATTCACAGAATCTTTCCAAGCCAGATAATTATTGTATGACTGTGCCACCATGCTGGCATTATTACTGCGACGACCGTTGGCAATGAGTTGCTTGTAAACATCGTCAACCTTATCATACTCCTTTGATGCTGTCAGTTTTGAAGCCATCTCTTTGAAAACGGCATCGCCCTGTGCATTGAGCCCGAAGGTATAGAAATAAATGGCTTTCTGGTAGAGCAGGTCTTCTTTCAGTTTTTCGTCACCAGCCTGGGCTACCTGAGCCTCCATTTGCTGTAATTGCTCCTTTGCGCTGTCGGGCTTACGGAATTTTATATACATAGCCAAGCGCTCCTTCGTCACTAAATAATGCAGGGCAGCAGCATTGTTGGGGTTCTTGGCGTTAATGGTCTGATCGACGTTTCGCAGAAATTCGAAAGCCTCTTTGTGGAGTCCATCCTTCGAATAGAGTGCTGCAGCCTTGGTACCACACTCTACACCTTGCAGCAACTGGCCCTTGTTGACATAGTCTTCGTAGGCACGTATATGCAAGTAACGCTGGGCAGGAACAGTAGTGGCTGCTTCGGCTTTCTGTTGTAATTCACTCTTTTGGGTATTCTGTGCACTGGCTGTCATTGCCAAGGAAGCGCACAGCAGTAGGGAAATAAATGTCTTGTTCATATTTATGTTTTCTTTTTTAACGTTCAAATTATTTGCAAAAGTAAGCATTTATTTGTTTTTCTCCAAATAAATACAATGTTTTTAATCACCCTTCCTTATTTATTTATAAAAACCTTCCAAAATATTTGGTCATTGCTGAAATATGTCGTATTTTTGCACTAAGCTTTGGCCACATGACTTGAGCGCAAGCCGGCAGGAGTGACTTTAGTTGGTTAAACTTTAGCGTTGGCTATTATTCAAGATGTTCCGAAACTTGCAGGTAGAAAGAACATATCAAGATAATAATGGACGCGCCTACTGTCATAGTGGGCGTTTTCCTGTTTCTTGATATAGGTTTCCTGCAAGTACCTGGAACATCAAACGGGGATTCGTCCACGTTTTGTGTCCTTACGGGTGCTTGCAGGAAATCGTTTTGTTTGGTGGCTCGGCGCATTATAAAACTATAATGCTACATGGCTAAATCATTGATTGAAGAGCTGCCCCGCATCGTGAGCGAGGGCAGACGTGAGGCTGCCCAGATACTGGAGCGGCTGAGTAGTGGTACGCAGATTGGTCTACAGACCAATGAGCTGGTGTTGCCGAGTAAGGACGTGAGCGGACTGTTCAAAGGCAGTTCGCCTCAGATTCCCAATGCCTTCAACATGGCGGGAGGCAATGGGGAGTGGATGAACCGCCTCATCTATGGAGACAATCTCTTAGCGATGCAGGCCCTGTTAGCTGGCGATGCTCAGACGGGGTTGCCTTCGCTTCGTGGAAAAGTCGATTTGATTTATATTGACCCGCCGTTTGATTCGAAGGCTGATTATCGGACGAAGATATCTTTGCCAGGAACGGATATTCAGCAGAAACCAACGGTTATTGAGCAGTTTGCGTATGCGGATACATGGGAACAAGGAACAATATCTTATTTGAAGATGATATATCCAAGATTACAATTAATTCGTGAATTATTATCTGATAAGGGTAGTATATATATACATATAGATTGGCATATTGGACCTTATTTAAAATTAATCTTAGATGAAATATTTGGAAAAGAAAACTTCCAGAACGAAATTATATGGCATTATATTAAAGGCGCAAGTGGAAATGATAGATTTGGTAGAAAGCATAATACTATATTGTTCTATTCAAAATCTGATTTAAAAACTTTTAATCGTGATGCAATAGGAATACCATATAGTCCTGAGACATTGGCACGAGCTCAAAGAGGAGAGGCTCGTTATAATGTTACAGCCGAAGAGTTAGAAGATAGAGGAAAGAATCCTGGTGACGTTTGGATTGATATACCTCCTTTGCAAGGAAACTCTTTAGAAAATACATCTTATGCCACTCAAAAGCCAGAGAAACTTCTTGAACGTATTATCAAAGCCTCGTCTAACAAAGGTGACCTTGTTTGCGACTTCTTTGGTGGCAGCGGCACGACGGCTGCTGTTGCCGAGCGATTGGGCAGACGCTGGATCACCTGTGACATCGGCAAGCCTGCCTCGCTGGTAATGCGCAAGCGATTCATTGACCAAGAGGTGAAGCCTTTCCTCTATCAGAGTATTGGCGACTATCAGAAGGAGGCTTTCCGCAACAACAAGCGCTATAAGCATGTGGGCGACTTGAGTCAGGTGGTGCTGGGGCTGTATGGTGCGCTGCCCTTCACCCCAGAGCAGACGAACGACCGTAACTTCGGATATATAAAAGGTACGCGAACACTGGTGATGGTGGACTCGCCCAATCGCCTGACGACGGCTGCTACTATCCGTCGTGCAGTGGAAGCAAAGGCCTCGTTGTTAGGTGGCGACTGGGAAAAGGTGGTCGTTTTAGGTTGGAACTTCGCTTTCGATATCTCGTCAGCCATCCAGAAATACCAGGACTCAAAGGTGGAGGTGCTTGTGATACCACCAGACCTGCTGGATAAACTGGCTAAGAAAGGCTACAAAAAACTGATTGACGATAAGTCGGTACGCTTTTCATCGCTGCAATACTTAGTGGCAAAGCCATTAGTAGTGAAACAGAATGGCGAGCAAGACGAGATAGACGTGGAGTTGGAGAACTATGTGCTGCTGTCGCCCGACAACATTCCGTTGGACGATAAGGACAAGGAGAAACTGCAACAGGTATTGGAGCGCGACCCGCTCAGTCTGATAGAATACTGGAGCATCGACCCTGACTATGACGGCGTTACGTTCCGTTCTACGTGGCAGGACTATCGTGAGAATGTGGAGAACGACAACGACCCGCTACATTGTGTCTATAAGACGCGGCTGAGAGTAGCGCATAAGGATCAACGGCGGGTGTGCATCAAGGCCGTAGATGTGTTTGGTTTTGAAAGTCAGGTAGTAGAAAGCGTATGAAAACAAATGGAATGAATGCCTCGCTGGAACTGGCCAAGCGGCTGAGCGAGACGGTGAATGCGGCATGGGAGAGTGGAGAACTGATAGATCAGGTGACTCCCACGACACAGGAATTGCTGAAGTTTTGGTTCTCGGAGGAATATTGTTCGCTGCGTCATCGTAACTTCCATGCCGGGCAGCGGCAGGCTATCCTCAACATTGTGTATCTGCACGAGGTGATGGGCGTAAGGAATGTGATGGAATACTATGAGCAACTGACTCCGGATTTGATGCCTATAGTGGATTTAGGCACCTTAGGACAGAAGAAATATCAGATGCCGAAGTATGCAGTGAAGATGGCCACGGGTACGGGTAAGACGTGGGTGATGCATGCCCTGCTGTTGTGGCAGATGCTGAACGCGAGACACGAAGACGTGCCGTCAGGACGCTTCACGAAGAACTTTCTGATTGTGGCACCAGGCTTGATAGTCTATGACCGACTGCTGGATGCATTCTGCGGACGGATGCAACGAGAGAAGGAGGAACGGGATATTGAGACCAACGATTTCTATCTGAATCAGGAAGTCTTCATTCCTGTACACTATCGTCAGGAGGTATTCTCGTTTATCCAGAACAATGTGGTGACGAAGGAAGAAGGCATCGGACGCAAGACCACAGGTGACGGATTGATAGCCCTGACGAACTGGCACCTGTTTGAAAACCAGATGGCAGACGAAGCGGCAGAACCACAGCAGATGGATGTGCCTGACATCATCAACGAGTTGCTGCCTATCCGTCCGGGCAAGGCGGCAGGTAACGATTTGGGTATGTTGGATCGCCGCTATCTGCGAGGCTCGGAACAGGAATACTTGGCTGGACTCGATGACATCATGGTGATCAACGACGAGGCCCACCATATACATGAGTTGAAGAGAAATGGCGAGATTGAGGAAGTGGAATGGCAGAAGGGCCTGAATGCGATAGCCGAAAAGAAAGGTGAACGATTCTTCCAGATAGACTTCTCTGCCACGCCCTACGACCAACGTGGTTCAGGCAAGAAAGTACAGAAATGTTTCTTCCCTCATATCATTGTTGACTTCGACTTGGCAACGGCTATGCGCAAAGGTTTGGTTAAGACTCTGTTGCTCGACCGCCGTCAGGAACTGACAGAGCTAAAAGCCTTGGACTATAAAGCTGTTCGTGATGAGAGGGGTAAGGTTTGCGACCTGAGCGACGGACAGCGACTGATGCTTCGTGCAGGTTTGGCGAAACTGAAGAAGTTGGAATCTGAGTTTACTGCTGTCGATGAGAAAAAAAATCCAAAAATGCTCGTCATCTGTGAAGACACTTCGGTCGCGCCATACGTGAACCAACTGATGCTGGACGAAGGAATGGCACAGGATGAAGTGGTGACGATTGACAGCAATGCGAAAGGTGAGGTGACAGAAGAAGAATGGAAAGAAACCAAGAAGAAACTTTTCGACATTGACAAGTATCAGAAACCCAAGGTCATTGTGTCTGTTTTGATGTTGCGTGAAGGATTTGATGTAAATAACATCTGCGTGATTGTACCTTTGCGATCCTCGGAGGCTCCCATCTTGTTGGAACAGATTATTGGGCGCGGCCTTCGCCTGATGTGGCGAGAGCCCGAATATCAGAGCATCAAAGAAGATGACCGCAAGCGCGTATTGCAACTGCACAGTCAACCCAAGACCTATATCGACATGCTGAGCATCATAGAGCATCCGGCCTTCATCCAGTTCTATGAAGACTTGTTTGCACAAGGCCTGGCTGTCGAAGAGACTGGTGAGACAGGCGAGGGTGGTTCTACGGGCGACCTAATCAAGGTAGGCTTACGAGAGGATTATGAGCAGTTTGACTTCGAGTGGCCTATCATTGTGAGAGAAGCTGAAGACGAGTTAGAAGATACGGAAATAGACCTCAATACCCTCCAGCCGTTTACTGCTTTCCCATTAGACAGACTTCGCCAGTTCTTGGCACAGGATGGCGAAACCTTTATCTCTCAGGAAGCTATCTCAAAAACTCAGTTCGGGCGCTATAAGGTAACAGCTAATCTGTTTACAGCTGTGAGTTATAATGAATATCTGCAGAAACTGCTACGAACAATTACGTTGAGGTTTGACAGAATTACTTCTCACAGAGAGATGCCCGTACCAAATATGCAAATCAACGAGGCGCAAATCATAGCAGTTGTTGACAGGTATATTCGTACACGATTATTTGAGCGGCCATTCAACCCATTCAATGGTAATGACTGGAAGATATTACTCTCAAAAGATGCCATTGTAACGAAGCACATTATAGAAGAAATGGCTCGCGCCATCTTCAATCTTCAGAACAATATCATGACAACCGATGCACAGGTGATACATACTCGATTCTCATCCGTGACAGAGATTAAGATGCGTGAATCTTACTCGGTTGAAACTCATAAAACTATTTATGAGCGCCAAGGCTATCCCACTCATGGTGGAGGATTGGAAAAAGCCTTTATTGATTTCCTTGATAAAGACGGCGAGGTGGAACGTTTTCTGAAAATCAGCGAAAATATGCATCCATTTGCTGTTATCTATTATATGCGACGCGACGGGCTGATGGCAACTTATCATCCTGACTTCATCGTTGCAACACATGAAAAGGTATATCTGATAGAGACCAAAGGCAATGATAAACTGTTTGATAAGAATGTGCGCCAGAAACAAACGGCTGCCGTAGAGTGGACAAAGAAGATTAACGAGCTGAAGTCAGAAGAACGGATGAATCGTGAATGGGAATACGTGTTGATAAGCGAGGACAACTTCTATGGTTTGTCTACTAATGGAGCAACTATAACAGATATTTGTGATAGATGTAAAGTCTCGTTATCTGCAGCAATTGGTGAGTTGTTTGTTTAAAAGTGTCGAAAGCGGTGAGTGTCATTTCCGACTTAGTGTATGGAAATGACCATCTCGTCAATCAGCTCTATGACCTGACGGAAGAGAAAATCGCAATAATAGAAAAAAAGTAAACGGACTTTTAGTAGTTCGCTTTGGAGATTACAAAAACTTTCTCTATCTTTGCAGAAAATAAAGAAATTAAATAATTCCAGACAAAAGAATGGAAAAAGTTGCACTAATTATAGGTAATGGCTTCGACTTAGACTTGGGTCTAAAAACAGCGTATTCTCATTTTGCCACTACTGGTGTTCCTGAATGGGAAAAGTGGCTTTCTGCGGAGCTCTACAAACCAAAGAGCATTTATCATGAAACGATAATGGACAATTCACTTGGATTATATTTGAAACTTGCTCGCGAGAAAGAAAATTGGTTTGATGTGGAGGAGTTGATTTATAATTATGTTAATGAAAATCGATCTCCAAGCGATTCACTTATTGGCTTAGTGAGTAATCAATACGATAATTTCAAAATCAGCTTTCAGGAATACTTAACTCGAGTAGCAAGAGAAGACAACGTATCAAAACAATCTCTCGCATGGAATCTGTTTAGAAAATCAGTTAAGACAAAATATTATAGTGTAATCTCCTTTAATTATACTGATTGTTATGCTTTGTGCCAATGTGGTCATCCGCATAATAAATCATTCTATCCCGTTCATGGGACACAAAATGGTAAGATTGTATTAGGATGCAGAGATTATCTTGATAAGAAAGTGAATAATAAATTCCAGTTCATGTATAAACCAGAACATGTCATATTGCAGAAAGATATTATTGTTCAGCGAATGAAAGAAGCAACGGAAGTTATTATCTTTGGGCATTCACTAAATAAAATGGACTTCTGTTATTTTGCTGACTACTTTGATTCAAAGGATGATGTCGCTAATGAAAAACATCTAACGATAATATGTAAAGATGTTGAGTCGGAAAATGTCATAAGGCGTAATATAGAATCTAGTATAGGACATTCTGCCACTTTAGATAATGCAGATGTTATACATACTGCATTGTTCTATGCGAATAATCTGCAGGAATTACGTGTTCACAACGAATTGATTAAACGAATAAATATAGGGTAATTAAAATAATCTAACAAACATAAAACTAAAGTTATGGAACTTATAATTATACTTGGAGTTATTGGTCTGATACTATCTGGTCAGATATTTAAGATGGGAAAGTAAGAAGTGAGTCGTTTTCAGATAGAAATGGCAATATAATAATGAAAAATAGTTGGTATTCGAGTAAATAAATGTCAAATGGCATCAATAGATTCAATATTAAAACAACTGAAACCCATTGATTGCAAATCGAAAATAGATTTGCTGGTTGATATTTTGGAGGAAAGACATACAATTGTAGATGCGTCTATAGAAAAGAAAGTCTTAAATTGCCTATTTAATCCACAACTTATTAACTATTATCATGACAAAATCAATTCTCTAAAACAAGGAGTGAATCAATCAGAGCAAATTCATAGTAACTCTAATGTGGAAAAAACGAACAAAGAGGTTGTTAAAGACATCTCTTCTGTTGGTGATATACAAGAGCACAAAACAGAAGATGATAATGAGAATAAAAAGATAGCCCCAAGACGATATAAGCCAAAGTTTGTATTTATAAGTACAAAATCTAAGATAGATTTAATAGCGCAGTATTTTAAGTTTCACAAAGAAGAGCTTACTCCTATTATTGAATGTTGGATACAGTACATCATCATAGGCAAAGAAAAGTTGAGCTATTATAAGAATCTAATGATAAACATTTACCCAGGTTATAGTATAATTGCACGACAAGCTAAGAATATAAATATCTTTAATTTGTCAGAGAGGAGACAGAGATGCATAGAGAAATTCAGTAAAAGACTTCTTGATTATTTAGATAAGAATGATGTAGAAAAGAATCTATTAAACAAAACAGATAGTACAAATAATCTATTGGGGAAAAAAGGTAGAAGTTCTTTTAATATCTTACAAAAGAGAGAATGGATTCTTGATTGGAATTGTGTAATGTTTAAAAGAGGACACATAGTAATATATGCTCGTCAAGACCTTGGTTTTAAATTTAGTCCTACAGAAATTTCTGTATCTAAATCTATGGAATCATTTAACTATCTTAAGAAGTATCTGAATGAGAGATTGTCTCCTGTACGTTGTGAGATTGTAGGTCTCAAACTTCGCATACTTGATAAAATTAATTTTGACGAAGCTATTCAGCAGTTTTCTATTGCAGCACGACAAGGTATAATTAAGACCAAAGTAAACAAGATAGCCTTTATATCTTCTCCGAAACCAATGTCTTTTAGTCAGGCTCTTTCAAAAGCTCAGAAGATGACGCAAGAGGAATTTAAGAAATACAAATCAAAATACATTGATTACTTGGTAACTCTTCAGAGCAAGAACTACAAAGTGATTCCTTGTGTGGAGAGGTTGGCTCACTCGAATAGCGATAATACTGAATATGCCTTTATGTTCTCAATAGAGTGCAGCTCTGGCAAAATATTGATTGTGCATGAGAATGTGAATCCTGACAGATCAACGCTCTTGTTCCTGGTAAGAGAGCAGGACTTCAACCGTTCTATTAGGGAAATTTATGACTTCTTGCAAGGTGCGGAGATTAACAAGCGAAGTAGTCTCAGGGATAGGAGCATTGAGATTAAGAATGCTGGCATCGTGAGTTATCGTTCCATCAATCATGATGACATCTATTCGTGGAAACAAACGATAAATACGTATAAACAGTATCGCTAAAGGAACTCTAGGGACAGGTCAGCGTTTCACTCCTAAAAAACGGAGGGGTCCTGTAATCTGCTTTGAATCCGAAATGGATAGTCTCGTTTAATAGCTTTATGGCCTGACGGACGAGGAACCAACGGTCGCTGTTCCCGTAGGGAGGTAAAGCAAGTCAGAATCGTGGAGGGGAAAAACTAAGAAATTGGCTGAATATGCTTAATCTCTGCATCAACCACAAAGATGTCGCCATCCTCGTCAACCAACACGTTGCGAGGGACAAGGTCCCATACCTCATAGGCTCCATTAGAGAAACGCCCTTCTTGGGTAGTCTTCTCGAAACCAAGAGCTGCCATGTAGGTGTCTATCATAACCTGTGTGGTAGGATGAGCATTGGCAGCACGTAGCTCTGCCTCAAAATGACTTACATCTGCTTGGCTATCTCGAAGTTGCGCTTCATGTATTGTGCAAAGTCGCTCGAGCTCATTGGCGATTGCTGCGATGCGGCTATTTTCCGCATCTTGCGCTCCGTTGCCTCCTTGTGGAACTGGTTGAGATATGTCATGACTCATCTTTGCTTAGACCTTAACAGGGCAAAGATACGATAATTTAACGGAACGAACAAATAAAACGATAAAAACTTGCATTTGTTAGAGGTGATATCATACAGCTTTCTCTACATGTAATTTTTCATTTTTAATATCACAATATCACCAAATGTGCGATGAAGCCTGATGTACAAAGGGTTTGTCGTTGGTGATATTAGTGGTGATATTTGTCTTATTTAAATAAGACAATTAAAAACTGATTACCGCTACTCCGCCCAGCTCTGCTACAACACCTTCCCCTTCCCCAAAATCTCTGCCGAGAAGAAAGCCGAAATAGAATCAGCCGCAGAGGATGTATTAGTGACCCGTGAGTTCTACCCAGACAAGACATTGGCAGAACTGTATGACCCTGACAAGATGCCGCAGGACTTGCGCAAGGCCCACGAGAAGCTGGACGACATCGTGGAGAGCTGCTATCCCGGCTATCCCTTCGCCTCAGACGAAGCCCGGCTGGAGTGCTTGTTCAAGTTGTACGAAAAGATGACGACGAAGAAATGAAAGAAAAGTATTCAATCTTCAAGTTGCAAAAGGAATTCTTCGGAACTCAGAAAAGGCAGCTGGCAGAACTCTTGAAAGTCACGTTTGTTATTTGTGACCACTACATCGCATCCCGCAGCCAATGCGCTTTGGTACTGCAACATATCCTCGTAGTCCTTGACAGGATGGTTAATAGCTGCATCAAGTTGAGTGACATCGCATGGAACTACGGTTGCAATCTCTCTGGCAAGGCGTATCAGATGATAACGTTCCTTCAGAGATCTTTTTCGAAGTATATATCCCATGTTGGCATACGACAGATAAGAGGCAAACAATTGAATAACTCCCGTCTTACCCAGTTCAACAATTGTCTTGGCATATTCAATGTTTTCGCGATTGTCAACAAAATCCATCAGGATGTTTGTATCAAGAAAGACTTTCTTCTTCATTTGTATCCCAATATGTATCTTGTCCTTTCGTCATCCATCTCATCTCTCGATAGAGAAAGACCTTCAATCAGTTCTTTCGTCTCTGGTGAAATAGTCAAGTTCTTATACTTTTCACGTATAATCTCAGATGCCGTTTTATGTGGTTTCTCAGCTTCAGCCAAGGCCTCTTGCAGGAATGAAACGACAATACGCATGTCTTTTGGCTGCATACTCCGAAGCAAGTCAGTGTATGGAGCCATCGGGGTTTCTGAAATTCTCTGTGCAAACTCTGTCATAACTCAATACTTTTGATTTCTGTGGGCAAAGTTACGAATAAAATCCGAATAAACAAATAAACATGGTACAAAATAGCAATAATATCGTAGATATACGTTACCAACAAACAGGGGAGTCGAGTGCTACCAACGAATTGGGAATGCGTGAGATGCAGGCAAAAGCATACGAAGCTCGTAACAAACGATTCTTGTTGATTAAAGCGCCGCCTGCCTCTGGTAAGAGTAGGGCGCTGATGTTTATTGCCTTGGACAAGTTGTATCACCAAGGAATAAAGAAAGTTGTGGTAGCTGTTCCAGAGAAAAGTATCGGGCGTTCTTTCCAAAATACCAGTCTGATACCCTTTGGTTTCTTTGCTGATTGGAAGGTTGCTGCTTATTTCAACCTGACAGATGTCAAGAACGAGAAAGACAAGAAAGGGCGTTTTATAGAGTTCTTCCACCAGAGTAGTGCCAAGATACTGGTATGTGCTCATGCAACCCTTCGTAATGGAATGAAGGAAATCAACGACGAGGACTTCAATGACACCCTGTTGGCCATCGACGAGTTTCATCATACCAGTGCGGATGCCAATTCGAACTTGGGTGATGTGGTGCGTAGGGTGATGAACAACTCAACAGGTCATATCGTGGCTATGACAGGCAGCTATTTCCGTGGGGATGGCATCCCTGTATTGAGGGTTGAGGACGAAGCCCGTTTCTATCCTGTTACGTATAACTATTATCAGCAGTTGAATGGATACAGGTATCTGAAGAATCTGGTGTTGGGCTACCATTTCTATCATGGCAGCTATCTGGACCACATCCATGAGGTGCTGGATACTACGAAAAAGACGATTATTCATATCCCCAGTGTCAATGCCAGAGCATCGACAGGTATTGGCAAGTATGCGGAGACAGACCAAATCATGAAGACGATAGGCGTTATAGAGGGAAAAGACTATAACACTGGTATCTATTATGTACGGACAAAGGACGGACGATTGCTGAAGGTGGCCGACTTGGTGGAAGACGACCAAAAGGAGCGTAATATGGTGCAAGGCTATCTGCAACGCATGAAAAAGCGGGAGGACATGGACATCATCATCGCTTTGGGTACAGCTAAAGAGGGATTTGACTGGCAATGGTGTGAGGTCTGTCTGACAATAGGTGTACGTGGCTCGTTGACAGAGGTTATTCAGATTATAGGTCGATGTACCCGTGACTGCGAAGGAAAAGAGACGGCTAAGTTTGTCAATATGATTGCTATGCCGGATGCAGAACAAGGTGATGTAAAGGTTGCAGTGAATGATTTTCTGAAAGCAATTACGGCATCCTTGCTGATGGAGCAGGTGATGGCACCAAGTTGGCACTTCAAGACGGTGAAGGATGATGATGACAATCGGGAAACAGCCAGGACTATTATTGTAGAGGGGCTGAAACCGCTTTCAAGTGAAAAGACAAAACTCATAGTTCAAGAACAGTTAGATGATTTGAAAGCTGCTATATTGCAAGACGAGATGGTGGTGCGGGCTATCAGTGGTTCAACCACGGCAGAGACGATTACCCAAAACCTGATACCCAAGGTGATTCGTGAACGCTATCCAGACTTGAGTGAAGGGGAAGTTGAGGAAGTCCGTCAAAGGGTATTGTTAGATACTATGATAAAAGGCAATGATATTGTGGATGATAAAGGGGAACCAATTGACATCAACAGTAATGATGATGAGCAAGAGAGTGAGGGCAACAGACTTATCAAAATTGCCAACCGTTTTATCAATATTGACAAGTTGAGTATCAATTTGATTGACACCATCAATCCCTTCCAGAGAGCGTATGAAGTATTGTCGAAATCTGTAGATGCTCCCACACTGAAGATCATTCAAGACACCATAGCGGAACAGAAGTTTGATTTGACCCTTGAACAGGCAATCATGATTTTCAAAGGTCCGCTGAAAGAATATGTGAAGGAACATGACGGAAAGACACCAGACATCAATCATCCAGACCCTAAGGTGAGAGAAATGACTTGAAAGCAAGACGAATGGCAGGACTGGATTATGAACCTTAATGTGTATAAGTATGGAATGGCCGAAAGAATTATTAGACATTTTCGATGACCCACTGTTGGATGGAGTTCGTCCTAAGGTAATGGCTCCAACAGCAGATGACAGGATGAGTCAGAAACTGCATGAGGTGAGAAATTGGATAGACCAAAATGGTCGAGAGCCGAAAGAGAGTGGGGCACTGAAGGAAAAAATGATGTGGGCAGCGATGACCTCTTTAAGACAGAAAGGTTTTGTGGTATGAATATTGATAAGGAGTTAGAAGACATCTTTGACGACCCTTTGTTGGAGATTTCGAATAGGGAAGCAGAACTGTTCGATATTCCAAAGGACATGCGGAAGGCTATGAAAAAGAATAAAGCAGAGTATGTAGCCCAGCATAAGTTATGTGAGAATTTTGACGAATATCGTCCGTTGTTCCAACAAGTGCATCAAGACTTAAGACAGGGCAAGCGGAGCCTGATAAAAATCTCAAAGACAATTAACTTGTTGCCAGGTCATTACTATATTGTGGATGGTCAGATGCTATTGTTGGAGAGGATTGGTGAGAAAAAGCAAAGTAGTAATTCCTTACCAGACGGCAGAACTCGTTGTATATATGAAAATGGCACAGAGTCCGATATTCTATTGCAAACACTTCGCAAGAATGTTGTCAGTAATGGGTATGCCGTAACGGAATTACAAGAAGAAAGTGAGAAAAGGTTCTTTGTCAATGCAGACTTGACAGACCATGACAAGGTTACGGGCTATATCTACATCTTGAGTTCCTTGTCTGATAATCCTGCCATCAAGAACCAAAAGGATTTATACAAGATAGGTTTCTCTACGAATACGGTGGAGGAGCGCGTGGCAAATGCAGCTCATGAGCCAACCTACTTAATGGCTCCTGTAAAAATTGTGGCATCCTACAAGGTCGTAAATCTGAACTCTCAGAAATTTGAGGATTTGATACATCAGATATTGAAAGTAGTGCGGTTTCATGTGAGTGTGGTTGATGATAAGGGTATCAGTCATGAGCCCCAGGAATGGTTCGTAGTTCCTTTGGATGTAGTGAATGTTATCATAAAGAAGATAATGGATGGTTCAATCGCTGGTTATACTTATAATCCCGAGATGAAATGTCTCGAAAAGAGAATTGTCAAGAAGGAGTCCACATTTAATACCAAGGACATGAAAGAGTTGTCGCTTAATATCAAAAAGCAGTATTTCGATGAAATTATCAATGGTATTAAGAAAGTAGAATATCGGGAATTGAAACAAACGACTCTCAACAAATACACATATATTGATGAGGCTGATGGTAAGCGGTATCTTCGCAGATACGATGCTCTCCGGCTTTTTGTCGGTTATCATAAAGATCGTGAAAGTGCCTTGGTACAAGTTATTGATACGAAATATGCAGATGGTGTCGTTGAATATTATCTTGGAGCTATACTGGAAAATCTGTAAATTGCCTCTTTTCGTCTTCATCTTGCCCCCTTTTGGGACCCGATTTGAATTTGCGCTAACGCGAGTAATCGTTTGCGCCTACGCACACGATGATTTGCGTATACGCAAACGGTCATCGGAACGGCATCTGTTCCCTGCGCGAACGGCACCTATTCCCTGCGCGAACGTATTCTATCCCCTGTAAAGTCCTATCCGGATCGGTGATAGATGATATTAGGAACAGCGATAGGGGATATTCGGAACAATGGTGGCAGCAAGACTGGTGCGTGGCATATATTGAAGTGATGTGAAGGAATAGGAGAGTGATTCCCTTTTTCTCTTAAGAAATAGGGTTGGTCTTGACGATTTGAAACTTTTTCGAGAAAAAAAGTTGCGATTTGTTTGTTTGTTACACGGAAAATGTGTAATTTTGCAGCCGTTAAACAAGAAAATACAAGAAAGTAATGAAGAATTTGAACAGTATCCTGATTTCGATTCGACTGCGTAGAGCGGCCGGAAGTGATAAGGTATGCTGTATATAATATAGGTATGAGCAATATGGCGAGCCTTTCTCACTTCCGAGTGCGAAGGGCTTGTTTCGTTTTTAAAAAGAAATAGTAAAAAGATAAAATACAAAGATTATGAGTGACAGATTGTTTATTTTTGACACAACACTTCGCGACGGCGAGCAGGTGCCTGGATGTCAGTTGAATACAATTGAGAAGATTCAGGTAGCCAAGGCACTCGAACAGTTGGGTGTTGACGTGATTGAAGCAGGATTCCCCATTTCGAGTCCGGGCGATTTCAATTCGGTAATTGAAATTTCTAAAGCTGTGACTTGGCCCACTATCTGTGCGCTGACGCGTGCCGTTGAGAAGGATATCGATGTGGCTTACGAAGCGTTGGTATATGCCAAGCACAAGCGTATTCATACGGGTATTGGAACGAGCGATTCGCATATCAAGTATAAATTCAATTCCAACCGTGAGGAGATTATCGAGCGTGCCGTACGTGCCACCAAGTATGCCAAGAAATACGTGGAGGACGTAGAGTTCTATTGCGAGGATGCCGGACGTACCGATAACGAGTATCTTGCCCGTGTCGTTGAGGCAGTGATTGCCGCCGGTGCTACAGTAGTTAATATCCCGGACACAACAGGTTATTGTCTGCCTCAGGAGTATTATGAGAAAATCAAATACTTGAAGGAGCATGTGAAGAACATTGATAAGGCTATTATCTCTACTCACTGCCACAACGACCTGGGTATGGCTACTGCCAACACCTTCAATGGTGTGATGGCTGGTGCCCGTCAGGTAGAGGTGACAATCAACGGTATCGGTGAGCGTGCCGGTAATACCTCTTTGGAGGAGATTGCCATGATTCTTAAGTGCCACAAAAATCTGGGCATTGATACCAATATCAACACCACTAAAATTTATCCTACCAGCCGTATGGTGTCAAGTCTGATGAATATGCCTGTTCAGCCCAACAAGGCTATTGTGGGCCGCAATGCTTTTGCACATTCCAGCGGTATCCATCAGGACGGCGTCCTGAAGAATGTGCAGACCTACGAGATTATCGACCCCAAGGATGTGGGTATCGAGGACAACGCAATCGTATTGACAGCCCGTTCCGGTCGTGCTGCCCTGAAGTATCGTCTGAACGTGAATGGCGTTGAACTCACTGACGAGAAGCTCGACAAGGTTTATGAGAAGTTCCTCCAGTTGGCCGACCAGAAGAAAGAGGTGACCGATGCCGACGTACTGATGTTGGCTGGTGCCGATACTGCCGAGGCTCATGCCGTGAAACTCGAATTCCTGCAGGTTACTACAGGTAAGGGCGTAAAGAGTGTGGCTTCTATTGGCTTGGACATCTCGGGTCAGAAGTTTGAAGCTGCTGCCAGCGGCAACGGTCCTGTAGATGCCGCTATCAAGGCGCTGAAGAAAATTATTATGAAGCAGATGACACTGAAGGAATTTACCATCCAGGCTATTTCAAAGGGTTCTGACGATGTAGGTAAAGTTCACATGCAGGTGGAGTACGACGGCTCGCTCTACTATGGCTTCGGTGCCAACACTGATATCGTGACTGCTTCTGTAGAAGCTTATATCGACTGTATAAACAAGTTTAAGAAATGAACACATTATTTGATAAGATATGGGACAAACACGTTGTGCAGAAAGTTGACGACGGTCCCACACAATTGTATATTGACCGCTTGTATTGCCATGAGGTGACTTCGCCTCAGGCTTTCGAGGGTATGAGAGCGCGAGGACTGAAGTGCTTCCGTCCTGATCACATTTACTGTATGCCCGACCACAATACTCCTACTCACGATCAGGACAAACCTATCGAGGATGCTGTATCGGCTAAACAGGTTTCCACACTGGCTCAGAATGCAAAAGACTTTGGCTTGACACATTACGGCATGATGGATCCCTCCAATGGTATTATCCATGTCGTAGGACCGGAGAAAGGTCTTTCTTTGCCCGGCATGACTATCGTCTGTGGCGACTCCCACACCTCTACGCATGGTGCGATGGGTGCAGTAGCATTCGGTATCGGAACGTCTGAGGTCGAGATGGTCATGGCTTCTCAGTGCATTCTTCAGCAGAAGCCCAAGTCTATGCGCATCAGCATCAACGGACAGTTGCAGAAGGGTGTTACAGCAAAGGATGTGGCACTTTATCTGATGTCACAACTCACTACTTCCGGTGCTACGGGTTATTTCGTAGAGTATGCCGGCGATGTGGTGAAGAATCTTTCGATGGAAGGCAGACTGACGCTCTGCAATCTTTCTATCGAGATGGGTGCTCGTGGTGGATTCGTAGCCCCCGACGAAGTAACATTCGAGTACTTAAAAGATAAGGAGTTTGCTCCTAAGGGCGAGGCTTGGGATAAGGCTGTTGCCTATTGGAAAACGCTCCGAAGCGGCGATGACGCTGTTTTTGATAAAGAACTGACATTCAGTGCAGAAGACATTGAGCCTCGAGTAACTTACGGCACTAATCCGGGTATGGGAATCGGTATTACCCAACCCATTCCACAGACTGCTGCTGAAGCTAAATCGCCTGAAGCTGGATTCAAGAAAGCCCTCGATTACATGGGCTTCAAAGCGGGCGAATCTTTGCTTGGTAAGAAGATTGACTATGTGTTCCTTGGTGCTTGTACCAACGGGCGTATTGAAGACTTCCGCGCATTTGCATCCATTGCCAAGGGCAGAAAGAAGGCTGCCGACGTGGTGGCTTGGCTTGTACCAGGTTCATGGGCGGTAGATCGCCAGATTCGTGAAGAGGGATTGGACAAGGTGCTCGAAGCTGCCGGGTTTGAAATCCGTCAACCGGGATGTTCAGCTTGTCTGGCTATGAACGACGACAAAGTACCTGCAGGGAAATATGCCGTTTCTACTTCGAACCGCAACTTTGAAGGTCGTCAGGGACCAGGCAGCCGCACCATCCTCTGTTCACCACTCGTAGCAGCCGCAGCTGCAGTAACAGGAGTAATAACCGACCCACGCACATTATTATGAAACAGAAATTCAACGTTATAACATCTACTTGCGTTCCTCTGCCTTTGGAGAACGTAGATACAGACCAGATTATTCCCGCCCGTTTCCTGAAGGCAACAACAAGGGAAGAAAGTTTTTTTGGCGACAATCTGTTCCGCGACTGGCGCTACAATGCTGACGGTTCGCTCAATAAGGATTTTGTACTCAACAATCCCACCTATGGCGGTTGCATCCTCGTAGCCGGTAAGAACTTCGGAAATGGTTCGAGCCGTGAGCACGCCGCATGGGCTATAGCCGGTTATGGTTTCCGTGTGGTAATCAGTTCGTTCTTTGCCGATATTCACAAGAATAACGAGCTCAATAACTTCGTGCTTCCAGTAGTCGTGTCTGAGAGTTTCCTTTCCGAACTCTTTCAGAGTATTCAAGACAACCCCAAGATGGAAGTAGAAGTCGATCTTCCTAACCAGACGGTTACCAATAAGGCTACCGGCAGGCAGGAAAAGTTTGAAATCAACGGTTATAAGAAACACTGTCTGATCAACGGATTGGACGATATCGATTTCTTGATTCAGAACAAGGACAAAATCGAACAATGGGAACAGCAGAACGCATAAATGCTTCTGGGCGTACACTGCCTTTTATTGAAATTATGGATTCGACACTCCGTGATGGTGAACAGACCAACGGTGTGTCGTTCCTTCCACATGAGAAGTTGGTGATAGCCCGTATGCTGCTGCGCGATGTCAATGTCGATCGCATTGAAGTAGCATCAGCACGTGTCAGTGAAGGCGAGAAAGAAGCCGTCACCATGATTTGTCGTGCTGCCGAGCAGGTAGGCAAATTGGAACGGGTAGAGGTGTTGGGCTTCGTTGATGGAGGAAAGAGTGTCGATTGGATCAGAGATTGTGGTGGCAAGGTGATTAATCTGTTGGCCAAGGGTTCTTTAAAGCATTGTACTCATCAGCTTCATAAGACTCCGGAAGAGCATATAGCCGACATTCAGGAAACTGTAAGATATGCCTCAGCAAACGGCCTTTCCGTCAATCTCTATTTAGAAGATTGGTCGAACGGCATGAAGGATTCGCCAGACTACGTCTATCAGTTAATGGATGCGCTCACCAATAAAGTTCCTAACTCCAAGTTTCAGGTTCCAAGTATCAAACGCTTTATGTTGCCTGATACCCTTGGTGTGATGAATCCCTTGCAGGTCATTGAGTATTTCCGCAAGATGATAAAGCGTTATCCTGATATTCATTTTGATTTCCATGCTCATAATGACTACGACCTGGCTGTCAGCAATTCTTTGGCTGCCGTATTGAGTGGAGCCAAGGGCCTGCATGTGACGGTCAATGGGCTGGGGGAGCGTTGCGGTAATGCACCGATGGCGAGTGTTCAGGCTATTCTGAAAGACCAGTTTCATGCCAAGACCCATATCAATGAGAGTCAGTTAAACGGCATCAGCCGACTGGTAGAGGGCTATAGTGGTATTGCTGTTGCTCCGAATCAACCTATCGTTGGTGAGAATGTCTTTACGCAGGTGGCTGGTGTTCATGCTGATGGGGATTCGAAAGATAAGCTGTATTACAACGAACTGATTCCTGAACGCTTTGGACGAAAGCGCGAATATGCCTTAGGTAAAAATTCCGGGCGTGCCAATATAGCCAAGAATCTGGAAGAACTGGGACTGGAGCTAACGCCCGAGCAGACGCGTCGGGTCACGCAGCGCATTACCGAATTGGGCGACAAGAAGGAAATCGTTACGCAGGAAGATTTGCCTTATATCGTGGCCGATGTCTTGAAACACGACACGCAGAGCGAGAAGGTGAAACTCATCAGTTATGTGGTTAATACGTCTTACGGCCTGAAACCTGGTGCTAATATTCGTGTGGAAATCAATGGTAAGCAATACGAGGCTGGCTCAACGGGCGACGGACAGTATGATGCCTTTGTGAAGGCTTTGCGCTATATCTACAAGAAATACTTGAATCGCACATTCCCTATCTTGGCCAACTATCAAGTCAGTATTCCGCCAGGTGGCCGTACCGATGCCTTGGTGCAGACAGTGATTACATGGCACTACAACGGCGGACTCCTGCGCACTCGCGGACTGGATGCCGACCAGACTGAGGCAGCCATTAAGGCTACCTTCAAGATGCTGAATATTGTGGAGAATAATCTGTAGCTTCCAGTCTGCTTAGTGGGATATCGCACTCAGTCGGCTTAGTAATTCCTGCAATACCAACCAGATATCATCGACCGTTTTTAATTCCAGACGCTCGTTGGTAGAGTGGGGCTCTACGATACGCGGACCGATGCTGGCTATCTGTATGCCAGCGTATTTCTGTACAAAGAATCCTGCTTCCAGAACAAAATGCATCGCAACCATTCGCGGCCTCCAACCCAGCACGTCCTGGAACGTGTCGGAGGTTAGTTGCAGAAATTCGGAATGTTGATCTTCCTGCCAGGCTGGTGCTGACATTTCTATCTCAGATGATACACCGGCAGCCTTAAACACATTGGCGATATCATTGCTCAGTTCCTCCATATCGCTATCAACGAAACTGCGCGTATGGGTTGATACGAGAATGTGGTTCGCTTCGGTTACTATACGTCCAACGTTGTTAGAAGTCTCTACCGTATTTTTCATTGACTCGCTCATCTTCACGACACCTTGCGGTATCTGTTCCAGACAAGTCATCAAGGCTTCAAAGGATTCTGAACTAATCACCGTTTCCTGTTTGTCACATTTCTCCACGATGCAAGTCATGTTGGGGTCATTGGGGTATTCTTCCCGCAGCCATTGATTGACCATATCCTGTTGGGCTTTGACAAACTCAGCGGGTTCGCCGGAAGGAATGGTAAGCACTATTTCCGCAGTGGATGCTATGGAGGCATTGGCTTCTCCGATACGGATGGATGCCACGTCGAAATCATATTCGTTATAAATAGCTGCCAGTACTGCCCACGATGCAACTACAGCACTGCATCGTCCTTTATTGATGTCAACACCGGAATGTCCGCCTTGTCCGCCTTCGAAACGAATGCGGAACCAGCGCCGCTTACCTCCTGGGGCAGCCTTCCTCTGGAGAGGTATCCGATGGAATTGCAGACAAGCTCCTGCGGCTCCTGTTGTGATGGTATCATAGTCTTCCGAGTCGAGATTAATGACCTTCCGACCTTTCAGGAAACTCTCAGACAGATTGGCTGCTCCTGACATACCATCCTCCTCGTTAGTGGTCGTCAATACCTCTATGGCGGGATGTACGATATCCTCACTCTCCAGTACGGCGAGAGCCATGGAAAGTCCGATACCATTATCAGCGCCTAAGGAAGTGCCTTTTGCCTTCATCCAACCATTCTCTGTATAAGATTCTATAGGAGTATTCAGCGGATTATCCATACCGACGCACACCATATCCATGTGGTTCAGAAGAACAATGGGTTCTGCTCCCTCGCAACCTTTGGTCGCAGGCTTGCGAATGACGACACAGTTCTGGGCATCTCGTTCATACTCCAAATGCAATCGCTTAGCAAACTCACAAAGATAGTCAGCCACTTTCTCTTCGTGGTGTGAGGGTCGTGGTATCTGGTTTAATTCCTTGAAAATCTGGAATACTCGTTCTGTCGTTTTATGATTCATGTTCGTAAGAAAATGTTTTATCAAAGGACGGTTATTAAACTTTTACGTTGCGAAGATACGAAAAAATTGCGAACTATGCAATAATCAGAATAGTTTTTCATTCTCCACTATGATGTTTTCAATTAAAATGATTACCTTTGCCCTCCGAATATGGCTATACAGGTGACATACAGACGAACCGGCAGACTGTCAATGCGCATCGTGAAGAACGGCGATGTGCACGTGTCAGCGCCTTATGGTATGCCGCGGTCTGAGGTGAAGAGGTTCATACTGGAACATCGTGACTGGATAGTGAAGGCTCAAAAGAAGACTAACGAGAATCAGCAGCGCAGAGCTGCCTTTTACAGTCAGTTGCCTTTGCAGACCCGTGCACAAGCCGATGATGCCCTCCGACGACTGAGGGCGCTGATAGAGCCGATGGTGGAAACTCATTCGAAGGAAATGGGCGTGCAGCCAGCCGTTCTCACTTACAAACCGATGGTGTCACGTTGGGGCGTCTGCAATGTCAGGAATCGCAGCATCTGTTTCTCGGTCTATCTGCTGCTCTTGCCGCAGTGGTGTGTTGAGCATGTGGTAGTCCATGAACTGTGCCATCTGCTGGAGCCCAGCCACAATGCCCGTTTCCATGCCTTGATGGACAAGTACTTCCCCCGTTGGAAGGAGGCTCGCCGGGAAACGCGCAAGATCACAACCTAATTATATTCTCTTTCATGACCAGCGTCACCAGATTGACGGTGTTCCTGACGCCGAATTTGGCAAGCAGGCGCTTGCGATACCATTTGATGGTCTCGTCGCTGAGACTGAGCTGCCGCGCTATCTGCGGATTGGTCTGTCCGTCGCAGATGAGACGCAGAATGTTCTGCTCCACGTTGGTAAGCACGATAGACTTGGCGCTGCCTTCGTGCAGGATGTCGGCGACTTGCGGACTGATATATTTCTGCCCCTTCCAGACGCTGCAGATTGCCCTGACCAGTTCCTCAAGGGGCGCGCTCTTCAGCACGTAGCCGTTGACACCCGCCTCGAGCATTCGATGAATGATGCTGTACTCGTCGTGAATCGTGATGGCAATAATCTTGATTTTGGGATATTCGCTCACGAGCCATTGGCAAAAGTCCACACCGTCGCCGTCGGGCATCGAAATGTCGAGCAGGAGCACGTCGGGCTGGCGCACCTTCAGGGCGTCGCGACATTCTGCCAAGGTGGAGAAACTGCGGCTGACGTGAATCTTCGCGTTGTGGTTCAGCGCCTCCGTCATTCCTTCGTTCAGCATCGTGTGGTCGTCCACGATGTTCACATCTATTCTGTATGTTGTCATAATGGTAGTGTTACGTTGATTTCTGTTCCGTCATGCTCGTTGCTGACGATGCGCAGCGCTCCCCGGTAGGGCTCTATGCGCTCGCGGATGTTTTGCAGGCCCATACCGCCCCCGTTGTTTCCTATCCCCTTGCCGTCGTCGCTCACGGTCAGCGTCACCTCGCCGTCCGTCTGCATCAGTTGAATGTCTATATGTTTGGCCTGAGCATGCTTCATCGCATTGTTCACCAGTTCGTAGGCACACCGGTAGAGCGTCAGTTCCATCTCCTTGCTCAGCCGGATGTCGCCGATGGCATGGAACTGCGAGCCGGGTACGGAGACGGCAAAATCGTGGAGCGACGAGGCGAGCCCGTTTCGTAGCAGTTCTTCAGGCATCAGATGGTGCGACACGCGCCGCAGTTCCGTATGCGTGGCATCGAGCAATGGCAGCACGTCATCATCCTCGGCTTCGATTTTCAGTCGCAACAGCGACAGCATGCCTCCCAGCGAATCGTGCAGGTCGCGAGCCAGTATGCGTCGCTCCTTTGTCTCTGTTTCCAATGCCACGCGGGCTGCCAGCAAAGCCTTCTGCCGCTGATGGGCGATATGGCGGATGATGACCAGTGCGATGAGCATCAGGACAATCCCGGCAGAGGCCGTCAGCAGCCAGAAGTAGAGCCGCTGTTCCTTGGCAAGCGCATCAATCTGCGCCTCCTTTTTCTCCGTCTCGTAAACCACCTCCATCTGGCTGAGCCCGCTTTGGTAGTGGTCGGTGGCGAAGCGCTCCATCATCTGATATACCTTATTAATATATTCGCGGGCCTTCTCCTTTTCGCCCAGCTCCGTATAGATATCTGCCAACAGCCGATAGCAGCTCACGTCGCTGTAGGTGGCATCCTCGTCGCGTTCGTGGACGGTCTTCAGCGCATAGTGGAGAGCCTGTTTCCAGTTGCGCTCCTTCATGGCAACCAGCGCGGCTGCCGAGTTGATTTCGCCGCGTGTCTCGAACATCAGCTCGTCATCGTCGAGCGACAGCGCTTCCGAGGCGAAGGCTTTGGCGCGTGGCATGTCCTCGTGACCGTCCATGAGATGTATTTTGGCCATCGACGCCAGCATCTCTGCGTAATCGCTTCGCTCTTCTTGCCGGTGATGACGGTAGTAGCGGTAGGCGGGCATCGCCGTCTTGACGGCCTTCTCGTAGTTTCCCTCATCGATATATATCTTCACCAGCCCCTTTCTGGGCAGAGCCATCATCAGCGAGTCGCCGGAGGCTTCGCCCACCTCGATGGCGCGCAGATATTCCTGCTCGGCCTTCTGATTGTTTCCCATCGAGAGCCACAGCTCGGCTACGTTGTGGTGCAGCACGGTCTGTGATTGCTGCCAGCCGTACTTCTCGAAGATAGGTAGCGCCTTCTGATAATACTCAATGGCGAGCAGGGCCTTGTCCTGCAGATTGTAGAGATTGCCCAGAGCACCATAGAGTTGCGACAGGTTGTCGTCTACGTCTTGCTCCGGATAGCGCTTGTCGCCACGCATGGAGTCGGTGACGGCCAGTCCCATTTTGAAGTATCGCTCAGCCGCTTCATATTCCTCCCTTCCATAGTGTTGCAGTCCCAGGTGATAGAAAGCATTCTCACGCATATTCTTCGCGTCCATCCGGTAGCTCAGAGCCAGCATCTTGTGACAATAGTCATCGTGCATTTTGCTGTCCTTCCCCAGCGTTCCTCTCACTATCTGATAGTAGCAGTCCATGCGCTCCTTATCGGTGAGTTTGCGCCCGCTTTTGAGTACTTGCAATGCAGAGTCAACTCTGGTGTTACGATGGTCGGTGTAACCAGACATCGTCAGACACAGAGCAATGAAAAGGGTAGTGAGGCACAACCTTCTGTAAATACCCGTCAGTTTCAACATATCTGCAAAGTTACACATTTCTTCGGATATCCATTACCCCAAAGGGTGGAATTTGTACGACATCAGTCTTTCTCGCCACCCTAAAGGGTGGAAAAACAGGCCACTCGGCGCGATTTGTATAAAAATGAAGCATCACATTTCCCTGAAAGACTTATATTTGCAAAGCGATATTTTGTGCTATTAATCATTAAAAACCGATGAATATGAAGAAATTATTGATGATGCTCATCTTCGTAATGGCTTTTTCGGCTAATGCCGATGCGCAGGGTTTCCTGAAGCGTTTGAAGGATAGGGCAGTGGAGCGTGTGAAACAAAAAGTGGAGGATAAAGTGGATCGCGAAGTAAGTAAAGCCTCCGACGAGGTGTTGGATGGAGAAAAGTCGTCGAAGAAAAGCAGCAAGAACTCTGAAGATGCTGAAAGTGGTGACGAAACGTCCGATCCCCAGACCTCTACCTCATCTGACTTCAAGCGTGGCGAGGTAATTCTGTTCCAGGACGACTTCACGGCTGAGACCGTTGGTGAGTTCCCTTCGAAGTGGGATTTGCTGGATGGTAATGCGGAGGTGAAGACGATTGGTGGAGTAAAGGCCGTTGAGGTGACAAACAATGGTGTTATTACGCCGTTGATTAAGGAAAAGGGTGCCTATCTGCCAGAGGAATTCACCATTGAGTATGAGTTCTATTATTGGACAGGTGGGAAGGATGATATTGGATCAAATGATATGAAACTCACGCTTGCCAGCAATACAGACCGTTCACGGTGGGCAGGATATTATGGTGATGGCGTTGCTTTTTGTTTAGTTCATGGAGTATACGATACACTGGATCATCATTATGCATATAATAACGGAAACGGAAACGAAACCAAAGATACACGCTTTGAATATAAGTTCAAGAAAGGTTGGAACAAAGTAGCTCTTTCTTTTAATAAACGTGCATTGAAGGTTTATATAAATGGTCAGCGTATTGTCAATCTGCCAAGAGTCTTGCAACCCACATGGATGTCGTTCCAAGTACCTTATGAATATGAGAATCTGACTTTCATCCGCAATGTGGTGATTGCTAAGGGCGCAGTTGCTCTTTACGACCGCAACGAGCAGAGTATGACTGCCGTCGAAAAGGCGATTGCTGAGACGGGCAAGTTCGTGACCAACAATATTCTCTTCGAGACGGGCAAGGCAACGCTCAAGCCGGAGTCGATGGAGGAGATACAAAAGGTCGCCGACTACATGAAGAAGAATCCACAGGCTCGCTTCGAAGTGCAGGGACATACGGATAATCAAGGTTCCGACAAAGTGAACGATCCGCTCTCGCAGCAGCGTGCTGAAGCTGTGGTGAAGGCCCTCGAAGGCTTAGGCTGCGATCCGTTCAACATGCGTGCCGTAGGTAAAGGCTCGCACGAACCCGTTGCCGATAACAAGACGGAGGCTGGCCGTGCCAAGAACCGACGCGTTGAGTTTATTAAGAAATAAATGATAAATATGAAGAAAATAGTCATCTTATTAACGGCTTTGCTGATGTTCAGCACGTCAGATGCTGACGCCCAGGGATTTCTGAAGAAATTGAAGCAGAAGGCTCAGCAGGCGGTAGGACTCTCGAAGACAGAAGAGAGTGAACAGACAATTGAAAACGACGACAAGAGTTCTGCTGATGTCTCGAATCTTACCGTAGCACAAGGTAGCGATATCGTGCCTAAGCGCAAGACCGTGACCATCACTTGGGATGGTACGGTCACACCTTCATCGGCTTCGTCAGCCTCTGCACTCATGTCAGAATTGCCACAGTTGCCCTCTGCTGAGAAAATGGCTCGTTCTACAATGGAAGAACGTGATGCTTACATCAATCAGATTGCTTCCGTTCTGGCTCGCGCCGAACAGTTGCAAGAAGCCCATAATGGTTGCTCGGATGCAGAGATGGAGGCACTGCGGCTGAAATGGGAGCAAAAGATTCAGGAACTCTTCGGGCTGACCAAAGAGGAACTGGCTATGCTGAACGATGAGAACGTACCGGATTCGAAGAAAGAGCCTATCCGACAGAAAATATTGGTGAAGGTGACGGGTACTAATCCTGATATGGCTGAGATGGAACGCTTTGAAAAGATGAGCGAGAAGGAGCAGGAGAATTATATCCGTCAGCATCCTGAGTTTATGCAAAAGATGCAGGCTATGGCTATGAACGCCAGAAACTTCAGCCAAAAGACAAAGCAAATGACTGAAGCCTTCAATGGATACGAAGCCAAGATGGGTAAACTGATGCAGGACTATCTTCAGTTTATGGAACGTGAGAATCAACACAGCTATTCAAATATAGGCAAAAAGTATAGCGCCAAGTTAAGGAAATACTATGATCAGATTTGTGCTACAGATGATGCTGCACAGATTGATGCACTCTATGCCGATGCAGATGAATTACTATACAAGTATCGCTTGGAGGCAGCTAAAGAATTTCGGGCATCCCTCGTGCGACAGATGGCTGAAGCGAAAAAGATAGCAGCGGAATATTCTCGTCTGACGCAACAGGTTGTCAACAGCGGTGACCTGCCCGAGTGTGCTATCGGACGTATGGACCTTAATGCTGTCATCGCGGTTGGCAACCTGCTTGGCGAGGCCTATAAAGAGTTGCCCAAATTGGATGCACAGCCTGTCTGTGCAGAGACTCTTTATGAATTGCCGAATGGCTGGACGTTCTGCTATTGGGAAAGTGGCGGCTACGTTGGTGGTGTTGATGATTTCAAGATACCAGGTAGCCAATGGCCGCTGCTTGCATTCAACGAAAGTACAAAAGGATATGGCGCTGTAGAGCGAGGCAAATTCCGCCTGATTACGGAGGAAGAGTTGAAAGCCATCAACAAGCAAGCTGATGCTCGCCAGAAGAAAGGCACAGACCAGAAGCCTCCTTATGGCGTTTACAAGAGCCGTAGCGGCAAGCGCTCGGTGGAGTACAGTCAGACGGGTGAGGTCATCATCAATGGTATGACCACATTTACGCCTTCGGCTTTCTCCATTTCCAACGAAAAATTGGAGTGGATAGTAGTCGATGAAGGCAAAATCCTGAAATGTACTTACAAGTTGTAATGATTAACTTGAAACATTCTATCATGCTGTGGATGCTGCTCGTGATGAACAGCGCCACAGCTTTTTCTATTGATTATCGCAAAGTTTTTGGGAATGCCTGGAATGAGGCAGAATGCTATGTCTGCGAACATCATGAAAAGTGGAAACAGGAGTATGAACTCTTTGGTGTGGACAGTCGGTTGGCAGAGGCTATCGTTTTCCCAGAACTCATCCGCTATTCCATGTGGCAGGACATGATTGAGCGTTCTGCAGTCAATGGCTTGTATGTGATGAAGGGTAGGGAGGGTGCAAACTTCTCCATCGGTCGTTTCCAGATGAAGCCCTCGTTTGCTGAGGAATTGGAGCAGGCTTGGAACGCTTCGCCCTTAGCGCAGGAATATGGTTTTTATTTCAATCTGGCAAACAATGCAGAAGCGCGCCGTTCTCGCATACGAAGATTGAGCAGCGAGCAGGGACAATGTCGCTATTTAGCCATCTTTATCAGACTGTTGCAACAGCGTCTTCCCCAATTGCAACAAGTATCGCCTCAGGAACGAGTTCGCTTGTTGGCAACAGCCTATAACCATTCGTTTTTAGCCTCATGGCAGTCTCTGTGTTGTTTACAACACGAACGCCTGTTCCATACCGATGTCGTTAAAACGCGCAGCACCCAGTTATACTGTTATGCCGATATTGCCTTATCCTTTTGGCAGAGTAATTCTCAATAAGTCAATTATCACTCCAAGTGAAGATGTCATCCTTGAAACTCACGTTCTATGTGTTGTTGATATGCATGTTCTCGCTGTTAGCCTACTCCTTTACTTCCCCCGACCTGCATCTGATGTTGCCACCATCTCCGCGAGCATGGTTCTTTGCTTGTTGGCTGGGCTTGGTGCCGACAGTTCTTTCGCTGGTACTGATGACGATAGCCGTCCATGAGGTGGGAGCCACGCCAACCGCCATCATGGGAGCCCTGGAGCCGTTGACTGCCGTAGCCATCGGTGTGATGGTGTTTGGCGAGTCACTCACCTTCCGTCTCATCATCGGCATCGTGCTCATCCTGTCAGCCGTACTGCTGATTGTGTTAGGCAAGAATTTCCATCTGCGCACCCTCACTCATACCATCAGCGTCATCGTCAGAAAGACTTGGCGTTGGAAATCGTAGAATACAAAGGAGGTACGAATATGGCAAAGATTACAAAGGAACAATATGGAATCTAAAGGGAAAGAAAAACGATGATGAACATTCAGCACCACACAGCCTCGTAATGTTTAACCGAGACGGCATGAGACAGCCAGCCGTGGAACAGCCCCGTGGCATCGTCATCAGCAATCATCAGAAGGTTATCAGAAAATAACCCAAGGCGACATCGAGTTCACAAAGAATCATACACTTCGTGTGCATAAACTTTTGCACCAAGATTTGGCTTAGATGATGGCTTTACGATACAAAATGAGTAAATTGTATCAAAAAAGGTTGTAAGTTTACAACCATTTCAAATAAATTTTGTATTTTTGCACCATTAATAGTTATATTTTCTTTTGTATGAAATATCTAAATATAAAGAAAGCTCTGGCAGCATGGCATGATTTGCAACCTTTGCCGGAAAAGGATAAAGATAGACTAAGCCGTCGTTTCACTGTGGACTTCAACTACAATAGCAATCATATTGAAGGTAACACCTTGACTTATGGACAGACGGAAATCCTCTTACTATTTGGTAAAGTAATAGGCGAGGCAGATTTTCGTGATGTTCAGGAGATGACTGCGAGTAACGTGGGGTTGCAGATGATGACAGAAGAGGCAACTGTAAAAGAGGTTCCTTTAACTCAGAATTTTATCCGGACGTTACATAAAACCTTGCTACGAGAAGACTATACTGTCTATCGAGAGCTTCCTGGAGGCGTACAAACAAGCTATGTCATCCATGCTGGACAATATAAGACTCGCCCCAACAGTGTCATCACTCGCTTTGGCGATCGATTTGAATATGCTTCTCCTGAGGAAACTCCCAGTTTGATGACAGATTTGGTGGATTGGTATAACAAGGCAGAGCGGGACGGAAAACTTTCTCCTGTTGAGTTAGCTGCACTATTCCACTACAGATACATCCGTATTCACCCGTTTGAGGATGGAAATGGTCGTATAGCACGTCTGATGGTGAACTTTATTCTTACTCGTCACAATTATCCGATGATTGTTGTGCGCAGTCGTAAAAAGAGTGAGTATTTAGAGGCTTTACATCAGACTGATATGGAAGTCGGTCCTGTGCCTGCTGATGGCGCACATGCTGATATTAGGGACATCAAACCATTCTTGAAATACTTCAATGAACTGGTAGCTACTGAGGTTTATAATGATGTGCTGTTTGTGAGTGAAAAGGATGAGAATGTATGGTGGTATGATGGCGAACGGATTGCTTTCCGTACACCAAATTATACGAAGATTCTGAATGCCATGCGTACCCAACCAACGCTTACGTTGGCAGATATGAAAGAAATAACAGGCATCAGTATTGCTGCCATTCAAAAACTTCTCGAACAGCTTATTCAGAAGAAATATGTTGAACGTGGAGAAAAGGACGGAAGTTGGAGAGTTTTTGTGACACAATAAAGTATAATATATTATATATTAAGGGATGATGATTAATAAGTTGTTATTAATATCATTATTGATAAGTTTGTCTGTACAGATCTTTGGACAGGATGTAGTTCCACGTCAGGCTCTTATAGATAAAATGTCATCTTTTGAAGATTCTATGAAGAAAGATAAAGATGACAATCCTGAATTCATAAAGATCCCAATTATTATCGATTCTACTGAAGGATGGGAGTGGATTGACAAGGAGGAATGTGAGGACGTATTTGAAGCATATCCATTACGATCGTCCTACAACAAATATAAGTCACATCCACAATATCGTGTAATTGGTGATGAAGTATATAATGGGAAAGGACAACTAGTTAGAGTCGTTAACATATTTGATTCTAATCGACGCACAATTTCCCAAAGAGTAACAGACGAACTTTTGCGGCAAACATATATTAATGATTATAAGACTAACAAGTACAATTTTAAAAAGGAAAATCAAAATGCGCAGAATTATGTTAAGCAAGAGTTGAAACTCATAAAGTCATCCCGTTTTTATTGGAGTAAGGAGGGAGTAGGGTATCTTCAACAACTTGAATTTGATCATGCTGATGATTTTGATATACTCTTAAAAATCGAACGATTGAATGACACTTCCTTCAAATTGATATTTGGAGATGTGAAGGGTAATTCAGTGAGCACATGGAAAGTTGCCTATTTACCAAATGGACAATTTAAATCAAAAATCATAGTTACTCGTTTGCCGTTAGAGAAAATAAAAGTTCGAATAAGGGTGTATGAACTCAAGAATGGAAAGTTGACAAAACACGAAAATTGACAATTAGCTTCTTTTTATATGAATAACACAGAGCAACTCCGACAGCTAATGACTCTAGATGCCAATATTAATACAACTGACATCGAAGAGCGTTTTGAACGAATAGCAAAGATGCTGTTTGAAAGTTTTGCTATTCAAAAGGGTGAGAAGAAGTATCTCTTTAAAGAGATTGAATTTTACTTCTACAATAAGAATCATCCGTGATGTGGTTGCATCCTTAAAACAGTTCAGAATGATTGCTACGAAATACGGTGTGTCTGATGAATGGACGGGTAGGGTGGAGACTACTATCATTGACCATCTGAAATTATGGGGTGAATGGGAAGAAGCCCCTGTTCCGTCAGAACAGATTATTAATGGTCACACGGTTTCCAACATCCGTATTGAACAGGCGTATAAGGGTAATTTCCACCTCTTTGTAACCATTGACGGCAAGGAACGTGATCAGTAGAACCGACCCCATGATCCATGAATTTTCCGCAGAAGGTAAAGTTTAGTGTTTTTTCGTTTGGTGGTTTGGTGGAATTGTCGTATCTTTGCGCACAGTACACCCCCCAAAACTAAGAATAATATGAAGAAGATTTCTACACTCGTCCTGTTGTTGCTTGTCGTACTGACAGGCAGCGCACAGCCCGTCAGCCGTCAGGAGGCGATGGACCGTGCTATTCAGTTCCTGCAGTCCACTCCTGCCCAGGGCAGCACCCGTAGGGCTATGACGACAACACCCCGGTTGAACGAGGTGGCAACCGGTATGGACCACCTCTACGTGTTTAATGTCGATGGCGGAGGATACGTCATCACCAGTGGCGACGAGCGTGCCGTCTCCGTGTTAGGCTATAGCACCACGGGAACTCTCGACTGGCAGCACATGCCCGAGAACATGCGCTACTGGCTGCAGTCGTATAACGAGGCCATTGCCAAGATTGCCCAGAGCAACCTGCCGGCAGCTGCTCCGCGTCAGCGCGCCGCACGTGCCGCCATTCAGCCTATGGTGACATGTCCCTGGAGCCAGGATCCCGTCTTCAACGACGATTGTCCCATGTACACAGGTAAGGCTGCCGCTGGTAAGGACAAGCGATGCGTCACCGGCTGTACGGCAACGGCGATAGCCCAGGTGATGTACTACCACAAGTGGCCGAAGGAGGCTACCACAGCCATTCCGGGCTACGAATACGAGGTCAGCAACGTTCAGGAGGGGCTGAAGGAGACATTCACGCTGCCTGAGTTGCCTGCCACCACCTTCGACTGGGACAATATGCGTGACAAGTACCTGGACGCGTCGGGCGCTGTGCTGTCTGACGTGACCGATGCCCAGCGCAAGGCCGTGGCCACACTGATGCGCTACGTTGGTCAGATGGTGAACATGAGCTACAGTCCTGAGATATCGTTGTCATTCCACGACCCGGCTGTGGAGCTGATGCCCAAGTACTTCAACTACGACAAGGGCATCCGTAGTATCTTCCGCTACGACTATACCATCGACGAATGGGAAAACACCATCTACAACGAGCTGGCAGCCAAACGGCCGGTGGTCTATGGCGCTATGACGGGTGCTGGTGGCGGACACACCTTCGTCTGCGACGGCTATGACGGACAGGGACTGTTCCACATCAACTGGGGCTGGGCAGGCGATGGCGACAACTACTTCTCGCTGTCGGTACTCGATGCCAAAAGCTACAGCCAAACTGTATCCGCCGGCAACGACTTCAACCTGAGCCAGACGGCGCTCATCGGCATCCAGAAAGAGAATGGAGGTACGGGTGTAGGACTGCCGGAGCTGAAGATGCCGATGTCCCCCTACACCATTACGGAAAATAAGGAGAAATACGAAATCAACATCAGGCTGATTTACTTCAGCGCGGCCTATCCTACGGCCACATTCGAGGTAGACCTGTTTGAGAAGAAGGGCGACCAGTGGGAGCTATTCACGCTAGGCAGTGAGCCCGTAAACTTGAAGACGGGAGTCGACGACACTTATACCTTTACTTACAACAAGTCCACTGAAGATCCCGACTGCCAGAAGAACCTCTATGTCCGTTACCGCTATAAGGGCACTGACAACCAATATGGCGAGTGGAAGCTGCTGACGAAGAGCCAGTATATAGAATATAAGGTCAGCAAAGGCAAGCTGACGCTGACGGGCTACCCCGTGCTTACCCAGACAAACTTCCAGATGAAAGACGCCAAAGTCACTCGCGGAACAGGAAATCTCAAGACAACCTGCGAAATCACGCTGACCGTCGAGAACAAGGGCGCCGAGTTCAACGGAGCCTTCTCGCTCATTCCCTATTTTATAGGTAATGACAAAGCCGAGGATGCCTACAAACTCATCGATGCCGAAACTCCCAAGGCCACGTATGTCAAATATAATGCCCTGACGGTGGGTGCGTTCCTCAGAGCCAACAGTACGACGCCCGTGAAGTTTATTTTCACACCGAAAGATGAGGGCACCTACCTGTTCCTGCTCTACGATGCGGCACAACCCGAAAACGACCTGGGCTATTTCTATAAGGACTTCCCTGCCGAGGTGACGGGAATTAGCCTCACCCCAGCCCTCTCCCAAGGAGAGGGGGTCTTGTACGACCTGCAGGGACGCAAAATGGTAAATGGTAAATTACCCAAGGGCGTCTATATCATGAATGGTAAGAAGCATGTGGTAAAATAGTAACCTTGTACGCAGAGCTGCTAATAAAGGCGATGTGAACTCTGGCCTATTCTATAACCAGCAATATTGCGGTTGCGAGTTCAGCATGCGCATCATTGAAAATCAGAGATAAGTGTTGTTGTCGATGCTTTTAAACACCTCAAGGAAGCGTTCTGCCCTTGAGGTGTATTGTTTTATAAAGGGGGCATACTGCGACGGAATCTTTGTCCCGGTATATACTTCCTTAAACGTAGCCTTTTTGATGGCTTTATCGTCAAAATACTCCAAGTCGGTAGCTTCCTTCACTTGCAGACGCAATAGTTTCTTGCCATCGTAATAGAGTCTGATTTCGTGCATCTTGGGGAAATCCACGTCGGGTGTGCGGGCATAGACAAACATCAGGTGTCCCTTGTTGTCATACAGATATTCCTCGTAGAACTCACGTGCAGCAAAGTTGTATTTAGATGTCACGAACTTCAGGTAGTGGGGCGGATATATCACATCCTCGTCACTTTCCAGTTCGCCATAATAATAGCGCACGTTCTCTTGATGGCCTCCTGTGGCAGGCAGGTTCTGAACTACATGCACATGGTAGTATTCGGGTGGGATGCCGTCTGATGGGAAATTGTCACTCATCATGTTAATCACTTCCCAGTTTTCCTGATAAGTCTTGCGAATACTCTCTATGGTATGCTGGGCGCAAGCTGTCTGCATCCATCCTGCCAGCATCATGATAGCTATAAAAGTTCTTTTCATAAATTCTTTTAGGGTGTTAAGTTTTAAAGTTGCTGCAAATATAGGAAATAATACCCAAAGTGGTACACAATCCCCTTGTCAGTTACGCTTTTTTAATAATTCCTCTTGTCTTAGGAACTGCTAAAAATCTATAAAAGCCACACCGCTATTGTTTTTGTCACCTTTTTGTTATACCTTTGCCTATCATTTTATATCTGCAAGCGCAATGCTTGTGCGCTTTTGCAACTGGAGTAGCGGCACAAAGTGATAGTCGTTTCTTCACAGGAGGAATTTCCGACATCCACCCCAAGGGCTGGCTTGAAACCATGCTGAAAAGACAGCATGACGGACTGACGGGTCACCCCGAGGCATCGTCATCAGCAATCATCAGAAGATTATCAGAAAGATGCAGGAAAAAGAATGAGTTTATTGTATATTAATGTTAAATACGGAAAGAAAATTCTATGATTATTCCCATATTCGGGAATTGTTTTATACTTTTGCTGCATTAAGTTTTAAGTTTAGACGATACTCACTATGGCAACAAGAAATGAAAACCCTGCACCTTTTCTGGCAGTTCATCCAGGAATGATGATTAAGCCAGAACTTGACGAGCGTGGTATTAGCCAGAAAGAATTTGCCAAGATACTTGGCACACAGCCTTCACATTTGAGCGAAGTGCTTAATGGAAAACGTCCTCTCACAACAGAATTGGCTGTGAAGATTGAGAATGCTATCGGACTTCCAGCAAAAATCCTGCTGTCAGCCCAGACACAATATGAACTGGAGTCGACTGTTGAAGACAACCAGCATGAAACCGTGGCTCTCACCATTCCCGTCCGCGACCGTAACCTTCTACAAGAGTTAGTTCGTAAGTTCGGTTGGGCCTGCGTGTTCTAAGTTATTCTTGTGTTAAATTTTGAACTTTTTCGACTAAAAAGAAAAAGCCGAAGGAAATTTTTCCTCCGGCTCTCTTCGTTAGAAGTAAAAAGGTCCATGTCCCATGCAGCTAGTCGTACCTAGCGTTGTGCCCAGTGCGGTGAGGATACTTATCAGAATCTGAATCACCATCTTCCATGTCTCTTTCTTCATAATCTTTGAACTATGAATTATGAACTATGAATTATCCTTCGGCAGAAGGATGGGGTGCGTTGCCGCCGCTTGAAGTGCTGCCGCCCTCAGCCTCAGGGTCTTC
>DEKX01000023.1 GCA_002354095.1 Prevotella sp. UBA2711 | reverse complement strand
TTTTCCCGAATTTCTGTTCCATCGTCAGTTGTTGTTTGGCTGCAAAGTTACTAAATTTCCCACGAAAGCGTTCATAGCGAGACAAAAAATGCTATCGGGGGTGAAAGTCTGAACAAATGTTCAGGGGTTTTGTAACATTTCGAAGGGTATGGATTACTCAAATAAAAAATAGCAATAGACGCTTTGCGGTACCTTCTTCCCTTTCTTGAAGAACTCTTTGACGATGCGGTATTCCTGTCCTCGCTCGAAGTCGTATTTGTCTGGTTCCACATGGATAGTGAACAGGCGGGTACTGTGTGGGGCGAGTTCGTAGCCAATGTCGTTGAAGGCATAGACGGCTCCGTCTTTCCTCGGCTTAATGGGTAGTATCGTCCACACATCGTTTACCCGCTGCTCAATGGTGTATGCCTCGCCCGTTATGCAAGTGCTTTCCGTGTTGTTAACTATTTCTATTGTAATAGAATCCAATGGAAGCCTCAGTGTCCTCCGTATGAGGGAGTCGGTTTGCGCCAGGTGCTTGTCGGTGATGACCATACGAAGGGGGGCCGCACTGGTCACCGCCTCGGTGCTGTCGGTCGGCTGTTCCGCATCTGCCGTCGTTTGTCGTGCCGATGGCTTGCAAGAGGCGAGGGAGAAAGCAGCAAGCATCATTAATGCGATTCTCCAAAGTTTCATTGTTTCCATATTTCTTGTGTTTTTGATTTCTGTGAAAGAGACAGCGTCAGCATGAAGGCTGACAACTGCTCAAACGAGAGAGAGAATATATAATACTCAAACGAGAGAGAAGATATAATAGGTTCCTTTTCTGAATTATCATTTTATATTTGTTCTATACGAAGTATTATTGAAAACGGCTCTTTTCTTTTTATGACCTTTACGTGTGGCATCAAGCATGAAACTGTCGGCACGGCTGATACCTGTGCGCTGATCCTCGAACACCTGCCAGTCGTCGATTTCCTTGAAGAGTCTGCCGAGGTGATCGTGATAGCGGTCTGGATAAACCATCGTATAGACAAACCAAAGTTTGCCCCGACTGACTAATCGCGAATAATAGCTATAGTCATCTATACGACTATCATTTTCGTACTGTGGGCCAGAGAGGATGAAGTAATCGCTGCCGAGTTTGCTGTCTGTCGCATGAAGCACCTGTGCAAGCGAGTCCATCCCGCTTTTGAGCGACTGGCCATAGTTGCGCAGGGCATAACATTCGAGCACGACAGTTGCCCACTCGTTATCATAACTGAATCGGACGTGGCCTGTGTATTCATCGAGCGAGTTGGGCTGTACGGCGAAAAACGACGGGTATCTAACCGTGAAGCCCAAATCAGGGTCTTGGTATGTCTGCATCTCAGCAGTATTCAAGCCTTGTTCAAAAACGTCTCCATCTGTCCTTTCCGTGGTGAAAGGCCAGATGAAGTCGATGCTTGCCAGGATTACAAGGACTGCGATAAATAGCAGAGCGGTATTCTTCATTTGTTTAGAGTCGTTTCATTTCGTCGTTGGCGGCTCCCTCACCCTTATACTTGCTCTTCTTGGGGTTGAAGATGTAGGAAACGGTGAGCATCAGGCGTCGGGTGTCGGCATCGGAGTCTTTGTAGAGGCCCACGTCCTTGACGTTCATCCACCAGCTTTGGTTGCGGGTGTGGAAGATGTCGTTGGCAGCAAGGGCTATCTGCAAGCGCTTCTGCATGAAGTAGCGGCGCACGGAGAGGTCGATGCCCCACTGTGAGCGCATTTCGTTGGTCATCATGTGGCCGCGTGTCGAGCCTGTCACGTCAAAGGTCATCATCCAGTTCTTCGAGGGCGTGAAGATGTTCTTCAGCAT
This sequence comes from Prevotella sp. UBA2711, assembly GCA_002354095.1. GTDB lineage: Bacteria > Bacteroidota > Bacteroidia > Bacteroidales > Bacteroidaceae > Prevotella. Next base: position 8,187 of record DEKX01000023.1, on the reverse strand, counting down.
ATAGCGGAAGATGGGCTTGTTGTACTTCTCGCCGTAGAGCGTGAGCCACTGCTGGTCGAAGCCAACGGTGAAGTTGGGCTTCCAGAACTTGACCACGGGGGCGTAAGACAGGTAGGCGTTCAGCGTGTTGATGTCGGCCTGACGAGGACTGAACACGAGCAGGGGCTTTACGTCTGAATAGTGCTCCTTGGTATAGACGTAGGTGTCTGCCAGATGGCTGTAGGTCAGTTCCAGCGTCAGGTCTTTCCAGCCGAACATGTAGTTCAAATTGTCGGTCTTGCAGTCGGGCAGCGTGGGATTACCACCCTCCACCTCGTAGGGGCCGACATATAATAAGGAACTGCGCAACTGCTTGTAAGGTGGGCGGGTGATGGAGTGCGAATAGTCGAGAGCCATGAAGGTGGTCTCGTTGAAGTTGTACGAGAGCGAGAGTTTGGGCGACAGACTGTTGTCGGTGCGACTCACCTCATCGTCGCGGATGCCGTCGCGCTTGTAGTCGAACTTCACGTATTCGTAACGCAAACCCAACTGGAGCGACAGGGCATTCCAGTCCTTCTGCCATGTGGCGAACGCTGCACAATCGGTCTGTCTACTCTCGTTCTCGGTCGATGGAATATAAGTGCCGACGGCAACGTTCTGCATCGTGTACTGCTGATGGTTGTAGGTGTAACTGTCCTCGGTGCCCACATTCAGTTTACCCGTGGCAAAGGGGAACTCGTAGTAGAGTTTGCCCGCCCAGAGATCGGAGGTCATGCCCGTCTGCGAGGGAACAATCTCGCTGGTCGTGGGCGAAATGGTCTGCGTCAGGTTGTCGTCGGTGTACCATGTGTGGATGTAGTTGCCGTCGAAGTGCAGGTGCGCCTCGTTCTCGAACGTGTTGTCATAGTAGGCCGATGCCAAATGCTTCTCCTGCTTGTAATCGATGTCGATGAGTTTGCCGATGCTCTGTTCTTTGATGCCCAGCACGTCGTCATCCTCCGTGCCGCGGCTCTTGAAGTGCGTGGGCTGGTTGGTGTACTGGTAGTAGGCACCGAGCGACTGCCCGCCTCTGTTCCAGTTGAAGCCGCCCTTTGCGGTCGTGGCCTCAGACTTGTTGCGCTTCGTAGCCGTGTTTACAAGCTGGTTTTGCTGACCGTTGAAAAGGAAGTCGGTAGTGCTCACGTCATAGTTCTTGCGTCCGCCGTTGTTATACATCACTTGTCCGAACACCTGCCAGTTCGTCCAGTTGTAGCTCAGGTCGGCCATCGCCATTTCCTCCCAGATGCGCTTGGCAGACGTCTGAGAGGTCAGTTTTCCGCTCAGTCCCTTGATGAACGGCTGGCGCATCTGTATCTTGATGACGGCCTTCACGTCCGAAGCGTATTCCGCGCCTGGCGAAGTGATAATCTGGATGTTCTTGATGTTCTCGCTACGGAGCATCTGTAGTTCCGACTCGTCGCGCACGGGGCGATTGTCAATGAACACTGCGGGCTTGCCCTTTCCGACGATGCTGATTTCGTCGCCGTCCATATTGATGAATGGCAGACGCGACAGTACATCATTGGCTGTGCCCAGATTGGCCAGTTCCGTGTTAGCCACCTGTGCAACGAGCGTATTGCCCTTCATCCTGACGATGTGGCGGTGTCCCGTCACGGAGATTTCGCTGAGCATCTTATCCCATGCCACGGAATCGTTCTCCGCTGTAGTCTCATTCTGTGCCTGTGTTATTGTGGCCATCAGGCAAACCATTGAAAATAGAATCAGTCTTTTCATTTTAATATGATGTATTAATCTTTATAGCATACACACTTCCTTAGGAATCGTTCAGGCTTTAACATTCGCGAGTGCAAAGGTACTGTCATTTATGCCTGACAGACGAATTTTCTTCCTGACATTTGTCTGACATTTGCCTATTTCACATCTGATACACGCGGCTCATGCCATCGGCTTCCATCGGGGCGATGGACTGACGAAGTAGGACGAGGTAGAAGCGGGGGAAGGTCTCGACGGGGGGATGGCTGGCGATGTAGCGGTCTATCTTCTGTCGGGCCTCGGTGCGGAGCGTGTCTTCGTGGCAGGGCACGAGGCGGTTTTCTTCGACAAAGGCGATATGCCAAAAGGCCATGTAGCCGATGACGTAATGCTCCACGGCTGTGGCCTCGTCCTTGTCAATGCCTGGGATATGAAACAAGAGGGGCTGGCGAGCATTTTCACAAATGCCCACCACAGCCCAAGAGAGATTTATGTATTTAAAACTGTTGTGCATAGTTGTTGCGGTTTAGAAGCGGTTCTTTTCTGCGTTACCTGCGCCCTCGCCTTTGTACTTTGAGCGGGCGGTATTGAACTTGTAGCGAAGAGTGACTACGAAACGGCGACGGTCGTAGTAATTCCCTTGATAAAGCTGTACCTGTTGATTATAGACTCTGTTCCCATCACGGCTGCGGTCAAGCAAATCCTCGCCAGCCAACTTGATACTCAGCCGGTCGTGGAAGAAGGTTTTGACTAAACTAACGTTAAGAACGGTCTGGTGGTAGTCCAAATAGATGTTCTGATAATGACCTGGACCTTGATATCTGAAATTTACTTCACCTGTCAGCGTCTTGTTGAAGGCAAAAGTATTGCTGGCTTGAACTATCAGCATCGGCTTGCCAAGTGTAATGTCTCCTGCTGTCGTTTGCATTGTGAGCCATTGCTTGCGCATGCCTACAGATAACTGCGGGTGCCAAATGCCAAAAGTAGGTGAAACGGTCACAAAAGGTACAATCCATTTCAGACTGTGGATATTCTTGTATGTTACAAGCGTTATGTTTGAGTTGTCAATCTGTTCCATCCAGTGCATAATACTTCCACGTTCGTCAGAATAGCTGACCGAGAACTGCAAGAACTTCCACATTCCTTGAATGGAGATGTTGTGGATGATGGAATTGTCAAGCAATGGATTACCCCGCTGCATGCCGTAACGATTAACATAGAACACGTCGTTGCTCAACTGGCGGTAGGTGGGGCGTGTAGTCTTGGCAGAATAGGCTATCTGTGCCTGTACCTTGCCAAGGCGTGTAGCAAAGGAGAGGGACGGATAGAGATTCCCATAACTGCGGCTCTGTTCTTCCACGAGGTTGTCACTTTCATAATAGTCGAACTTCACGTGTTCATAGCGAAGCCCGGCCCGCAACATACCAATCTTGGGTAACATCTTGGAATATTCCACATAGGGACTGATGCTTTGCTCTTTTAGTGTGCTGTAATTGGAGGCGACAAAGTTCTGCGGATTCGCATAGTCATCCTGTCGGTCAGTATTGATATATTCTGCGCCAAAGTCCAGAGAACCACCAAACAGAGGATAGGTCATCGTGAGTTTCGTTGCGAACATATTGTTTCTCACCCTGTTTTCGGCATCAATCAGACGATTGTCTTGTATTTGGCAAGTCTCTTCAATCTTACTTTGCTCGTTGTAGCCACTGCGCAGATAGTCAAAGTTCCAGTCAACGTCCAGCTTTCCAATCTTGCCTAAATAATAAGCATTCATTTTATGACCTGCAATTCCCTTGGTCTGCTTGTTGGTCAAGTTTTTCCATTTGTCGTAGAATTGGCCGTTTGCCATTACATCGCTTGTCAGTACGGTCATTTCATCAGAAGTGGATGGTAATGTCGCCTCGTACTTCATACCGAAACTGTGATGCTCGTTCAGCATGTAGTTGAAACCGCCTTCAATGCTATATTCACGGTTGACAATATCCGTCTGCATCTCATTCTTTTGCTGCCATAGTGTATCGCTCTGTACTTCTTGCGTGAGTGCCGACTGTTGCAGATACTTCCCTTTGCTGACCCATAGAGAGGTAAAGATGTCAAGTCCATTGTGACGATAATTCATGTCAAGCGAGGCGGACTTCTGGGCTTTGCGCCCCTGTCGCCAGCGCCCCCATGTATCGATACTGAAACCATCGCCAGCCCTACGAATAGTCTGAATCTTCACGATGGCTCCCACGGTTGCATCATACTTTGCACCAGGATTGGTGATAAGCTCTACGCTCTTGATGTCAGTGGATTTCAATTGCTCCAGTTCTTTTTTATTGCGCATCTTCCTGCCATTGATGTAAATGATTGGCGAGCCTTTGCCGAAGACTTCGTAAACTCCGTCCTTGGCTATGATGCCAGGCACGTGTTTCAGCACATCGTCGGCAGTACCTATCTGGCTGAGCGGGGTGTTTGTGACGTTTGTCACGAATCCCTCGCTGCCCATTTGGAACTGGGGGACATGACCTTTCACAACGACCTCACCCAGCATCTGTGTGTCGGGCTGCATCTGTATGTCGCCTACGTTTCCCTGTCGTGCGTCGATATACTTTGTTATATATCCTATACTCGATACTTTCAGCAGACCATCTTGCTTATCGGTATTGATGCTGAAAGTTCCGTCATCCTTAGTCACTGCTCCTGCAATATAAGCGGAGTCGGAACGGTTGACGAGCACGACATTGGCAAATGGCATCGGCTGGGCTTGCTCGTCAATCACCCGCCCCGTGATGTTACCCTGTGCTTCTGCCGCTATTGATACGATGGCTGCGAGAAGAACTGACGCAAATCTTAATTGTTTCACACTCATTTCTGTTGTTACTTATTTTATTTCTGGGTGCAAAGGTAGGCATAAGTCGGGAGAGAATCAAGAAATGGCTGTTTCATTGTGTTTCCGAGAAACACAGTGAAACACAAAGATTGTCTGAAAATCTTTGTAATACCGTGATTTTTGCGTATCTTTGCACCCGAATTGAAACAATAAGGCGATGAACAGATACGTTAGACTATGCACTCGGTTTCTGCTTGTTTTGTTCCTTGTTTCCTGCAAGGAGGGTGGAGTGATGGACAGGCTCGACCAGATAAAGCATGTGGGCGACAGTGACCCTGCGACGGCTCTTGCAATGCTCGACTCTCTGGAAATAGAGATGCGGGCAGAGTCGGAATACACAAGGAACAAGTACGACCTGCTGAGAATCCGACTGAACGACAAGGCCGACAAGACGGCGACATCGGATATCGTCATCAAGAGTTTGTTGGGCTACTTTGAACGGGAGGGTACGGTGCAGGACAAGCAGGAGGTGTGCTACTATGCCGGCAGCGTCTATCGTGACTTGCAAGATACGCCCCGCGCCCTGGAATATTTCTTCCGCTCGATAGAATATGCTGAAGATGCGGAGGATTGCGACTCGGTGATGCTACAAAACACCTATTCTAATCTGAACTACCTCTATTATGGAGTACAGAACTATCAAGAGGCTGTTGCGACGGGGCGAAAAGAACTGGAGGTATGCCGGGCGTTAGGACGCGACAAGGTGGTGCCGCTGCTCCACTTAGGCGGGGCACTGATGGCAACGGACAGCACACGGCAGGCCAAGGCTTATCTTGACGAAGCCCTCCAAGCGATTGAAAGTTCAAATAAGATAGCCCATCAGCAGGGCAACCTCTATAACCTGCTGTGCCACTATGTTGAGTTGGGTGAGCGACAGAATGCCGAACGATGCCGAATACTGATAGACGGAGACCCTATAAATGACTTCGCGGCATTTCCGTGTATAGTCTTGGCCGTGTACTACCAGATGACGGGACAGACTGATTCCGCAAGCGTCTGTCTGAACCGGGTGATTGACGACGGTACGGACATCAATAATATGTACGATGCGGCCAAGATGCTCTATCAGATGTACGACGCACAGGGTAATCAGCCGAAAGCCCTCCACTATGCACGGATATATATGCAACTGAGCGACTCGCTGGATTTCGGAAAGCGTCAGCAGTTGGCCGCTACGGTGGGCAACGAGTATCAGTATCACCTGGATCAGAAGAAGGAGCAGCAACTGCGCGATGCAAAGGAGCATTACAAACTGGCGGTGGCTGTCGTCTGCGCCGTCGCCCTGCTTCTGCTGTGTCTTGGCTATGCAGTGTATGTCCGTCGCAGGAACAGGCATCTTGAACAGATAACGGCACTGTCTCAGGAACTGCAAGGCAAGGCCGACGACGAGCAGCGGCTGCGGCAGGAGATAGACCTGCGAGAAAGAAAACTGTCCGAAGCAAAGTATCAACTGGAGAAACAGGATGATGAACTGGGCAAGGTGAAGGCACAACTGGACAAGGTGAGCACCGAACTTACAGGCTACGACATAGAACTGCGCGAGAAGGAGCAACGGCTGACGGAAAAGATGCAGCAGAACCAGACCTTCCTCAATCTGCTGCATCAGTCGGAGTTGGAGGGCAAGGCTGAGGATGTCATCGAGGCCATCCGCCAGTCATCGGAGGGAAAGAAGAACATGCAGCCTGCCGACTGGAAACAACTCTATCGGGCCGTCGATGAGCTGTACCCCACATTCCAGGACCAGTTGCTAAAGGAACTCGGCACCTTTACCGAACAGCAGATGCAGGTGTGCTACCTGATGCGCATCGGCCTCTCGAAGCCCCAAATACAGAACATGACGAACCTCTCGCGCGTCACCGTCTGGCGGTGGGTAAAGAAGTTCGACTGGGTGCAGGGGGAGAAAGAATAATCATTATCGGTGCATCCTAAAGAAATAGTGGAAAATAAAGTTATTGCCACAACGGTTCACATTCCCACCCACGGGGGAAGCCCATTGCCGCAATATCTATATCAGGATAGTTCGCAAGTAGTGTATCTATCTTAACTTTCATGTCATTTTGCGGTGAAATGACATCCAAAAAGTATTTGATAATACACAGATTGAAATAGATACGAAGTGGATCTGTAGGTAGAGAAATCCAATGTCCAGTCATACGATTTGGCATCATAGGACGGATTGTGTTCTGTTTGTTCCAAACACGTGCATGATGGCAACATGAGTTACGAGTCAGAGCAACAATTGTAAGCCATGATTCAAAAGGAGCAACTTGCAAGCCAAACTTCTGGGCTATACGTTTCTTTATCCGAGGAACCCGAATATTGCTATATATATTGGTGAGGACACCGAAAGGTAGCACTTCTGCCAGAATCCATGCAGGAGGATAGGCATCTGAATATGTCTGTTTGAAATGGTCGATAAAATCCTCTCGTGAGCGACGTAACTCTGCATCAATCAAATCCATAGTATGCCGAAATTTCCCTGCATCGATGAAGTTGCGACTTTCTGTCATCCAAAATGGGTCATTTGTCATCTCACTGCCTATATTAACTATAGCACTGCGAACAGCTACCTCTATCTTTTCAATCTCATTGAAGATAAGCAGACGCAACTTCTTATCAAAGCGATAGAGCATCATCACCTGATTAAAGGACGTATTGGGCTTATAGCGGTGCTGATTCTTTGGCATCTGCAATAATGGGTACATATAGGCAGACAAACGATAATAGCCTATATACTCAAGGTAACTTTCTGCCTTGGCAGTATCTGTAACTGTCAAACCACGTGACTGCAATAACCTGACAAGGTCATGCGCATTGGTATAAGATTTCAGAAATGGTACTCTGTTGCTCATTGTATAAAAATAAAACGACCCGCACATTTGAGCATCGTTGAGAGGCTTGGCGGGTTCTAGTGGTGCAAAGGTACTGCTTTAAAATGGGATAGCCAAATTTTTTTAGGGGAAATGCCGATTTAAGACGCATTTTTACGTCTTTTTTGCAGTTTTTTCGGTAGTGGCGGCAGTGCCCCCCAACGGTAGCTTCCTCCTCACCGCCGACCCCGATTGGGACAGTTTTGGTTTTCGTTCATTCGTTTTTGCTTCGGTACAACTTCGGTAATGCTTCGGAGCTCCTTCGGTCGTCCTACACTATTTGTTCAGTATTTGTCCACTACTTGTACAGTGTTTTACTGTACATATACTGTACATATACTGCACATATACTGCACATCAACTGAGCCAGATTGCTGTCAGGACTATGGGTAGAGCGAAGCAATGCAATGCCAGCGTCCAAATGAAGTTGTAAAAGGAAACTTGTCTCGTTCGTCGTAACTTATTCACTTATGAGCCCCTTCTTCCTTTTGTCATCTCAAGACAGAAAAACACACTTTTCTGGGAAATGCTTGCATCATTCAAATACAACCTTTATCTTTGTGACGGAATAATATAACAATGATAATGAAAAAGAATCTATTAACGATGCTGGCCGCCATCCTTTTTTGCGGCTTGACGGCTGCCTCGCTGACTGTTTGCAGTAGCAGTGACGATGATTCCTCATCGGGTAATTTGTAGTCGAAAATGGCTATG
>DEKX01000038.1 GCA_002354095.1 Prevotella sp. UBA2711 | reverse complement strand
CCACGGCATAGATTAAGATTTCTGTGAATTTCTTCGACTAGCGAAGCGACTTCGTCGATTTCCGTGATTTCTGTGTGACAAAAAACAAAAAGATTATGAAGAAAGAAACTTGGAAAATGGTGATTCAGATACTGGTTAGTATCCTCACCGCAATGGGAACGGCATTAGGCACTGTATCATGTATTGGCTATAACCCTGCATTATAGCCGCCCCTTACCAAGGGGCTCTAAACGTGCATGGGACATGGTCCGTTTTAAGTGAGTAATTAGAAAATCCTGATAATCCTTGGTGGTTATCGGGATTTTTTTTCTGTTTTTATCTCTGGTTGGCTTAGAATCTCGGAAATTATATGTAATTTTGCAGTCGCTATGGATGGATATAAGATCATCAACGACCCGGTGTTCGGGTTTATCAAAATCAGGAAGGGACTGATATACAACGTGGTGCAGCACCCGCTGTTCCAACGACTGAACCGCATTAACCAACTGGGACTGGCTTCGTCAGTGTACCCAGGGGCACGGCATACGCGATTCCAACACTCGCTGGGAGCGCTGTATCTGATGACAGAGGCGGTGAAGTCGCTGAAGGAAAAAGGGGTGTATATCTTCGATTCGGAGGAGGAGGCGGTGAAAATTGCCATCCTGCTGCACGACATCGGGCACGGTCCCTTCTCGCACGTGCTGGAGCATACGCTGATGCACGGAATATCGCACGAGGATATCTCGCTGCTGATGATGGAACAGATCAACAGGGAAATGCACGGGCAACTGAATCTGGCTATCAGTATCTTCAAGGATGAATATCCCAACAAGATTTTCCACCAGCTGATTTCAAGCCAGTTGGATATGGACAGACTGGACTATATCCGCCGTGACTCTTTCTTTACAGGTGTGACGGAAGGAAACATCGGGTCGGCACGCATCATCAAGATGCTGAACGTGAAGGACGACCGACTGGTGGTGGATTCGAAAGGCATCTACTCGATTGAGAATTTCCTGACCACCAGACGACTGATGTACTGGCAGGTGTATCTGCACAAAACCGCCGTTGGCTATGAGAAGATACTGATTAATACTCTGTTGAGAGCCAAGGAATTAGCGAAATCGGGTAAAGAGATTTTTGCGACCCCTGCCCTCGCCTACTTCCTTCGCAATGATGTGGACGACGCTTGGTTTGCTACGCACGACGAGGCGCTGGAAATGTATAGCGACCTGGATGATTCGGATATATGGAGCGCGATGAAGGTGTGGAAGAAATCGGACGACAAAATTCTTTCCACTTTGGCGACAGATATGCTGGACCGCCACCTGTTCAAAGTGGAGGTGACGGAGGAGGCTCCCACCGAGGAATACGTGAACGATATCCGCCAGCACATAGCCGCCCGGATGGACATTCCGCTGGAGGACACCCGCTACATGATGTCGCTGACGGAACTGGGCAAGGATATGTATAATCCGGAGGACGACAGCATCGGAATTTTATACAAGGACGGGAGCGTAAAAGACATCGCAGAAGCTTCAGAAATCCTAAATGTGCAACTTCTTTCCAAAAAAATACGTAAATATTATCTCTGTTATCATCGTTTTTAAGAAAAAAGTTGTACCTTTGCAAGGATTTTATAAAATTACACGAAAATAATGGAGTTTACAGCCAAACAAATAGCCGACTTTATCGGTGGACGCGTAGAGGGTGACGAACAGGCGAAAGTCAACACCTTCGCGAAGATAGAGGAAGGTAAAGAAGGAGCTATCACGTTCCTGTCGAATCCCAAATACACTCATTTCATTTACGAGACGAAAGCCTCGGTGGTGCTCATCAACGACGACGTGGTACTGGAGCATCCCGTCACGGCCACACTGATTCGTGTGCCCAATGCCTACGAGTGTGTAGCAAAGCTGATGCAGATGTATGCCGCATCGCTGCCTAAGAAGAAGGGCGTTGACCCGCTGGCATTCATATCGAAGACAGCAGAAATCGGTGAGGATGTGTATATCGGTCCGTTCACCTACGTGGGCGACGGCGTGAAGATAGGCAAGGGTTCGATGATTTACCCCCACGTAACCATTTATGACGGTTGCCAGATTGGTCAGAACGTCACCATCCACGCAGGTGCAGTGATCGGTGCCGACGGCTTCGGTTTTGCCCCCAGCCAGGAGGGTTACGACAAGATTCCCCAGATGGGTATCGTGGTGATAGAGGACAATGTGGAAATCGGCGCCAATACGTGTGTGGACCGTTCGACAATGGGTCAGACGGTGATTCACAAAGGCGTAAAGCTGGACAACCTGATTCAGGTGGCACACAACTGCGAGATTGGCGAGAACACGGTGATGTCAGCCCAAGTAGGTATGGCTGGTTCGACAAAAGTCGGTGCCTGGTGTATGGTGGGCGGACAGGCTGGTTTCTCCGGTCATATCACCATTGCCGACAAGACATTCATCGGTGCTCAGAGTGGCGTCATCAGCAACACCAAGGGCAACGGCGAGCAGCTGATTGGTGCGCCAGCCATCGACCCGAAGGTGTTCTTCAAGGCTCAGGCCGTGATGAAGAAACTGCCCGACATGTATCGCGAACTGGGCGCACTGCGCAAGGAAATAGAAGAATTGAAGAAGAACAAATAATACATCATGAAACAGAAGACACTCAAAGGCAGCTTTTCCCTTTTCGGTAAAGGACTGCATACTGGATTAAACCTCACTGTGACATTCAATCCAGCCCCTGAGAATACTGGTTATAAAATCAAGCGTATAGACTTGGAAGGCGAACCCGTGATTGACGCTATTGCCGAGAATGTGGTGGACACGCAGCGTGGCACCGTACTGGGCAAGGGCGATGTTCGCGTATCGACCGTTGAACACGGATTGGCAGCCCTCTACGCGATGGGTATCGACAACTGCGCCATACAGGTGAACGGTCCTGAGTTCCCCATCTTGGACGGAAGCGCCATCCAGTATGTGGAGCGCATCAAGGAGGTGGGCGTTGAGGAACAGAATGCCCCCAAGGACTGGTACATCATCCGAAAGAAGATAGAGGTGAAAGACGAGGCAACGGGTTCGTGCATCACCATTCTGCCCGACGAGCAGTTCTCGCTGACGGCGATGTGTTCTTTTGAGTCGAAATTCATCAACTCACAGTTTGCTACGCTGGAGAGTGCCGAGCAGTTTGAAACGGAGATTGCCGCTGCACGCACCTTCGTCTTCGTGCGCGACATCGAACCGCTGTTGCAGGCTAACCTCATCAAGGGCGGCGACTTGGATAACGCCATCGTCATCTACGAGCGTCAGACCACACAGGAACGTCTGGACATGTTGGCTGACATGCTGCATGTGGAGCACCGCGACGCCAACGAGCTGGGCTACATACAGCACAAGCCGCTGGTGTGGGAGAATGAGTGTACGCGCCATAAACTGCTGGACATCATCGGCGATATGGCGCTGATAGGCAAGCCCATCAAGGGACGTATCATTGCTACGCGCCCGGGACATACTATTAATAATAAGTTTGCGCGACAGATGCGCAAGGAGATTCGCAAGCACGAGATTCAGGCTCCTATCTACGACCCCAACGAGGCTCCGGAGATGGACGTGAACAAAATCCGCGAATTGCTGCCCCACCGCTACCCCATGCAGTTGGTTGACAAGGTGATTTCACTGGGTGCTACCACGATTGTGGGTATCAAAAACGTGACAGCCAACGAACCTTTCTTCCAGGGCCACTTCCCCGAAGAGCCCGTGATGCCAGGTGTGCTGCAGATTGAGGCTATGGCACAGTGTGGCGGTCTGCTGGTGCTGAACACGCTGGAGGAACCCGAGCGCTGGTCAACATACTTCATGAAGATTGACGACGTGAAGTTCCGTCAGAAAGTGGTACCAGGCGACACGCTGATTTTCAAAGTAGATTTGTTGGCTCCCGTGCGCCACGGTATCTCGTCGATGAAGGGCTACATCTTCGTAGGCGACCACGTAGTAGCCGAAGCTACCTTCACTGCTCAAATCGTAAAGAATAAATAAAAATGGCAAATCAAATTCATCCAATGGCTGTGGTTGACCCGGAGGCTCAGTTGGGCGACGGCAACATCATCGGACCATTCTGCGTGATTGACAAGAATGTCGTCATCGGCGACAACAATAAGTTTCTGAATAATGTAACCATCCACTACGGAGCCCGTATCGGCAACGGCAATGAGTTCTTCCCTGGTGCAAGTATCTCGACGAAGCCCCAGGACTTGAAATTCAAAGGCGAAGATACGACGTGTGAGATTGGTGACAACAACTCGATACGCGAGAACGTGACCATCAGTCGCGGAACAGCCTCGAAAGGCAAAACGGTGGTGGGCAGCGGTAACTTGCTGATGGAGAATATGCACGTGGCTCACGACTGCGTGATAGGCAACGGATGCATCATCGGCAACTCGACGAAGTTTGCCGGCGAGGTGGAGGTAGAAGACTATGCCATCATCTCGGCAACGTGTCTGTTCCACCAGTTCTGCAAGGTGGGCAGCTACATCATGTTCCAAGGCGGTTCGCGCACCAGTCAGGATATTCCACCCTACGTCATAGCAGGTAAGGAACCCGTGCGCTACGCAGGCGTGAACTTGATAGGTCTGCGCCGTCGCGGATTCTCGAACGAGGTCATTGAGGCCATCCACGACGCCTACCGCATCATCTATTCCAAGGGTGTGCTGAAGGACGGTATCGCCGAAGCGCGTGCCATCTATCCTGATTCGAAGGAAGTGGAGTACATCTGTTCGTTTATCGAAAGCTCGAAGCGCGGAGTGATTCGGTAAGTGGAGAGTTGAAAATTGAGAGTTGAAAGTTGAAGACTCTTGTTGTTATTACGGGACCTACGGCGGTTGGGAAGACGGAGCTCTGCATCGGTCTGGCAAAACACTACGGTATTCCGATTATCAATGCCGACTCACGACAGATTTACCGTGAACTGCGCATCGGAACGGCACGACCTACGGACGAACAACTGAAAGAGGTGCGACACTACTTCGTGGGAAGCATCAGCATAGATGACTACTATAACGCCTCGATGTACGAACAGGACGTGCTACAGGTGTTGGAACAGGAATTCAGACACGCACCCATACAACTGCTCACTGGAGGCAGCATGATGTATATCGACGCCGTATGCAACGGGATTGACGACATTCCCACCGTTCGCGACGACATCCGTCAGGAGATGAAGCGACGCTATGCAGAAGAGGGACTCGACGCCCTGTGCGAAGACTTGAAGCGACTGGACCCGGAACACTGGGCGGTGGTGGACAGAAAGAACTACCGACGCGTGATTCACGCATTGGAAATATGCTATCAGACGGGACAGACCTACACGTCGTTCCGCAAACAGGAAAAGAAATTACGACCCTTCAGGATTGTGAAAATCGGTCTGAACCGAGAGCGCGAGGAACTCTATACGCGCATCAACCAAAGAGTGGACCAAATGATGGCGGAAGGACTGCTGGACGAGGTAAGACAGATGGCTGACAAGCGACAGCACAATGCGCTGAACACCGTGGGATATAAGGAGATGTTCAACTATCTGGACGGAACCTGGACACTGGAAGAGGCTATAGAACGCATAAAAGGCAATACGCGCCGATACGCTCGCAAACAACTGACTTGGTATAAACGCGACGAGGAAATGCGCTGGTTTCACCCTGATGAAAAAGACTGTATATTGAACTACATAAAACAATATGAATAAGTACGTAGAAATGGCATGTCAGGCACCAAAGAAGTTCTGGCAATGGTATAAAGAATTGTATCAAGGACGTAAATGGTACACGAAGACGGGCTTGGGTTTCGCCTCGCTGATCGTGGCATTTATCCTCTATCTTTTCATGGTAGATATCAACTTCCTGTGGCTGTTCGGAAAGTCGCCCTCGATGAGTTCGATTATGAATCCGAAAAACCCTCAGGCTTCGGAATTGTATAGTGCCGACAATGTACTGATAGGCAAATACTTCAGCGAGAACCGCACACCCGTGAACTACGAGGAGGTGAACCCTATATTCTGGCGCGCCCTGATAGATACGGAGGACGAGCGTTTCTTCCAGCACTTCGGTATCGACTTCGGAGCTGTGTTTGCTGCACTGAAAGACTATGTGGTGCACCACGATGCCCGTGGAGCATCGACCATCACCCAACAGTTGGTGAAGAATATGTTCCGTGTGCGTACGGAGTATTCTACCGGTTTGCTGGGGTATATTCCCGGTGTGAAAATGCTCATCATGAAGAGCAAGGAATGGATAACTGCCGTGAAGTTGGAAATGTTCTTCGACAAGAAGGAAATTCTGACGATGTATGCGAATACGGTGGATTTCGGTTCGAATGCCTTCGGCATCAAGACAGCTGCAAAGACTTACTTCGGAACAACACCTCACAAACTGACACCCGACCAGTGTGCCATTCTGGTGGGACTGCTGAAGGCTACGACGTACTATAACCCCCGTATCAATCCGAAGAACTCGTTCGACCGTCGTAATGTGGTGCTCAGCAATATGTTGAAGCATAAGGACATCACGAAAGAGGCTTACGACACCCTGACGCAGAAGGCTATCGACCTGAACTACAGCGTGGAGAATAACTACGACGGACTGGCGCTCTACTTCCGTGAGGCGGTGAAGTCGGAATTGCAGTCGTGGTGCAACGAGAACGACATAGACCTCTATAAGGACGGTTTGAAGATTTACACCACACTCGACACACGTATGCAACGCTATGCGGAAGAGGCTGTCACCAAACAGATGCGTATCGTACAGAGAAACTTCGACAACCATTGGTTGGGCATGAACCCGTGGCGCGACGAACGCGGACAGGAAATTCCGAATTTCATCGAGGACTTGGCTAAGCGCCTACCTTATTATAAATATCTGTCGCAGAAATATGATGGGAATAAGGATTCGATTGACTACCACCTGAATCTGCCCCACCCCGTGAAACTGTTTGACTACGAACAGGGATTCATCGAAAAGGAAATGTCAACGCTCGACTCTATCAGATATATGGAACACTTCATGCACTGCGGTTTCGTGGCTATTGAGCCGCAGACAGGACACGTGAAGGCTTGGGTGGGCGATCTGGACTTCAAGACGTGGAAATACGACAAAGTGACCTCCATGCGCCAACCTGGTTCTACGTTCAAACTCTTCGTCTATGCGGAAGCTATGAACCAGGGTATCACACCCTGTGACACACGCGAAGACTCCTACATCTCGATGAAGGTGATGGACCACGGCAAGGAGGTAACATGGGCTCCACATAATGCCGACGGACGATTCTCGAATCAGAATATCACCCTGAAACAGGCATTCGCCATGAGTATCAACTCGGTGGCTGTGAAACTGGGACAGGAAGTGGGTATTCCTCAGATAGTAAAGACCGCACACGATATGGGTATCGAGTCGAAACTGGATGCCACACCGGCTTTGGCACTGGGGTCGTCGGATGTGAACCTGTTGGAACTGGTGAACGCCTACTGCACACCTGTCAACAATGGTATAGCTCATAAACCTGTATTGGTTAGCCGCATTCTGGATCGCGACGGCAAAGAAATATATAATGCCGAAAAGCAGGAGGAAAAGCAGGCGCTTTCGGAGAAGAGTGCCTTCTTCGTGACACAACTGTTGCAGGGCGGTATGCACGGTACGAGTTCGGCTCTCTACCGATTCATCAGCAAACACCTGAACGATACCGACTTCGGAGGTAAGACGGGAACATCGAACAACCACAGTGATGCCTGGTTCGTGGGCACGACACCCCGACTGGTAGTAGGCGCTTGGGTAGGTGGCGAATATCGCAGCATCCATTTCCGTACAGGAAAGCTGGGTCAGGGCAACCGTACGGCGCTGCCTGTATGCGGAAACTTCCTGGAACTGGTGTTGGGCGACCCAGCCTTCAAGCAATATCATGCTAAATTCCAAAAGCCTGAGTCTGTGACTGCCAACATGATAGACTACAGTTGTGGCGGCTATCTGAAAATGGCATCGGATTCCGACAGTCTGGCTGTTGACAGTCTGCAACAGGAGGTAATTCCTGCTGTCGAGGGTCAGCAGACAACGGCAGAACCGGGTGCTCCTGACGAGACGAATGCGGCTCCAACGGCTACACCAAAGGAGCCATCGGCTGCTACCAAAGAAGAAGAGTAAATCAGGAAATAACAATTCAAGAAAAAAAACGGGTAAGAATGTTTGGATAATCAGAATAAAATGGTTACCTTTGCACTCGAAATTAATCAAAAGTGTTTCCGTTCGTGAAACATTTCCACCCGATTTTTCAAAAAACAAGAGTCAAACGAATACACATTATTATATATGTATACGAAGAATGAATTAGAACAAATGGATATTCCCCAGTTGATGGAAATAGCCAATGACCTCGGTGTTAAGGTGAAGCAGGATGACGAGTTGGAAACGGTCATCTATGCCATTCTTGACAAAGCCGCTGAAGACTCAGCAGCTAACGGAGGTGCTACGAAACGTAAACGTACCAGAATTACCAAGAAAGACAGTAAGGTCTATACGGTGAACGGTGCCGAGGCCGAGAAACTTGACACCTCAACCACGAAACCTGCGAAGACCAAACAGCCTTCGCTCGACGACCTGTTTGCAGAGGCTGAGGCAGCGGAGCCTGCACAGAAGGCTGTGGATGAAACTGCACCGGAAACTGTAGCTGAAACAGAGGCAGAAGAGAAACCTGCTCCTAAGAAACGTGGTCGCAAATCGAAGAAGGAACTGGAAGAAATAGCTGCACGTGAGGCTGCTGAAGCTGAAGCAGAAGCAGAAACTAAGGCAGAGAATGCCGAACAGGATACTGAAGCGGCTGAGGTTCCTGAGGCTGCTAACGAAGCTGAGGGAGATTTTGACCCTGAGGCCATCGAGAAACTACAGGCAAAAATGGCTCAGCAGCCAGAAGAGGCTGTCGGTACAACAAGTGACGGAATATGGGCTGGTGACCCAGGCGACGGTACTGACTTCATTACCGTTGTGGATATACCCATCGAAGACGGTGAGGCTATTCCTACCCTCGACATCTTCGACCGCCCATTGACACAACCCACTCAGAATATGGGTATGCAGGAAATGAACGCCTACATGCCGAACAAGGGTTATGCACCTGTGGAGAGTTATAACTTCGAGAATCTGATTTCAGGTAATGGTGTTCTGGAGATGTTGCAGGACGGCTATGGTTTCCTGCGCTCCAGCGACTATAACTACCTGTCGTCGCCCGATGATATCTATGTGAGCCCACAACAGGTGAAGCGCTATGGACTGAAAACCGGTGACGTGATAGACTGTATGGTGCGCCCACCACACGACAACGAGAAATATTTCGCTATGACGGATGTGAAGACCATCAACGGTCGTCTGCCTCAGGAAGTGCGCGACCGCGTGAGTTTCGAACACCTCACCCCACTCTTTCCTGAAGAGAAATTCAAACTCTGTGGTGACCCAGCGACAACGAATCCTTCGGTTCGCATCGTCGATCTTTTCTCACCCATCGGTAAGGGACAGCGTGCACTGATTGTGGCACAGCCTAAAACGGGTAAGACCATCCTGATGAAGGATATTGCCAACGCTATTGCTGCCAACCATCCTGAGGCCTACATCATGATGCTGTTGATTGATGAGCGTCCTGAGGAGGTGACAGATATGGCTCGCACGGTGAATGCCGAGGTGATAGCCTCAACATTCGACGAACCTGCCGACCGCCACGTGAAGATTGCCGGTATCGTACTGGAAAAGGCTAAGCGTATGGTGGAGTGCGGACACGATGTCGTGATTTTCCTCGACTCTATTACGCGTCTGGCTCGCGCCTATAATACCGTTGCACCGGCTTCAGGTAAGGTACTGACGGGTGGTGTGGATGCCAACGCTCTGCAGAAGCCTAAGCGCTTCTTCGGTGCTGCCCGTAACATCGAGAACGGTGGTTCGCTGACCATCATCGCTACCGCACTGACTGACACAGGTTCGAAGATGGATGAGGTCATCTTCGAGGAGTTCAAGGGTACGGGTAACTCAGAATTGCAGTTGGACCGCATGCTGTCGAACAAGCGTGTATATCCTGCGGTCAACCTGATACTCTCGTCAACACGTCGCGACGACTTGCTTCAGGATCCTACTACACTGAACCGTATGTGGATTCTGCGTAAGTACATTGCCGAAATGAACCCCATCGAGGCTATGAATACTGTACGCGACCGCTTGGTACAGACACGTTCGAATGAGGAATTCCTCCTGTCAATGAATGGATAAACAACAAAACTAAATAAGAAAATGGAAAGAGACAACACGATTTTTGAGCTCATCGAAAAAGAGCATCAACGCCAACTGAAAGGTATCGAACTGATTGCTTCGGAAAACTTCGTCAGCGATCAAGTAATGGAAGCTATGGGCAGTTATCTGACCAACAAATATGCTGAGGGTTATCCTGGTCATCGCTACTATGGCGGCTGTCAGGTGGTTGACGAGGTGGAGCAACTGGCCATCGACCGTGTATGCAAACTGTTTGGTGCTGAATATGCCAACGTACAGCCCCACTCTGGTGCACAGGCTAATGCTGCTGTTTTGCTGGCAGTACTGAAACCTGGCGACACCTTCATGGGTATGAACTTGGATCACGGCGGTCACCTGTCGCATGGCTCGTTGGTGAATACAAGTGGTATTCTCTACAAACCCGTAGGTTACAATCTGAACAAGGAAACGGGGCGTGTGGACTATGACGAGATGGAGCGTTTGGCTCTGGAGCACAAGCCCAAACTGATTATCGGTGGTGGTTCGGCTTACAGTCGTGAGTGGGACTACAAGCGTATGCGCGAGATAGCCGACAAGGTGGGTGCTCTGCTGATGATTGATATGGCACACCCTGCAGGTCTCATTGCTGCCGGTTTGCTGGACAACCCCGTGAAATATGCTCATATCGTGACCTCTACTACTCATAAGACACTGCGTGGTCCACGTGGTGGTATCATCCTGATGGGTAAAGACTTCGAGAACCCATGGGGACTGAAGACACCAAAGGGCGTAACGAAGATGATGTCGCAACTGCTTAATTCTGCCGTATTCCCAGGACAGCAAGGTGGTCCATTGGAGCACGTGATTGCTGCTAAGGCTGTGGCTTTCGGTGAAGCACTGAAACCAGAATTCAAGGAGTGGGCTAAGCAGGTGCAGAAGAATGCCAAGGTGCTGGCAGAGGAACTGATCAAGCGTGGATTCACCATCGTCAGTGGTGGTACAGACAACCACTCCATGCTGGTTGACCTGCGTTCGAAGTATCCTGAACTGACTGGTAAGGTGGCTGAGAATGCACTGGTGGCTGCTGACATCACAGTCAACAAAAACATGGTACCATTCGACAGTCGTTCAGCTTTCCAGACCAGTGGTATCCGTCTGGGTACTCCTGCTATCACTACTCGTGGTGCCAAGGAAGACCTGATGGTGGAGATTGCTGCTCTGATTGAAGAAGTGCTGAATGCTCCTGAGGACGAACAGGTAATAGCCAGCGTGCGCAAGTGTGTGAACGAGCGAATGAAGGATTACCCCTTGTTTGCTTACTAATTTACGCGCACACGTACCTAATTTATATTATATAGAAGAAACGGGGTCGTATCGATTCGATCGGGATACTCATCAAATTACATTGAAAACTGAGTTGTTTCTTTTGTCAATGGCGGGCCACATCTCCCCCAAAGGGAGTCGTTGAAAAACCAGTGGATTACAAAGGCTGAGAGCGCTCTTCATCTTATAACAAAGGAGTTTTCATCACATCCTCGGTGCGACCCTTTCTTTTTTTCATCATAGAGCGATAAGAGTTATGTTTTCTGGCATTATTGAAGAGTTTGCCACCGTTGTGGCTATCAAGAAAGACAGGGAGAATATAGACTTCACCCTGCGTTGTTCGTTTGTGGACGAACTGAAAATAGACCAAAGCGTGTCGCATAATGGGGTGTGTCTGACCGTAGTACGGATAGAGAATGGCACCTATACCGTAACGGCTATGAAGGAAACACTGGACCGTTCGAACTTGGGATTGCTGAAAGAGGGTGACAAGGTGAATGTGGAACGCTCGATGATGATGAACGGACGACTGGACGGACACATCGTACAGGGACATGTGGACGAGACTGCCCGCTGTATCGCAGTAGAAGATGCTGACGGTTCGACCTACTTCACCTTCGAATACGAGGAGAACAAGGAGATGGCGCTGAACGGATATTTCACGGTGGACAAGGGTTCGGTGACGGTGAATGGCGTATCGCTGACGGTGTGCAACCCTACGAGCAAAACGTTCCAGGTGGCTATCATCCCCTACACCTTCGAACACACAAACTTCTGCGATATCCAAGTGGGAAGCGTGGTTAATTTGGAGTTTGACATTATCGGAAAATACATTGCAAGATTACAGCAAATATCAAAGAATTGAAGTTTTTTAGAAAAAAAGTGCTGAGAAATTTTCGTTTCTTACTGAAAATCAGTATCTTTGCAGTCCGAAAAGAAAAAAGAACAGAAGATAAACATTTAAGAGATTAGAATCAAGATGACAAAAGCGGATATTATCAACAAGATTGTTGAGGACACTGGTCTTGCAAAAAGAGACGTTGCAGCCACTGTAGAAGCGTTTATGGAGGAAATACGCCAGTGTATGGCAGAGAGAAAAGAGAATGTCTTCCTTCGCGGATTCGGCACTTTCACCGTTAAGCATCGTGCCCAAAAGACTGCTCGAAATATTTCCAAGAATACGACACTGGTTATTGAAGCACACGATTTCCCTGCTTTCAAACCTGCCAAGAGCTTTATTGCTAAAATGAAATAACATTAAACAATTAAAATATTATAATCATGCCAAACGGAAAGAAAAAGAAGGGTCACAAGATGGCCACTCACAAGCGTAAGAAGAGACTGCGCAAGAATCGTCACAAGAGCAAGTAAAAACTGCTCATAAAAAAGAGATGAAAGGAGTGTACCAACAAGTCGAAAGACAAGTTGGTGCACCCTTTCAGTTAAAAAACAAATCTACAATCATGACAAGTGAAGTTATCATTGACGTCCAACCGAAAGAGATTTCGATAGCGCTACTCGAAGACAAGGATCTGGTGGAATACCAGAACGAGAAACGAGAGGCTTCGTTCTCTGTAGGTAACATTTATTTGGGCAGAGTCAGGAAACTAATGCCTGGACTGAATGCGTGCTTCGTGGAAGTGGGATCGGAACGCGATGCTTTCTTACACTATCTTGACTTAGGTTCTCAATTTAGCTCTTACGAAAAGTACCTAAAACAGGTACAAAGTGACAGGAAGAAGCTTTTCCCGATTGCAAAAGCTTCAAGACTACCCGACCTTCCCAAAGAGGGAAGCGTACAGAACACTCTCAAGCAAGGACAGGAAATCCTGGTACAGGTGGTGAAAGAACCCATCTCGACAAAGGGACCACGACTGACCTGCGAACTGAGTTTTGCAGGAAGATACATGGTGCTGATGCCCTTCCAGGATAAGGTTTCCGTCTCTTCGAAGATTAAAAAAGGCGAAGAGCGTACACGTCTGAAACAACTCGTACAAAGTATCAAACCTAAAAACTTTGGCGTCATCGTCAGAACATCAGCCGAAGGAAAGCGCGTAGCTGAGCTTGATGCCGAATTGAAAGTCTTACTGAAACGTTGGGAAGATGCCATTACAAAAGTACAGAAGTCAACTACGACCCCTGTATTGGCTTATGAGGAGACAGGTAGAGCGGTAGCACTACTGCGCGACCTCTTCGACCCCACCTACGATGGTATCTTTGTGAACGATACCGACATCTTCCAACAGGTGAAAGACTACGTCGGACTGATTGCTCCTGAAAAAAAGGACATCGTCAAACTATACACAGGCTCTGTACCCATCTTCGACAATTTCAACGTTACCAAACAGTTGAAAGCCTCGTTCGGACGTACCGTCAACTATAAACGTGGTGCCTATCTGATTATTCAGCATACGGAAGCCATGCACGTGGTGGACGTGAACAGCGGAAACCGAACGAAAGCAGAAAACGGACAAGAGGCCAACGCACTTGAGGTGAACCTGGGGGCTGCTGACGAATTGGCACGCCAATTGCGACTACGGGATATGGGAGGTATCATCGTAGTGGACTTTATCGACATGAATCTTGCAGAAGACCGTCAGATGCTGTATGAACGAATGTGCAAGAACATGCAGAAAGACCGTGCCCGTCATAACATCCTGCCACTGAGTAAATTCGGACTGATGCAGATTACTCGCCAACGTGTGCGTCCTGCTATGGATGTCAACGTAGAGGAAACTTGCCCGACTTGTTTCGGAAAGGGAAAAATCAAATCTTCTATCCTGTTTACTGACCAGTTGGAGAGCAAAATTGATCGCCTTGTGAATAAGATAGGTATCAAAAGCTTCTCACTACACGTACACCCTTATGTCGCAGCCTATATCAACCAGGGAATCGTTTCGCTGAAACGTCGCTGGCAAATGAAATATGGCTGGGGAATTAGAATTGTTTCTTCGCAGAAACTGGCTTTCCTTCAGTATGAATTCTACGACAAGAATCGCCAGTTTATTGACATGCAGGAAGAAATAGAAACGAACGAATAGTCATTTAAAGTTTCAGCCATGATAGCCCTGAAAATCGCATTTTGGATTTGCCTGATATTGGTTTTTTATACCTACATCGGCTACGGAATGTTGTTGTGGGTACTGGTGAACATCAAGCGACTGATTTACGGCAAACAAAAGAAGAGGGAACTGCCCCCTGACAATGAGTTGCCTGAGGTGACGCTGATGATATGCGCCTACAACGAACAGGACATCGTGGATTCCAAGATGGAGAACACCCGCCAGATAAAGTATCCGAAACTGAAAGTGGTATGGGTGACTGATGGTTCTAACGACCATACAAATGACTATTTAGCTAAATACCATGACGTTGAGGTGATTTACTCACCTGAACGTCGTGGTAAAACAGCGGCTTTGAATCATGGCCTGTCGCTCGTGAAGAGTGAACTGGTAGTGATGACAGATGCCAATACAATGCTCAACCCTGAGTCAATACAGGAGATTGTGCGTTGCTTTATGGACCCGAAGGTAGCCTGCGTAGCTGGTGAGAAACGTGTTGCTGCTCGTCATGAAGGACAGGCTGCTGCTGAGGGAGAAGGACTCTACTGGAAATACGAGAGTACACTGAAACGATGGGATGGCGAACTATACTCGGCCATGGGAGCCGCAGGCGAATTGTGTGCTATCAGACGTTCGCTGTACGAACCCATGCCTGAGAATGCTTTGCTCGACGATTTCGTGATGTCGCTCAGAATGGTAGATAAGGGTTATAAAATAGCTTACACTGCTGATGCTTATGCTATGGAATACGGCTCTGCCGATCTCACAGAGGAATCGAAACGCAAACGCCGTATAGCTGCAGGAGGACTGCAAAGCATCTGGTGGCTTCGCAACATGATGAATCCCTTACGCCAACCAGTAGTTGCTTTTCAATTTGTTTCGCACCGCGTGTTGCGATGGAGTATAACCCCCATTGCACTGCTACTGCTCATTCCACTCAACGTTCTGCTGGTATTCCTCAAGGCAGGAAATATCTATACGTGGATATGGGTATTACAACTGGTGTTCTATCTGGCGGCCTATCTGGGCTACCTGCTGGAACAATACGGAAGGAGAAACAAATTGCTCTATGTGCCCTATTATTTTTTATTTATGAATCTGAATGTATTCAGGGGGATGACTTATCTTAGAACACACAAAAGCAGTGGGGCATGGGAAAAAGCGAAGAGAGGATGAAAAAATTTTATTTTTCTCTTTGCTGAATAAAAATTTTTATATATCTTTGCAAAGTATTATGTTATCTTGATATAAGATGGACCAAGTTGAAAGGGAGACACTACTTCAGAAAATAGCAGAAATCAACGCCAAACTGGATGCAGCAAATAAGCAATTATTTGATGCAAATGCAAAACTGGCTGAATACGAAGAAAAGACTCATGAAGCAGAGAAGGCAAGCAAAATGAAATCCCTCTTTCTGGCTAACATGAGTCATGAAATACGCACTCCACTTAATGCCATAGAAGGTTTTTCAAGAGTGATGTGTGAAACAGACTCTCAGGAAGAACGCACAAAATACATGGAGATTATCGAGAGTAACAATGCTCGTCTACTGACCTTGATTAATGAAATTCTCGATTTGTCGAGAGTTGAATCGGGTGAAGTGGTTGTCAAGAAGACAATGACTGATTTGAACGAGCTTTGTCACAATATTAAGAACACCTTTAAGTTCAGATGTCCTGATACGGTGCAGATGGTGTGGAACAAGCCTAATATGGCTGTTACCCTGAATACCGACGCTAACCGCATCATGCAGGTGTTCTCGAATCTGATTAGTAATGCTCTCAAGCACACTTCAAAAGGTAGCATCACCTATGGTTATCGTATGGTGAACGATGGTCAGGAGGTGGAATTCTTTGTATCTGACACAGGCTCAGGAATTGCTCCGGAAGATATAGATAATATTTTCAAGACCTACGTTTCAAAGGATGCAGAGACGAAGCAGAACGGATATGGACTGGGGTTGCCTTTGAGTAAGATTATCGTGGAGAAACTGGGTGGTACCATCAATGTATCATCAACACTGGGTGAGGGTTCTACATTCCGTTTCACCCTACCCTTCGAAGGAACTATCGGTGGTGTATCAAAAAATACCCGTATTACTACCAATTCACGTACCATCCGTGTCAGCACGCGCACAGACGTGCAGAATGCGCCTCTGATTCTTGTAGCAGAAGACGAGGACAACAACTACGAATTGGTAAAGGTTGTTCTGTCAAAGCGTTACAGATTGCTCCGCGCCCATAATGGTATCGAGGCTGTCACCTTATGTGAAGATGAGCACCCAGACCTGATTCTGATGGACATTCGTATGCCAGATATGAACGGACTTGATGCTACACGTATCATCAAGGAAGTGAATCGCGAAATCCCTATCATCGCACTGAGTGCTTATGCTTTCGACGAGAATATCAAGGAAGCAAAAGAGGCTGGCTGTAACGATTTCATGGCAAAGCCTTTCCGTGTGGAAGATTTGCTGGATAAGATTCAGAAATACTTGAAAATTTAATTCATATGGGAAAACTTGCTGTCTATAAGTATGTAGCCATGATGTTTCTCGTGCTACAACTTATTGTTTCTGCCTATACTTTCTTAGGCCTGTTCGGAGGCGATGTCAATCCTGCTGGTAATATGGCCAGGGCGATGGTAGTGTATATTCTGCCTATCCTGATTGTTATCAATTTCCTGTTGCTGATTTATTGGTTGGTACGCAAACGTTGGTTCATTGCTATCCTACCTGTTGTCACAATAGCCTGCTGTATTCCCTACATCGGAACAGTGGTTCAGTTTGGAAGTGTGAACGAGAAGCCTGCGTCACCTCAGGCAAAAGAGTTGGTTGTAGCTACTTATAACGTGGCTCGATTCAACAGAGAGACTTCCGGTTTCCTGTCTCAGGATATTCTGGCTGAGATGAAACGACAGAAAGTGGACGTTTTCTGCATCCAAGAGTTTATGGAAAACAGCGGTGATCATAACAACGTCGAATCATATAAGGAATACTTCCCTTACGTGGCAAAGGCTGGCAGAGATTGTGTTATCTTCAGCCGTTACCCCATTAAGAAGACAAAGCCTTTCCTCTTTGAGGATTCTAACCAGGCAGGTATGTATTCTGACATCAACGTTGGCGGACAGACCATCCGTGTATTCTGTGTCCACCTGGAGAGTACTGGAATCAACCGTACTTTCTATAAGGCAGGAAAACTGGAAATGCAAGGCCATGAAGTACAAACCAATCGCGTATTGGATGCGGTATATGGCAACTACACATTAGGCATGCTCTTCCGTGCCAGTCAGGCTAACATGTTGGCACAGGAGATTCGCTCTACAACCACGCCGGTTATCGTATGCGGTGACTTTAATGACGTGCCCTATTCGTATGTCTATAAAACCATGCTTGGCAACCTGGTAGATGGATTCAAAGAATGTGGAGGCGGAGGCTGGATGGGCACATACCGTGGTAAGAAGAGTGTCCGTATTGACTACATCTTCCATAGTGAGGCTTTGAAGGGAACCAGCTATTACAAGGCAGACTTGACCTACTCCGACCACTACCCAGTATTTTTGCGAATGGAATATCCTGGAAACAAATAAGAACTAATAAAGAATCCCAGCCTCTCGGAAGCTGGGATTCTTTATTTCTATACAATTTTAAATCGTACCCTAAACGAATGTTCGTGCTCATCCCAATTGGTGCCGAGCATTTCAAAACGTCCTATCTGACTCGTAGAGCGCACATGTTTCCCTATACAAGGACAAACATCGTAATCACCAATACGCACCAATCGGATAGTTTCTGAGGCATTATCCGGTAATCGGTCGAGTGAGACGCCCTCCGGCAGACTGTCCTGTGTAACGAATTCAAACGTCACTGGCAAATCTTCCTCAATCAATTCGTTCATCCGGCGCTCAATCTCCTTCTCCTCTTGGCGCGAAGGTTTATGATCAAGATAGAAACTCATCTTGCTCTTCTTACGCTCAATATGTGCATTATACGAACGTTTACAACCAAACAATCGAATCATCGTCTGATTCAGCAGATGTTCAGCCGTATGGGCAGGAGGAAACTCCTCTTTATTATGTTCGTTCAGAATATAATCAGCCATACTCCTAAACTTTGAACTTTAAGATGTAAGCTCCGCGAGCATCCATAGTCAGCCTTATACTGCCATCACGTTTCAGCAATGTATCTTCCTTCTCTTTCGTCAGCAAATCAGTTGCAGGATAAATGCCCTCTTTCACCTCAAGATAGTCGAAAGCATGAGCAGGAATCGTTACGTCAACAGCTACAGCATAGTCGTCGAAATTGACAGCTACCAGCAGCAAGTCCTTGCCTGCCTTACGCAAGAAAACATACTGACGCTCGAGTTGTGGATTCACATACATCACATCGAAGAATACGCCCTCGCGAATAGCTTTCTCCTTGCGTGCAATCTGCATGACACGCTTGTGGATATCGAAGAGTTGCTTTTCCTTGGTCGTCAACTTCTTCTGGTCAGCACGGCACAACGTATCGATACTCCAATAGTCGAAAATCGTGGTGCGACCATCGTTTCCGCTGAAGCCCTCTTTATCCATGCCGTGTTCGCCGTACTCCTCACCTGCATAAAGCATAAAGGGATTCTGCTGCATCAACAGAGATGCTATCATCCCAGGAACACCTTTCACGGCATCAGCGGCAAAGAAGTCACTGGCAATACGCTGTTCGTCGTGATTTTCCAAGAAGTAGAGCATGTGGTCGCGAATATCATCCGTACGTTGCCATGCACTACTGATAGCCGACGCTGGAGCTTGATGACAGATAACAGCACGCATCGTATCGTACATGCCTACCTTATCGTACAGCCAGTCGAAGCCTGAGGCAATATAATTGCGATACTCCTGCGGGTTATACACCTCGCCCACAAAGACCATATCCTTGTACTTCTGCTTGACAATGGTTGTGGCATACTTCCAGAATGCAGCCGGCACCATCTCAGCCATATCGCATCGGAATCCATCAATACCTTTCGACGCCCAGAACAACAGAATATCCGTCATCTTCTTCCAAGTGTCAGGTATGGGCTCAAAATGCCCTACTCCACCTGCATAGTAATCAACACCATAGTTCAGCTTCACCGTTTCATACCAATCGTTCTTGCCCGGGGCATTGTCGAAATGGTCATTACCTGTTGCTTTTGCAGGCTCTTCCACATAAGGTTCCGCCTCACCGTGATAAAGATCAAAATATGGAGTAAAGCGTTGTCCGGGACAGTAATAGAAGTTGTTGTTGACTGGGTCGAAACCTCGATCCGTATGGTCGTCTTCTCCTAAGTCTTTCACTCCTACCGGTTTGCAAATAGAATGATACTGACGAGCCACATGGTTGGGCACGAAGTCGATAATCACCTTCATTCCAGCCTCATGCGTTCGCGACACCAATGCCTCAAACTCCTCCATACGTTTAGCCACATCCACTGCCAAGTCGGGATCTACGTCATAGTAATCGGTAATGGCGTAAGGCGAACCCGCCTTTCCCTTCACAATAGCTGCATGCTGACGAGGGATGCCATAGGCGGTATAGTCAGTGGTGGTGGCATGACGGATAATACCCGTATACCACACATGACTAACCCCCATCTGTGACAGTCCCTTCAATACCTGAGGAGTGAAATCTGCCATCTTTCCCGAACCATTCTCTTCGATGGTTCCGTTTTCCTGTCGATGCGTGTTCCTATTGCCATATAGGCGCGTGAACACCTGGTAGATGATAACCTTCTCCATATCGTCCTCCTTCTAATATACAATTACTCAATTCCGTGAGCGCTAACTTCCTTGTTAATCTTGGCAATCATGCCCTGCAAAGCCTTACCTGGTCCGCACTCTGTGAAATCGTCAGCACCATCGGCAATCATATTCTGAACACACTGTGTCCAGCGTACAGAGCTTGTTAACTGAGCAATCAGGTTTGCCTTGATTTCAGCGGGGTCAGTATGTGGCTTTCCGTCAACATTCTGATAAACAGGACATTTTGGAGTCTTCACTTCAGTCTTCTCAATAGCAGCCTGCAGTTCGTCCTTGGCTGGTTGCATCAAAGGAGAGTGGAATGCGCCACCCACCTTCAGAGGCAGAGCACGCTTTGCACCAGCAGCCTTCAGCTGTTCGCAAGCCTCATTGATAGCTTCGATATCACCAGAGATAACCAACTGACCAGGATTGTTATAGTTGGCACATACCACGATATGTCCCTCGCGATTAATACCTGCACAAACTTCCTCTACTTTCTCGTCAGGCAGACCAATGATAGCAGCCATCGTTGAAGGCTGAGCCTCACATGCCTTCTGCATAGCCATTGCACGGGCATACACCAGTTTCAGACCATCCTCGAAACTCAATGCACCAGCAGCTACCAAAGCCGAGAATTCACCTAATGAATGGCCGGCTGTCATCTCTGGCTGGAACTTGTCGCCCATACAGATGGCAGAAATTACTGAATGCAAGAATACGGCAGGCTGAGTAACCTTAGTCTGCTTCAAATCCTCATCAGTACCCGCAAACATGATGTCGGTTATACGATAGCCAAGAATTTCGTTGGCTTTCTCAAAAAGTTCTTTGGCTGTGGTGTTGTTGTCGTAGAGGTCTTTACCCATTCCTACGAACTGAGCTCCCTGTCCGGGAAAAACAAATGCTTTCATTTTCTTTTTAATTTATTTGATTAATTCCATTAATTCTTTCAAATTTCGCTGCAAAGGTACGAAATATTTGGTAAAGTAAAGAATATTTGCTCAAACATTTGGTGTTATCACCAAAAAACCATAACTTTGCAAGTTAGAATCTACTAATTAAGTTTTAATATTATGTTATCACAACAAGACCTGAAACAATTGGCCCAGAAGGGCATCAGTGAAGCACAGATTGAGCGTCAGCTCGGAGAGTTCAAAACCGGTTTCCCCTTCCTGAAATTGGAGGCTGCCGCAGCTATTGGCCGTGGCATTGTAGCCCCTAACGAGGAGGAGCGCAAGCAGTATGTGAATGCTTGGGAACAATATAAAGCCGCCGGCAAGCGCGTTGTCAAGTTTGTTCCTGCTTCAGGAGCAGCCAGCCGCATGTTCAAAGACATGTTTGCCTTTGTAGATGCTGACTATGACACGCCTTCTACCGATTTTGAAAAAAAGTATTTCGACAACATCGAGAAATTTGCTTTCTATTGCGAATTGGATGCAGCCTGCCAGAAGAACGAAGGCAAAGGTATCAAAGCACTCATTGCCGAGGGCAACTACAAAGCCGTTGCAGCCAACATGCTGAAGGCTGAAGGACTGAACTACGGTCAACTGCCCAAGGGCCTGCTTTTGTTCCACAATTATGCAGAAGGACCCCGTACGCCTATGGAGGAACATCTCGTTGAGGGTGCCCTTTATGCAGCTTCTAACGGCGAGGCCCACGTGCACTTCACCGTTTCACACGAGCACATGGAGCTCTTCAAGCAGAAGGTGGCTCAAAAGGCTGATATCTATGCTAAGAAATATGGCATCAAGTATGACATCACCTTCTCTGAGCAGAAGCCTTCAACCGATACTATCGCTGCCAATCCTGACGGCACACCATTCCGCAATTCGGACGGTTCTCTGCTGTTCCGCCCTGGCGGTCATGGCGCACTGATTGAGAATCTGAACGAGATTGAGGCAGACGTCATCTTCGTCAAGAACATCGACAACGTGGTGCCCGATCGCCTGAAACCCGAAACGGTGGAGTGGAAACAAATCATTGCCGGTGTTCTCGTAACGCTGCAAGCTAAGGCCTTCGACTACCTGCGCCTGCTGGATACTGGTAAATACACTCACGAGCAGATTGAGGAGATGATTCGCTTCGTACAGCAAGACCTTTGCTGCCGCAAGGCTGATATCAAGGAATTGGAGGATGCCGACCTTGTCATCTATCTGCGCAACAAGCTGAACCGCCCTATGCGCGTATGCGGTGTTGTGAAGAATGTGGGTGAACCTGGTGGTGGTCCGTTCCTTACTTACAATCAGGACGGCACCGTATCACTCCAGATTCTGGAAAGTTCGCAGATTGACAAATCCAACAAGGAGTATATGGAGATGTTCACCAAGGGAACTCACTTCAATCCTGTTGACCTTGTCTGCGCTGTCAAGGACTATAAGGGACAGGCTTTCGACCTGCCTAAGTATGTTGATCCTTCTACCGGTTTCATTTCTCAGAAGTCGAAATCCGGTAAGGAACTGCAGGCCCTCGAGTTGCCTGGACTTTGGAATGGTGCTATGAGCGACTGGAACACCATTTTCGTAGAGGTTCCTCTGGGCACGTTCAATCCCGTGAAGACTGTCAACGACTTGCTTCGCGAACAGCATCAGTAAGAATCATGATGAAATCGTATAGGGGGTACTCTCGCAAGAGTATCCCCTTTTTTTCGAGTGCACTCCAAAAAAATTCCACTGCACTCCAATTTTTACTGGAGTGCAGTGGAAAAAGTTCTGGAGTGTTAACCCCTTATCAATAGACACGCGGCCCGAAAATGGTAGTGCCTATACGCACCATAGTACTACCCTCCTCTACCGCTATTTTATAGTCATGACTCATGCCCCAGGATCGTTCGCAGAACGAAGGCTCGTCGGAAAAGAATCGCTCTTTACACTCGTCAAAGAGCTGTTTAGCCACGCGGAACTCCGAACGAATCTGCTGTTCATCGTCCACATTAGAGGCCATCATCATCAGTCCACAGATACGGACATGCTGCAGGGCGCGCCATTCGCCATCCTCCAACAATTGAATACAGGCTACCGGGGTGAGCCCGTATTTGGTCTCTTCCTCAGCAATATGAAGTTCGAGCAAAACATCAATCACGCGCCCACACTTTGCTGCCTGTTTGTCAATCTCTTTCAGGAGTTTCAGCGAATCGACAGCCTCAATCATCGTGATATAGGGAGCAATGTATTTCACCTTATTGGTCTGCAAGTGACCAATGAAATGCCACCGGATATCCTTAGGGAGCGATTCTACCTTCAGGCGCAGTTCCTGTTCGTGGCTCTCGCCGAAAATGCGCTGCCCCTCCTGGTAGGCGGCTTCTATATATTCATTAGGATGATACTTGCTGATAGCCACCAGACGTACGCCTTCGGGCAAGTCAGCAAGCACCTGTCTTAAATTCCCTTTGACATCATACATGGTTATTCTACCTCCGGCTTATCGTTCTTTCCGTATTCGAAAACATCCATCAACGTGGTTTCGGCAACGCTTGCTATCACATAGTCAATCATGGTACCGCCCATCACCTCTTCGATATTGCCTACAGCACCTTTCAGCGTAGCGGCATGCACCAGATAGTTGACACTGTTGCGCTTCTCCTTCTCGGTCTTCTCGTCGATGGTGATAAACTGCAATTTAGCCTTATACCATCGGTCGGCAGAAGGATCGTCGCTGAAGAAAATCTCCTTATAGGGTGCTATCTTGATGTCCTTGACCGAAAATTCGCCACTGATATAGCTCGACATTTCTTCCATGATACGCTTTTCAGCCTCGGTAAAGCTCAGCGCGTCAACAGTATAGTTCTCATTTACTTTTTTCTGCAGACCATCTTCCATGGTCTTCTCATAACTGATTTTGCATTCAAACCAGGTTGCTGTTCTTGATCTCATATTAATATTAATTTTTATTTCTGTATTCCTCGTCTATTAGAACCGCCAAGGGCATTCTTCTTCTGTTCCGTCAGCCGTTCAATAATCTCCGTTGCTATCAACTGACTCTTTGCTGGGTCTAAAGCCGATTCGGAGGCTATTTCCTGCTGGGCTTTCATCAGTTCATCGACCGTTGATTCACTTTGCGACATGAAATTCTGCTCGCTGGCATTCATACGATCCTTATTATATATCTTCGAAAGAATCTTGTCGGCTGCCTCCGTATAACGCTTACGGAAAATAGCTTCCGCCTTGGCTTGGTATTCCTCCTGCGTTGCACGCTCGGCTGCTACCAATGAGTCGCCATCAGTGACAACCCCTAATTCTTCAGGCGAGAAACCGTCATCCAACAAATCGTCCGTTGCCTGACGCTCAACAGGCTTCACAAACTCTACGGGAGTACTCTCCGGCATCATATCGAAATAGAGCGCAATAACGAGGCCGGCAATAGCTACAGCGATGATGCCCGTAATGAACGAACGATAGGTGTTGCGCTTGCGCGTGATAGTGGCTAACATATCGGCAGGCGTATTGAAACGGTCTTCAGGCGACTCACTGACGGCACGCTTCACCACCTTACGCAGTTCCAATGGCATGTCCGACTGGTCGAAAACCTTCTGCAGCAACCTACCGATTGAATAAATATCACAACGATTATCAATCGCTCCTTTATTCATCACTTCAGGAGCTACAAATTCCTCCAATCCGTCATGATAGATTTGCTGCGGGTCGCTCATCGAGAGATAATGCGAACCTACATGCGTCAGCAATACGGCATTATCGCCCTTGCGCAAGAAAATGGTCTGCGGTGAATAGCACACGCCAAATACTCCCTGTTCGTGCAGATAGGAAGCCGTCTCCAACAACTGACGGGTAAACTCCTCAATGAAATTAGGCTCAGCCACGATAGCCGGCGTATCATTCAAGACCTGCTGCAACGGTTGGTACTGGCCCTGTTCCATCTCCAAACGCACAATATCATGGCCCTCCGTTTGCGGACGGAAATGCAAAATGTGCTGGTTGGTAAGAGAGGCATTCTGCTCACACTCAGCCTTCAGTGCCTCACTGAATTTGATATTACTGTTCAGCTCTGCAGCAATATCCACTACACTACGATACTTGCCGTCAATTTGCTGGCGGTAGTAATCTCCAATAGGCAGACGAGTCTTATTCAGTTTCCCGTCTCGACGCGATGCAATTAGCTCTTCGTAATTCATGTCAGTTTGATGTTTTGATGCGCAAAAGTAAGCATAATTTATGAAATTGGCAAATAAAACTAAAATAATTATGAAGGATGAAGGCTGAATTATGAATTATTTTGTACCTTTGCAGACGATTTACGTAAATTAAACTAAGATGCCGGAAATATCTGTACGCGGACTGGAGATGCCCGAATCACCTATTCGTAAACTTGCTCCACTTGCCGCAGCTGCAAAAAAACGCGGTACGAAAGTGTACCACTTGAACATCGGACAGCCCGACCTGCCTACTCCGCAGGTGGGACTTGATGCTTTGAAACAAATAGACCGTACGATTCTTGAGTATTCTCCCTCGCAGGGCTATCTCAGCTATCGTGAGAAACTGGTGAGCTATTACGCGAAATATAATATTAATGTGACAGCCGACGACATCATCATCACTTCGGGTGGTAGTGAAGCCGTGCTGTTTGCCTTCCTGTCGTGTCTGAATCCGGGCGACGAGATTATAGTGCCCGAACCAGCCTACGCCAACTATATGGCATTTGCCATCTCTGCGGGTGCTAAAATCCGTACGATTGCCACCACGATTGAAGAAGGTTTCTCGCTGCCCAAGGTTGAGAAATTCGAGGAACTGATCAACGACCGCACACGTGCCATCATGATCTGTAACCCCAACAACCCTACGGGCTACCTTTACACACGCCGTGAGATGAACCAGATACGCGACTTGGTGAAGAAATACGATCTCTACCTCTTCTCCGATGAAGTGTATCGTGAGTATATCTACACAGGTTCGCCCTACATCTCTGCCTGCCACTTGGAGGGCATTGAACAGAACGTCATTCTGATTGACTCCGTATCGAAGCGCTATAGCGAATGCGGTATCCGCGTCGGTGCCCTCATCACGAAGAATCAGGAAGTGCGCAAGGCGGTCATGAAGTTCTGTCAGGCACGTCTGTCGCCTCCCTTGATTGGTCAGATTGTAGCCGAGGCTTCGCTCGATGCGCCGGAAGAGTATTATCGCGATGTCTATGACGAATATGTAGAGCGCCGTAAATGTCTGATTGACGGTCTCAACCGTATTCCCGGTGTTTACTCGCCTATTCCTATGGGCGCTTTCTACACGGTAGCCAAACTCCCTGTTGACGACGCCGAGAAGTTCTGTCGCTGGTGTCTGGCCGACTTCAATTATGAAGGCGAGACGGTGATGATGGCTCCTGCCGCCGGTTTCTACACCACTCCAGGTGCCGGCATCAATCAGGTGCGTATTGCTTATGTCTTGAAGAAAGAAGACTTGGAGCGTGCTCTCATCGTACTGCGCAAAGCACTGGAAGCCTATCCGGGACGAACAGAATGAATCTGCCTCTTTTTCTTGCCAATAGGATTTATTCCGACGACGGCGACCATCGTAAAGTCAGCCGCCCTGCCATTCGTATAGCTACCATTGGGGTGGCTATCGGTCTGGCTGTGATGATTATCACGGTCAGCGTCGTCATCGGTTTCAAACATACCATACAGGACAAGGTGATAGGCTTCGGCAGCCATATTCAGGTTGAGAGTTTTATTGCTTCGCAAAGCACTACACCCTACCCCGTCTGCATCGACGATTCCTTGATACAAGTATTGCAAAAGATTCCCGGTGTGCGCCATGTGGGACGCTTTGCCCTGACGCAGGGTATTCTCAAGACCGATCAGGATTTCCTGGGAGTTGCCGTGAAGGGCATCGGCGAAGATTACGATACTCACTTCCTTGAGTCAAATTTAGTGGAGGGCAAGCTCCCTAAATTCTCCAGCAAGCAGAATTCCAATCAGGTGGTTATCTCCCGCAAGATGGCGAATAAGCTCCATCTGAAAGCGGGCGATAAGGTTTTTGCCTATTTCATCAGTTATAATAATGTGAGAGCACGCCGCTTCACCGTTGCAGCCATCTACGAAACCAATATGACTCAGTTTGATGAGACGCTCTGCTTCACTGACATGCCATTAGCCGTCAAACTGAATAATTGGGAAAGCGACCTGTGCAGCGGGGCTGAAATCCTGGTGAAAGACTTCAGCCAGTTGCAGGCTACTGAAGACGTGCTGATTGAGAAGGTCAACCGGCATACCGACCATCATGGCGAAATACTGACCTCACGTACCGTTCAGGAACTCTACCCACAGGTGTTCTCCTGGCTGTCGCTGCTCGACATCAACGTTTGGATTATCCTTGTGTTGATGGTCTGTGTAGCTGGCTTTACGATGATTAGCGGACTGCTCATCATCATCCTGGAGCGCACACAGATGATTGGATTGCTCAAAGCCCTCGGTGCCCGCAATAAGAGCATCCGTCACACCTTCCTGTGGTTTGCCGTTTTCATCATCGGCAGAGGTATGCTGTGGGGCAATATCATCGGGATAGGTGTCGTCCTACTACAACAATACACAGGACTCATCCACCTGGATCCCGCTAACTATTACGTTGACACGGCTCCTATGGAACTCAATATTCCACTCATAGCCCTGCTGAACGTAGCGACCCTCATCGTCACGGTTTTCATACTCATAGCCCCATCTTTCCTGGTATCGCGCATTCAGCCATCCAAGTCGATGAGGTATGAGTAACGGTCAACTCTATAGCTTCACCTTCTTCTTCACTGGTTTGCTCTCGTTCTGCATTCGGTCGAGGGCTGTTACCAGATAGACGTACTTCCCTGGCTCCAGCGAGTAAGGTATCTCATAGTAATTCTCTTTCGTAATAGTCACGATATGCGACGGATCGTCAATCTGGAGGTCTTCCCCCTTCTTGAAACAGTACACCACATACTGATGTGCCTCATCGTCCCAGCGCTTGAACTTAGGAGCCGTCCACATCAGCACTTGCTGCTGTCCCATCTTGATAACCTTCAGCTTGCGTACCTTTTTAGGCGCCTGGTCGTCAATATGCGGCATCAGTGGCTGTAAGGCGGGATAGCGCCAATACACCTGTCGGAGATTGGAACCGTAGTTGCCGATATTGTCAACAGCCACCTTGGCATACCATAGCACCGTCCCCTTCACGGCAGGATTCTCCTGGTGCAGTCGCATCTTGGCTGCCATCTGGTGAACCTGTGGATTATTCGGATCGGCATGTTTAACGGTGCGCTCTATGTCCTCACCAATATACAAGGGCCTGCCTGCTGCGTATTTGTTCCACCAGCGAATCAGCTCCGTGTAATCGGCAGCCTTATGTCCCATTTCCCAATACAGTTGTGGTACGTTATAGTCAACCCATCCCTTGTCAATCCACAACAGAATGTCGGCATACAATTGGTCGTAGTTCTGCAAGCCGTTGGTCTTACTGCCTCGCGGGTCGTTCTTCTGATTGCGATAGATACCAAACGGACTCACACCGAATTTCACCCAAGGCTTCACCCGATGAATGGTATTGTAGAGTTGTTCTATCAGCAAGTCAACCTGATGGCGGCGCCAGTCGTTCTTATTGCTATAGCCCTGGGGATTCGCCCTGAACTGGTTCTCATCGGGAATCTCCACACCTGCTACGGGATAGGGATAGAAATAGTCGTCAATATGCAGTCCGTCCACATCATAGCGGTTCAGGATATCCTCCACGATGGTACAGATATAGTCACGGTTTTCCTGCATGGCAGGATGAAGCAGCATCAGACCGTCGTATTCAAAGGCACGCTCCGGATGCTGTTTGCATATGTGATTATCAGCCAAGGCATAAGCCAACTTCGACTTGGCACGATAAGGATTGATCCATGCGTGCAGTTCCATGCCACGCTTATGACACTCGTCAATCATCCATTGCAGGGGGTCCCAATAAGGCGACGGCGCTTTTCCCTGCTGTCCGGTCAGGAAATGGCTCCAAGGCTCTATCTTACTGGGATAGAGGGCATCACACGCAGGTCTGACTTGGAATATGATGGCATTGGCACCGTCTTTCTTCAGTTCGTCGAGCTGATAGGTGAGTGTCTCCTGCATCTTCCGTGTACCGATATTCTGAAACTGTCCGTTTACGCACTGTATCCAAGCTGCACGGAATTCACGCTTAGGTACTTGATATCCCTGGGCAAACAAAGCGCAGGCGCTGAAAACCAAGAAGGTTGCTAATACGAATTTCTTCATCATTGTTTATTTTAGTCTTTCAAATAGTCATAAATTTCCTCCGTCCAATCGGTGCCGTTTACAGGACAGAATGTGCGGAACCCTATCTGGCTGGCAGCAGCTACGTTACGAGGTCCGTCGTCCACAAAAAGAATCTCGTTGGGGAAGGTCTGTTCTTGTGAGAGTACATGTCGGAATATCTCCTCCGAGGGTTTCATCAGTTTCAGCTGATAACTCAAGTAGCAATGGTCGAAATAGTCAGCCAGTGAATGTCCGTGTCCGTCGAATTCCGAACTCATTGCCCACTGCATCATATACGGATTCGTATTCGAGAGCAACACCACGCGATAGCCTTGCTGACGCAATTTCTTCACCAGTTCCAGATTACGCATCGGCACGTCCTTGGCATATCCCTGCCATGCATAGGCACACTGCTCCGCCGTCATCTCCTTACCCACCAGTTTACTCAATTCCCTGCGGAAGTCCTCGGCGGTAATGAGTCCGTGTTCCAGGTCACCGAAGATACCTGTCTGTGTATAAGGGTCCAACCATTTTTCCACATCCAGGGCACCAATCTCCTTGAACCGGCTGATAGCCTGTTCCTGGTCAATGGTAATAATCACCCCTCCTAAATCAAATGCAATTGTCTTTATCATATTCTTTTCCATTATTCACTAAAGTAGTCCTTCTTCTGTCTGCGTGCCTCGTCTATCGTGAGCAGCTTTTGCTGTTCCTGCTGATAGGCAGCACGCAACTGTTCGTATTTCTCATCCAGTTCATGTTCCATCACCTGCTCCTCCGTTTTGTCGAGCAGACGGGCAGCAGCCAAGGCATTCTGAGAAGCATCCTTCATCCATACCACCGGTCCTCCATAGACAGGTGCTATTTTCAGGGCTACATGCAGTTCGCTCGTCGTGGCTCCGCCTATCATGATAGGTATCTGGAGCCCTGCCCGTTGCATTTCACGTGCCACATTGACCATTTCCTCCAAGCTCGGAGTAATCAGTCCTGAGAGCCCGATGATGTCGGCTTTCACCTCCACCGCCTTGCGCACAATCTGTTCGGCAGGAACCATCACACCCATGTCTATCACTTCGTACCCGTTGCAAGCCATGACTACTGCCACGATATTCTTTCCGATATCATGCACATCACCTTTCACGGTAGCCAACAGTACCCTGCCAGCCGATTTAGCTCCGGTTTCCTGCTGCTGTTCAATGATGGGCTGCAGAATCTCCACCGCCTGCTTCATCGTACGCGCCGTCTTCACCACCTGCGGCAGAAACATCTTTCCACTGCCGAACAGCCGCCCTACCTCATTCATTCCAGCCATCAGCGGACCTTCTATGATATCTACCGCTTTAGGATAGCGCTGCAGCGCCTCTTGTATGTCCTGTTCCAGATAGTCACCGACACCCTTGATCAGTGCTTGCTGCAGACGCTCTTCCACTGCAATCGCTGTGCGATCGGAGCTGGCATTCTGATTATTCTGAGAACTATGATTATTCTGATTATCCTGAGCTTCCTCGGCAAGGCGGGCGGCTAATGCTATCAAGCGTTCGCTGGCACCCTCTTTCCTGTTCAGGATTACATCCTCTATCGTCGTCAACTCCTCCTGTGGAATATCGCTGTAGAGTACCTTCGTAGCCGGATTCACAATACCGAAGTCCATACCCTGCTGAATAGCATGATAGAGGAAAACGGCATGCATCGCCTCACGCACGTAATTGTTGCCACGGAACGAGAACGAGAGGTTGCTCACACCGCCGCTTACGTGGGCTCCAGGCAGGTTCTTCCGTATCCATCCCGTAGCCCGGATGAAGTCGGCAGCATAACTGTCGTGTTCCTCCATACCAGTTGCCACTGCCAGTACGTTAGGGTCGAAGATAATATCTAACGGATTCATTCCAACCTTCTGGGTTAGAATACGATACGAACGCTCGGCTATCTCTATCCTACGCTCGTAGCTGGTTGCCTGACCTGCTTCGTCGAAGCACATCACCACCACCGCCGCGCCATAGCGCATCACGTCACGTGCATGCTGAATGAACACTTCCTCGCCTTCTTTCAGCGAGATGGAATTCACGATGCTCTTGCCCTGCACGCACTTCAGTCCTGCCAGTATTACCTGCCAGTCTGACGAGTCAATCATCACCGGTACGGAAGCGATATCAGGCTCTGCCGCAATCATACGGAGGAAGGTGGTCATCTCCTCTCGGGCATCCAGTAGTCCGTCGTCCATATTCACGTCAATCACCAGTGCTCCGTCTGCCACCTGCTTACGGGCGATGGTCACCGCCTCGTCGTATTTCTTTTCCTTAATCAGTCGCAGGAACTTGCGCGAACCAGCCACATTACACCGTTCGCCCACATTGACGAAATGCACCTCAGGCGTCACCTCCAGCAGTTCCAGTCCACTCAGCCACATCGTCTGGGGCTTGGCAGCCGGCTGGTGGGGCTTCTTACCTGCCACCAGGGGCATGTATTCCGCAATAAACCGTTCGTCCGTACCGCAACAGCCTCCGATGATGTTCACCAGTCCCTCGTCAATCATCTGTCCTACATGCGGTGCCATCGACTGTGGTGTCTCGTCGTAGAGCCCCATCGAGTTAGGCAGTCCTGCATTGGGATAGGCACTGATGTAATAAGGTGCGCGCCGTGCCAATTGGCGCAGGAAGGGCAACATCTGCGTCGCACCGAACGAGCAGTTCAGACCCACCGAGAAGATGGGGTAGCTGCTGATGCTGGCAAGGAAAGCCTCCAGCGTCTGTCCGCTGAGTGTGCGCCCTGCCAAGTCGCTGACGGTAGCACTCAGCATGATGGGCAACTGCGTGCCACGCTGCTTCATCACCGTCATGGCGGCATCGATAGCCACCTTGGCATTCAGCGTGTCGAATATCGTTTCTATCAGCAGGGCATCCACCCCACCCGCTATCAGTCCGTCTGTCTGTTCGCTATACGCCTCGAACAGTTCGTCGTACGTCATGTCACGCGCAGCAGGATTACTGACGTCGGGCGACATCGAGCACGTCTTGTTCGTTGGTCCTATACTGCCTGCCACGAAGCGGGGTTTTTCCGATGAACTGAATTCATCGGCGCATTGGCGGGCAATGCGGGCACCCTCGTAAGCCATCTCACGCGCCGCGTCCTGCAACTGGTAGTCGGCTTGCGATATGCGTTGCGAACTGAATGTATTGGTAGAGATGATGTCGGCACCCACCGCCAGGTATTTGCGGTGGATGTCGGCTATGACGTCGGGACGTGTCAGACAGAGCATATCGTTATTGCCCTTCATCTGTCCCACTATGTTTTTGAATCGCTCGCCGCGGAAGTCCGATTCAGAAAGGTTGTACTTCTGAATCATCGTCCCCATCGCGCCGTCAAGCACCAGTATGCGTTGTTTTGTTAAGTCTTCCAGTCTGTTCATTTAATAATGTTTCATGGCGCGGTCCATCTCGCGCTTGTCTTCTTTTTCCTTCAGAGTCTGACGCTTGTCAAACTCCTTTTTACCCTTACAGAGTGCGATGTCCATCTTGGCACGCCCGTGTTCGTCGATAAACACCAACAGCGGTACGATGGTGTAGCCCGTCTGTTTGGTGGCAGCATGCAGCTTCTGTATCTCCTTCTTCGTGAGTAGCAGTTTCCTGTCGCGCTTCATTTCGTGGTTATTGTACGAACCATAGAAATACGGCGATATACTCATGCCCTTCACCCATATTTCACCGTTGTTGATGAAACAATAGGTATCCACCAGACTGGCTTTGCCCAGACGGATAGACTTAATCTCCGTACCCGTCAGCACAATACCGGCTGTCAGCGTCTCGATAAAGAAATATTCGAACGACGCCTTTTTGTTTCGTATCTGCACAGGACTTTTCTTCCTGATTTTCTCTTCGTCCTTATTCATTGTTATTCTTCTATTTGAGCAAACTGCTCGATGTGTTCATCCACATATCGGGCTATCTGCTCGGTCCATTCCTCTTCGTTCTCCACGAAGGCATCGTCCATGTCGTCGAAGGCAGGAAACTGTTCGAAGAGTGCCATGAACTCATCTTCCGTGCAATCCTGCTCTATCTGCGTGTGGTATTGCGTGTAGAGCGTGTGCGCCTCGTAAATCAGTTTCGAGAGGTCGCGCAGCCCCCACAGCTTGACAGCCTTGGCAAATGGATTCTTGAAGATGAACGGTCCGTAACCGTTGTGTATCAACTGGATGAATCCTCCATCCATCACTTCCTCATGCAGCATGTCCCAAGCCAGCAGCGTAATCTGGTTGGCGTTCAGCTCCATCATCGTCTCGGCATTCAAGTCGCCGTGAATAGCGTCACGTATAGCGTCAACGAATGTCTTGACGAAGGCATCCATCCCTTCCTGGGCTGCTTGGCGCAACTGGGCGTCCCTGACGGTTACTTCTATCATAGTTCAATGATTACTTCTTCAAAATTACCTTCTTTGTTTATCTTATAGCGACGTGCCCACTCCTCCTGGTCGGATTCCT
Source organism: Prevotella sp. UBA2711 (assembly GCA_002354095.1). Lineage (GTDB taxonomy): Bacteria > Bacteroidota > Bacteroidia > Bacteroidales > Bacteroidaceae > Prevotella. The sequence goes on along the minus strand of DEKX01000038.1, from coordinate 116,002 downwards.
CTTCCTCGCTGCGGTAGATGCAGACAAGGGTGATCTCATAGTCGCTCGTGATGTAGTACTCCTGGCGCAGCAGTCCCAGTTTGCCGTCCTTCTCCGTCACTTTCTGCTCGTAGATGCAGAGGCGGTCCACCAGCACATACGACTGGTTCATCGTGCAGAGATACAGCGAGGTAGAGACGGAGTCGAGTTTCTCCGCCATCAGCATCACGTGGAAATTACCGTACGACGGCAGCTTCACCGTCAGCAGTTCCACGTTACTCTCGTAGTCGAAACGACCGTTGAACACGGCTGGCACCTTTTTCATTTGCGGCAGATATGCCACGAACTCCGGAGAATACTTCATCGGCAAAGCCTTCATGGTCAGCGAATCGAAGAATGCCAGCACGGGGTCTTTTTCGCCCTGCGAGCCCAGCAACTGCTGCTCCGTTTCAGCCTTGCGAATACTGTCTATCATGCCCTGATAGTCGGCTGCCGTCTTCCTGTTACCGCACGAAACAACCAGCAAACCGATACCTATCAGCAGGAGTATCAACACATTTTTTCTCATATTGATTGCAAAGTTACGAAATTAATTTGTATTTTTGCACGCAATGAGACATTTATTTTTCTTATTACTGTTCTTCGCAACATGGGTCAAGGCCGACAATAAAATCTTTTCGCCTGCCATCAAGACATTGACCGCCATGGTCAACGACAACTGGCTGGACCGCCCCGTCATGCAACTGGGAACGGGCGACGTGCTCGCCGTCGGCTTCGACGAGCTGTCGCACGATGCACGCCGCTATACGTGCCATCTGGAGCGTTGCGAGGCTGATTGGACTCCGTCAACCGACGTTTTCGAGAGCGACTGGCTGCAAGGCTTCAACGACTACCCTATCGACGACTATCAGCACTCGCTCAACACCACCGTCAGCTATACCCACTACGCTTTCCGTATTCCCAACGAGCAATGCCGCATCCGCATGAGTGGCAACTACCGCCTCACCATCTACGACGAGGATGCCGGCCATGAACCCGTGGCTGAAGTGGATTTCTATGTGGTGGAGCCCGTGGTGAATATCGGTCTCGCCATGACCACCAACACCGACATCGACGTGAACCGCCATCACCAACAGCTCTCCATGGTGGTAGAATATAAGGAGTTGAAGGTAGTACGCCCCGAGGAGGAAATCTATACCGTCGTGATGCAGAACTGGGACGAGCAGACGGCACGCCTGAACCCCCAGCCCAATTACGTCTATCAGCAGGGCTTGAAATGGGAACACCAGCGACAGCTCATTTTCGAGGCGGGCAACGAATACCATAAGTTCGAAGTGCTGGATGTCAGTCACCCTACGATGGGTATCGACCGCATCGCATGGGACGGAGAGCGCTATCAGGCCTACCCCTTTGCCTCTGCCGTCCGCCGCAACTACCTGACCGACGAATCAGCCTGCGGAGCCTTCTATATCCGTAATAGCGACCGCACGGAGATTGACTATACCTGCGATTATGTCTGGGTGAACTATCAGCTGGATGCCCCCTACAGCGGCGACATCTTCATTCAGGGACAGTGGACCACCAATGCCGACCGCACGGCTTACCGCATGATGTACGACGGCACCCAGGCGTGCTATCGGGCACAGATCATGCAGAAACAAGGCTACTACTCCTATCATTACGTGGATGGCGAGGGGCGTACGGCTGTTACGGAAGGCAATTTCTTCCAGACGCGCAACCGCTATCAGGCTCTTATATATTATAAAGGTATAGGCGACCGCACCTGGCGGTTGGTAGGCTATCGGGGATTGGACGTGCGATAGGCTTCCGGCGTCATGCGGTACTGATGATAGAAACTGGCTATCATGAAGTTAGGCGAGTCGAAACGCAGTTCCTCGGCTATCTCGTCAATACTCTTCTCGCTGTTGCGCAACAGTTCTGCCACGCTTTGCAGGCGCACCCTCAACGTGACCAGATGCGGCGACTTATACAGATAGACTGACATCATGTCGTGGAACTGCTGGATATCCAGTTGCGCCACTTCCGCCAGTTTCACCATCGACAGCTCACCTTGCTTCTGCCCTTTCACCACGGGTATCAACCGCATCATGACATCGGCAAACCGGTCTTCAGCCTGCTCGTCTTCCTCGGTTTCGAGTTCCGCGACGACAGGAGCCAGCACCTCACCCTCCATATTCGTACAGATATCGGCAAACGTACGGATGCGATGGATGATGCCGCCCTCGATGTTGCTGCGGCGCAGCTTCAGTCGGGTATTGCGGTTATAATACACGAAGTTGGCTATCAGCAGTCCCAGGAACAGCAGTCCCAGTGTTGCATATACAATGGTCATACGCCACCAGGGCTCGTTCACCACAATGGTCCACACATAGGGCTCCACCTCCCATTCGTCGGGCGACATCGATGCCTGCACCTCCACTTCGTAGCGCCCCGGTTTGATACCGATAATCGGATAGTTCAGCATACCCTGTGCGTTCACCCTGTTATTCTCGTCGTTCAGCGAGAAAGTCTGCCATTCGTCCTTGAATCCCTTCACGCGCACCCTGTAGTAGGTCTGCACCGGACGGAAGTAGTTCAGTCCGCTGAACCGCAGTAAGATGGTATTCTGGTCGTAGTTGACGTTGATTTCCTTGACGCGCGTGATGGCACGGTCCAGTATCACCCTTCCGTCCACTTCCATCCCAGGCTGCACGTTCTGTCCGTTCACCGTCAGTCTGATGAGTTTCGGATACAGCTTGATGTCGTTATCCGTCACGGTGTGGAACCGCTTCGGATCAAACTCCACGACGTAGTCGAGCGACTGCATGATGATGCGGCCGTCGGCGAGTTTCATGGCATATCCGTTGACGAAGGTTCCCTTGGGTATATTGTCTTCCTCGCTGAAGCTCACTATCTTATGCAGCTTGTTGCCCTCCATCTGCAGCACGCAGATGCCGCTGCTGGTGCCCACCCAGATGTTATGGTTATTGTCTTCCACGATGGAGTGTATCACATTGTTATTCAGTCCGTGGTCCACGCTATAGGCAATGGGACTTGCGTTCTTCGTCTGAAAGACTTTCAGCCCCGTGTATGCTCCCAACCACCGCCAGCCTCGACTGTCGCGGAAGCTGCAATTGGTGCGCCGCGGCAACGTGTCCTTATGCGCCTGTGCATATTTACTGAGCATATCGCCGTACTGCCTGGCTTTGGGGTGGCTCCACGGATAGATGATGAAGGGCGACTCATAGGGTTTCGCATACAGCAATCCACGCTTCTCGGTGCCTACCCACATACCGCCTTGCAGATCGAAGGCTATATCGTTGATGTCGGTTTCTATAGTCTGATAGTCGTTGCGTGTCAGCGTCGGGTAGTGCTGCTGCTCGCCCGTCTTGACGTTAAACGTCCAGTAGCCTTTCTCGGCGGCTATATACAGAATGCTGTCGCGCATCGTCATATTATTCAGGTGGTAGGGCTGCTGCATGATGACGTTCGTCTGCCCCGACATGGCGTCGATGTGCATCAGCATGGATTCCGTCTCGCCGTTCAGTATGCGGTAGAAGCCCATCGGACTCTCGCAGAGCACCGACGACCGGTTGTAGCGCTTCGCCATCCGTTCTTCGAGGGCGGTCTTGATATAGACTACGATTCCTTTATCGTGGTCGTAGGCTTCCACGCTGGTGTCGTCATAGAAGAGCAGCATCATTTTGCCGTCCACCGACGCCACGTCCAGCAGGTTCTTGCCGTTGCGCACGGGTAACGACTGTTTGGTCTTGCAGTTATACAGCTTGTTGCCCGTGAGTATCAGCACGCAACCGTCGTGATCCACAAACAGGTCCTCGGCTTTGCCCTTGAATCCCATTTTCGCCAGCTCGCCCTTCACGTCGTGAATAAACTGCTCGGTCATCAGGTTGACACACGTCACCTGGTATTTATCCTTCACCCACAGATGGTGCTGCTTGTCGAAATACAAATGATAGTGCCCCAGGTATTTGGGCAGTTCCATGGCGTCCCTTGCCAGCGGGTCGATATGGTTGAACGACGAACCGTTGTAGAAGTTGATATGGCCTATCGAACTGATGACCATACGCCCCGTCTTCGTGCAGACAATGACCTGCGCACCGTTATCGGCGAGCCCGTCCGTCGAGTCGTATTGGCGGAACAGCCGTCCCGACTCACCGGCTACAGCCATCGAAGCCGTCATCAGCAGCAGAACCGATAACACCCATCTCCTACTTTTATGCCATATTTCCTGCATAACTATCAATTTGTTGGCAAAGTTACTAAAAATATCAAAAAAACATGGCAGTTTTCCCGACTTTTTTGTAATTTTGCGCGAAAATGGAAAAGTAAGTACAACAATAATACACAACACTCGTATGGTTAAAATTTCAAAAGAGGCCGCTCTGGAGTATCACGAGGCGGGCCGTCCTGGTAAAATCGAAGTAAAGCCGACCAAGGCTTATCGTACACAAACAGACCTTTCTTTAGCGTATTCACCTGGTGTCGCCTACCCCTGTCTGGAAATCCAGCAGAACCCTGACGACGCCTATAAATATACGGACAAGGGCAATCTCGTGGCTGTTATCTCCAACGGCACGGCAGTGCTCGGTCTGGGCGACATCGGTGCCATGAGCGGCAAACCGGTGATGGAGGGTAAGGGCTTGCTCTTCAAGATTTACGGCGGTATCGACGTGTTCGACATCGAGGTCAACGAGAAAGACCCTGAGAAGTTCTGCGAAGCCGTGGAGAAGATTGCTCCTACCTTCGGCGGTATCAACCTCGAGGACATCAAGGCTCCTGAGTGCTTCTACATCGAAGACCGTCTGAAGCGCACGCTCGACATCCCCGTCATGCACGACGACCAGCACGGCACAGCCATCATCTCGGCTGCCGGTCTGAAGAATGCCCTGGAGGTGAACGGCAAGGACATTGCCAAGGTGAAAATCGTGGTCAACGGTGCCGGTGCCGCTGCCATTTCGTGCACCAAGCTCTATATGGCCATCGGTGCACAGAAGGAGAACATCGTGATGCTCGACTCCAAGGGCGTCATCAGTCAGGACCGTCAGGATCTGAACGAGCAGAAGCGCTTCTTCGCTACCAGCCGTACCGACATCCACACGCTGGCAGAGGCTGTCAACGGGGCTGACGTCTTCGTAGGTCTCTCGAAGGGCAACGTGCTCAGCAAGGAGATGGTGAAGACCATGGCGAAGGACCCCGTCATCTTCGCACTGGCTAACCCCGTGCCCGAAATCAGCTACGAGGACGCCATGGAGGCACGCCCTGACACGCTGATGTCAACCGGCCGTACCGACTATCCCAACCAGATTAACAACGTCATCGGATTCCCCTACATCTTCCGCGGTGCGCTTGACGTCCACGCCACAGCCATCAACGAGGAGATGAAGCTGGCTGCCGTCCACGCCATTGCCGATTTGGCAAAGCAGCCCGTGCCCGATGTGGTGAACGATGTATATAAGGTGAACAACCTGAGCTTCGGTCGCCAATACTTCATCCCGAAACCTGTTGACCCACGTCTCATCACCGAGGTGAGCGCCGCCGTGGCTAAGGCTGCCATCGACAGCGGTGTCGCTCGCAAGAAGATTGAGAACTGGGACGAGTATAAGAATTCGCTCAGCGTACTGCTGGGACAGGAGACGAAGCTCACGCAGAAGCTCTATGCTACGGCTGCTGCCCATCCGCAGCGCGTGGTCTTTGCCGAGGCGGTGCACCCCACCATGCTGAAGGCTGCCGCACAGGCAAAGGCTGAAGGCATCTGCCACCCCATCCTGCTGGGCAACGACGAGGTGATCAACAAAATGGCGAAACAGCTCGACCTGAACATCGAGGGCATCGAGATTGTCAATCTGCGCCATCCCGACGAGCGCGAGCGCCGTGAGCGTTACGCCCAGATACTGACCAACAAGCGTCAGCGCGAGGGCTACACCTTCCAGGAGGCCAACGACAAGATGTTCGAGCGCAATTACTTCGGTATGATGATGGTCGAGACGGGCGACGCCGACGCCTTCATCACGGGTCTCTACACCAAGTATTCGAATACCGTCAAGGTAGTCAAGGAAGTGATTGGCATCCGTCCTGAATACAAGCACTTCGGAGCCATGCACATCATCAATTCGCAGAAGGGAACCCTCTATATCGCCGACACACTGGTCAACGAGAATCCCGATACCGACACGCTGGTGGATATTGCCAAATTGGCTGCCACGAGCGTACGCTTCTTCAACGAGAAGCCCGTCATCTCCATGATATCGCACTCCAACTTCGGCAGCTCCACCAGCGACGGAGCCCAGAAGGTGCGCCGTGCCAACGAAATCATGCAGGCACAGTATCCGGAACTCGCCATCGACGGCGAAATGCAGCTGGGCTTTGCCCTCGACCGTGAACTGCGCGACGAGCAGTACTCCTTCACCCGACTGAAGGGCAAGGACGTCAACACGCTGGTATTCCCCAACCTCACGTCCGCGCGTTCCTCTTATAAAATGTTGCAGATGCTCGATGCCGATGTTGAAATCATCGGCCCGATTCAGATGGGTCTCAACAAGCCTATCCACTTCATCGACTTCGGAGCCTCCGTGCGCGACGTGGTGAACATCGTTGCCGTAGCCACCATCGATGCTTATGTCGATAAGGTGAAGAGCCGCATCAACGCCAACAAGTAAGCACACAACGAACACAATACAACTTACCACCAAGAAGAAAACCCTGCTGCCATTCCATTGTGCAGCAGGGCTTTCCATTAATATTGGCGGATAAGGCAGGGTTATTGCTGAATAAGCGGGGGTTATTGCTGAATAAGCGGGGGTTATCGGACAGAGAGATAATACTCGCTGAAGTCCTTGCAACTGGTCTTTACCGATGCCGGAAGGACCTATCAGGTGCCCCATCTGGCCGCAAAGCTCATGATATTTGTTGTCCGAATACATAAACTCCACATCCGACACATGGGCTGCCAGAGCAGGAATGGTCATCGGAAGAAGCGGTTCGCGCATATCACGTGAGACCTGTGAAAGAAGTAATTTCACGATTTCTGTGCCTTTTGCAGGCTTGGGCATCGCCGGAGCGGTGCTACTGAAAATGTTGTAAGTCATTGCTTTCTAATGAATTAAGTTAAACTTTTAATGTCACTCGATGTGGCTTGCAGTCTCAGTCTCAGAGTCTCAGTTGTTTTTCAGGGTACCCCATCTTTCCTTATTTATATTATATATATTATATATATATTTAATAATCAATAAGTTACAAACAAAGAAAGAGACATTTTCCGATATGGAGAGCATCCTTTTTTTGAATTGAGATTTGAGACTGAGACTCCTTGCCCCTTTTACTTCACTTCCTCTATCCTGAATAATATACTAATAATCACACAAAAATCTTCACATTTTTCATTCTTTTCAATTATTATTAGTAACTTTGCTTGGCAAATGCCGTCATAACGTAATAACGTAATAACGTAATAACGAAAAAAAAAGAAAAAAATCATGAAAATATCTCGTTTTGGTTACTTCTGGCTGGACACATGGATACTGGCCAACGTGATACAACTGGCAACACAGGATTTCTGCGCTCGCTTCCTGAATCACAACAACGACCCAGGCGGACGACAATATGACCAAATGACACAAGCTGCGCGTTCAGCACCAGCTAACATCGCTGAAGGCAACTCACGACACTCAACATCAAAAGAAACTGAAATGAAACTGACTGACGTAGCAAGGGCTACACTGGCAGAACTGGGCAACGACTACCTTAACTGGCTCTTGCGACAGGAGAGCATCCCCTGGTCGATTCATTCAGCAGAATACCAAACCGTCAGCAATATCAGCCTCGACCGCCCTAACTATACTGATGACGTGCAACACCAAAGCAGTATACACATCCTGGCACAGAAGCACCGGTTCGACCAATGGCTTAAAAGCGACGATTCTACCGTCGTAGCCAACTGCCTGCTCGTGCTCTGCAATCGTCTCGTCGTCATGATCGGACGCCAGATTGAACGCCAGTTGGAAGTGTTCAAGGAGGAAGGAGGATTCACCGAAGGGCTGACCAGCGAACGACTGGCATATCGCACAAAGCAAAGCGTAGAAACCGCTTCACCCCTATGCCCCATTTGCGGCAAGCCCATGATTAGACGCATGGCAAAAAAGGGCATCAACTCAGGAAAGGAATTCTGGAGCTGCAGTGCCTATCCACAATGCAACGGCACCCGAAAAATGGAATAATCTCCATCCTACCATTTCTTTTTCGCTTGTCAACGCTTCAATCCTTTAGCCACTCCTTCACCGTATTGACGATGTAGTCCTTATCCTCTGGCCTGTAGTATTCGGGATTGGTGAGGAAAGCATTATGCGTGCCGTTTGGCACTACATATTTCTTCACGCATGGGTCGTCTTTATCAGGATCAGGGATGGCAGCTCCCGTCCACGGATCGTTGCCGCCATAGACAAACAGCATCTTACACTTATCCTTAGTGCGGTTGTTCTTGACAAAGTCGAGGAAACTCTTCATCATACCATCGTCATACTTCACGTCATACCATTTGTTATATCTCGTGATGGTCTGCTTATTTTTAAGCCATTTGATATTGGAGTCAGACAGCAGATGATTCTCAGGCAGTATTGTCCAGTCATAGAGGAAATAGCCTAACTCTGAGGCAGCATGTACAAAATAAATAGTGTTCAAGAAACTATGGAACTTCAACGTCCAGGAAGAAGCTGCCCTGCGACTGGATATGGGGTCATCATCTTCGTCAAAATCCCTGTCCTCTTCGTCCTCATAGTCGTCATCGATTTCATCCTCGTAGTCATCATCGCCCTTTAGTTCCTCATCATCCCACAGTTGACGGAGCTTTTTCAATCTTTCCCAATATTTGGTTTTGCCCAACGTAATAAAACCGTAATAGAGTGCTGCACTGCTGTTTTCATTCGGTATCACACCATCCCACTCGTCAGTTGGGCGGTAGCAGAACTTATAGAACATATTCGCCATATATGAATAGGTCAAAGCTAACATGGCTGTCGCGGTGGAATACTTCTGGATCTTTGCATCACCGCCATGTTCTTCTTTATAAAGATTTGCCAATTCGTCACGCAACTTATCATCGGTTGTCATTCTATTCAGTACATCCCAGACAGCTTTCTGAAGGTCCGTGCCTTTGCCACCACTCTCGTTGGTCAGCCACTTTCCGATGCCTGTCGTCTCTGCCCCGTCACAGAAGGGAGCACAGAAAGGCACATAGACATCCATATCGTTCGGATAGAAATAAGCATAGAGGGCAGTCAGAATACCATTCTTGCTCACACCCGAGCTTACCCACTTGCCATCGAAATAACCTGACTTCTTCAGGGCTGTCACAATGTTATGCAGGTCGGCAGTCGATTGCTCGGCAGTGTTATACTTCCAGTATTCGTTTTGCACTTTAGTAGAGGGAATACCCTTAATCGTATCCTCTTCAGTCAAGCCGATAATTGAGCGATAGTAATAACGATGCTCTACCGCCAGATAGTTGGCGTCAAGAATCTTTGCCAACTCCAGTTGTCGAACCTTTGCATTTTTCGATGTGGAGATGGAATAGCCATGTGTGTGCATTACGGTGGTGTGCTTAGACCCCTTATAGTGTAACACGCAGTACTGCACAAAAGTACCTGCAGCAGGATTCTTATGGTCGATGGGCTGTTTAAAATAGAACGAGGTAACACTATTACCATCCTCATCCTTTTCTTCCTTGATATCCGACACTCCCTCAATCTCCTTCAGCACTTCGCTGGCAGTCTTAACCACCTCTTCGGGTTCGTCGGGCTTCTCCGGTGTCGTCGGATTGATATTATCGTCGGTACACCCTACCACCAGCAATGTGATGACGGCAAACAGCATCCATAACCGTGCTGTTCTTTTCATTTCCTTCTTCATACTTTAGTTATTTTAATATCACTTTCTTACCATTAATAATATAAATGCCCTTGCCCTTCTTGCCACTGATGCGGCGACCTTGCAGGTCATAGATGCCGTCAGCCTGCTGGCCATTCATCTTGACGACGTTGATACCTGTCGGTGTGCCGTCGTTCAGTAGATAGGGGTCAGAACTGTACAGATACTGTGTTTCGCCCGTATCGTCGCGGATGAACGCGATTTCAAATTCTACCAACACGCTATAGTCCTTATTCTTCACCAGTCCCTGCATGTCGAACTCCTGCGAGTAGTTCACACTACCCTTGGCAGGAATGCTCGCTTCCGTGAGATAAATCTTGTCGCATTCAATGTAGTAGTTACCATCCTTGTCCTGCTCCGCCTCTTCACTGAAGTCCATTGTGTAGCGATTAATCATCACCAAGCCGCTGCAATCCTCATCCTCGGGATTGCTAATCTTTCCGCTCACCGTGGCCTTGTCGCCGCTAATCTTGTAATCGGCAAAATCGTCATCAGTTTCTTCTGTAGGCGTTACCTTGAAGTTGTCGAACGACAGGTCGAAAACGTTACGGATGGTGAATTCCTTCGTTTCATCAAGCGAATTGGGTCTGTCGAGATTGTCATAGGTAATGAAATCAATCTTATGCACGATGTTCGGCTCATCGTCGTTGCTGATGGTCAGTCGCAATTCTCCCTTGTCACCAGGCTGCAGTCTTAACATTTCACCCTTGATTACGTTCCTCTCGAATTCCTCATCATCGATGTCTCTGATGGAATCAACCAATGCTAAATAACCGCTGAAATGGCCATTACCGGTGTTCTGATATTTATACACCACCTCATAAGTGTCATCAGTCTTCAGAACATATGACTTATCGGTCAGTTGTTTGAGGTCGTTGGTCAGATTGAATGTTCCGTCGAGCTTATAATTGCCCGAAGGATCCGGCACTTCCACTTTGGCCTTACATAGCGGTGAACCGTCCTCAGTTGGTACCAAATAAAGCGTTTTAGGCGTATAATCATTGGGCCTATAAAGGAAACTGTATGTCTTTTCCTCGCCTGGTGGCAACAATACGGCAACACCTAAATCCTGAACTGATCTGGCAACGTTATCGAGTGACAATTTCAGAGAGCGTTGGAAAGTCTTGTCGCTACTCTTATTCTTCAGATTAACATGAATGATGTAACTGTCCTGAGCGTCACCCTCCACCTTATCCACTATCATACTTGCCTCCAACCAGTCAGGGCAACTGTCGAAGGTTAGCGTATTGCCTTTGATTTTAAACATCACCTTAGTGACAGGCTTGTAAGAATGCCACTCGCCACCGTCTATGTTATACATGAACTCCATGGTGTAAGTGCCGTCTCCAAGTCCGGCACCCAGTTTTATGGGCAGGCTGTTAAACCATTTCTGGCGACCGGGCTCTAAGGTAAAACTCTTGGTCTTATCATTCAGCGGCAACAGTTCCTTTACCGTCTCTCCTGCCTCATTTCTTAAAACGACACCATGACCGAAAGGTTTGGTAACGTGTACATGGTTATAGAACCATTGGTTAATGGAAGCTGTCAAGTCAAAATCCTCGTCTATAGATTTTCGCTCGCGGCTTTCACTGTTAACCCACTTGAAGAATCCCCCAGGAACTGGGTCAACATACTGTTCAGTTGCCGATGTCGGCGGTTTAATGCCAATGATTGCATGTTGGTCAATAGCATATCCCTGAGAGCCGGTACCACCGCCCTCGTATTTCTTACTGGAATTACACAGTTGCAAACGGAATTCACCATTCTCATTGCCGTACCATCCCCAGTTGATGTAGAAAAAGTCTTCCCTCGAATATCCATCCACTACAAAGGTATGACCAACACTGCTGGATCTTCCGGCATAATGCACGGGACGTCCCTCTTTTAACTCTTTATAGATAGTCTTTATCCATTCGTCGTACGAATAGTCGGAACGCTGGATATGCTTAATAGTGGTAGCGTCGTAGTTGAAGAAATTGACATAGCTCGAAAAAGAAGAACAGTCAAAAGCGCCTGAAAAACTGGGCGAATATGACATCGTAATCGACTGTCCCACCAGTCGCATCAGTTTTGCCACAGCGTCCTGCTGATCCTGCGTGCCCCCTACATCCCGACGTGTACCATAGGTAGGCAACATCTTATCCCACTCCAACTTCATATCAGAAAACGTAGGCTTAGCTACATACTTTTTCATTCTCCTATTTACATATTTCCCAGGAATATCTTTAATCTCAGCAGGATATTTATGGTAATACATAATCTGAGCCATTGCCACAGCTACACATCCTACCAGACTCGATTGCCTGGAATTGTAGTCATCAACCCTGTATCTCGGGCACATATAATTATAAGGAGGACCCTGTCCCCACATCGTTTTTATCAGCGGCTTAATCTCCTCACCCAGATTGGCTATCTCGCCGGCACGATACATCCCGTTCTGAATCATGAACTGCATCTCCTCCTGATACTGCGCAAAGAGATACTTCATACCGTCGGGAATATCCTGAGGGTCGATTGTCGATGTCTCGCTAAAGCCAAGAATGGCTGGGGCACAGTCGTCACCGGCTACCACCACATAGCCTCCGCCCTCAACGTTGAAGGCATAGACCAACGACTGACCCGTTTTCACCTCATCGAGGGGAATTGTCTGCGCTGCCCTTCGTGCAGCACTCTTCTCACTAAAGTTCTTCGCCATAAAGTCGCGGGCCAGCTGAGCAGCCTGCTGACGGTCAATACCCGTAGCAAACGCAGCGCACGACACCAACCAGGCAACCACAAGTGTAAGTAGATTTTTCTTCATATTTTAGTAGATTTAATTTATAATTATCAACCTATTTTTTGCAAAGGTAGTGTAAATCGAGCAAAAAACCAAAGGAAATAAAAATTTTCTTTGGTTTTCCGAGATATAATTCAAAGAAAAGAGGACTCTCACGGAAATGGTGAGGGTCCTCAATACTGTTTGTATGTACTGTGACGGATTAGCCGCCGAAGTTATCGTACATGATGCTCTCGGGCTCTACGCCGAGCGAGTCGAGCATGGAGACTACTGCCTTCGACATAGGACCGGGACCGCACATATAGTACTCGATGTCCTCGGGAGCCTCGTGGTCCTTCAGGTAGGTTTCGAGCATGACCTGATGGACGAAGCCCGGGGTGTACTTCACACCGGCTGCATCGGCTGCCGGGTCGGGACGGTCGAGAGCCAGATGGAAGTGGAAGTTGGGATACTCCTTCTCCAAGCCCAGGAAGTCGTCGAGATAGAACACCTCGTTGAGGGCACGGGCACCGTAGAAATAGTGCATCTCGCGATCGGTGGTGTGGAGGGTCTTCGTCATGTGCATGATCTGAGCACGCAGTGGAGCCATACCGGCACCGCCACCGACCCATATCATTTCCTTCTTGGTGTCGAAGTGTGGATGGAAGTCGCCGTAAGGACCCGACATGATGACCTTGTCGCCCGGTTTGAGCGAGAAGATGTATGACGAGGCAATACCCGGATTGACATCCATGAAGCCGCTGCGGTCGGGCTTAAACGGTGGCGTAGCGATACGCACGGTGAGCATGAAGACATCGCCCTCGGCAGGATAGTTAGCCATGGAGTAGGCACGGATGGTGGGCTCGGGGTTCTTACACTTGAGGTCGAACATCTTGAACTTCTCCCATGCGGGCACGTACTCAGGCGTGATGAGGTCGCGATCGTAGTCGTTATAGTCGATGCAGTCGAATGCCGGAATCTTAATCTGAGCGTAGGAACCGGGGAGGAAGTCCATGTGAGCGCCGGCAGGCAGCTGCACTTTGAACTCCTTGATGAAGGTAGCCACGTTCTTGTTGGAGATGACGGTACACTCGTACTCCTTGACGCCGAGGATGCTCTCATCGACATGAATCTTCAGGTCGCCCTTCACCTTGCACTGGCATCCCAGACGCCAGCCAGCCTTGATTTCCTTACGGGTGAAGTGAGGCTTCTCGGAATCGAGTATCTCGCCCCCACCCTCGAGCACCTGCACCTTACACTGTCCGCAAGACGCCTTACCGCCGCAGGCAGAGGGCAGGAAGACACCGTTCTCGTTGAGCGTTGACATGAGGGAATTGCCCTGAGCCACGGAGATGGTGCGGTCGCCATTAATCTCAATATTCACATTGCCGCTGGGCGAGAGATATTTCTTAGCCACGAGCAGCACAATCACCACGAGGATGATTAATGAAAGGAAAACTCCTATACTAATTGCTATAAACTGTCCCATAACTCATCAGATATTTAAGCCGCTGAAACACATCATGGCCATAGCCATCAGTCCTACGGTGATAAACACTATACCCAGTCCCTGCAGGGGTTTGGGCACATCAGAATACTGCATCTTCTCGCGAATGGCACCCAGGGCTACGATAGCCAGGGTCCAGCCGATGCCTGAACCGAAGCCATAGACGACGGCATCCCATACGGAGGTGATGGCCTGCGAGTTAGAGGGGTCCATCAGAATGCGCTGCTGCATGAAGAGCGAGGCACCCATGATGGCACAGTTAACGGCAATGAGAGGCAGGAAGATACCCAGCGCTGCATAGAGCGAGGGGCTGTAGCGCTCGACGGTCATTTCAACCAACTGCACCATACCGGCAATGACGGCGATGAAGAGGATGAACGAGAGATAGCTCAAATCGATGCCCTCAGCCAGACAGTCGGGACCGAGCACCTGGGTCTGCAACAGATAATTGACGGGAACGGTGACGGTGAGCACGAAGGTCACAGCCAGACCGAGCCCCAAGGAAGTCTTCACAGTCTTCGACACGGCAAGGTAGGAACACATGCCGAGGAAGAAGGCGAAAATCATATTATCGACAAAAATCGACCTAAACAGTAATGATATTGCGTGTTCCATAACTTACTTCTCCTTATAAAAATATGCACGATGAATCCAAATGACGCAACCTACGAGGATGAGCGCCATGGCTGGCATCGTCATCATACCGTTGTTGACATAACCGAAGTCGTAGCAGGCATCAGGAATAATCTGGAAGCCCAGGAGCGTGCCGCGTCCGAGCAGTTCGCGAACGGCACCTACGATGACCAGAATCATGGCGTAGCCAAGACCGTTGCCCACACCGTCGAGGAACGAAGGCCAGGGCTTGTTCATCATGGCAAATGCCTCCAAACGACCCATCAGGATACAGTTGGTAATAATCAGACCCACATAGACCGAGAGCTGAACGCTGACGTCGTAGGCGAAAGCCTTCAGGATCTGCGATACAATGGTTACGAGAGCAGCCACAACGACCAGTTGCACCACGATGCGGATGCGGTTGGGAATGGTGTTGCGGATGATAGAGATGATTACGTTAGAGAAAGCGGTAATCACCGTCACGGCAAGTCCCATCACGATGGCAGGCTTGAGCTGCGACGTAACGGCAAGTGCCGAACAGATACCAAGAACCTGTCCGAGTATAGGATGGTCGATATTCAACGGGTTTGTGAAAACCTCCTTATTTTGTTTTGAGAATAGTGCCATAGTCTTACTTCTTTAACTGTTCAACATATTGTTTCAAACCATCACGAAGCATAGCGGCAACACCGTTGGAGGTCAGCGTAGCACCAGTGACTACATCGACTTCACTTTCGGGCTTCTCAACCTTCTTCACGATATTGATAGCCACCTGACCGTCGGCAGAGAATATCTTCTTGCCCTGGAACTTCTCCTGCCAAGCCTGCGAGTCCTTGATTTCGGCACCAAGACCGGCTGTCTCGCTCTCGTGGTTGAAGTAGGCACCATAGATGGTGTTCAGGTCGTCGTTGACGGCAACGAAGGCAGAAATGCCACCCCAGAGTCCCATTCCCTTCAGAGGGAACACATATTTCTTCTCGCCCTTGATGTCGCAGACGTAATAGGTCTTGTCGCCTACGGTCTCTTCGCTCTTGACGACGTCGGAATACTTAGCCTCTGCCTCAGCACCATCCAAACCACGGATGTTGAGCGAATAGAGAATCTGTTTCTTGATGTCGAGGGCTACGTTAGCATCCTGCATGGGTTTCAGCGCCTGATAGACGAAGGCAAGCAGGAAAGCAACAATCACTACAAGTACGGCACTATATATAATAATGTACGCGTTAGAATTCGTATTTAACTTAGCCATATCTTCAATTTTTAAATTTTTCAATTCTTCAATCTTTTCTGGCGTTTAGAAATGTTGCGCTCCACCACGAAGTGGTCGATGGTAGGAGCTATCATATTGCCGAAGAAGATGGCAAGCATCATACCCTCAGGATAGCCGGCATTCATGACACGGATGATGATGGCCATGGCTCCGATGATGAAACCATAGAAATACTGTCCGGTAGTGGTGCGGCAAGAGGTAACGGGGTCGGTAGCCATGAACACGGCACCGAAGGCGAAACCGCCGAGCACGAAGTGATGCCACCAGGTGATGGACTGTCCGGTCTGCTCGAAGAGGCAAGCCATAACGGCTCCACCCACGAATACCGAACACATGGTGCGCCAAGAGGCAATGCCCGTGACGAGCAGGATGCAGGCACCGATGGCGATGGCGATAACGGAGGTCTCACCGATAGAACCGGGAATGAAACCGAAGATGTAGTCGCATACGCAAGTGTTAGGGTCAACACCCTGGGCAATCTGTCCGAGAGGCGTAGCAGCCGTAAAGGTGTCGGGCAAGGTGTTGCCAAGTCCGAAAATACTCTCCTGAGCCACCCAGACCTTATCGCCCGTCATCACTGAAGGATAGGCGAAGAAGAGGAACATACGGGCTGCAATGGCGGGGTTGAAGATGTTCATACCCGTGCCACCGAAAATCTCCTTGCAGAAGATGACGGAGAAGGCACATGCCAGAGCCAGCATCCACAGCGGACAGCCGATAGGAATAATCAGGGGAATGATGATACCCGAAACGAGGTAACCCTCCTGAATCTCCTCGCCCTTCCACTGTGCCCAGGCAAACTCGATGCCCAGACCGACAATGTAGCTGACCAGAATCTTAGGCAGGACAGCCAGGAAACCGAAACAGAAGATTTCCCAGAACGAAGCCTGAGCAAGCGTGCCTGCTGCAGCATAGTTCTGGTAACCGATGTTATACATACCAAACAGCATGGCGGGCATCAAGGCAATCACGACCATCGACATAATACGCTTAGAGTCGATGGCGTCGTGGATGTTGACACCTGCCTTGGCAGTATCGTTAGGCACCAGCGCGAAAGTCTCAAAACCGTCGAAGACGCTACGGAAAGCATGTAGCTTACCGCCTTCTTCGAAGCTGGGCCGCATTCTATCAAATATTTTTCTTATTGCGCTCATAGTCTTATGCGTTTTCTTTACGTAAAATGTTCAAACCGGTACGGACGATGCGCTGCAACTCCAGTTTTGAAGAGTCAACGAACTCAGCCAGTGCGAAGTCTTCAGGACTTACCTCATAGATACCCAGTGCCTCCTGACGGTCGATATCGCCGGCGATAATGGCCTTGATGAGGTATTCGCCATAGATATCCATAGGCAGCACGCGGTCGTACTCGCCACTCATAATCATGTGGCGCTCGCCACCCTTGATACGTGCATCGAGGGCATACTGCTTCTTGCCGCAGAGCCAAGAGAAATAAGAACGGTTGACGGAGAACTGCTTCAGACGGGGCAGAATCCAGCCCAACAGCTCGTCGGCATCGTCGCCTTCGGGTATCACGGTAATCTCAGAAGCATGAGCTCCCAGGAAGCCATCCTTTGTGGTGGGACGGCCCGTGAGCACATTACCATTAATAATACGCACGTGACGGTCGGCATCATAACTGTTGGAGAGCAGCGTAGAAAGCTCCTCGCCCACCAGCATATCCACGTAAGCAGGAGCCTTCACCTCGCTACCGCAGAGAGCCACGGTACGGGTCAGGTTCACCTTACCTGAATTGAACAGACGTCCGATGAAGAGCACGACGGTAGGATCGCCGATGGTCCATACCACCTCGCCCTTATTGACAGGATCAAGATGATTGACCTGCACACCTACGTTGCCAGCAGGACAAGGACCGTCGAAGACTGTCACCTCTACATTCTGGCAATTCTCAAAGCTGGAGTGAACACCACAGCCCAGATAGGTCTTGGCAATCTTAGACAGGGCCGTCAGACCCGTCTGGAAGTCGCCTTCCTGTCCTTTCACCTCAAACTCAAAATCGGCAGCCAAGGGCTTGTCTCTCAAAGCAGAGACGAAAATAGCCTTAGGCATCTGAGACGGATTGGTGGAAACGGCATAAGGCAGCTGGTTGATGTATCCGAAGATACCAGCCTCCAGGAGTGCATCGATGACAGCCTTGCTATCCATCTGATTCACGTCCTTCTTACCAAAATCCACAAATTCTTGCTGAGCATCAGCATCAACCCTGACGCAGAGCACTTTCCTACGTTCACCACGCACCACTTCGCGAACGGTTCCGCTAACGGGTGAGGCAAACTTCACTTCGGGATATTGCTTGTTAATAAACAAAGCATCCCCGGCTTTGACCTTATCGCCTGCCTTTACAACGACTTTCGGTGTCACGCCCTCGAAATCATCGGGAACCAGCGCATACTGCCCGTTAGATTTCAACTGGATGCGCTTAGCCTCAGCCCTGCCTTGCAAGTTGATGTCCAAGCCTTTCCGCAGTTTAATTACATTTGCCATATAATTATATCAATGTTTAGGATTTATCACAAAGAAACGTTGCAAAATTAATAAAAAATAGGTATAAAATGCGCAATTTTCCTGCTAAATATCTCTAAGTCACAACTTTTTATCGTAATTTTGTGGCAAAATTGGAATAAAACGAAATATTTTGCAATCTCCGTCTGACAGATTGCCTATAGAAAAAGACTACTAAGTGAAGGTTCTGAAACGAATATTGAGTATCGCCATCTGGGGATTCATCGGGCTCTATCTGCTGCTGATGATTTCCTTCCATATACCTGCCGTACAAGAGTATATTGGCAACAAGACTGCCAAACTGCTGGCGGACGAGCTGGGGACGAAGGTAAAGGTGGAACGCGTGGACCTGGGATTCCTCAACCGCGTGGTGATAGACAAGGTGATGATAGAGGACCAACAGGGAAAGGAGATGCTCAGCATCGGGCGTCTGGGCGTGCGCATCAGCCTGTGGGAACTGATGAATGGGAAGATATCCATTTCGTCGGCACAGATTTTCGGAGCTCATGCCAAACTATACCAGACAAGTCCTGAGACAGCGCCCAACTTTCAGTTTGTGATTGACTCGCTGGCTTCGAAGGACACCACCAGCCAGACCCCACTCGACCTGCATATCAACTCGCTCATCATGCGACGTTCGAGCGTGACCTTCGATAAGCTATGGGAACCGGAAACACCTAGCGAACTGAATCCCGCGCATCTGCATGTGAAAGACATCAGCGCCCATATCATCCTGAAAACGCTGACGACGGACACCATGAACATCAATGTGAAGAAACTGGCTTTCGAGGAGAAATCGGGACTGAAAGTCAACAAATTCGCCCTGCGCTATGAGGGCGGACGTTCGCACAGCATACTGCACCAGCTGCAGATACAAATGCCTGGCACTGACTTCCAACTCAAAGAAGTAACGGCTAACTATCGCTTTGAAGGCGACAAGTTCCTGGTGGAGTCGCTGGAATACCAAGGAGAAATACCAGAATCGCACGTCCGCCTGTCGGACCTGTCGTGTCTGTTGCCCTCGCTGAAGACTTTCAACAGTACACTGACGGTTGCTTCCATCTTTAAGGGCAAGGGCTACAATCTGGATATTCCTAATATCAATATAAGTTCGTCAACGGGCGACGTGTCTATCCGGTGCGACGGCTATATCCATCAGCTTAACAGGAAACCTACATGGTATGCCAACATGCAGGACTTGTCGCTGTCGGCTAAGACGCTGAACTTCATCTCGGAGAATCTGCGAGGACGGAAGGTGGAGGTTCCTGAGGTAATCAACAGAATAGGAGATATCCACTTGACGGGTGACGTCAGCGGTCAAGGTATTGAACAGGTTAATGCCAACCAACAGATACGCTCGGGAGCGGGTAACGCTACCGTTCACTTCGCCTTGAACCCACAACAGGAGTTTACTGGCGACATCACCACGCAAGGCATCAATCTGCATCAGCTATTGAACGACGAGCATTTCGGTATGCTGGCAACGGATATCAAACTAAGGGGCTCGTTAGCCCGAAACCATACTCATGTGCATGCCGACGGGGTGGTCAATAAATTTGAATACAATAATTACCTCTATCAGAACATCAAACTGAATGGTAGTTTTGCCGGCAACCAGATAGAAGGAAAACTGTCAGTGGATGACCCCAACATCAACCTCGCCGCAGAAGGCGTTGCCATGCTGGGTAAAGGACAACAGAGCATTGATCTGAAATCAACCATCAGCGAGTTCTCACCACAGAATACGCACCTGACGGACCAATGGGGCAATGCCCGTTTCTCAGCCGTCATAGAGACGACGCTCAAGGGGGCTAAACTGAATGACGCCGAGGGATTCATGCATGTTTCCAACTTTTCAATGAAAGGTTCAGATAAAGACTACGAACTGACTGATTTACAACTGCATACCGGATTCAAAGAACAGACACACTTCTTGCAGCTGACGAGTGATTTCATGGATGCTGAGATACGCGGAGACTTCGATTACCAGACACTCACACAAAGCATCACCAACTTCCTGGCAAGTCGGATGCCTACCCTACCCGGGCTGCCGAAAGTGAATCCGAATACGAACAATAATTTCACCATCCATGCGACGGTTCGGAAGAGCGATTGGCTGCAACAAATCCTGAACATTCCGCTAACCATCAAGCAACCTATCACGATGGAAGGATTTGTGAACGACCATGTGCGCGACATCAATCTGGAATGCCGACTGCCTGAATTCTATTACAAAGAAAGCGGATACCGCGCAGGACAGGTTAACATCAGTACGCCGAACGACTCGCTGTCTATAGATGCCAGCATCACGAAACTGATGGAAAACGGCAACCACTTTGACATCAGCTTGAAAGGCAAAGCACATAACAACCACCTGATATCAACGTTTGCATGGGACAATCATGCCAAGGAGCGCATGAGTGGTATGCTGAACAGTACTGCCAATTTCTTCCAAACACCTGACGGCAGACAAGTGGCGTTTATCGGTGTGGCTCCTTCACACTTGAATATCCATAATACGATATGGAATGCGGAACCATGCGCCATCAGCTATTCTGACAAGCGACTGGAAATCAACGATTTGAATATTCACCACGGCAACCAATACTTAATGGTGAACGGTATTGCGTCGGAGAACGACCAGGATTCTATCGTCGTCAACCTGAAAGATGTGGATGTAGCCTATATCCTGGAACTTGTGAATTTCGATGCCGTCAGTTTCAACGGTCTGGCTACGGGACAGGCTCAAGCCAAAGGCGTTTTCGGGAAACAGCTGCATGCCAATGCCGACCTCATCGTCAACGACTTCAAGTTTGAGAAGGGACGAATGGGCGTGCTTGACGCGCATGTGAATTGGAACACGGAGAAGGAACAGATTGACATACAAGCGGTCGCCAACGACGGCGAAGATGCCATCACGCATATCGACGGCTACGTGTCGCCTGACAAAAACTTCATAGACTTGGGTATCAAGGCGGATGGCACCCATATTGATTTCATGCACTCGTTTACCAAGAGTTTCCTCAGCAAGGTTGAAGGACATGCTGACGGTTCTGTACGGCTCTTCGGTCCATTGGACCAAATCAACCTGACGGGCGGATTGGTTGTAAACGGACTGGCGCATGTAACACCTACCGGTTGTACCTACCAGTTGCGTAACGACACCATACGCCTCATACCCAACGAGGTGGAATTCGTGCGCTGTCCTATCTACGACATTCACGACCGCCAGGGCATCGTCACAGGAGGTATTCACCATGACTGTCTGACAAACCTGACTTACGACCTGTATATCAATGCGCAGAACCTGCTGGCATACGACTTCCCCGACTTTGGCGACGGCACTTTCTACGGCACAGTCTATGGAACGGGCGAGGTTGCCATTCATGGTCGTGATAATGAAGTGGTCATCGATATGGATGTGACCCCTGAACCCAATTCGGTCTTCGTCTATAATGCAGCTGATCCTGATGCTGTTTCGAACCAGGAGTTCATCCATTGGGGTATCAAAGCCCCTTCTGCGTCGTCCGACGACAAGAAACAGACAGCATCCCCTATTGAGGAACGTTCTGACTTACGCATCAACTTCCTCGTGAACTGTACGCCTAATGCCACCTTGCGCCTGTTGATGGACAGTCGCACCAACGACTATATCAACATGCGGGGCGATGGTGTGCTGAGGGCTACGTGGTTCAATAAAGGCGGTTTCAATATGTTCGGAACGTATCGGGTGAACAACGGTACATACGATGTCACCATACAGAATGTTATCAAGAAGAATTTTACATTTCAGGAAGGCGGCAATATTGTATTCGGAGGCGATCCCTACAATGCCAGCCTCAACCTTCAGGCAGTACATACGGTAAATGGTGTTTCGCTCTCAGACCTGAACGTCGGTCAGAGTTTCTCTAATTCTGTACGTGTCAACTGTCTGATGAACATTACCGGTATGCCGTCAAAACCAGTTGTGGAATTCGACCTCGACATGCCGAATGTCAATGCCGACGAAAAACAGATGGTGCGTTCGCTCTTTAACTCACAGGACGAGATGAACCAACAGGTTGTCTATCTGCTAGCTATCGGACGCTTCTATCCACAGGGAGCCAACAATGCCCAAAGCAACAGTAATCAGAACCAAACATCTTTGGCCATGCAGAGCCTGTTGTCCGGTACACTCTCAGGACAAATCAACAGTCTGCTGAAGAATGTCATCAAGAGCAACGACTGGAGTTTCGGTGCCAACATCTCAACGGGTGACGAAGGTTGGAACAATGCGGAATACGAAGGTCTTATCAGCGGACGCCTGTTTAACAACCGACTGCTCATCAACGGACAGTTCGGTTATCGCGACAACACTAAGACCGCCAACCCCTCCTTCATCGGTGACTTTGACATCCGCTACCTGCTGTTCCCTAACGGCAACCTCGCCTTAAAAGTATATAACCAGACTAATGACCGCTACTTCACCAAGTCATCACTGAACACCCAAGGCATCGGTCTGATTATCAAGAAAGACTTCAACGGATGGCGCGACCTCTTCTCGTCAAAGAAGAAAAAGAAGAAGGAGAAGAAGGATAAGAAAAAAGAATAGTCCTCTTATTCGTCCTGATAGGCTTCCTCGCCTATCTGCTCACGGGCACCAATGGTGAGTTTACGCAGGTCGTAGAAGGAACCGTTGTAGATATTGAAGTCAACAGTACCCTTGATGCCGGCAAGTCGTCCGTTATCGGTATGCTGCCAGAATTTCCAAGGTCCTTCATAAGTCACCTGCTCTACATAATAGTGTGCTATCCAATACGGATAACTATCAAATACTGAGTCGTTTAAGTATTTGAGCTTAAACTTGTAGTAAGTGTAAATAATAGGCTTGATATGATAATGCTTTTCTACGATTTCAAGCCACTGCAACACACTTGCTTTAAACTCCTCGTCGGTCTGGTTCTTGGGTTTATGCTCCACGTCCAGCACTGGAGGCAGATCGCCATTCTCCAGTTGCACGTTCTTGATGAAATACTCTGCTTGCGCCTTAGCTGGTGAATGCACGCTATAGAAATGATAAGCACCACGGGTAAAGCCATATTCACGAGCCTGATGGAAATTATCACGGAAATTCTCGTCGATGATACTGGCTCCTTCAGTGGCCTTCACGTAGATGAAGCGGACGGGATACTTATCTATCTGTCCGTTATCCTTTAGTTCCTCCCAGTCAATCTGTCCCTGATGGTGACTGATGTCGATACCGTGAATTTCATAACCTTCAGGATAACTGGCATCACCATATAAGGCACGCCAACGGAAACCGAACGGTCCGACAAAAATATAATAGAAGAAAAAGATATACAACGCAACGATGCAGCCACCGCCTATCCACCACGCCCATCCTGGCACGTGCTGTAAGAAACGCACAAAGAGCCCTGGCCGCTTACGGCGGACAGGACTCGAAATGCGTCGTTTTTGTTGTGGCTTACGTTTTGTAGGCATACCTACTGATTATGCCTGCTCAAGAGCCAAAGTCTTAGTAGGCTGATCGCAAACCTCTGATGGTCCCCAGTACTGGATTGGACCAGGATATACATAGCAAGTATCCTTTGCCCAACGGTCACGATGAGCAGCAAACTCTTTGAAAGGAGCACCGTCCAACTCTACGAGTGCCTTACGGATAACGGGTTTCATCTCACCGTTACGACGTTCCATATTCATCATCATGGTGATGGGCACACCACCAGCAATCCATTGGTCAGCAGGTGCTGTGGTATTCTTCACGATGGCCATATAACCGGTCTTGCCATTGGCAATCAGCTGAGCAGCACTTGTTCCGAGTGCATAGCAGTAGTCGGCATCGAAGTTAGAAGGAGCTGCGCAACGTCCTTCGTAACCGAAGAAGTGGTGCAGGGCAGAGAATTTGCCGCTGTACTTACCCTCTTTCTTCATCTTCTCCAACTTCTGTGCAACCATTGTAGAGAGCAGTTTCTCGGTCTCAATCAGCGATACCTGCACGTTTCCATGTGGGTCGCGGTCGAGTGCCAACTGGCGAGCCACACCTACAGGCAGGCTGTTGAATACTGCCAGGTTCTCGGCTGTGAGGTGAGCCTTGGCGAAATCCACCTGCTCGTCGCGGCTGATATTCTTAGCTTCAGGCAGAGCCAGCACGTCGTTCAGCTGTGCAATCAGTTTCTTGATAGCAGGAATAAACTCGATCAATCCCTCAGGAATGATGATGGTACCGAAGTTGTTACCCTCAGCAGCACGAACGGCTACTGCGTTGGCGATATAGCTAACGATATCATCAAGACTCTGTTCCTTAGCCTCAACCTCCTCGCTGACGAGGCAGATGTTAGGCTGGGTCTGTAAAGCACACTCCAAAGCGATGTGAGAAGCTGAGCGACCCATCACCTTGATGAAGTGCCAGTACTTACGTGCTGAGTTACAGTCGCGCTCGATGTTACCAATCAACTCTGAATAGGTCTTACAAGCGGTATCGAAACCGAAAGAAGTCTCAATCTGATCGTTCTTCAAGTCACCGTCAATGGTCTTAGGACAACCGATTACCTGTACGCCATAATTCTTAGCAGCATAATACTCTGCCAATACGCAAGCGTTAGTATTAGAGTCGTCACCACCGATAATAACGATAGCCTTGATATCCAGCTCGCGGATAATCTCCAGACCTTTCTCAAACTGGTCAACCTTCTCCAACTTTGTACGACCAGAACCAATCATATCGAAACCACCGGTATTGCGATACTCATCGATAATCTCCTTGGTGAGTTCCATGTAGTTATGGTCAACCAGACCGCCAGGACCAAGGATAAAACCGAACAGACGGTTCTCGGGGTTCAACTTCTTAATCTGGTCAAACAGACCTGTAATCACATTGTGTCCACCAGGAGCCTGACCGCCTGACAGAATAATACCCACGTTCATCTTCTTGGTGTTAGCCTCTGTAGCAGGTTCAAACTCTACGATAGGCATACCATAGGTGTTGGGGAAGAGTTGTTTAATCTCCTCCTGATTGCCAACACTCTGAGTTGGTTTACCTTCCTTGATTTTTACTGCGCCCTGAAGAGCCTTTGGCAACTTGGGCTGATAAGCAGCTCTTGCTTTCTGCAATGCACTCTTTTCCATAAAACTTAGTTATTATTAATTAATGAATATTGCTTTTTGGCTGACAAAATTAATCATTTTCTTCAAGAAATAAGAAAGAATGAGGTCTATTTTCTGCTTTTTTAGTTTTTTTGTGACGAAAAACCTTGTTAGTTGGAAAATTTTCCGTATCTTTGGAGTTCAAACAATCATATACATATAAAATGGAGGAGATAATTTATGAGTAACAAACGACAATTGAAAAAGCAAATCAACCTTGTCTGCAACGAACTCTTCGTAGACTTCGTAGCAGCTACCTTGTATGGCAAAGACCCTACTGAAGAAAAGGCTGAAGCCATATTGCGCTCATTGGCACACTTACAAAAGAACTACACCAGCCGCATTTGTCATCCAGAACCTGGCATGCCTGCTAAGAAGTATTTCAAAGATCTGAGAATTAATTTTTCTAAGGATACACACGAAATCCTGGATCATATTATAAATCTATAAAATATGTGGAAAGCATTTTGTAATTGGCTACTTTACAAACGTATGGGGTGGACCTCGGTGATTACGGAGGCTCACCCCGACAAGTATATTATCTGCTTAGCCCCTCACACCAGCAACTGGGACTTCATCATTGGTCAGCTATACAACGGCGCAACGGGCATGAGCAGCAATTTCCTGATGAAGAAAGAGTGGTTCTTCTGGCCCCTCGGCCCTATCTTCAAGCGACTGGGCGGCATCCCCGTTTGGCGCTCCAAGCACACCAGCATGACCGACAATCTGGCTGAGACTGCCAAGCGTGTTCCATCGTTCCGTCTCTGCATCACCCCCGAGGGCACCCGTTCTGCCAACCCAGAATGGAAGAAGGGGTTTTATTATATTGCCCAGAAAGCCGAACTGCCTATTCTTCTGTATGGTGTAGATTACGAGCGACGGCTCATCGAATGCACAAAAACAATCATTCCAAACGGCGACATCGACCAACAGATGCGCGAAATCAAGACATATTTTAGCAAGTTCAAGGGCAAGAAGCCCGAAAACTTTACCATAGGTGACATCTAATGAGAAAAATTACTATTGTACTGCTCCTGACGGCCTTCCTCTTCGGTAACGAAGCATTGGCACAAGTCAACACAAAGACCATCGAGGACAAACTGGAAAATTATTTCAAGACATACAAACCGCAGGGTGCTCAGTTCTCGCGGGCTGCCCATCTTGACGAATTACTCATCGACGATGAAGCCGAAAAGCTCATTGTCAAGACCAACGATGCCTTTGCCGAACAGAGTTTTACAACGCAGGTGGTCGAGAGTATTTACAACGATATCAAGGAACTGCTGCCCTCACCCTATGACGACTATTATCTGGAGGTTCAGACGCACAATTATGAGTTGAAGCAACTGGTGCCCAACCGATTGCTCAAGCATAAAGACAACTCGCGAATGTGGGGCAGCATTGACTATCATGGGCGACCATGGGTGGAAAACATTTCCAAACCGCATCACATCACTGAGGGACTGCAAGGGCGACACCTTTCCGTTTGGGCCAGTCACGGCCGCTACTACGATGTCAAGTCGGAACAATGGAAATGGCAGCGCCCCCGTCTCTTCGGCACTACCGAAGACCTCTTTACCCAAACCATCGTGGTGCCCTACCTCATCCCGATGCTCGAAAATGCAGGAGCCATTGTCTTCACACCACGTGAACGGGCTTGGCAACGTCAGGAAATCATTGTCGATAACGACGGCAACAAGCGCCATTATATTGAAGCCACAGCTCACGGCAAATGGCGTGACTGCCCGCAGCCAGGCTTTGCCTACCATGATTCGGCTTACGTTGACAACGAGAATCCTTTTGAGTCAGGTACCGCCCGTATGGTGAAGACCACCACCAGCACCAGTCGCTATTCGCTCGCCAGCTATCAGCCCTATTTCCCAACCGAGGGACGTTATGCCGTCTATGTGAGTTACCAGACCGTGGACGGCAGCATCGACAATGCCGAATATACCATATGGCACAAGGGCGAGCGCACCGTTTTCCATGTCAACCAACAGATGGGCGGTGGTACATGGGTCTATCTGGGCACCTTCGATTTTGATCAGGGATACAGCGAGTTCAACCGTGTCACTATCACCAATCAGAGCGACCATAGTGGTGTGGTGACCACCGATGCCGTACGCTTCGGAGGCGGTATGGGCAACATCCGTCGCGGTCTTTCAGTCAGCGGTATGCCTCGTGCTGTTGAGGGAGCCCGTTACTATGCCCAGTGGGCTGGTATGCCCTACTCCGTCTATAGTAGTCGCGAGGGTACTGACGATTATGCCGACGACATCAACGCGCGTTCCAATATGACCAACTATCTGGCTGGCGGTTCTCCCTTTGTTCCTGACACCACAGGACTGCGTGTGCCCATCGAACTGTCGCTTGCCGTTCATAGCGATGCTGGCTATGCTAAGGACTTCCATTCACTGATAGGCACCCTGTCCATCGTCACCACCAAGAGCAACGAGGGAAAGTTGCACAGCGGTCTCTCCCGACTGGCCTCACGCGACTTCTCTGATGCCCTGCTCACCAATGTCACACAGGAGTTGCAAAACAAGTACGGACGTTGGAACCGACGCGAGCTCTACGACCGTAATTATTCCGAGTCGCGTGTGCCGGCAGTACCGAGTGCCATCCTCGAAACCCTCTCCCATCAGAGTTTCCCTGATATGCGTTATGGTTTGGACCCCACCTTCCGATTCACCTTGGCACGCATCATCTATAAAACCATTCTGCGCTACGTCGGCGAACAGCACGGTCAAGACTGTGTAGTTACCCCACTGGCTCCCACCAACTTCCGCATCAGTCTTTCCAAGGGCAAGGCTCAGCTCGAATGGGACGGTGTGAGCGATCCGCAGGAGTCGTCGGCTAACCCCACTGGCTATATTGTCTATACGTCACAGGGTGGTGCCGATTTCGATAATGGTGTCTATGTCAAGGGACATAAACATGAGGTGGAACTCATGCCCGATATGCTCTACCACTTCAAGGTGGTGGCTGCCAACAAGGGTGGCATCAGTTTCCCCACCGAGGTACTCTCTGCCTATTATAACCCTAAGGCCAAGAAGACCGTCATGATTATCAATGGTTTCCATCGCCTGTCGGCACCAGCCGTTGTCAATAGCGATGATGCCAAGGGCTTTGACATCGACCTCGACCCAGGTATCACCTACGGAACTACTGCTGGATGGGTGGGCAGACAACGCACCTTCAGCACGGAGCAGGCTGGCGGCGAGAGTTCCTTCGACTTCGGATGGAGCAGTGACGAACTGGCAGGACAGTTTATTGCGGGCAACGACTTCAACTACGTCGCCACGCATGCCAAAGCCATCGCCTCTGCCCAAGAATACAATATTGTGAGTGCGTCGAGCAAAGCCATCGACAGCGGCAAACTCAAATTGAAGGGATATGCACTCATCGACCTCGTGTTGGGATTGGAGCGCAACGACGGCTATAGTCTTACGTTCTACAAGACGTTCACGGCTCCCATGCGTAAGGCGTTGCACGACTACGCCCGTCGTGGTGGCGGTGCCCTGCTGGTCAGCGGAGCCTACGTCGGCACCGATATCATGGGCAGCGAGGAAGAGCAATTCGTCAACCAGACCCTCAAATGCAGCTATGGCGGACAATATCGCGGACAGAGCAACAGCGTCGAGGGATTGGGTACCCACATCGACTATTACAACACCCTCAACGAAGAGCATTATGCTGCCACCTCTGCCGACATTCTCTCGCCACAGCCATCTGCCTATGCCGTCATGCGCTATGCCGACGGCCACGATGCTGCTGTCGCTTATAAGGACAACCACTATCGTTCGTTCACGATGGGCTTTCCCTTTGAGTGTATCAAGAGCCGGCAGCAGCAGGGTTCTATCATGCGTGGAATATTAAATTTCCTATTAAAATAACAAACTAAAAATCAATTAACTATGTACAAGATTCAAACCAATTCAAGCGGTACGCGAAACATTGAAATCAGCGAAACCCATCTGGAGACTATTGAAAAGTATCAACTCTTCCGTGATCTCATCGATTCCAACGGTTATGTAGATGAACAGGTTCTCGACAAACTGAAACTCAACATCCGTTCCATGCTGGAGTCTGATGCCGGCAAGGACAAAAATCTGCTCGACCTCTGTCTCGATGTCATCTATCATCAGAACATGAAGGCCTACGGTCTGCAACAGCTCGTGCTGCTCTTCATCAATTGGAAGAACCGCGGCAATGCCAATCTCGGCATGACGACACGTGCTTTCCAAGGAACTCCGTTTAATTAAAAGTTGAAAGTTGAAAGTTGAGAGTTATAGACTGACGGATTTTCTTCCTACGACAAAGAAGGAGTTGGAACTACGAGGGTGGGATTACGTGGATGTAATCCTATTCTCGGGCGATGCCTACGTTGACCATCCGTCGTTCGGGGCTGCCGTCATCGGACGCGTACTGGAAAATGCCGGCTATCGGGTGGCTATCGTGCCACAACCCGACTGGCACGGCGACTTCCGCGATTTCAAGAAGTTGGGGCGACCGCGTCTCTTCTTCGGCATCGCTCCTGGTTGTATGGACTCTATGGTGAATAAATACACGGCCAATCGCCGTCTGCGCTCCGAGGATGCCTACAGCCCTGACGGACGTCACGACATGCGACCCGAATATCCCACCATCGTCTATAGTCAGATTCTGCGTCAGCTCTATCCCGACGTGCCTATCGTACTGGGTGGCATCGAGGCATCACTGCGACGGCTCACCCACTACGATTACTGGCAGGAACGGCTACGACCCAGCATCCTCTGCGATGCCCCTGCCGACATTATTATATATGGTATGGGCGAGAAGCCCATTGTTGAATTGGCACGCCGTGCAGCCGACGGACTACCGCCCAGTGCTTGGCACGATGTTCCCCAGACGGTATATCTTGCCGACGACATTACCCCAACCGACCGCGATATCGTACTGCATAGTCATGAGGAATGTCTGCGCGACAAGCGTAAGCAAGCCGAAAACTTCCGCCTCATCGAGGAACAGTCGAACATGATGCATGCCCAGCGGTTGCTCCAAAGTGTGAACGGCTGTTATGCCGTCGTTAATCCTCCATATCCACCTATGACCACCGAGGAACTCGATGCATCGTTCGATTTGCCTTATACGCGACAGCCCCATCCCAAATATAAGGGTAAGCGTATTCCCGCCTACGACATGATCAAGTTCAGCGTCAACATCCATCGCGGCTGTTTCGGCGGCTGTGCCTTCTGCACCATCTCGGCCCATCAGGGAAAGTTCATCACCTGCCGTTCGAAGGAGAGTATATTAAAAGAGGTGCAGCAAGTCACCCAGATGCCCGATTTCCGTGGCTATCTCTCCGACCTCGGTGGACCCTCTGCCAACATGTACGGCATGAAAGGGCGCAACATCAAGGCTTGCGAGAAGTGCAAGCGACCCAGCTGCATCCATCCGCAGATATGTCCTAACCTTGACACCAACCACAGTGCGCTGCTCGACATCTATCGCGCCGTCGATGCGCTGCCTGGTATCAAGAAAAGTTTTATCGGCAGTGGTGTGCGCTACGACCTCATCCTGCATCACAGCAAGGACGAAGCCACCAATCACGCAGCCATGGAGTATGCCCGCGAACTCATCACGCATCATGTCAGTGGCCGACTGAAGGTAGCCCCCGAACACACCAGCGACCGTGTGCTGTTGCGTATGCGCAAACCCTCGTTCCAGCAGTTCTACGACTTCAAGCGCATCTTCGACCGCATCAATCAGGAGGAGCACCTCAACCAGCAGCTCATCCCCTACTTCATCTCCAGTCATCCCGGATGCACCGAAGCCGACATGCAGCAATTGGCAGAAATCACCAAGAAACTGAATTTCCATCTCGAACAAGTGCAGGACTTCACGCCTACGCCTATGACCGTCTCTACCGAGACCTGGTACACAGGCTACGACCCCTACACCCTCGAGAAAGTATATAGTGCCCACAGTCCCAAGGAGAAACTTGCCCAGCGCCAGTATTTCTTCTGGTACAAAGAACCCAATACCCCACCACATGCAGATCATCGAACAAAGCCTCGTCGCGAAGAACCCGGAAAAGAAAAGCGAAGACGGCCTCGTCGTCACCCCTGACTTCATTGCCGTCATCGACGGCTCTACGTCGAAATCCACCTATCGCCATAGTCTTTTCCGCAGCAATGGCCGACAGGCTATGCGACTTGTCAGCCGCTACCTGAGTAACGCCCCAAAACAGATGACGTGTCATGAGTTTCTGCGTGGTGTCACAGCCTACATCCGCAAGCACTATTCCAAGTCGCGCCTTCAGCAGTTTGCCGAACACCCCGAAGACCGTCTCACCTGCTCTGCCATCATCTACAGCCGTTTGCAGCGCCAGATATGGATGGTGGGCGACTGCCAGTGCCTGCTCGACGGTCAACTGATAGACAATCCCAAACCTGCCGAAGCCGTTTATGCTGCCAAACGTGCCGAATATGCCCAACAGCTGTTGGCTACAGGCGCTGCCACCATTGACAGCCTGCTCGACCACGATGCCGCACGCGACTATATTCTGCCCGACATCATTGCCAGTATGAAACAACAGAATATCCATTACCCCGTCATCGACGGTTTCCCTATTCCCGAACAGCTGGTACCCGTCTATACCCTCAATTTCCAGCCCCACCGTCTGGTTTTTGCCAGCGACGGCTACCCCTTCCTGTGCGACACGCTGGCAGAGAGTGAGCGCAAGCTGGCAGAACAGCGCGAACACGACCCTCTCAACATTCACACATTCCAAGCCAGCAAAGCCTTTATGCGTGGCCAAACATCGTTCGACGACAGGACATATATCAGTTTTGACGTCTGAAATTTGGCAGTATTGAAAAAAATGTGTACCTTTGCACGCTGAAAATGATGGTTCCGTAGCTCAGCTGGATAGAGCAACAGCCTTCTAAGCTGTGGGTCTCGGGTTCGAATCCCGACGGAATCACTTTCAACGAAGAAACCGCAAGAAACTGACATTCAGAATCTTGCGGTTTCTTTTTGTTGATAATCGCGCACTTATTTCACCATCACTTTCTTGACGGTTCCGTCAGCCTTGCGCATGATGTTCAGTCCCTTACGTGGAGCACTGATACGTCTGCCCTCGATGGTGTACCATTTTTTTCTTTTGGGGGCACAAGTCGCAGTCTCAGTAATCTCAAATCTCAGTTTTCAGTTTTCAGTATGACAAATGACAGTTTGTTATATCTTCAAATCATGTAGAAATTATCTATTATAAATATTATATATTATATATAATATATATATTATATATAATATATAATATTCTAAGAGCCACTTTTCGCCATTTTTGAAATTGTTATTCATCATACTGAAAACTGAAAACTGAGATTTGAGATTTGAGATTTGAGACTTGAGAGTGCTGAAATGTATTACCATGAAATTTATTGACATGTGCAAGGGAGAGACAGAGGGTGCTGCCCGACATTGATTCCGAGAAATTTTGCGGGCATTAAGAGAAAAAATTGCGACCTTTAACAGTAGCAAAATTTTCTATTTATGGCTGCTGTTGGAGCAACGGAATGCAAGGAACAAGACATAATCAAAAAGCATGACAATTAAAAAGGGCGGATTAAAAAAATATCTTAAATCATCGGGCAAAAACACTCGTTATTGCGGATTATTTTGTATCTTTGCACTCCATGTTACATAAAATAGTACATACATTATTATTCGCAGCATTTGTCCTAACCGCCAATGCCCAGGAGACTATCGTCTTCACCCCCCAGTGGACGGCTCAGGCTCAGTTTACGGGCTATTACGTGGCTGAGGCAAAGGGCTTTTATCGTGAGGCTGGCGTGAAGGTGAAGATAGAACACCCCACTCCAACCATCTCTGCAATGGAAAGGTTACGAACCAAGCGCAGTCAAGCCATCACCTTGCAACTCTGTCAGGCACTGGAGATTGTCGACGGGGGTACACCCTTGGTAAACATCTTACAGACCTCGATGAACAACGCCATGGTGATTGTTTCCCGCCGAGACAAAGACCCGCTGACGCAGAAAGGTGAGCGCGTGGGAATATGGAGCGTAGGTTTCGGTCAACTGGCGATGTGCATGAGTAACAAGGACCATCTGAACTATCAGTGGGTGATGTTTGCCCAGAATGTCAACCTGTTTATTGCCGGAGCCCTCGATGCCACGCTCGCCATGAGCTACAACGAGTACTACCAGCTGATGCAGGCAGGCGTTAAGATGACGAAAAAGAACGTGTACCGCTTCTGCGATCACGGCTACAACGTGCAAGAGGACGGTGTCTATATGACGCGCGAATACTACGAACAGCACCGTGACCAAGCCCGTCGCTTTGCCCAAGCCAGCAGGAAGGGATGGGAATGGGCAGTAGCCCACCCAGAGGAGGCGCTGGACATCGTGATGCAGTATGTGAACAAGAATCAGATAGCCACTAACCGCGTGATACAACGGCTGATGCTGAAAGAGGTATTGCGCCTTCAGATAGACCGTGAGTCGAAGAAACGCGAGTTCCGTTTGCGCCCCGACATGGTGAAAAAGGCGAGCAGTCTGATGCTGGAGAACCGGATGCTGAATCGTGAAGTGACTTATCAAGAACTGATAGAACAGTGAATATAGAACAATGAACATCATAAAAAAGGCCATCAATTATGTACGTCGCAAGCTCTCCGTCAAGGTGAGCCTGTGGGTTGTGCTGTTTGCTGCCATCATTTTCTATATAGCACTGGCATTCTTTTTCTATCAAGCCCGTGAGGCTGTGCGCCTGGAAGCCATCAACCGTGCCACACAGATTCTCGACAACACCACCCTGCGCGTAGAAGCCATTTTAAACAGGGTTGAGGCGGCTTCGACCATGACCAAATGGCTGGCTGAGCGCCACCCCTACGAGCCCGACTCAATGTTTGTGTACAGTAAGGGCACATTAAGGAAAAATCCTGACTTTTATAACTGCTCTATTGCCTTCGAACCCTACCATTTTATGGACAGAGGACGCTACTTCTCGGCATACACAAAGCATGCAGGCGACAGTCTGCGCACCATACAAGGAGGTAGCGACGACTATCAGTATTTCTACATGGACTGGTATCTCATGCCCCTGTTGCTGGATAAACCCTGCTGGACGGAGCCTTATGTGGACTATGACGTGGCAACGAACACCAGCGAAATGCTGACCAGTTATTGTCAGAGCATCATGGATCAGAATGGGCAGGAGATAGGTGTCATCAATACCAGTCTGTCGCTCAATTGGCTTTCACAGACTATCTCGGCAGTGAAGCCCTACCCCCATTCGTACAGCATCATGATAGGACGCGGGGGCACCTATTTCGTGCATCCTGACTCAACCAAGATAACGCGTCAGACCATCTTCACGCAGACCATGGAACACCCTGACACGGCTATGACAGCACTGGGGCACGCCATGCAAAGGGGCAAGACAGGCATCAAGCACATGACCATCGATGGCAACGAGTGCTACGTATTCTACAAGCCTATCGGACAGACGGGTTGTTCGATGGCTATCATCTGTCCTGAGAGCGACATCTTCGGTGGTTTCGACCATCTGCGCCACATTGTATGGGCAATCCTATTGATAGGTTTGGTCTTGATGCTCTTCTTCTTTATCCGTATCATCACCCGCGAACTCAAACCATTGGGCACACTGGCTGAAGAGGCAGAAACCATTGCTGCGGGACAGTTTGATGTCCAATTGCCCGACTTCAAGCGTATCGATGAAATAGGTCAGCTGAGCCGTTCCTTTGCAGGTATGCAGCAGTCGCTCGTACAATATATCAAAGAATTGAAAGAGACAACCACCGAGAAAGCCTCCATAGAGACCGACCTCCGTATTGCCAGCGACATACAGATGGGTATGGTGCCCCATCAATTCCCCACCAAGACCGACAGCGAAGATGTGCAAATCTTTGCCTCGCTGACCCCAGCCAAGGATGTCGGTGGCGACCTGTTCGACTTCTACTTCCGCGATGAGAAGCTCTTCTTCTGCATCGGCGATGTGTCGGGTAAGGGTGTTCCTGCTTCGCTCTTCATGGCGGTTACGAGAGCCGTGTTCCGCACGGTATCTGCCCGCGAATCCATGCCCGACCGCATCGTGACCGAGGTTAACAAAACAATGTGTGACATGAACACCAAACAGATGTTCGTTACCCTCTTCGTCGGTGTGCTCGACCTGCCTACAGGACGCCTGTACTATTGCAATGCCGGTCACGATGAACCCCTGCTCTTAGGCGACGTTGTAGGTGAATTGAGGTGCAACGAAAATATTCCTGTAGGCGTGCTTTCAACATGGAAGTTCACGCTGCAAGAAGCAAGGATATATACCGGAACCACCATTTTCCTCTTCACCGACGGACTGACGGAGGCTATGGATGCCAACAAAAATCTGTTCGGCATCGAGCGCATAGTAGAAGAGGCTAACCATATACTCGGTCAAGGGCATCAGGAACCGCGACAAATCATTGACCAGATGACCGATGCCGTTCACCAGTTTGTGGACGATGCTGAGCAGAGCGACGACCTGACAATGATGGCTATTCAGTATATCCGCAAACAGAGCGATATAAGAATGAGAAGCCACCTCGTTCTTGACAACAATATGCAGGAGGTGCCCCGCTTGAATGATTTCGTGCAGGAGGTGTGCGAGACGATAGGCTTCAACGAACCGAACACATCGGATATCAAGAAAGCCATCACAGAGGCTGTGGTCAACGTCATCAAATACGCCTATCCGCGAGATACGCATGGAGAGGTGAACATTGAAGCGGCTTCGAACGACATGCGTTTGAAGTTCACCATCATGGATAGCGGAAAGCCCTTCGACCCAACCGTCCGCGTGGATGCCTCTGACGAAGAAAATCATCAGAGCACTCGGGGTATTCGTTTTGTGCGTCAAGTCATGGACTCTATCAATTACGAACGTGTGGACGGCATGAATGTGCTGACGCTGAGAAAGAAATTGACAGATATGAGCTGAGAAGAAAAAATTTTTATCATATTATTTTAGACAGATTAGTTATATGGCAACAGGTAATGTAAGACCAGAGTCGATGGAGCGTATTACGACTCCCGCTTTGGCACAGCAATTCATCGAAGAACAGGTGAAGGAGCTCAGAGCTCAGATTGGCGACAAGAAAGTGCTGTTGGCACTCTCTGGCGGTGTAGATTCATCGGTAGTGGCAGCCCTGCTGATTAAGGCAGTAGGTCGTCAGCTGGTGTCCGTCCATGTGAACCACGGTCTGCTGCGCAAAGGTGAGCCCGAGCAGGTAGTTCGTGTATTCCGCGACGAGCTGAATGCCAATTTAGTGTATGTGGACGCTACCGACCGTTTCCTCGACAAGTTGGCTGGTGTAGCCGACCCGGAACAGAAGCGTAAAATCATCGGTGCTGAGTTCATCCGCGTATTCGAAGAGGAAGCACGCAAGTTGGAAGGTATCAGTTTCTTGGCTCAGGGCACTATCTATCCTGATATTGTTGAGTCAGGTCCCGTTAAGTCGCACCACAATGTAGGCGGTCTGCCTGAAGACATGCAGTTCGAACTGGTAGAACCCATCAAACTGCTCTTCAAGGACGAGGTTCGCGTAGTAGGTAAGGAACTCGGTCTGCCTGACAACATGGTATTCCGTCAGCCATTCCCTGGCCCAGGACTGGGTGTACGCTGCACCGGTGCCATCACCCGCGACCGCTTGGAAGCACTGCGCGAGAGCGATGCTATTCTGCGTGAGGAATTTGCCAAGAACGGACTGGAGGGCAAGGTATGGCAGTACTTCACGGTAGTGCCCGACTACAAGTCAACTGGTGTGAAGGACAACAAGCGCAGTTGGGATTGGCCCGTTATCATCCGTGCCGTCAACACTCGCGATGCCATGACCGCTACCATCGAGGAGATTCCCTACCCCTTGCTGCACCACATCACTCAGCGCATCGTCACTGAGGTACCAGGCGTCAACCGTGTGCTTTACGATTTGACACCGAAACCAACAGGCACCATTGAATGGGAATAAACTAAAAAGAGAGTCGGGGCAGCTGCCTCGACTCTCTTTAATTTTATGCTTTCAGACGATTAGTCTAAACCCAGACTCTTCTTGATAGCGGCAACCTTCTCCATAGCAGCCTTGGTGCAACGCTCGTAGCAGCCGGCACACTTGAAGGAAGGATCCTTGATTTCGCAGTAGAACTTAATCTTAGGCTCTGTACCAGAAGGACGCACACTGATCTTCGTGCCATCCTCGCAGAACCACTGCAGTACGTTGCTGGTAGCAGGCATGTCAATCTTACTGGTAGTGCCGTCGGCATTCTTCTGTTCCAAAGAACGGAAGTCTTTCCAAACGCAAACCTTCGAACCGCCAACCTCCGTAGGAGGATTCTTGCGGAAGTCTTCCATCATCTGCTTGATTTCGTCAGCACCGGTCTTACCTGGCTTCACCACGTTGATGGTCGTCTCTTTCGAGAATCCATACTCAGCGTAGATATCCATCAGCAGGTCGTAGAGTGTCTTACCCTGATCCTTAGCCCATGCAGCAATCTCGCAGATTAAGCAGATAGAGGCAGGAGCATCCTTATCACGCACCTTGTCGAATGGCAGGAAGCCGAAGCTCTCCTCACCACCGCCGATGTACTTCTTCTTACCCTCGTTCACACGGATGCGATAAGCAATCCACTTGAATCCTGTGAACTCGTCGAACAGTTCTACACCGTTCTTCTTGGCAATCTGAGCAATCACTTCTGAGGTCACGATGGTCTTTACCAAGAACTCGTTGCCCTTCATCAGGCCCAGCTTCTTACGGTTGGTGATGATATACCAGCAGAACATCATGGCTGTCTGGTTACCATTGATAATTTCCCACTCGCCCTTTGGATTGCGAACAACGATGGCCAAGCGGTCAGCATCTGGGTCACTGGCAATCACGAGGTCGGCATTCAGACGGGTACCGAGCTTCATGCCCAGTGTCATAGCCTCAGCATTCTCTGGGTTGGGCGATACAACCGTTGGGAAGTTGCCGTCAACCACCATCTGCTCGGGCACCACATGGATGTTCTGGAATCCCCATGAGCGCAATGCCATGGGTACGATGTGGCGACCAGTACCATGCATAGGTGAATAAACAATGTTCAGGTCTTTCTGACGGTTGATGACATCCTGGTCAATCATAGCCTCGTGAACAGCCTGGATGTAGTCCCAGTCCATTTCACCACCGATAATCTCGATGAGTTCCTTATTGCCTTCGAACTTCACATCGTTGATAGTCACCTTGTTCACCTCGTCGATGATACCTGTATCGTGTGGCGACAGCACCTGTGCACCGTCATCCCAGTATGCCTTATATCCGTTGTACTCACGTGGGTTGTGTGATGCTGTGACGTTAACACCAGCCTGAGCACCGAGCTCGCGGATGGCAAACGAGATTTCAGGAGTAGGACGCAGACTCTCGAACAGATAAACCTTAATGCCGTTGGCTGAGAAGATGTCGGCTACGGTCTCAGCGAACATACGTCCGTTATTGCGGCAGTCGTGACCTACCACTACCGAGCACTGCTTGTCTGGGAATGCCTTCAGGATATAGTTGGCAAAACCCTGGGTAGCCATACCTACAATATACTTGTTCATGCGGTTGGTACCAGCACCCATAATACCACGGAGACCACCTGTACCAAATTCCAGATTCTGATAGAAAGCATCAATCAAGGCAGTCTTGTCAGGATTGTCCAACATTGCCTGTACTTCCTTACGTGTCTCCTCGTCAAAGGCTGGAGAGAGCCATTCCTTCGCCCGTGCTTCACACTGAGCAATCAGTTCGTTATTTTCCATAATACTTCAAATATAATTTGTTTTAGATTTGTATTTATATCTACTAGCTTACAAAGTTAAGAAAAAAAACGAAAACCAACGCTACTCCTGCATTAATTTTCGTTTTTTTAGCACTCGCGACACTCCTTTTAGAGCTTTCGCATGATTTTGTCTATCTCTTCAAACTGTTTACCCATGTTCAGGTTCAGGTAGATGCGGTAAAGCGCCGGTGCCCATTTATGCCGTGCTCCCGGCTCCAATTTGCGGTAAGCCTCCATGTAGGGGCGCGCCTCCATATAGAGTCGGTGTATCTGTTCACGATAGACGCGCGGCTGGTTCAGTCGCTCGATGGCCAACACCTGGTTCAGTTTGGCTGTGGCTATGTTGAAATAGGGCTCTGCCAATGTGTCGTTTTTGGCTATCAGCCGTTCGCTCACACGGATACACTCGTCGTATCGCTCCAGATTCAGCAGGGCTACGGAGCGAGCCAACAGGAAGAGTTCGTTGTCGGGATTGGTACGCAGTGCTTCGTCGGCATAGAAAAGTGCCGAATCCGGACGCTCCTTACTGTTGTAATAATCTATCAGTCGTGGGAAGAAATAGTTGAATTCAGGATACTGTCCGAATCCGCGTTTCAGCATATTCAGATAATTGGCTTCATCGCCCTGCCAGTGATAGGCTTCGCAGGCATACTGTATAGCATAGCGTGCCTTGGCTGTATCTTTAACAGCACAATCGAAATAGCGCAGGGTGTATTCTGCATCGTGCATCTTATAACCCGTATAACATGCCCAATAAGCTACCTCAGACAGCAGTGTATCGGTCTTCTGATATTGATAGCTTTCAAAGAGCGGTTGCTGGGCTGAGTTCAAATAGCACTGGAAGAAACCGTATGCCAAAGTAAGCTGTTCCTTCCGCAGATGGAACGTACCGCCGTAATAGAGGTTCTGGCGCAAGCGGTCCAGTTTCTCGGCATTATCTTCACGATAACGCAACTTCACCCTACCCTTCTCGTCGGGTTGGGCATCAATCGAGTCGAGTGTCTCAGCAATGCCGTAGAGTTTGCGTGTCAGATTGAAAAAAGCTGCCGTATCGTATTTCTGTTTCAGATACAGTTTTTCGTTGGCTATTTCATACTGTTTCTCTACTGCCTGCATCCATGTCAGGTAGATTTTAGGGTTACTGCGATTGGCTGTGTCTTTTTTCAGCAGTCCCTCCATCAGTTGTTCGGCTTTATCCAGGTTCGTACCGCTTTTAACATACGACTTAGCCTGACTGATCTCTTTCTTCTGAGCCCAACTGATAGTGCATGCACCCAACAGGCATGCTAACGTCATTATCCTAATCATTATCTTATTTGTCTATTTTAATAATCAAGGTCACTTAAAAAGTGAAAAGAACATTTCAAGGGGATATTTCATCAGCAGATGGAAGAAATGACGACGACCCGACATGGTCTCATGCAGGATGAACTGTCCTTTCGAGGCAGATGGCTTCACCACCTGCAACGCCTCTTCCAATCCGAAGACGCTCTGCATCACCCACATGACTCCTTGGGCAAAGCGATAGAGACCGAAGCTTTTCAGAATCTTATCGTATTTTACCTGCGAAGCACGTTCTTTATTTGCCAAACGCTTCAACGCGAAATAGCAGTCAGTAAAATCGCGCATGGTAACACCTTTATAAAGGAACTTCCAATAAAGGTTCACCAACAGGTAAACCACATTCATCGATACCGCTGGGCGCACCATTTCGCCATCTTTCACGTAGAGCGACTTGCGATTCTTCTCAAACCATTTTTGCAACTTCCAATTCTTCAGCGGGTTACGGCCTTTCCCGAT
Organism: Prevotella sp. UBA2711; assembly: GCA_002354095.1. Classification (GTDB taxonomy): domain Bacteria; phylum Bacteroidota; class Bacteroidia; order Bacteroidales; family Bacteroidaceae; genus Prevotella. The sequence continues at coordinate 74,621 of DEKX01000038.1, read as the reverse complement.
AGTATCGGTCAGCGTAACGGGTGTCTCGTCCCAAGCAGGAATATCGACGGCAGACACGACTTCGTCCGTATCAGCATCCACAAAGAGTCGGATATCATCAGGTTCACGGAGCATCATCAGTTCGTCACCGTAATCACGAGCAGCACCCTGTCCTATCAGCACACTCGATGCATAACCTTTCTCCATCAGTTTCTGCTGAACCTTCAGCGTATGGTCGGTGAAAAGACTATTGCGCTCTTCTATCGTTTCGGCTTCTGCCATCCAGTCAATAATAAGGTCTTGTGGTACACGCAGTCCAAACTCGAACAGCACCTGCACACCACGATAGCAGATACCTGTCATCTGCTGCTGATGCGCCATGTCGTGCAGCTCGTGCCACTCTTCAGGTTCAGGACCGCGACTCAAACAATCCAACTGCTTAGTCGAAACTTGTATCAATTCATAAAACAATTGCTCCATGATCCCAGGTCTATATTGCTTTTGGTGCAAAGTTAGACATATTTTTCGAGATAACCACACTTTCAGAGGGAAAATTTGGGAAATTCAGAAATTATTAATAACTTTGTCAACAGCAATAGAACAAAAAATAAGTTTGAACTGCAGCTCGCTCCTGGTGTCAATAAGCCCATGCCTATTGACTACATTTGAGCGTTCCCGTTAAACGGGAAGCGGCTTAAGCCTAAGGGATACAGATTATGGGCAAAGAATTTGGTTCTTTGCCCGTTTATTTGTATATTTGCAGTCAGTTATGAAACAACGAATACTGTTTATTTGCTTGGGAAATATTTGCCGATCGCCAGCTGCTGAGGGTATTTTCCAACATTTGGTGGACGAAAGAGGACTTTCGGACCAGTTTGTGATTGACTCTGCGGCTATCGGTCCTTGGCATATCGGCGATTTGCCAGACCCTCGTATGCGGCGTTTCGGAGCGAAACATGGCTACAACTTCAACTCCAGAGCACGCCAGTTCTCATCAGCCGACTTCGACCATTTCGACCTAATCATCGGCATGGACCAAGAGAATCTGCGAGCCATCCGTGCGAAAGCCCGTTCTCAAGAGGACGAGCAGAAAATCCGTCTCATGGCTGACTACCTGCGCCATCACCCCCACCAAGCTACTATCCCAGACCCCTACTATGGTGGCGACCGAGACTTTGAACTTGTCATCGACCTGCTGGAGGATGCTTGTGAAGGCTTGTTGGAGGCAATTGACGAATGATTCATGAAAAGACGAAAAACTTGATCGCCCCGTTTTCGACTTTACCGACCCTGAAACGGGCTCTAAAATGCCGATTGGAAGTTTTTAACAACATTTTGGAAGAAAAAAGCAACCATTGTAAGGAAATTATTTGTATATTTGCAGCGTGAAAGCATTAAACAATAACCGATAACCAATTAAGAGAACTTTATTTTATCATTAAATATTAATCATTAAAAACAAGTTTTATGGCTTACACAGAGACAACAACTACAGGGTATGGCACCCGCGTAGGAAACTCGTTTAAGAGTATTGGTACTGGTTTCGTCTTGCTCATTGCAGCCACCTGCTTGCTGTGGTGGAACGAAGGACGTGCAGTGAAAACGGCTAAGATGCTGGAGGAGGCTGGCAGCTCGTATGTAGAGATGCCTAACCCTGGTAAGAAAGACGCTTCGCTGGAAGGCGAACTGATTTGTGGTACGGCTCAGGCTACTACCGAAGACTCGCTGTCGGACGCTCAGTATGGCGTCGGCCAGAAGGGTATCATTGCCCTGAAACGTAAAGTGGAGTACTACCAGTGGGTAGAGCATTCTGAGAGCAAGAGCGAGGACAAACTGGGCGGTAAGGAAGTGACTACCACCACCTACACCTACTCACAGCAGTGGGTCAGCAGTCCCGTTCAGTCGAGTCAGTTCAAGGATCCTGCCTACCAAAACAAGAACTTCGTGCTGACAACCGTTGAGGACGCTGAGCAGTATGCCGAGAACGTCAGCTTCGGTGCTTACAAACTGAACGAGAGCCTCATCCACAGCATCTCTTCAAGCGAGGGCTTCGATTTGGCTATCAACGAGCAGTTGCTGAAGCAGTTCGACCAGGCTACCCAGACCGCTTACGAGCGTTTCTATGGTGTGCAGCCTAAGACTACCCAGCCACAGGCCACCCCACAGCCTGCAGCACCTGCTATTCCTGACTCTGTATATGCATCACTTTCTGACTCAGCCAAGGCTGTCATCGACGCTCAGAAGGCTGCTCAGGACTCTATCAACAATGCTATTGCCAACGCGCAGAACAAGGTTGACCTGCAGTATGTTCACCAGGCTGGTAACATATTATATTATGGTAAGGTGCCAGGCTCGCCACAGGTGGGTGACGTTCGCGTAACCTTCGAGAAGATAGTTCCTGCCAAGGTAACCATAATGGCTGTTGTGGATGGCGACACCTTCAAGCCCTTCAAGGCTAAGAACGGCAAGCGCTTCCAGACCCTCGTGATGGGTCAGAAGACAGGCGACGAGATTATCGAGGACGCTCAGGATGCCAACTCCATGTGGACTTGGATTCTGCGTATCGTAGGTATTCTGCTCGTTATCTCTGCCTTCAAGAACATCTTCGGCTTCTTGGAGACACTGCTCAAGGTGGTTCCCTTCATTGCCAACATCTTCGGTTTCGGCGTTGGTATTGTTTGCACCATCCTCGGTGTGGTTTGGTCGCTCATCGTGATAGCTCTGGCTTGGCTGTTCTATCGCCCCGTTTTGGCTATCATCCTGCTCGCTATTGCCGGATTCCTGGTATGGGTATTCGCATTCAAAGGCAAAGACAAGTTGAAGGAACTGGCTGCAAATGCTACTGCAAAGAAAGCTCCACAGCCTGCTCCTGTAGCTCCTGCTGAGCCTGCTGCACCAACAACACCAACCGATAATATCGACGCATAATGAGACGTTTCACCTTATTTATTATATTGTGCTTGTGTGCCTGTCTGGGCACGCAGGCACAGAATGCCGACAACCAAAGGCAGAAGTACCAGCCTATCCAGATGATTCTGGACTCTGACTTCGGCAGTTCTACCGACGACCTCTTTGCGCTGATGATGCTGCATCATTATATTGATGACGGACTGGTTGACCTGAAGGGTATCATCGTCGATCGCGAAGGCGAGAAGAATGCGGGTATCGTGGATATCTTCAACAACTATTACGGGCACCCCGATATTCCTGTCGGACTGGAGCGCAACGGTGTGAAGCATCCTCGTTGCTTTATCCCCTACAATGGTATTTGCGACTTGAAGGATGCCAATGGTGCTCCACTGTTCAAGCGCACACTGGATGCCAGCAAACTGCCTGACGGCTATAAGCTGTATCGCAAACTGCTGAGCAAGGCTGAGGACAACTCGATTGTTGTGGTGGCTATCGGTTTTGCCACTACCCTCTCCCAGCTCTTTGAGTCGGGTGCCGACGAATATTCCAACTTGAGCGGACTCGACCTCTTCAGTCAGAAGGTGAAGGCTGTCTATATCCAGTCGGGACGCTTCGAGGCTGGTGACAGTCTGAGTGGCTACAACATGCGTGCCGCATCGAAGCAGTCGGCTGTCTTCTACAGCAAACTGCCTAAGAAGGTCGATCTCATCATGTCGCCCAGCAACATCGGCGACAAGATGAACTACCTGCCTCAGGACGTTGTGGCTGACCTCAGTTATACCGATTGGAACCCCATCAAGGCGGTTTACACCAACTATACCTGTGATACAGGTCAGCGCATGTGGGACACCAACTGTCTGGTGAATGCCGTCTTGGGCGACAACGAGTATCATCTCTCGCCACGCGGATGGGTGACCTTCATTGACAAGGGCGAAATGTCGGAGATGCTGTTCAAGCCCGATCCCAATGGCAATGCCCGCTATCAGATGCCTGGCGACAGCTACTTCTTCATGGAGAAGCTGATGGACATCCGTCGCCACAACCGCATCAACCGTTATCCCTCACGCCTCACCATCGAGGCTCCACAGCCTACCCTGCTTCGTCATGAGGCTACGGAGTGGGCTAAACCACGTACCCAGTTGCTTATCGACAAGTATCTGGCAACGGCAGGCAACAAGCTCGATCCCGATGAGTTCCGCACCGTATTCCAGCCTATCGGATACTATGGTGGCAACGTGACCGACTATCGTGAGGCAGAGATGGCTGTAGTCGATCAGCTATACACCGTCATGCTCGACCGTGCTGCCCGTCAGGGTAAGAACACCATGACCATCATCACCGGTGCTCCAGCCAGTGGCAAGAGTACGGTGGCCCGCAAACTGAATCTGAAGAACGAAGGTCTGGTCTATGACGCTGCCCTCTCAGGTGGTACCGACCGCTTGGAGAAAGTCATCCAGCGTGCCAAGTCGAAGGGGCTCGACAAGATTACGGTTGTCATCGTCTATAATGATATCCAGACATGTTTCAACAACTCCATCAACCGCGGTAAGAACACCAACCGATTCTGCACCATCGACTATCTGATGCAGTCGTTCGAGGATAGCAAGGGCAAGATTGAGTGGTTGCAGAAGCAGCATCCTGAGATAACCATCATTCCAGTAAGCTGCGAGGGCAACAATGGTGGTCAGAAGGTGAGCATCGACGAGGCTAAGAAGTGGGACTACGACGTGACAGAGGAGGAGGTCAACAAAATGCTCTCCACCGAGCTTGACGTCGTGAACAGTGGTGAACTCTGGGAACAGCAGTTGCCTTCGCTCGTAGGCAATCTCGATGCGATTCCTAATCTCAGTGCACGCAATAAGAAACTGGCTGACGAAATCAACAAGCGCGTCAGCGAACTGTTACACAACAGAAATTAACGATGAACATCAAGTTTCAAACATTAAAAGTGGTTGCCGTCTGCATGATGGCAACCACTTTGTTGGTTTTTACCGGGTGTAAATCCCAACAGAAGGCAGTATCGTCCATCGAGGCGCCCCAGCCTACCCTCATCAATGAGGATGCCAAGGTTTGGGCAAAGGTGCACACCACCGAGCTGATACAAAAATACATGGCGACAGCCAATAATAAGATTGACCCTGACGAGATGCGCCTGCTGTTCAAGCCCATCGGTTACGACGGAGGTAGCAATACCGTTTACTATCGCGATGCCGAGCGTTATTTGGTTGACACCCTCTACAGTGTCATGCTCGAACGGGCTGTCAGACAAGGGAAGACGGAGTTCGTCATCTTTACGGGTCCCTCTGCCAGTGGCAAGAGCACGGCTGCTCGCGAAATGGATTTCTCAAACACCGGTTTGGTGTATGATGCCGCCTTCAATTCATACAAGAAACTGGCTGGCGCCATTCAGAAAGCTCAGCGCTATGGTATGAAGAACATCCGTCTCATTGCCGTCTATAACACCATCCGCAACTGTTTCAAGAACTCGGTTGACAGGGGCAAGAAAAGCGGACGCTTCATCCATATTCCCTACATGATTGAGTCGTTTGGCAACAACGTCCACAAGATGGAGCTGATGAAGCAGAACTTCCCCAACATCGAGTACTACTGCTTCGACAAGCGCGACAATGTAGTGGCAAAGCGCGTCAGCATTGACGAGGCTTGCCAGTGGGACTTTCACGTCACTCAGGACGACATTACCTATCTTTTAAATGTGTTGCGTGATGAAATTGACAAAGGCGACCTTACGAAACATCAGCTTGCCTATATCGCGGGAGACTTACTATCAATTGAGGGACTGTCGGATTCCAATCGAGCACTGGCCCAAGAGATTAATAGCAGAATACGTGCGCTGGCAGGACAAGATTAGTGAAGAACTGTGGGAGCAATCCCCACAATTAGGAACAGAAGCTTTATGAAGAAATTAGTATGCTTAGCCATCTGCGCGATGGCTGTTATGATTAGTTGTAAGAACAAAGGGGCTGCCGGCGATGCCGCTGATAATGACTCGACGGCTGTTGACAGCGTGATGGCTGAATTGAACGACACCACTCCCCTACCCATGTTCCTCTACTATATGAATCCGCAGTATATGCAGATAGTTTATTGGAGCAATGAAGGGGACGTACCGGATGCCTGGCAGGACATGATCCGTCGCAATGCGGCAGGTTACACCAAGATGCTCTACGGTGAGAAATGGATTGACATCAAGTTCCTGGGCGAGACATGGCTCAACCCTGATGGCAAGGATATGTTCCCTGGCGAACTGCATGGCATCTCATCCATCCCGTCACCTGGTCTGAAATATGCCTTTGCCAACAGCAAGGATATACCCAAGAAAGACGATGCTTTATGGGGACTCCAGCTCGTGATACATAAGGACTACCTGAAGACGCGCAAGCAGTTGGAATGCGAGTGCCCCGAAAGAGAAACGCCTATGCCACAGGCTATCGTCAAGAAGATGGAACAACGCTATGGCATGAAGGCGAAGCGCTCACAACTCATCACCAAAATTGGCGGACGCTACCTGCAGGGCACCGTTCAGTTCATCGGTGAGTATAAAAATGCACCCAAGACCGAAGACAGCGACTTTAAGAAGGCACTGGCGCTGAATGTCATTGCCGACGGCGACAGCATCTATTCACTCGAAGTGTTGGGCTATTACGATGAGGAGAGCAAGACGTGCACATGGAATGCCGACGACGAGGGCGAATATACACCCACCGTTATCTTCGGTGCCTTCGAGGGTCCCAAGGGCTTGGAATTGGCATACGCCCATTATGCTCCTGAGAGCAGTACCGTGGGGATGTATTTCGTCCACGATGGCAAAATCAATGAGGTAGAGTATGCTTGCTACCACAATATGATAGACGAGCAACCACCGCTCTGGGACAAGGAATTAGCCGCCATGCAGAAGCTTTATCTCAAGGAAAGCAACGCTCGCGAAGAATATCCGCTGAAGAAATACTATTTCATCGACATCGACAACGATGGCATCGACGAAGTATGGATGCGTGACAAGGACGAGAAAATCGGTGCGCTGTTCACTTTCCGCGACCGTAAGCCCGAACTGATTGGCATAGAAACCGAGAAGATGAAAGCCCACTTCAACCGTTCAAACGACAAGCGCGGTTCTGTCACGATAGCCGGTCCTGCCGGTGGACCGTCGTATGCCACAGAGGTGTATGTACTGAAAGGCAGTAAGGTGGTTGACCGCTTCGGCATGATGGAGCTGGAGGGCGAGATTACGGATGCCGAACTGAACGGCAAGACGCTCACCAAATGGGAGGCAGCCGAATTCCTCGACAAATCGCCGTCCAACGATTACAAGGTTGACGTCTATTTCTATGAGAAAAGGGAAGAAGACTAAATCATATCAATAAAGACAAGATGGATGTCACTACATGTTGACATCCATCTTTTTCATTTGGATCACCGCATCTGATGCCCTGTCGAGCCTTTGCTCCATGTACCTAATTCTTTCTATCTGCTCCATCATAGTTGAAACCGTGCCCGTTCCACTTCAGCGACTTCTGTGTCTTCGTACCGTTGTCATGCCAAGTGGTGACGATAATATCCTTCCCAACACGAGGCAACGCATAGCTCTTGTTAAAGTATTCCACATTAAAGCCAGGTATTTCACAACTCGTCATTTTCCTGGTGGCATTATTATATCGGTAGAACAGCATACCGTCATATTGTCCTGAAGAAGGCTTACCGTTGACAAAACACCATCGACTGACTGCAAAGAGTTTATGCTTGCCGTCAGCTTCATTCCAATAGCACATTTCTATTTTAGAGGAAGACTCTTCATAGGTCCACTCATAGCACAGAAAGCCATTTTTCGTGTCGATGGTCAGCGTTTCGTTCTTTTCAAGAGGCTGTCCCTTTTCCTGCAAACCGATAGCGTGTTGTAGATTTTTATAGAGAGCCATCGACTCTGCATCACATTCCTCCACGTTATCTAAGTCAAGTGATACAATAAAAGCCTTCACAAAGTCTTTTATCATAGGGCGTGCGCCCTGATAATTCACTTTGAAAGAGTCCTGAGCTGCCACGTTTAGCATGCAACAGGCCAAAATAAATACTAATGTCAGTTTTTTCATCTTCTTATATTTTTAACGGATACAAAGATAGTTAAAACAATTTAAACAACAATCGGTTTTAGGGAGAATTCTTAATAAAGCCGGCAAAAAGGCAGAAGTCTCTGTTTTATATCATTTCTTCTGCCATCTTATTAACATGTCACTGTTTAGGAATTAAGTGGTCCATTGCTTAATCTTTATTGAGGAAAACAGGTATCTGGTACGTGGTTCAAGTATTTGTTGCCTTACGACGCTCAAAATGGGTCACTTTTTCAAATCCTCTAACATCTCATTCAACTCATCCTCACCAAATGCTGCGATGAAATTGTATTTCGTCTCTCCTTCCAAAATATCATAGAACTTTTTATCATCACTCAAGAGACAAGCACGCTGAGCCTCAATCACATTATTGTATTGCAAGAATTGGAAATTCTCTTTACTATATAGCCATATGGGAGTATTTACATCAAACTCATTATATTTATAGAAGTTCAACCACCCCTCCCTTCTTTGTAATAATTCCCTTTCGATTACATTTCTTTTTTCTCGATCGACACATTCCCATATAGCTTGAATGTCCAGTCGCTGTAGTTCACGTACTTTTTCGTTCGATATTCGAACAGTAGCAATGTGTTCATCATTCCATAGGAACTCGCTTTTCTCAACATCCCTTTTAAAATGTTCTATATCCCTGTGCTGCTTCCCATCTAACTCAATATCCAACTTGTAATAAGGGATGTAAAAATCCATAAAGCAAAACTCTCCCGTATTCATTTTGAACCTAGGACTTTCTCGAATATATAAAACATTGGCCTTTTTCAGAAGACGTTTAAACCTTTCCTGGCACTCTATCTTCTGACTAAGCAGTTCCCTTCTCTTTGTGAAGACCCATTGTTGTATGTTGTCCATTGACTTATATTGCATAATCACAATTATAGTTTATATTACTGCAAAGTTAGTAAAAACAATTTAAACAACAATCGGTTATAGGGAGAATTCTTAATGAAGCCGGTAAAAAGGCTAAAGAATCATTTCATTTAATTTCCTCTGCCATCATATTAACATATCGCTGTTTAGGAGTTAAGTGGTCCATAATAAATCAATAATTAATACACCACTCCTTTACTCATAGTTCTTTTTGATGCTTTTAAATTCTTCCTCTGACAAATATTTTATGACCATCGTTTCCTTATTAATCCACATATAACCATCTTCTTTATCAGAATCATATCGTAGTCCTTTCTTTGATTTTTTACTGATGGGAACAAACCATGACATATCCGTTTCAAGGCCCACTGTGTACTTTTCAAGAGTACTGGTTCCTAATGCGTTGATATACTTTACATTTTCTTCAAGCGGATTGCACGATGATATACGGAAATGCCCTTCCTCATCCTTTAACAAAGGTATTCGTATCTCACAGTTGGGTAAAATAAACCAAACTGCTCCTCTATCCATATCTGTAATTAGCATTTCCTTTTGCGAGTTATTTTTAACAACGAGGTCAATCAGCAGTGTTTTCAAATCTTCTGCCTGTGCCTTGGCATTAGCAGAAGCAGCTAAAGAGGCATTCGTATTTTCTCTTGCATCAATATACCTTTGCATAGCCCACCCTTTATTACGACTATAGTTCATCTGATTACGAGCCATGCCTTCACCAGCAGAAGAGAGCGCTGCTGCCACCATAGCCCATCCTTCAGAACTTTTAGCTCTTTTGATATCACGAACCAGTTCTTCAGAGACCACTTGTTGGGCTAATACACAAGTAATAAGCCCGTCTTTTGACTGCATCGACAGAGCGTGAGTTTGATTTGTCAAAGAGTCAATCGCTCCATTCTCTATCATCGTGATGCGGTTATCATACGTAGGTATGTACGTCGTCTTTGCCTGCGCATCACAGATGAATAGGCAAACAGTCACCATTATAAATATAAGTTTTCTTTTCATGAGCTTTATATCAATTCTAAATATATTCTTTCTGCAAATATACAAAGAATATTGGAAATAAGCAAATCTAATAAAAAAACTGTGGCTGGTATCTTGCGTGCAGTGTTGCAACGCTCCCCCAAAAAATCTAAAAAATTTTGCTGATTTATTCATATACCATTTACCGATAGAGGGTGTATTGTCCACCGTCGCTCAGGCAGTATTTGCGGAGCAGGTCCTGGATGAAGCGGGCATTGGCCACGACGCGCTCTTCGTTGCCGTCATAACCATTGATGAGCACCACAAGGTGGGTAGTCTTGAGTTCGATCTTCGTACGCTCATTGTCGCTGGTGGGTGTCCCCACCCCACCCTCAGCATCTCGATAGACAGGCAGTCTGTGGATGTTGATCATCCCACGGCCAATACCCTCGTAGGGCTCTCCCTCGCGACCTATACCTAAGGTCAGTGTGTCGCCCTTGAGCTTGTCTGCATCGAAGCCGCCAATGCTGTAGCCGTATGCGATGGAGGCGAGGTTGATGAGATCCACCAGTGTGTCTATCTGATAGAGCGACTTTCCCTGCAGGACCCTGCGGATGAGGGCTTCTGAGGCAGGGCGATAACGCGAGGGATCCTTGCCACAGGCCTTATACACGCTACGTGTGGCAGCGATGCTGCTCATCACCTTCAGTGTCTCTGTCGTGAGGGTCTGCCTGCAATGCTCGCACAGGGCATCAATCTCCTGCCATAATTCCTCGCTATAGGGGGTGTTCATCACATTCGCCTCCACGCAGGCTCCAACAAATGTTGGGCATACCTGTTCAATCTCCTTTGATACAATGATATTCATACCTGCAAAGGTACAATTTTTTGTTGGTTCAGCAAAATATTACCCCGAGAGTTCGCTTATAAAATGTTGAAGGGGAATTCAAAAAGCCCTGCTATGCATCACGCACGGCAGGACTTGATAACTAAATTATTTTATATATTTGATTTATTTCGCATCTAATTCAGCATCCTTGGTCTTGGGATCGTCAGCACCATAGCAGTTGTAGTAGGCCTGATAACGGTTGTAACCCCAGTTGACCTGTGCCTTGTTAGGATCAAGCTGCTTAGCCTTGTCGAAGGCTGTGATAGCCTCCTCGAAGAGGGCCTTGCGCTTGGCAGCATCGTCGGTACCGGCAGCCTGAGCGTTCAGACAGATACCCAGATAGGTCTGTACGATGGCATTCTCTGGATTGGCGGCAACGGCCTTACGGAACCATGTGGCACCTTCCTCAGCCTTGTTGTCCTGCATAGCCATCAAGCCCTTGTTAGCCAGAGCGATGTAGCTGTTAGGATACTTAGCCAAGTGGTTGTCGAGCAACTGAGTCATGGCTTCCTTATCCTTCATACCCTCGTACATGCTGTAGATGTTACCCAGAATCTCATCGTTCTCAGGCTCCTGAGCATAGAGTTGCTTCATCTCGTTGAGGTAGTTGAGAGAGTCCTCTTTGGTCTGAAGTGAGCTACGCATAACGTAGAACAGGAAGTTCTGAGCGTCCTTCTTCATTTCAGCATCCTGCATGGCGATGTTGAGATACTTCTTGGCGCGAGCCATATCCTTAGCCTCAGCAGCATAACGTCCGGCATAGTAAGCCACCTGTCCGATGTATGCCTTCTCAGTCTCGTGGTCCTGAGCAGCGAAGAGAGGATCAGCATCAGAATCAAGGAAAGCACCCCAGTACTTCAGGATAGCGGCATTGTCGCCCTTGCGAGCCATATCTTGACCGATGTTTACGAGGTGGTTGCGAACAGGCCACAGACGGGCAGCGTTCTTCTCGTCGTATTGTGGCTTTACCTTGCCCTTGGCGTTAGGCATCTGGTCGTACTTGTTGCACTCGACTGCGGCTGTGAGTGCGTTGCAAATAGCGTCAGCCAGTCCTAAGGTGTCGTAGGCTTCTTCCTTGCCCGTACCCAACTGCTTAGCAGCCTGGTTCTGGGCAATGGTACCAGTCTCGGCACTTACCTTCTCCATAGCGAGGTCCACGAGCTTGTTGTAAGCCTCGGCACGCTCTTCGTCGTTAGCCAACTGGCTGCTCTTCAAGAGTGCAGCGGCATCGGCATAAGTTTTAGCTTTCTTGATAGCCTTGAGAGCATCACTGTCACCTGCAAAGGCTGTAGCACTTGCTACGAGCACCATTGCCATCATCATTAATTTTTTCATAAGCTTTTAATATTGGTTAAACATTTATTCTTCATTGTTTGTCGGGGTATCGATAGCCTCGTCCTGAAGCTCCTCATCGACGATCTCGGCTTCTTCTACATCCTCTTCCTGACTGGACATCACCTTGCAAACGGAGGCAATGCTGTCGTTCTTCTTAGTGAGGTTGATGAGGCGCACACCCTGTGTGGCACGACCCATGACGCGAACGTCGGCAACCTTCAGACGGATCAGAATGCCCGACTTGTTGATAATCATGAGGTCGTTCTCGTCGGTCACAACCTTGATGGCTACCAGGCGACCCGTCTTCTCGGTGATGGCGAGTGTCTTCACACCCTTGGCACCACGGGCGGTCTTACGATAGTCTTCCACCTCGGAGCGTTTGCCGTAGCCGTTCTCAGAAACAACCATGATGGTCTCGGTCTGTGGGTCGTTGACGCATACCATGCCTACCACCTCGTCGTCGCCTCCATCGAGACGCATACCGATGACACCTGTGGAAACACGTCCCATAGAACGGATATCGTTCTCGTCGAAGCGCACGGCACGACCGTTGCGGTTGGCCAGCAGCAGTTCGTTATGGCCGTTGGTAAGACGAACGCCTACCACGGCATCGCCCTCATTGATATTGATGGCGCGAACACCTGCCGCGCGTACATTCTTATATTGGTCGAGGCGTGTCTTCTTGATGATACCCTGCTTGGTGGCGAACACCACGTAGTGCGACTTAAGGAACTCCTCGTCGTTGAAGTTCTTGATGCGCAATACGGCATTGATGGCGTCGTCGGGCTCGATGTTGAGCATATTCTGAATGGCGCGACCCTTTGAATTCTTGTCGCCCTCAGGAATCTCGTAGCACTTCTGCCAGTAGCAGCGTCCCTTCTGGGTGAAGAAGAGCAGCGTGTTGTGCATAGTGGCAGGATAGATGTACTCGGTGAAGTCGTTGTCGCGATGACGTGCAGCTTTGGCACCGACGCCTCCCCTGCCCTGCTCGTGGAATTCGTCGAGCTTGGTGCGCTTGATGTATCCCATGTGCGAAATGGTGATAACCACAGGGTCATCGGGATAGAAGTCTTCGGCATTGAACTCGTGGTCGAAGGGGATAATCTCTGTGCGGCGCTCGTCGCCATACTTCTCCTTCACCTCCTGCAAATCGTCCTTCATCACCTGCTTGCAACGCTCGGGGTTGTCGAGAATTTCCTGCAAGTCGGCAATGAGTTTCTGCAAATCGTCGAACTCCTGATGCAACTGCTCCACACGCAGACCTGTGAGCTGAGCCAGACGCATGTCAACGATGGCCTTCGACTGCAGTTCGTCGAGGTTGAAGCGCTCCTCCAAATTGTGCTGAGCATCACTTGGAGTCTTGCTATTACGGATGATGTGCACCACCTCGTCGATATTATTGACGGCAATAATCAAGCCTTCGAGGATGTGGGCACGCTCCTGAGCCTTGCGCAGGTCATACTTGGTGCGACGGATGGTGACGTCGTGACGGTGCTCAACGAAGTACTTGACGCACTCCTTCAAGGTGAGCAGACGGGGACGGCCCTTCACCAATGCGATATTGTTGACAGAGAACGAGCTCTGCAGGGCTGTCATCTTGAACAGCTTGTTCAGCAGCACGTTGGCATTGGCATCGCGCTTGCAGTCAACCACGATACGCATACCCTGACGGCCCGACTCGTCGTTGACGTTAGCCACGCCCTCAATCTTATGCTGGTTGGCCAAGTCGGCAATATAGGCTACGAGGTCGGCCTTGTTGACACCGTAAGGTATTTCGGTCACCACAATCTTGTCGTGGGTCTCGCCGCTTTCGATTTCAGCCTTGGCACGCATCACGATGCGTCCGCGACCCGTCTCGTAGGCATCCTTTACGCCCTGCAGACCATAGATATAGGCTCCTGTAGGGAAGTCGGGACCTGGAATATACTGCATCAGTCCCTCGGTATCGATATCAGGATTGTCGATGTAAGCACAGCAACCGTCGATGACCTCGCCCAAGTTGTGGGTAGGCATATTGGTAGCCATACCGACGGCAATACCGTTACCGCCATTGACCAGCAGATTAGGAATCTTAGTCGGCATGACGGTGGGTTCCTGCAAGGAGTCGTCGAAGTTGTTCGTCATGTCAACCGTCTCTTTCTCAAGATCGTCCATGATGTGTTCGCCCATCTTGGAAAGACGGCACTCGGTGTAACGCATAGCAGCCGGCGAGTCGCCATCCACACTACCGAAGTTACCCTGTCCGTCAACCAGCGTATAGCGCATGTTCCAATCCTGCGCCATACGCACCAAGGCGCCATATACAGAGCTGTCGCCGTGGGGGTGATACTTACCAAGCACCTCACCTACTACGCGCGCACATTTCTTGTACGGCTGGGTCGATACGTTGTTGATGTTCATCATACCGTAGAGGATACGGCGATGCACGGGTTTGAAACCGTCGCGCACATCGGGCAGCGCACGCGCTACGATAACCGACATAGAGTAGTCGATGTAGGAGGATTTCATTTCCTCCTCGATGTTGATTTTAATAATTCTGTCGTTGTCGAATGTTTGATCCATTATAATTGTTTTTTATTCTTTAGTTTTCCCGTCATTTTGCGTTTAAGGGCATTTTAAAGCCCGCTAACGCATTTTTCACCTTTTTCAAATCGAGCACAAAGGTACGCATTAGCGGGCAAATAGCAAAATAAATTAACTTTTATTGCCTATTTAACGACATATTTTTTTCCATTCCGAATGACGATGCCCCGATAGCTGCCGTTTACGCGCTCTCCGCGCAGGTTATAGGTGGGCTGCCGTCCGGCTATCTTCTATCACTCGTCCGAATACCTTCCATCACTGATCCGGATAGGGCTTTATAGGGGATAGAAAGCATTCGCGCAGGGAATAGATGCCGCTCCAGCAGGGAATAGATGCCGTTCCGCTGACCGTTTGCGCCTACGCAAATCATCGTGCGCGCCTACGCAAACGATTATTTCCCTATACGCAAATTCAGCTTCAGCATTTTTCGCCGTTCGTGCGTAAAGCAGAAACTCGTAATGAAACTGATACTTTGAACATCGTTTTTCGTGTTTTTTAAGCCCCTTTTCATTAAAAATCAGCCCTATTTTTCCATTTTGCAACGATTTTGCCACACGTAACACCCTGACAATCAATGAGTGTTGCAAAATGACATCAGTTGCATCAAAATTAAAAACTTATGTAGCGTCCTGCATGAACACCCCTTTCATGAACTGAGAATTGCAGAAAAAGATGACTGCCGTGCGCGAGGTAAATTCCTCGCAATATGATGTGATATTTTGTCAGTTTCTACATTTTTTACTACCTTTGCAACGGAATAAATTGTTTTTTGGCATAGTGTTTGCCAGTAGGAGGATTGTATGACAAGTCAATTTTCACCAAAAGTATCCGAAATTCTCGCCTATTCGCGCGAGGAAGCAGCCAGACTCGCCAGCAGGAGCGTGGGGCCTGAACACTTGTTGCTGGGCATCATGCGCATGAAGGACGGGCCCGTCATCGACGTATTCAACCGCATGGCCATCAATATGGCATCGGTGAAGACGGCACTGGAAGTTCGTGTCCGCGAAGATGAAATAGGAATGCCCATCAACACCAACGAGCTGGTGCTCAACGAGAAAGCCAGCAACATCCTGAAATTGGCGGTGCTGGAGGCACGCATACAGCACACCACCCGCGTGGACGAGCAACACCTGCTGTTGGCCATCCTGCACGACCAGGTGGACAACGGCGCAAAAATAGTATTAGAAATGAATAATATGAATTACGAAGATACACTGACATTGCTGAGCGTGAAGAACGGCATCGGCATGCCCGACGAAGATTTCGAGGAAGAGGAATCGACGGCACAAGGTCAGAGCCAGTCGTCAAAGAACGGGCAGACGACGACGCAGACCAAACAGACGAAGACGAAGACGCCCGTGCTCGACAACTTCTCGACCGACCTGACACAACAGGCGATGGAGAATAAGCTGGACCCTGTGGTTGGGCGCGAGCGCGAAATACAACGCGTCGTGGAAATTCTGGGCAGAAGAAAGAAGAACAACCCCATCTTGATAGGCGAGCCCGGCGTGGGCAAAAGTGCCATCGTGGAAGGACTGGCACAGCTGATAGCCCGCCATCAGTGTTCGCCCGTGCTCTTCGGCAAGCGACTGGTGACACTCGACCTGACAGGCGTGGTGGCTGGCACGAAATATCGCGGACAGTTCGAAGAACGCCTGCGCCAACTCATCAAGGAACTGGAACAGAATCAGGAAGTGATCATCTTCATCGACGAGATACACACTATGATTGGCGCTGGTTCGACGCCTGGGTCGATGGATGCTGCCAACATCCTGAAACCAGCATTGGCACGAGGCACTATACAGTGTATCGGGGCCACAACACTGGATGAATACCGCAACTCGATAGAGAAAGACGGTGCACTGGAACGCCGATTCCAGAAAGTGCAGGTGGAACCAACTACATCGGAAGAAACCCTGCAGATTCTGCATAACATCAAAGAACACTACGAGCGACACCACCACGTGAGCTATACGGACGCAGCACTGGAAGCATGTGTCAAATTGACAGACCGATACATCAGTGACCGTCAGCAACCGGACAAGGCGATTGACGCATTGGACGAGGTGGGCTCGCGCGTACATCTTAGTAATGTGCAGGTGCCACCGGAAATCGCTCAGCTGGAAAGTCAGCTGAAAGAGGTGACAGAGAAGAAGCAACAGGCTGTAAAGAATCAGAACTTCGAATTGGCTGCCGGATTCCGCGACCGCCAGACGGTGATAGAAAGTCAACTGGCTGAAATGAACCGCAAATGGCAGGAAGGCGACATTGACGACCGCCAGACGGTAACGGAGAAAGAGGTGCAGGACGTGGTTTCGATGATGACGGGTGTGCCCGTTCAGCGAATGGCACAAGAGGAAGGCATCCGACTGAAGGGAATGAAGCAGGAATTGCAACAGCACGTGATAGCGCAGGACAAGGCTATCGAAAAACTGGTGCACGCCATACAGCGTAATCGCGTAGGACTCAAAGACCCCAACCATCCTATCGGTGCCTTCATGTTCTTAGGACCAACGGGTGTGGGCAAGACCTATCTTGCCAAGAAACTGGCAGAGTTTATGTTTGGCACCAGCGAGGCTTTGATTCGTGTGGATATGTCGGAATATACCGAAGCCTTCAACGTCAGCCGTCTGATAGGTGCGCCTCCAGGCTATGTGGGTTACGAAGAGGGCGGACAGCTGACCGAGCGTGTGCGCCGTCACCCCTACTCCATCGTGCTTCTCGACGAAATAGAGAAGGCGCACGGCAATGTGTTCAACTTGTTGCTGCAAGTGCTGGACGAAGGCCGACTGACGGACGGTAACGGACGCTTCGTGGATTTCCGCAACACGGTGATTATCATGACATCGAATGCGGGCACGCGCCAACTGAAGGACTTTGGGCGCGGCGTGGGATTCACCACTGGCGGATCGAGTGCGCTGATGCTCAACGAGCAGGACAAGGAGCACGCTCGCCAGATTGTGCAGAAAGCGCTGTCGAAACAATTCTCGCCTGAGTTCCTGAACCGTCTGGACGAGATTATCACCTTCGACCAGTTAGACCTGGATGCCATCAAGCGCATCATCGATGTCGAACTGCAAGGACTCTACAAGCGCATCGGTGACATGGGCTACACCATCGACCTGAGCGACGAGGCTAAGCAATTCGTAGCTGAGAAGGGATACGACGTGCAGTATGGTGCCCGACCGCTGAAGCGTGCCATCCAGAACTATATAGAGGACGGCATATCGGAACTCATCGTCAACGGCGACTTACCATTGGGCAGCGTCATCCATATTACTAAAGAGGGCGATGAACTGAAAATCAACGCTTGATATATTATCACGCAAAAATAAAAAAAAAGGCGTCTGTATATGCAGGCGCCTTATTTGTTTCCGCACACACGAAACAGACTCGTTTTTGTCATTTTTCCCTTGATTTACGTCAAAAAGTAGCAAAAAGAAAGTTTTTTCGTTATTTTTTTGATAAAATGTTTGGTAATTCAAAATTTTGCTGTAATTTTGCATCCGAAATTAAACGATAACAAAGTTTTCAATAGTTATAATAACCAAAAAAGGAAAAAAAGATTATGAATGCAGCACAAGTTGTAGAGAATCTGAAGCAGCGCTTCCCCAACGAGCCTGAGTACATTCAGGCCGTAAGTCAAGTTCTTCCCACTATCGAAGAAGAGTACAACAAACACCCCGAGTTTGAGAAGGCAAATCTGATTGAGCGCCTTTGCATCCCCGATCGTGTTTACGAATTCCGTGTTACATGGGTTGACGACCAGGGTAAGGTACAGACCAATATGGGTTACCGCATCCAGCACAACAACGCCATCGGTCCGTACAAAGGCGGTCTGCGTTATCACAAGAGTGTAAACCTGGGTATCCTGAAGTTCCTCGCTTTCGAGCAGACTTTCAAGAACTCACTGACTACACTGCCTATGGGTGGTGCCAAGGGTGGATCAGACTTCTCTCCACGTGGCAAGAGCGATGCTGAGGTAATGCGTTTCTGCCAGGCATTCATGAACGAGCTCTATCGCGTTATCGGTCCAGACGAGGACGTACCCGCTGGTGACATCGGTGTTGGTGGCCGTGAGGTAGGTTACCTGTTCGGACAGTACAAGAAGCTGACTCACCAGTTCCAGGGTGTGCTCACTGGTAAGGGTATCCCCTTCGGCGGTTCTCTGATTCGTCCTGAGGCAACTGGTTACGGTACGGTTTACTTCCTGACTTCTATGCTGGCTACTCGCGGTATCGAACTGAAGGGTAAGAAAGTGCTGATTTCCGGTTCAGGTAATGTGGCTCAGTATGCTACCGAGAAGTGCATCCAGCTGGGTGCTACCGTGCTGACACTCTCTGACTCTGATGGTTACATCTACGATCCAGACGGAATTGATGCCGACAAGCTGGCTTACGTTAAGGAACTGAAGAACGTAGAGCGTGGACGTATCAAGGAGTATGCTGAGGAATATCCTAATGCTGTATATCACGCTGGTGAGCGTCCGTGGCACGAGAAGGCCGACATCGCTCTGCCTTGCGCTACCCAGAACGAGATCAACGGCGAGCAGGCTCAGGCTCTGGTTGACAATGGTGTAATTGCCGTTGCCGAGGGTGCCAACATGCCTTCACTGCCTGAGGCTATCAAGATTTTCCAGGACAACAAGCTGTTGTATGCTCCTGGTAAGGCTTCAAATGCTGGTGGTGTATCAGTATCTGGTCTGGAGATGTCGCAGAACTCTGAGCGTCTGAGCTGGACTGCTGAGGAGGTTGACAACTATCTGAAGCGCATCATGAACGACATTCACGAGAACTGCGTGAAGTATGGTACACAGGCTGATGGTTACATCAACTACGTGAAGGGTGCCAACGTTGCAGGCTTCATGAAGGTGGCCAGCGCTATGATGAGCCAGGGTATTGTATAAAGAACAACCCAAACATTCACAAATAACAACGCCCCGATGCTTCGATATGAGCATCGGGGCGTTTATTATATTGTAATGTAAGATTACTCTTTCTCTGGCGAGATGAGCTTATAGCCCTTACCGTGGATGTTGATAATCTCAATCTGGTCGTCGTCCTTCAGGTGCTTACGCAGCTTGGTGATGTAAACATCCATAGAACGGGCATTGAAATAGTTATCGTCAATCCAGATGGTCTTCAAGGCAAAGTCACGCTGCAGAATCTCGTTGGCATGAGAGCAGAGCAGAGCCAGCAGTTCGTTCTCCTTGGTGGTCAACTTGGTCTGCTTGTCGCCAATGGTAAGCAGCTGTTTCTGGGTATCGAAAGTGAAGCGACCAATGTGATAAACGGAGCTTTCCTTATTCTTCTTACCACGTACGCGACGCAGGATGGCCTCAATACGGAATACGAGTTCCTCCATAGAGAACGGTTTGGTGATATAGTCGTCGGCACCAATCTTAAAGCCTTCAAGAATGTCCTCCTTCAGAGTCTTAGCGGTGAGGAAAATGATGGGAATTTCCGCATTCGCGCCACGAATCTCCTGTGCCAACGTAAAGCCGTCTTTCTTTGGCATCATCACGTCAAGAACACAGATATCAAACTTCGTCTTCAGAAAAGCTTTGTAGCCTGCCTCTCCGTCAGGACAAAGTTCAGCCATGTAACCTTTTGCTGCCAAGTATTCACGCAACAGCATTCCGAGGTTCTCATCGTCTTCGCAAAGAAGAATTTTCAGTTTTTCGTCCATAATCAATATTGTTTAATGTGTTAATATTTTATTTTCTTACTCTTGATTCTCTTTCATGATAGGCAGCGAGATAGTAAACTTAGTGCCCTTACCCAGATCGCTCTCACACTTGATTTCGCCCTGATGGAGGTCGATGACTTTCTTGACATAAGCCAATCCGAGTCCGAAGCCCTTGACATCGTGCTTGTTACCTGTATGCACGCGATAGAATTTATCAAAAATCTTCTTCTGATTCTCCTTCTTGATACCCTGCCCTGTATCGCGGATGCTGAGCAGCAGGCGATCGTGCTCGTTCCAGGTACGGATATAAATATCCAGCGCTTCATCAGGCTTGCGGTATTTCACGGCGTTATCCATCAGATTGGTGATGGCGTTTTGGAAATGCACCTCATCAACATAGATACCTGATTCTATCGCCTCTATCTGAGTATATATCTTGCCACCGGTATGTTCCACACGCAAGGTAAAGGTGGAGGATATATTCTCAACCATTTCATTGAGGTCGAGCTGTTTCTTTTTGAACACCACGCTTTTCTTGTCGAACATAGACATCTGGAGCACTTTCTCAACGAGGAAGCGAAGGCGCTTTGACTCATCGGCAATAACTCCACCCAGGTGCTTGGTCATCTTTTCATTCTTGACCACACTGTCGTCGTTCATCATCTGGGCAGCCAACGAGATGGAGGCTATAGGTGTTTTCAACTCGTGGGTCATGTTATTGATGAAGTCGTTCTTAATCTCGGTATAACGCTTCTGGCGGAAAATCAGCACAATGGTGAAAATAAACGTAATGAGCAATACCATCGTGAAGGCCAAAGAGGGAATCATGAAACGTACAGACGAGAAGATGTAACTGCTCATATCAGGGAAATGAATCTTCACCACGCCCATTTTCGACTGGGAGGCTGTTCGCTCGAAGAGCAACTGCGTATAGCTATACTTCTCGCCCTCTTCCGTATAGTCAGGACAACGATAGACTTCACGGCCATCGGTGGTAGAAACGGTGAAATGATAGGGAATATTGACTCCGTTATTCATCAGTTCGGCACGAATGTCCTGATCGAGCATACGGAAATTAACACGCTCCTTGAGAGGTTTGTCGCTGGCTGTATAGAGTATGTTATAAACTACCTCATCAAGCAGTGCTTTCTGATAGACATAGCGCTGGCGCACAATTTCCTGCATCGACTTAGCCGCTTCAGAAAGTGAACTCTTGTCCTTGCGTAGTATCATGGCCTTGGGAATGGAAGATGGCTTCATCTCGAAGGTCTTCAACTGGAAGGAAGAATATACGGTGCCGTCATCGGCAGCAACAGCAAACTGATGGGAGTGACGGATGGACCCGTCGAGACCATCGACCATCATAGAATCCTGACTATAGGCACGACGCTCCGTAGCTTGAACATCTTTCTCAAGATAGCGCTGAGTCTCGTTCAACTCCAGATTACGTGATGCCTGATACAGACTGCGATTCACACTCTCGTCGAACTGCTCTTTCTTCATCTTCACCATTTCCTCTACATAGGAAAACTGAAGATAAAGCAGACCCACAAAAGCGAATCCCATGATGATAGCTATGATCCAAATAGTAGACTTCTTCATATCGGAAGCAAAGATAATGCTTTTCACGATATGAAGAAGTCTTTTAGTTAAATATTTCCGTTAATTTTAACGTTATTAACAAAAATGGTTGAGTTTAGTTTTTTATTTTGTTCTTAGAAATGAATTAGTACATCCATTCCTACTTGTATCGGATTGCCTCGCTGAGCAAAGTAGCGGGCACCGCCGGCTGCACTGCTTGAGATAGCAAAAGTATTGTATTTCGTATCGGTAAGATTGCGACCCCATACGGAGATCAGGACAGGGCCGAAGTCGTAGTCGGCATGTGCTCCAAGAACAGCATAGAACTTCTGGGCGAAGGTATTGGCATCGTCCCACCAAGTCTTACCCAGACTGGAGAGGTTGGCACCTAAGGTAAACTTGCCGAAGTGATAGTCGGCCACGAGACTGAGCATGTGCTTGGGTACGAAGGGAACATAATTGTCTTTATACGACACCACCTCCATTACCTTATTGCTGGTATTGGCTTCATACTCGTCGAACTTGGCATTGGTGAAGCTGTAGGACACGTTCCAGTCGAGCGCATTGTCGAAGGCACGTCCGCGCAGCGTTGCCTCCAAGCCGCAGGAATGGCTCTTGCCGGCATTTGTCATGATTCGTCCGTAGTTGTAGAGTGGTGACATGACGGAAATCTGCTGATTCCTTATCTTCATGTAGTATACAGAGAGATCGGCCTGCACCTTGCTGTCGAAGAGGTTGAGATGGGTGCCCAGTTCAAAGTTCCAAGACTCCTCGGGCTTGTAGGAGATGGTTTCTGTGATATTATCGTAGTCTTGTGTTGTATGCTCTACGTCATAATCGCCACGCATAGCATTGTTGCGATTGGCATTGAGGTCGCTCTGAAGCACATCGCTAAACATCTGGATATTGTAGCCGCCAGCACGATAGCCTTTCGACACGAGGGCATAGATATTACCCACGTTTTCGGGCAAGCTATAGGTCAGCGCTATTTTGGGCAACAGCTGAACGTAGGTCTTTTGACGGCTGTCTGCGATATGCGATGTCAGATGATAGGTTGCTTGACGCTCGGCCGTTCCACCTGTCATATTCATATACGCCAGCGCATCATACTCAACCTTCACCTTGTCAACATTGAAACGCAATCCGACTGTGAACTTCAGGCGGTCGGTGAGCAGGAAGTTGGACTCGTGGAAGACGGAGAAGTTCAGAGTGGGAGTCTTAAATGTCTCTGGTACCCCCATCTCCGCACTCATATTGATGCCTGCTTTCTCGATGGCAGCCGTAGCCGCTTTCTCGGCTGCAGCTGGAGCAGCCTGGGCAGCAGCAGCCTGAGCAGCAGCCTCAGGCATTCCCTTGGCCATCATGTCGGCCACCATCTGCTGAGTCATCTGTTCAAGCATGCTACGATACATGCCTTGATACATGGCATTTTTCATCGCAGCAGTGATGCCGTCGCCAATAGGTTTTGTAATGGCTTCACCGAAGAATACAGGAGCATCGGTGTGAAGCCACTGATAGGAAGCAAAGAGTCCCGTCGTATGTTGCCAACGGCTCTTGTCGTGAGAACGAAGTACGAATTCCTGTGTCAGCGCATTCATCTTCTGACGCTGTTCAAGACGCAAATAGTCGGGTGTAATATAATCCTGATCCATCAGCATGTAGTCCTGCAGGAACTGATAGCTGGTGGTTGACGTGAAGAGAAACTTCTCGGTGTTGTAGCCGACAGTAAGACCTGTATTCAACATATTGCGCTTATAACCATTCATGATGGTTGTTGCAGGATCAGCGACATCAAGGTTATAAGGAAACGGGGCACCAGACTCTATCGGCTGGAACTCGCCATATCCGAAACCATTCTGATTGACATACTGATAGTCGACTGTCCAATCGAACTTCAACTTCATATTAGGCTGGAAAATCAAGCGCAGTTTGCCACCAGCCTCATTGGTTTTGTCGTTCTTCTCTGAAAAATTCTGATTATTGAAGAATCCCTTCAGTCCGTTGTAGAAACCTGCTGCACTAAACGCCAGCTGCTCGCTGGGCCGATGATAGTGAGCCACCTCGACATTAGAATAGAGACCAGTGCCGATACCTAAACGGATGTCAGTACCCTGATAGTTCATAGGATCTTTGGAATAGATGCGCACCAAACCGCCTTCTGTATTCTGGCCATAGAGTGTTCCCTGCGGTCCACGCAATACATCCACACGGTCTAACATATAGAAGTGGTTATTGAAGGCCGATTTCGACATCAAGGGGATGTTGTCATAATACACTCCCATTGCCGGACTGTTGACACGCGAACCGATACCACGTACATAAACTGACGAAGTGAGACGCGAACCATAAGACGGCATGACAAACGAAGGCACATACTGGGACAGTTGGCTCAGATTGTGGACGGTCAACTGTTGCATTTGCTCATTGCCAAAAACGCTACTGCTCACGGGTTGTAAACGAAGACGTACCTGCTCTTTTGGCTGGGAAATAACTATCACTTCGTCGAGATCAACAACACGAGAAGAGTCGCTCACCTCAATGGCTTGCGACATTAGGGGCATGACAGAAAACAGCCCCATCATCAAAAAATTACTGTTCTGTTTCATAATCGGGTGCAAAGGTAATGCTTTCTGCAAAATTATGCAATCCCTATTTATGTGGATTTTCATACGTTCATCGCTCCACAATGCGGGCAACGACCCTTTTTGGAAAGCAAAGTTCCACAATTTCCACACGTAAAGCGGTAGTGCGCTTGGTGGACATAACGATAAAGGGCAAAAACAACATAGGCTATTAACAAGGGATAACCTATATAATATAAGGTGGAAACGCTAAACACTACATAATCAACAGCACACACGCCAGCTAATCCACCTATATAGAGTAGCGCATCGGCACCAGACAGATGGTGTAACACATCATCGACTGCAGCTACAGCAATGATGATAATGGCCCAAACGGAGGCTACAAACAGTGCCAAATGCCAGGGGAGCGCAAAGGGGTTGAGCGATGGATGGTAGTAGAAATGACGCCACGACTCTGCTCCGAACATTTGAATGGACGCATAGAGTGTAGCCGACGATGCTACCATAAGACACAGCAGTGTGGGATAGAAAGAGTCGATATCATTGAAATGCACGATATAGGCATTACGCCGATTCAGACGATAAAGACCATAGGCTACAGTCACCACGATGAGGAAGGCCATAAAAATCAGCAAATGGGTATTGGAGAAGAAATCGATGAATTGCGAAATGGAATCATCAGGCGACACGCCTTCCAACATCTCGCTTTCCCGTATCCAACCTTGTGTCAACTGGTCGCGGGCTACTTTCACCCAAATGGAATCTATCGAATCTGTAGAAATGGTCTGGATATCAGCTACTACCAGCTGTTCACCCCTCATCACATAAATGGTATCGAAAGCCAGATTGCCTGGTTGGTCAGATAGCGGCAGACTCTTAGATTTGACTACAAAATTATAGTTTTGCGAATAGTGATGAGTGGTTGAAAAAGAGATGGAGTCAAGTTGCTTCTCTGTCAGGTCCCATGCATCGGGCGTTTGCGGACCGTTATTATAACAGGCCGTCAGCAGAAATGCAAAGATCAATATGATATAATCCCTAATCCGCTGCATACACATTCATTTGACAATGACTACAATCAAACTCCAAACGGAAACGGCGTCCGTCACCTAAACGGAGAAAAAGCGGTTCGCGCCATTCGGGCTTCTTTCCACCATGTTTCTGACAGGCTCCCAAGGCATAACGCAAACAATGGCGACACTGCATCAAGGGCCCTTGACCGCCTTTCAGTTCGTAGGCTGAAGGTTCTGCACCATAGAAATCAGCTGCCAAACGATTGGCAATATTATAGAAGTAAGGCGCGGAATAATCCGAAGGGAGCGGACTGGAAGTCCTACGGGAACGGACTGAGAGTCCGACAGGAACGGACTGAGAGTGCGCCAAAGACATACTGGAGATGAGCCTGCGCCGCAGGTCTGCCAACAGACTACTGGGGATAAAATAGTTGAAATCTTCAGCCATATCCACCCCACTACACTCGTAAGGAGTCCCTCCCAATTTGGAAAGTTGGCGAATGATGTTTTCACGCTGAGGCTTCTCTGCCTGCTGATGTTCACAAGAAATAGTAACCACCACATCTCCTGCTGACAAAGCAAATCCATCAACCGATGGTTCCAACTTCATCGCCAAGGGAATCTTGCGTTCACTGCTTTTGTGAGCCAACAGACGTTCCAATTCTTGATCATTATTACGATAGAGCGCCATTCCTGCACGTAGATTTGCCGGCATCTGTTGTGGGAAGAGTCTGTTGCCTTCGGCACGATTAACACGGAAGCCTTCTAACGCGCGTACCTTATTTATATAGCATAGACCGTCACCATTGGCAAAAGAGGCAGTGCCTGCAACTGTAAACGAATCGCGACGCATCTCTTTGACGTAACCAACATACTCGCCCATAGCCTTGGGCGTGTCTGGTGAAAAGATGTCTGGTTGGCGACCATGCAGGAAATAAGTAGTAAACCCTCTATTGAAAGTCTTCTGAAGGTTGGGGGTAAACGAATAGACGCAATGTCCTTTCGATGCACGACAATACTGATCGGCATGTTTGCCGATGAAGGCATCTAACTGTTGACTATAGGCTGAGACAACATTCTTTACATAGTTGACATCCTTTAGTCTGCCCTCAATTTTAAAAGAGGTGGCACCTGCCTGTATCAGTTCTTCAAGATGCTGACTCTGATTCATATCCTTGAGTGACAACAAATAGCGCTGATGTTCTAATTCCCTGCCCTCAGCATCCAGCAAATCGAACTTCATCCGGCAGAACTGAGCACACTGTCCACGATTGGCGGAGCGTCCGAAACAATATTGAGACGCATAGCACAAACCACTATAGCTCACGCATAAAGCACCATGGACAAATACCTCCAAAGGCATGTCGGGCACTTGTTGGTGAATATGGCTGATTTCATCGACAGATAGTTCGCGAGCCAACACCACCCTACGAAAGCCTAACTGTTGCAACCATCTTACTTTATCGGCTGTACGATTATCCGTCTGCGTTGAAGCATGAAGTGCTATGGGCGGAAGTTGCATCTGCAGGATACCCATATCCTGTACCAATATTGCAGCAACACCAATGTCGTACAATTGACGAATCAGTTGCTCGGTTGCTTCCAGTTCGTCATCATAAAGAATCGTATTCACCGTGACATACACCTTCACTCCAAACGGACGGGCATATTCACACAATTCACGGATATCATCCACACTATTGCCTGCAGCTGCACGAGCACCAAAACGCTGAGCCCCTATATAGACAGCATCAGCGCCATGGTCAATCGCAGCCTTTCCACATGCGATATCCTTGGCTGGTGCAAGCAATTCGAGCGCTATCATTCAATCTTGTTAATATCGTAAGGCGTTTCCTGATAAACGTAATAGTTAATCCAGTTGCTATAAAGCAGATTAGCATGAGCACGCCAGGTAACCAATGGTCCCTTGGATGGGTCGTCACCAATATAATAATTCTTGGGCATTTCAACATCGTCACGGATGTCTTTATCGCGCTTATATTCTTTATCGAGCGTATTAGGAGCATACTCTAAATGTCCTGTAATAAAGAACTCACGCCCAGCACGAGCCATCACAATGCTGACGCCACAGTCTGGTGATTCTGCTATCAGTGAGAGATTGGGATTCGCAAGAATATCCTCGCGATGCAATTCTGTATGCCTGCTATGTGGCATCTGGAACACATCGTCAAAACCACGGAAGATGGGCAACTGGGGCTCCAAAGGAATCTGTGGGAAGATACCAAACATCTTCTTATCCAACGGATACTTAGGAATTCCATAATGATAATACAGTCCTGCCTGAGCTGCCCAACATATATACAAGGTACTTGTTACGTGGGTACGTGCCCAAGTGAATATCTCTGTCATCTCATCCCAATACGTGACATCTTCATAGTCCAATGTCTCGACAGGAGCTCCTGTTATAATCATACCATCAAACTTCTCATTGCACATCTGCGAAAAGTCACGATAGAACATCATCATATGTTCAATGGGGGTATTCTTCGGGGTATGACTGCGAAGTTTCATGAAACTGATTTCCAACTGCAAAGGGGTATTGGAAAGCAAACGAATCAAGTCCGTCTCTGTAGTTATCTTCAACGGCATCAGGTTGAGGATGACAATTTTCAACGGACGGATATCCTGCATGTGAGCACGAGAATCATCCATCACGAAAATATTCTCCTGCTTCAGCAAGTCAATAGCTGGTAATCTATCTGGTAATCTTAAAGGCATAATCTCAATTTACATAACAGAAAACACACATGCAGATACATTGTCGTAGCCACCTGCCTCAATAGCAGCCTCACAAAGGCGATTGGCAGAGGCGCCCTCAATCAGCAGACTCTCTATTTCAGCATCGGAAATCATATCACTCAAACCATCAGAACACAGCAAATAGACATCGCCAGAAAGGAAATCATCCGTAAACTCGTACAGATCCAGATAGGAATTCTTACAACCTGCTCCGATACAATTCGTAATGACATTGGAGTGACGTTTCTCACCTTGGATGGTGTTTAGGGAATGGTCTGTCGACATTTGGGTCATCTTGCCTTGGCGCAAACGATAGAGACGACTGTCACCACAATTCATCCAATAATACTTCTTATTAAAAAAGGCAACTCCTACTAATGTAGTACCCATTTCTGCCATAGATGGATCGACATGTCCTTTCGAAGCAATCATTTGATTGACGGATTCAAGCCAAACCACCATCATCTCATTAAATTCACTGACAGACAAACCTTTGGGAAGGTCGTTGATGAAAAAATGCAGATTAGCCAGAGTGTCAGCACTGGCAACCTCACCAGCCCGATGTCCACCCATACCATCGGCAAGGGCAATCACAAACCGATCAACATTCTCTGTCATCACTTCTGTATGATAAGCTTCACTACGCACGAATTTGTCGTAGGCAAGCACCATATCTTCATTATTACTTCTCACACATCCCACACGGCTTGCTGCCGTTAAGACTATTCTACTCATAACAATTTATTAATACAATCTCTAAATACATAATTCACAGGTCAGTTGACACTCACCTGCAGGTTAATGTTCGCCAACGAAACGATATCACCACTCTTGATAGACATCGGAATATCGGGCAATAAGTCACGATCATTCAATTTTGTGCCATTCGACGAATGCTTGTCAATAATGCACCAACCTGAATCGGGTTTGTAAATCAACTGGGCATGCACACTCGACACATACATATTACCTACAAATAATTGTTGGTAAGGTCCCTGTTTGCGACCAATGATAGCCCCGTTAATTCCAACCATACGGATGTTCAGCGAAGGATTATATAGGGTTAACGTAGGAATACCCTTTATCTGGACATCAGCAGGAGGCAACCCGTTATTGGTTTCACGGGCAGTTGCAAACGTTCGACTAATTTCTGCTGCTGTGACATGACTGCCGGGCTGGCTCGACTGTTGTTCGCCACCAGGAGGTTCCATCAAACCACCACAATGAGTACAACGCCGCCCTGTTCCAACACGACCGCAATTAGAACAATACATCAACGCCTGACCGCATTGGTCGCAATAGCATGACTGTTCCTCTATTTCTTCCTTACAACTTGGACATATAATCA
Organism: Prevotella sp. UBA2711; assembly: GCA_002354095.1. Lineage (GTDB taxonomy): Bacteria > Bacteroidota > Bacteroidia > Bacteroidales > Bacteroidaceae > Prevotella. The sequence goes on along the minus strand of DEKX01000038.1, from coordinate 44,961 downwards.
TAACTCATCTTTTATATCTTCTGGCAAAATCATCTGGTAGGTCTCCTGAGTTACCTCATTCTGAGGCAACGCACTGACACGAACAGACAACTGCTGAATGGTTTCATCAAGCATGTTACGCATCTCACGAGCATTTCCGAAAGAATTACTCTTGCTGACAACCTTGCGGCAAATCAAATCCATCAACTTGAATTCTGCTGCTGGCGATAACGTATAGTTATCCTTGGCAGCCATCTTCTTGTAGATTGCCAAGAGTTCGTCTTCGTTATAGTCTTCGATATGCATCTTATGTGTAAAGCGACTGGCAAGACCTGGATTTACATTCATAAACTCTTCCATTTCCTTCTGATAGCCAGCGGCAATGACCACGAACTTTCCGCGATCATCCTCCATGCGCTTCATCAAAGTATCAATAGCTTCTTTACCATACTGGTCGTTCTCTGAAGAAAGCGTATATGCCTCGTCGATAAACAGAATACCACCCATCGCTTTGTCGCACATATTATTCACAATCTTCGGAGTCTCACCCATATACTTACCTACCAAGGTGGCTCGGCTGGCTTCTATGACACGACTGGTTGGTAAGATTTCCATACTTTGCAGCACTTCTCCCATCTTACGGGCAATAGAAGTCTTACCCGTACCAGGATTACCAGTCAGTATAAAGTTCATAGCCATTTGCTGTACCTTACCGGCACCCATCGCAGCTCGCTGCTTCATGAACATGCTCTGTACAGCCAGACGACGAATCATATTCTTAACAGAACGCATACCGATAAACTCGTCAAGTTCGTTGAGTACCTCATCAAGAGGACGAGCTTTCTCGCTCTGCTGAACGGCGAGATCGGCCTCGGTGATACGATACATATCCTCGTCCTTGAAGTCGGGATTGTTCACTTCTGCCATCAAACGCTGACTCTGTTTCTCTACAGCGGCATCAAAGATACGACGAGCTTCACGGGCATTGCCGAAATTCTTGTCGCGACGCAGATACAACTGCTCAAACTGACGATGCACAGCATCACGAGTAGCGTCGTCAACGGTAAAGTTCTTGCCCTTTGCAAGATTCACGAAGATTTCAGTCAACTCATCCGGTGTGTAATCATCAAAATGAATCGTCTGCGTGAAACGACTCTTCAGACCTGGGTTGGTGTCGATGAAGTCATGCATTTGGTCTGTATAACCAGCAACAATACAGATGAACTTACCACGGTCGTCTTCCAATCGCTTCAGCAATGTATCGATAGCTTCACCTCCAAAGGAATCATTGTCACCAGATTTCAAAGTATATGCCTCGTCGATGAAGAGTACACCACCCATCGCAGAATCAATCAACTGATTGGTCTTGATAGCTGTCTGACCTGAATAGCCTGAAACCAATTTACTACGATCGGCCTCCACCAACTGACCACGTGACAAGATACCCAATGTACGGAAGACATCTGCCATAATGCGTGCCACCGTCGTCTTACCTGTTCCAGGATTACCCGTAAAGACGTAGTGTTTCCCTTGGAAAGTATTGGTTTCTCCACGACGTATCTGCAAATTGAGGAAGGCTGCAAGATTGGAAATTTCCTGCTTGACGGCAGCCAATCCAACCATACCGTTGAGCTTTGCAAGACACTCAGTGTAGTCGACAGCTTTTGGTGCCTCATATGGAATATCCTCCTGTATGATGGTCATCAATTCCTCGTTAGTCTTCGTCGACATATCCTCCTTCTGCAGACGTTCTGCCTGCTTGGCAGTAATCTTGTCAAATAACTGACGCATCGTACGGCCGTTGGCAAAGTCTTTGTCACGAGAATCATACATCTCTGTAATCATCTTGCGAGTCAACTCCTCTGCATCTGGGGCAAACACATATTTTTTCTGCTTGGCAAATACCAGCATAATCTGGTAAAGCTCGTCAGGATTATAGTCGTCAATATTCAGAAAATAGCTGAATCGACTGCGCACACCAGGGTTGATACGGAAGAGATTCTCCATCTCCGTACGATAGCCTGCTGCTATCACCACGAACTTTCCACGATCGTCCTCCATGCGCTTCATCAACTGTTCCAAAGCCTGAGCGCCCTGATTATCTCGATCACCACCTTGACTGACTGGTGCTAAGGTGTAAGCCTCATCGACGAAGAGGATACCACCCATAGCCTTGTCGCACAGACGGTCAACGACCTTAGGTGTCTCACCCTGATAGGGACTTACCATCTTGGCACGATCGCACTCTACCACATGACCACTGTCCAAATAACCAATAGCCTCCAGTATCTCGCCCAGTTTTCGGGCAATAGTTGTTTTACCTGTACCTGGGTTACCTGTCAGAACGATATGGATTCCTGCTTTCTGCTGCTCACCCAATCCACGTTGTGCGCGCTGAACACTATTCTGTACGCTATATGCAATCTCACGAACCGCTTTCTTGACCTGATCCATTCCGATATACTGGTCAAGATCGCTGAGGATGTCGTCCAGTGAACGCTCCTCTGGTACATAGCCGTTGATATCGCTCTCCTCTATCATCGTTGCATCGGCACCACGACTGATAAACGAAGTAAAGATATCCTCAGCCGTCTTCACTGCCAAATGGCGGTAGCCAAAGGTATCGTCCTTGATTTTTACCTGATATTGGAAATAGCGTTCCAATTTATGATCTGCCTCAGGTGTATAGGCAGCAATACCATATTTCGTGCGTAATTCCTGCTTACATACTTCACACAATTCGTTATAGCTTGGAGTGGGCAGTCGGAAAATGTACTTGAAACGGTTCTGAGCCGCTGGGTTGTTTACCAAGAAATCATCCAACCCCTTTGGCAGACCGGAAATAATCACAATGGGATTATCGTCCCATTTATCCATCTCAACAAAGAGCTTATCAAGCGGGTTCACCTGATTGGAATAACGGTCAGGCAATAGCTTCTGAACATTATCGAAGAAGAGAATACCATCTTTTGACTTTTTGATATTATCATCCCATTTATCGACAAAACGCTGATAATCTACGGCGTCAACCATCGTCAACTTGGGCTTATCGATAATCTTATGCTGATAGAAATAATCACGGATTACTTCTGCCAATGCCGTTTTACCCGTACCCGTTTCACCGATAATGATGGCATTCACACTCAGACGCACCTTCATGATATCTTTACGCGAATGCAGATAAGTATAGGTATCGACAACTGTCTTGAGTTGTTTCTTCACATCCTCAAGACCAACCAGTTTGTCTAATACATTCTGCGAGATGAGCGGCTTGCCGCACCACTTACAGAACTTCGCTATCGAACGGTTTTCTTTATGACAATGCTCACATACCATATTACTCAACGTCCTTTTGTAATTGTTTAACTACTGCTGACGGGTTCAGCTTCCAACTGTCAAGATTAGGATTATTCACATTCAACAGTTTGGGACTGAATACAATTAACTCCATCAACAAGATTCCTACGAGGGCTGACCATAAGATATAATGCAGGACAGACTCGCCACTCAATGAACGTATCTGATTAGTCACATCATCGAGCAAGCCGAAGTTAGAGCCCTTAAACTTGAATTTTCGCTCCTTGAAAGTATAGTACAGAGGTTCCAGAAGGGTTGACTTCACATCGTCATCCATCACCTCTGAAATCAACAGATTCTCACTATTAGTGTCTGAACGGAAATCGGTAAAATGACATATTGCCATATATACAGCCGTCAACAAGAGTATGGCAGGTACGAACATACCAGGCATAGAGCCATTGACATATTTTAATATGAATACAGGTATCCAGGATAATATCACTCCCAGTAATCCCCACAGGCATGACAATACGAAACCATAACCTTTAAAATAAGCGCGTGTACCTATTATTAAAGCCGACATACCACCAAGAGGTAGCACGATGGACATTCCTGGATGCTGCAACAGATAGTCGCGCCCACTAACACCACATATTATTAATAATAAGGCCCACAATCCGCAAAGCGAATAGAACACCATACGCCAAGTTTTTTCCTTATTCTTGGCCTTATAGTAGCGCTGGCGCACTTCCGAATATTTTGCGGCTGTCTCTTCCTTAGCTGTGCCGAATCGTTTGAAATATGGCTGTTTGGGATCTATCTCACCCAACGTCAATATCCAACGTTCCAGGCAACGTTCATAACTGTAGGTCTCACTGAAATCCTTCTCCGGATCCTCATGATAGAAGATGGAAAGCCACTGGCTCAAAGAACCGTTTTTAAGTTCGGCAGCCAGCTGAGCGTTTCTACCTATCTTGTCAACGGCCAGTCCATCAACCAGTTCCAGCCCGTCTTCCAACAAATAGGTTGGACGAGCACCCAGTATGCGACAGAAGCGATAAGCAGCTGTACGCAAGTCATAGACACCTAAACGATCGGTATTCTCAGGACTCTTCAGATTGAAGCAGGCACGGCAATGGTTCAACTGCTCGAACCAGCCATGCAACTGGGCAAAATAGGCAAAGCGCCCGTTGGGGTCGGAGAAGTCCTTAATTTTCTCATTAAACTCTTTTTCAGGCAGTCGCTGCCATTCTTTCATCATCTGGCTCAGCAACACACCTACGCGATAGGGGGTATCAGCCTCGCGCAAGTCAAAGGCTGCATCTCTATCAATATTATACAGGACCTTGTAACCCAACGATTTCGTTGACTTCTGTCCATTAGTCAAGATACGCAACGCCTCACACGCCATACGGTCTTCGTGGCAATACATCCATGACAGTAGGCGTCCGTCACTCAGAGATATCCAAGCATCCTCAGGAAGATCTTCATTACCAAACGCATGAACAATCTCCTGCAACGACGATGAAGGATACTGGTTCAAGAACGGAATATCCTTGTCTATCTCATAAACCAATCGCAAAATGGCCACACGTCCTTCGAATTCCTTCTCTGAGAAATAGCTGCGCAGACGGTTGATGTCGGCTTTAGAATGCGATTCCAGATAGAGGAACAACGTATCATTAGGATTCTGCAAGGCTATAGCGTATTCCTCCTGATAACTAAGCACGGAAATACTGACACTATGAAGGTCGTCGCACTGATTGCCGTGTAAGTCCTTATAGGGGTAAGTCGGCTCCATCACATAGATAGAAGCCATCAAACCTGCATGCTGATCGGCAGGATAGCGATTGACCACAATATCTTTTACAACCGAACTGAGTTTCACATTTCCGCACTGCTCCAACCATCCTGCTATACGACCATTATACAAATAGTTAATAGCCAGACGCTCATTATCGAGCAACAACGGTATCAGTTCGTGTACATTGTCTGCTACCAGATTCTTTTCCGGGTCAACGATAAAACTGCGATACTTCAGTATGGGCGATGAAATATCCACATCCACATTTTCACCCAAGAACCAACGCTCCACCTGTTCGTACTTCCAACGATTCTGCGGATTGACAGCCGTCAATCCCTGCACAATCATTTTCACACGATCAGGCAATTCGTTAATACGAGGCAGACGCCCCTCGTTCTTCTTACGCATCATCACGCGCTCGTTCTGGCTCAGCGGATTTTCTCCAAGCCAAAGCGTCATCAGCGTAATACCTAAGGAATAGTAATCGACCGAAGGGGTGATTTCCACCTCACCGTCTATCACGTCGTTATACATTTCGGGAGCTGCGTACACAGGCGTACGGGCCTGAGTAGTCTTGTGTACTCGCTCGTCACCGTCCAGAACGCTGGAGATACCGAAATCGCCTAACACCAACTCTTGATGATTCTCGTCACGGAAGAAGAAGTTGCTGGGCTTGATGTCCTTGTGAATAATATTGCTGTTGTGGCAATAAGCCAGCGATGCTGCTGCCTGCAAAGCTATACGGCGGAACTGATTGAAATCATTATCCAAATCGTAGTCTTTAAGCGTACCTCCACGCAAGTATTCCATCAGTTCATAATCGCGATTCTTACCGTCAACATAGGTTTTACCATAATCATAAATCTTCACGATGGTCTCCATTCCGAAACTCTGGATGATTCGCAAAAGCGTCTTCTTGATAGTAAAATTCGGATAGTAGATTTTCAACACCAACTGTTGACCGTCGCTCTCAACCAAGAACACCTGTGCTTCGCCAGAATTGTCGCTCAGGCACTTGATGCAATGGTAAACTTTTCCCTTGATGATAAAATCATTCGAAGCATTCGACTGAACCGGCTCCGAAGAGCCAGGTCTGTAGGTCTTGTCTCCAGCTGCGGGAGCAACTCTGATGGTCGAATTGTTTTGTTCCGGTGTCCGTATGGTTCTTATGGTTTGATCCATTATTTATCGTCTTTAATTTCTGCAGTACTATTCTTTCCTAACACTACCCACTTTCCGCCCAGATGGGGTTTGGCACATCCACAAGGACTGCTGTGCAACGCATGTTTGAAGTTGCACACCCACGCCAAGCGAACGCCCATAGGCTTACTTGCCATCGCATAATTGCGTGCCTGAACGGGCGAAGATGTTGGCGGCACGGCCAATCGGTCGAGAATGGCAGAGAGCTTCTTAATCTTCTCCGATTTCTTCTCCTCCAACTCTTCTTTGGTCATGCGCTTGGTTTCTACCTTCGGAATGACAGGATGTTCCACTCCCTGGTCCTTTGCCAACAAAGTCAGCAGACGCTCGCGCAACTTCATATTCATCTGTTCGCGAACGATATCACGCTCAGAATTGTAAGGCAACGAGCTCTCCAGTTGCGAGTATTCCTGGACAGCCTCCAGCAGTTCCTTATAATCGGGATTCTTCTGCAGTTCCTTCACCAATTCTTTGGCTTCAGTCGTCAATGCCGTACCACACTGCTTGCAAAATGCAAAATCGTTCATAGCATGGCAGGTAGGACACACCAATCCGCCACGAGGGCTGCCACATTCAGGACAGTAGGCTTCGTTGCCCGAAAGGTGGGCACCGCAATACGAACAGACATCCTTGCGGATGTAGTGATGACAGGCTTCACAGAAATCAGCATCTGGGTCAACTTCTGAACCGCAGAAAGGACATGACGACTTGCTGATAGGTTGACCGCACTGAGCGCAGAACATGGCTTCCGGGTCATTGATAGCACCACAAAAAGGGCATTGCTTACCACCAGCCTGCTGTTGTTGCTGCTGTTGTTGCATCATAGGTTGCAGGGGCTCGTTTTCCCTAACGAGTTCCTTTTCTCGGGCAAACTCCTGAGGGCGGAAGGTCCTCTGAGTTTTTTCTGTATCTTGAGCGTTATCGTTTACCATTATTTTTTAGGATAGCATTAATTAGGTGCAAATATAGTAATAATTTTTTAAAAGCAACAAAAAACCGCCGTAAATTTACATTTACGACGGCATTTTTTCCTATTTTCGTGGTTATTTTACCACAAAGAGAGGCGTTTTTCCTTTGGAATGTACATTTTGTCGCCCTCCTTGACACCGAATGCTTCATACCACATATCGATGTGTGGAAGTGCTCCATTGACACGCCAACGTCCCAAAGAGTGTGGGTCGCTCTTGGTGCGATTACGGATTTCAGCTTCCGTAATATTCCCTGCCCATACGCCTGCATAAGCCAAGAAGAAACGCTGGTCGGCTGTCAGCCCATCAACAACAGGTAATTTCACATTCTTCGTAGCATTCTTATACGCATACCAAGCCACCTGCAGACCTCCGTGGTCAGCCAGATTTTCGCCCAGTGTCAGTCTGCCGTTTCCATTCAGGTCGGGCAGCACTTTGATTGCCGAGAAGAAGTCAGCATATTTATCCGTACGTTCTGTAAAGTTCTTTCCATCAGAAGCCGTCCACCAGTCGTGCATGTTTCCATCCTTATCATACTGGCGTCCCTGGTCGTCGAATCCGTGGGTCATTTCATGACCGATTACCACACCGATAGCACCATAGTTGAAGGCATCGTCGGCAGTTGGGTCGAAGAATGGAACTTGCAGGATACCAGCGGGAAAACAGATTTCGTTCGTAGTTGGATTATAGTAGGCATTCACCGTCTGTGGTGTCATGTACCAATCGTCACGGTCAACGGGTTTACCAGCTGTGTGGTCAATGTTCCACTTCGTCCAGAAACGGCTGCATTCCTGCATATTCTCATAGTAAGACTTTTTCGCATCGATTTTCAAGTCTGACATATCCGTCCACTTGTCAGGATAACCAATCTTCACATAGAAAGTATTCAACTTCAACAGCGCATTCACTTTGGTTGAATCGTCCATCCAATCCTGGGCAGCGATACGCTCACCGAGGGCTATACGAAGATTCTCCACGAGGGTCTTCATGCGCTCCTTGGAAGATGCCGGGAAGTATTTGGAAACGTATATCTTACCCAGAGCCTCGCCCATCACGCCCTGCACCTGACTGGTAGCGCGACGCCACAGGGGATGGTCTTCCTTACGTCCTGACATCACCTTGCCGAAGAAATCGAAGTTGGCTGCACGCACCTCATTGTTCAACAGGCCGGCAGCGCTCGTAATAATACCCCACTCCATATAGTCGCGATACTCAGCCGGAGTGATTTTAGCAAAAATCTGGTCGGCACTTGCCATGAAGTCGGGCTGTCCTACTACCAGCTCCTGAATGTACTGTGAGGCAATGCCTTTGGCGTTCATCTGCTTCTCCAACTGGAAGTGAGGATACTTTGAGTCAAATTCCTTCAGCGTCATCTTGTTATAGTTGGCAATGGGGTCACGCAGTTCAGTGCGCGACTTGGAAACCTTCGCTAATGCCAACTCTACCTTGAAGATATTATTCATCTTCTTTTCAGCAGCTCCTTTCTTGAAACCGAAGAGTTGGAACATGCGCACGATGTGTTTCTTGTATGCCTCACGAATCTTGGTCGTAGCCTCGTCGGTTTCCAGATAGTAATCTTTCTGTCCCAGCGTCAGCCCACCCTGATTGATGTTCAGGATGTTCTGTGAAGCATTCTTCTCGTCGGCACCCATATAGGCACCAAAGAACTCTGAGTCGCCGTAAGGCATCATTTCCAACTGGATGGCGAACAGCTGCTGAACGGTCTTGGCTGCCTCCATTCTCTGAATCATGCCCATAGCCGGTGCCAACCCTTCCTTCTCCCTGCGGGCGGAGTCCATAGCCAGCTTGTAGAGGTCGCTCAGTTTCTGTTCTACAGAGCCATTGGGATAGCTATTCTCCTGCAACTCCTTCAGAATACCGTTGATACGCTTGTTGTTATCCTCCGCCAGACGGTCGAAACTGCCGTAGCGCGAATAAGCTGCAGGCAGTGGGTTCTTCTTCATCCAGCCACCACAAGCATAATCGTAGAAGTCGTCACCTGGTTTGACATTCTGATTCAAGTCTGTCAAATCAATACCTGATTTCATTGGCGCTTGCGCCATTGTCGTTAACGACATTGATGAAACCATCATCATCATCATTACTTTCTTGATTTTCATTGTTATTTTTTATGTTAGTTGTTCCAATTCTTCCGATAGTTTTTCCCATCGCTCCACTTCTTCGTCGAGGGTTCTCTTGATAGAAGTGTACGCGGTCACGAGCTCCATATCCGAAGCATTCGCTGGGTCCATCAGCAGTTCGTCAAGCTCTTTCAGCCTGCGTTCCATATCGTTGATCTTGCGTTCAGAATCTTCTACAGCACGCTCAGCCTTACGCAGTTTCTTTTGTTGGTCCTTACGTTCGGCATACGACACGGATTTAGCTGGCACTTCAGCGGAAATTTCCACTTTGGGAATGTTTGGTTCCTTCCCCAGTTCGTTGAGTTCGCTTATCTGTTTCGTTTGCAAGAAGTCGTAGATACCGCCCAAATGCTCTCTGACGCGGCCTCCACCGAACTCATAGACCTTGCTGACCAGCCCGTCCAGGAACTCACGGTCGTGGCTCACGATGATGGCTGTACCGTCGAATGCCTTGATGGCTTCCTTCAGCACATCCTTCGATGCCATATCCAAATGGTTGGTGGGCTCGTCGAGTATCAACAGGTTCACGGGTTCCAACAGCAGACGTATCATCGCCAATCGGCTGCGTTCGCCTCCGCTCAGCACTCTCACGAACTTATCCGAGGCCTCGCCACCAAACATGAATGCGCCTAATATATTCTTGATTCTCAGTCGAACATCTCCCTTCGCCACATTATCAATTGTTTGGAAAACGGTTAGCGACTCGTCGAGAAGCTGGGCTTGATTCTGAGCGAAATATCCTATCTGGATGTTGTGTCCTATCTTCAGATTTCCTTCAAACGGAATCTCTCCCATAATACATTTCACGAGTGTTGACTTACCCTCACCGTTCTTACCCACGAAGGCCACTTTCTCGCCTCGCTTAATCGTCAAGTTCACCTGCGAGAACACCGTGTGTTCGCCGTAAGCCTTCCTGACGTCCTCGCAAATCACAGGATAGTCACCACTGCGCAGGCAGGGCGGGAACTTCAGATGCATAGCCGAGTTGTCCACCTCGTCAATCTCAATGGGTACTATCTTCTCCAACTGCTTGATTTTCTGTTGCACCTGCACAGCCTTGGTAGCCTGATAGCGGAAACGCTCGATAAACTGGCGCATATCGGCTATTTCCTTCTGCTGGTTCTCGTAGGCACGCTGTTGCTGTTCGCGGCGCTCCTTGCGAAGCACCACGTATTCGTCGTACTTCACCTTATAGTCGATGATATGCCCACAGGATATTTCCAACGTGCGATTCGACACATTATTGATAAAAGCACGGTCGTGACTGACCAATACCACCGCCTTGGCACTTTGAGCTAAGAATTGTTCCAACCATTGTATCGACTCAATGTCCAGATGGTTGGTAGGCTCGTCGAGCAACAGCACATCAGGCTTCTGCAACAATATCTTAGCCAATTCGATACGCATGCGCCATCCGCCTGAGAATTCACTGGTAGGACGTTCTAAATCCGTCCGTTCAAAACCCAAGCCAACCAGCGTGCGTTCTATCTCTGCCTCATAGTTGTCTGCCCCCATCATCAGGTAGCGCTCGTGCTCTTGCGTGAAGCGTTCCACCAGTGCCAGATAGTCATCGCTCTCATAGTCAGTACGCTCGGCCAGTTGCTGATTCATCTGGTCGATACGCGCCTTCATCGCCCGAACAGCCGAGAAAGCCTTCTGAGCCTCTTCCCTCACCGTCGTATCGTCTTGCAGATTCATCACCTGCGGCAAATATCCTATCGATGTGTCATTAGGTATGCTCACCACCCCACTCGTCGGATGCTGCATACCACATAATATCTTAAGCAGTGTCGATTTGCCAGCTCCGTTCTTGCCCACCAAGGCAATACGGTCGCGGTCGTTCACCACAAAACTGGCATTGGTGAACAACGGCTTGGCACTGAATTCAACACATAGTCCTTCAACAGAAATCATAAGTCTTATTTTGAGCATGCAAAGGTAGCACAAATCCACTGAAATGCAAAATAAATTAATATTAATTAGTTTCCAAATGATGCTATTCTCGCATTTTTTCCTTACTTTTGTAGCCATAAACTGCATGATTATGGAACATTTAAAGATATTTACCCAACTGATTGCCAACGAACTGCATCTTTCCGACCACGCTGTCGAGAATACTTTAAAGCTGCTGGACGAGGGCTGTACCATCCCCTTCATTTCGCGCTACAGAAAGGAGCGAACAGGAGGATTGGACGAAGTGCAGATTACGTCCATCAGCAATCGGCTGGCAGTACTTCAGGAGATTGCCAAACGCAAAGACACAGTCATCAAGACCATCACCGAACTGGGAAAAATGACTGCCGACCTCGAGAAGCGTATCAACGACTGTTGGGAGTCAACCGTCCTGGAGGACATCTACCTGCCCTATAAACCCAAACGTCGCACACGTGCCCAAATAGCACGCGAACAAGGCTTAGAGCCCCTTGCCCAACTGCTGCTCCTGCAACGCGAGCCTCGCCCCGAAATCGCAGCCAAGCGTTTCGTTGTGGGCGACATTTCCGATGTCGCCACCGCCCTCCAAGGCGCCCAGGATATCATAGCCGAACAGGTGAGCGAGGATGAGCGCAGTCGCAATCAGGTGCGGGCCGCTTTCCGCCGTGAGGCTTTCATCGTTTCCAAAGTGGTGAAAGCCAAGAAGGATACGGACGAGGCAGCCAAGTATTCCGACTATTTCGATTGGGAGGAACCGCTGAAGCGTTGCTCATCCCACCGTCTGTTAGCGATGCGCCGAGGCGAAAACGAAGGCATCCTGCGAGTGAGTATCACCATCGACGACGATGATGCCGTACAGCGGTTGCAGCGCAATTATGTGCGTGGCAACGGTGCCTGTCAGCGCTTGGTAGCCGAAGCCGTGGAGGATGGCTACAAGCGACTGCTCTGCCCTTCTATTGAAACGGAGTTTTCCAATCTCAGCAAGGAACGTGCCGACGAGGAAGCCATCAAGGTGTTTACGGAGAATCTGCGCCAATTGCTGTTAGGCGCCCCATTAGGACAAAAGCGCGTGATGGGCATCGACCCGGGTTTCCGCACGGGCTGTAAGGTGGTATGCTTGGACGCTCAGGGCAATCTGCTGCATCACGAGGCTATTTTCCCTCATCCTCCCGTCAATCATCGTGCACAGGCTACGGTGCATCTGCAACAGATGATAGCTGACTACCACATCGAGGCGATCGCCATCGGCAACGGCACTGCCAGCCGTGAGACGAAGGACTTTATTCAAGATACCCTACAATCCCTAACCCAACCTACCACACCTACAGTCTTCGTCGTCAGCGAAGACGGAGCCTCTGTCTATTCTGCCTCAGCGACGGCTCGCGAGGAGTTTCCTGACGAGGACGTCACCGTGCGTGGTGCCGTCTCGATAGGTCGCCGACTGATGGACCCCCTGGCGGAACTCGTAAAGATTGACCCCAAGAGCATTGGCGTGGGGCAGTATCAGCATGATGTGGACCAGACGAAACTCAAGCACTCGCTTGACCAGACCGTAGAGAGTTGTGTCAATCAGGTGGGCGTCAATCTGAACACCGCCTCGCAACATCTGCTGATGTACGTCAGCGGACTCGGACCCGTGCTGGCAAAGAATATCGTGGAATATCGCAAGGAGAACGGAGCATTCACCAGCCGTTCCCAACTGAAGAAAGTGCCCCGACTGGGGCCTGCTGCCTTCCAGCAATGTGCAGGATTCCTCCGCATTCCCGGAGCTAAGAATCCACTTGACAACAGTGCCGTGCATCCTGAGAGCTATGGCGTGGTGGAGCTGATGGCGAAAGACCACCATTGCAGTGTTGACGACCTTATTAATAATAAGGAGAAACGCTCCGAGATTGACATCCGTCACTACGTGACAGACACCATCGGACTGCCCACACTGACGGACATCATGAAAGAGTTGGAGAAACCCGGGCGCGACCCTCGTCAGCAGATTGAGGAGTTTGAGTTCGATGCCTCTGTTCAGACGATGGAAGATTTGCACGAGGGAATGGAGTTGCCTGGCATCGTGACCAACATCACCAACTTCGGAGCCTTCGTTGACATCGGTGTCCATCAGGACGGCTTGGTGCATATCTCGCAATTAGCCGATAAATACGTGAGCGACCCCACGCAAGTGGTTCGCCTCCACCAGCACGTCCGCGTCCGTGTCATCGAGGTCGATCTGCGCCGTCACCGCATCTCGCTCAGCATGAAGGGGATGACCAAATAGGCAGATATACCAAACGTATGGTAGTCGGAATAACCAAAAAAGCAGATATTTTTCGTATCTGCTTTTAATTCTCTTAATCTATGCCGTGGGAAATCAAAGAATCTATCGGAGCACCAATGTTTCTGTGATTTCTGTGAATTTCTGTGTGACTATGAACTTTCAATCACCCTTCGGCACTGGGTCCTGGGGCATTACCGCCGCCTGGATTGGTGCCTGAGGTAGAACCCTCTTCATCGGACTTCAACAGCGACTTGACATTGACGAACTCAGCCTTCTTGATGAACTCGCGGCTCGACAGATTGTCCTCAGCCGTCTGATCGGGGAGGAATCGGATGTGCAGCGCCTTCAAGTGCTCCTTCACATTGAAATCCTCCTCCTTGTCGGCACCGCCCTTCTGGCACTCAGCCGTCAGGTAGAACGTGCCGAGCCCATTCACCTTCACCTTCTTGGAGTCCAAAAGCTGTTCAATCAGACACGACTTGACCTTCTTCATGACGCCCTCCACAACATCCTCGGTGAACACGCTTCCATGCTCCGAAATGTGCTTAGCCATCTTAGGCAGCGTCATGGTCTCGACACTCTTCAGACGCGCGTAGTACTTCCCATACATCACAGACTCAGAATCCTTGATGTCGTTCTTGTAAACTTCGTAAATAATTTTACTCATGATATCAGATTATTAAGTGAAACATTATCCAGGTCAGGACTTTCCTGCCTTTCTTGCTTACAAAGGTACTAAAAATACTTGAAACCGCCAAACATTTCTGCCACTATTTTCACTAAAATATTGTTAATAATTTTGTTATGGCGCCCAGCAACAAGTTTTATCTTTAGACTATTTGTCTGCTAATACTTCCTTAAAGAAGCGTACAGCATCTTTCAAGGAGTCAAAATCATTATTGATGATAGAAAAAATCTCATTCGCATCTATATCAAAGTAATGATGGGCAATAACGTCTCTGACACCTTTCACCTCTTTCCACTCAATAGACGGATATAAGGGCAGTAAATCGAACTTTGTCAATTTGTCGAGATTCTTAAAACTTTCACCAATAGCTTCAATAACCATACATGCAGCATCCAATTTCTCCCTCCCTTCTGGGGTTAAAAGAAAGTCGTCAGCATTACGAATAACCGAATTGCGTATTTGTACAGTATTGATAGCCTCTTCTATCCGGTCAAGAATATGGAGAGCAGTCTGTCTATCAGTTAAAGATAAGGATTCCATCTCTTTCTATCTGTTGGACTAAATAACTATCCATATTCTTATGAATGCGCAAAACATCCACCTTACAATTTAGCAGTTCTTCAAGATAGATTTTCAAGCCTGAACGCCTAAGAAGACTTGGTTCCATCTCGACACATACATCTACATCGCTTGATTCGTTTTGCTCATTACGGGCAACCGATCCAAACAACCTCATAGAACGAACGCCGAACTTATCAGCCACCACGTTCTTACAGGTCTCTAATTTACGTATGCATTCAGTTCTATCAATCATTTCAGTTGCAAAGATAGGTATTTCCCGTCAAACTTCCAAATTTTGGAGCAGCGAATACAAAGAAATGCTTGCATTTTCTTTGTTGAGTCGCGACCGCTCGGTTCTTTGCGACGCTTATTCGAGCATGGCGAGTCTTAAGAAAATTCGACCGCAGGTCAAATAAATCTACCAAAATCTTGTCAAAGAGTGCCTTATGTTATTATTCTGTTTTGCGGGTTATTCCATTGGACGAATCATCGACTCGATGAACTGGGAATCAATGCAATGCAATATTGCAATAAGTGAGTGCAAAATGATGCTTGCATCAATTATGCCGAGCGTTGGCATTATCGACGAAGTCAATATTGCAATAATTAAAATTCACTCGCTCCTATACAATTCGTCCAGCGACTGTCCTGCATCGTTGATCCAGTGCTCCCATCCATTGGTACTGCGACCGGAACAATAACTGGCTGCCGTGCTGGGACTGGCCAGCACATAGTCTTGCTGCAACTCCCAGAAACCGTCCTTGGTAGGCTTCGACATGGCAGCTATGATGGCATTACGCTTTTCACCGTCCCTATACGAAGGCACCGTGCTTTGCGGCAACAGACTGCCCTTCAGAATACGCATCGAGTGGTCGGTCTCGTTGAAGATGGCATGAGCTTTAGCGTCACGCACCGTGATGTGGAATAGATTGTCACCCTTCTTGGTGTGTATTTTCTCTTGTTTCTCGAAGATGGGACATCCAATGAATGAAGCCAGAAGTCGTACATCATCGAAGAACTCATCCATGATATCCTGTTGATAGTTTGACAGCGATATTTCGTTTCCTGGTTTCTCGTTCAACACCCCGTACTGCGAACAATCTGTAGCCAACTCTATTGATTTACGTTCAAGATAGAGCACATCCGCTTTGTTTATACTATTATCTTTAGCTACAAACATCAGGCATTTGTTCCAGAATAGCTTGTGATTTTTGTGATTGTTAATCCGTTGCACGCCATTAGTGGTCTCCCCGATATATGCTTGTGCCACCCCATTCTCGTTTTCACCCAGCAGGATGTAAAGTGCCGGGCGTGAACTTTCATCCAGTTTACTCACCATCTCAAACTCTGATTTGGGAAACACTATCATCTCGCAAATCTTGTTGCTGATGAACACCGTACGGATACCGTTAGGCTCACCCGTACGCAGGTGGGTTGTTATTACTTTGCCTCTTGCCATAAATACTTCTTTTATCTGTTTCCTTTCGCCCTGTTATGCGTCTTGCACAGCATCTGGCAGTTCTCTATATCAGTTGAGCCACCCTTGCTCCATGCGGTCACATGGTCGGCATCCATGTCTTTCAAGTCCCATATCTTGGTATGGTTCTGATCGTGACCGATTGCGCATAGTGGGCAGTTACTCTCGCCCTTCTCCTTGGCCGCTGCTGTCTGCTGGGCATAGACGGCTTTCTTCGTTGGTTCGTCGAACACACGGACATTCAGCAGTTTTGTGTTCTGACAGCCGTCAAGAATGTATTCGTAGATACCCTTCTTGTCTTTCACGTAGAAACTCTCATAGAGTTCGCGCACCTTCTCAGCCACTTCTGCTGGATTGTACGGTGTCTTGTGGAATCGCTCATAGAGTTCACCCCACTTCAGTCCGCACATCTCTTTCTCGGGCGTGAAGTCGAAGACGGAAGTTATCCAGTCGATGACGGAGGTGAAGTAAGCCTTCAGTTTCTGTATATCGTCGTCATTACGATGGGCAGACATATAGTCCTCGATACGCTTATTGTCGCCAGTATCTTTCGACACCCATGCCAAAGCAGCATGCAGAAAGTCTTGACGCTTGACGTTACCTGGTATATAGTGGCTCCACTTGTTGACATTCGTGTTGTTTGAGTTGGAGAACTCCTCCTTGGCCTTGTCGACAAACGGACCCGAATAGACAGCATTGAGTATCTCTTGCGTGTTCAGCGGAATGCCAACGATGTTGATGGTGCGGAACCAGTCTTTGATTTCCTTCTCTGTTCCTTCGCAGACGTAGATGAGCAACTTTGTGTTCAGAAACTTCTCTTGCTCTTCTTTGTTGAGTGCAGTAAAGTACCATGGGCGTCCGTCACTGTCAATCCATGCGAACTTCTCCGTGATGAAACGTCCCAGTGACGTGATGCGCTGCTGACCGTCAAGCACTTCGTATTTGTCCTCACCTACCTTGGAGAAATATATCAGTCCCAAAGGGTAGCCGTTGCGGACAGACTGGATCACATCCACCTCCTTCTTTCCGCCATTCTCTGCATAGAGGTAGTGACGTTGAAACTGCGGCTGAATGGTCAACTTACCAGAAAGGCCATACAAGCCTTTCCCTTCATATTCGTTATACTGGAACCCTTTGCAGATATCGCCAATGGTCCAGTCGGTTACTAATGTAGGTGTCATAGCGGTTATTGTTTTTTGCGAATGAGTATTCGAGAGTAGGGAATTGTTGGGTTGTTATTTTCATCAAGGTAATATAAATCACCATCTCGCAATCCTTTATTTTTCTTTTTCAATTTTCTGTCATATGGCTTTAGCCCAAGTGCTACTCCTGCATCTCCATGAGCATGGCCTATAATGTCGAATTGCTCAGGACAATATTTACTTAGAAAGGTAATGGGAACACCCATTGTGCCTTCATAATCATCAGGTATTGAATCCGTGTACGGAACGTCTATAGCATCGTAATTCTCGTAATGATAATAATAGCCACGTTCACTTATATCCTTATGTTTTCCAAAACGTATGTTATCTTTCATTGACATCAGTTTTAACGGCTCATGTCTTCTTCCATGCTCTATATTCGTAAGCCAACAACAATTACGAAACTTTACCAAACCTGTTTTTTCATCATAAACTCCAGAAGAGTATTCACGAACCTGTTGCTGAGGAAGCCCAAAATATGCATTACCCGCACTAAATCCATTGCCATACCAAAGGCGGTTCTGTTGTATTAGCGGGAATACCTCTTTGTATCCAACACCTCCTTGATTACCAACTATTAGACACTGTTTATTTGCTTCGAATATCCACGCAACAAACTCCCTAAACAGCGAGAACGGCGGATTCGTCACGATAATATCCGCTTCGTCGCGCAGTTGGCAGACCTCTTTACTGCGGAAGTCACCATCGCCCTCAAGATAGTGCCACTCCAAGTCGTCAATGTCTATACGCCCATTGCCGTTGGTGTCGCAGGTCAACTCAAAAATCTTGCCTTTGATGCGCGTCTTGTCTATATCGAACAGAGGATTCTCCGTTTCGAAGAGCGTGGGCTGGTAGTTTTTGTACTTTTTGCTCTCTACGGCATAGCTCGTTGAGATAAGCCGTCGCAATCCGAGCCGTTCGAAGTTCTGTGCAAAGAACCGGGTGAAGTTGCTCCACTCTGGGTCGTCGCACGGCAGCAGCACCGTCTTGTCACGGAACGTATCGGGGTTATACTCCAGATAGGCATTCACCTCCTTCTGGATGTCGGCATACTGCGTGTAGAACTCATCGTTTTTGGCAGCCTTTGCTGCACCAAGGTTACTATTGTTAGCCATACTTCGATTGATAGTTTTAAGTTACACTGGCATCTGACTATCAATCGCTGACGCACAAAGAAAGCGTGATGCTTCTTATGCGTTGAACTATGAGGCATGCCCAGGAAAGGAAACCCCATCCACCTTTATAAGAATGCACCACGCCTATTGGCGCGGATGCATAGCTATTACAAGGTGGAAAGGGGATGCACTACTCCTGCACCCCACAATCTCTATTATTTCAAAGCGTTTTTTATTTCCAAACTGTTTCCTGGGCATTTTGGTTCAACGCGAAATAATAGCAAATGCTTCTTTACTGGTCCGGATTTCTCCCCGAACCAATTGCAAAGATACGAATAAGCGAGCAAAATACAAAAGAAAAAACTGTTTTTCTTTTTATTTCGAGCGAAAGTATCTAAGACGAAGTCAAAGATAGTAAAATCTTTGGGAATAAAAACGCATTTGGGTGAAAAAACTGCGAAAAAGTTGCAAATATCAGAAAAAGTGGTTATCTTTGCAACGTGA
This sequence comes from Prevotella sp. UBA2711, assembly GCA_002354095.1. Classification (GTDB taxonomy): domain Bacteria; phylum Bacteroidota; class Bacteroidia; order Bacteroidales; family Bacteroidaceae; genus Prevotella. The sequence goes on along the minus strand of DEKX01000038.1, from coordinate 25,821 downwards.
AAGGAACCTATTTATGTTTGCCCCGGTTGGTCCGGCAAGCGACTAAATAGAAGCACTTTTTAACTCCGCTTCAGATGGATAGCCCCGGTTGGTCCGGCAAGCAAGGCCATTAAAGCGGAGTTCCTTTTTGTAGTAGTTCTTTCGTTGCTGAAAATGCGTATTCATCAATGATAGCGTAAGGCTTATAGGGACCACCGTTTTTCATTTTGCGCATAGCTAATACTGTCCGAACGCCAAGTTCACGGTCAAAATAGGCAAAATATGCACTCTCACCGTGCTTTCCTTCAGCAACTGTTCGCCAACCTATATATTCACCTTTTTCTAAAAAACCTCGAATATCTTTGGCCAGAGCATTCTTGATGGCATTAAACTTATTATCGCGTGAAGCTTTGCTTACGATGGTCTTTAGGTCAGTCTTTGTTATTTCTACTTCCATCGTAATGCCGTTTGTAATGGTAAAATGCATAGGATGCTCTTTTAATGTATCAGCCTGTGCTAACACTTCAGCCCGAAGCCGCTTGCTTTCCTTATAATATTCTTCTTCAGTCCTATGTTTCATCAACATGCAAAGATACGAATAAGCGAGCAAAATACAAAGAAAAAACTGTTTTTCTTTTTATTTTCGAGCGAAAGTATCTAAGACGAAGTCAAAGATAGTAAAATCTTTGGGAATAAAAACGCATTTGGGTGAAAATTGCAACTGAAAAGACGAGCCGTAATCTCGTGGGGCACGAGCCGTAATGCCACCAAGGGTGAGCCGTAATCTCGTCGTTCATGAGGTTACGGCTCGCAGGGCTTTTGTGCTACCCGCCCGTGATAATAGTGAATGCGGAAAGTAGGAAATGCGGAAAGCGGACATGAAGCATTTTAGAGTGCGGAAGAGAGACATTATAAGTAGAAGTTTTTTATATTTATTATTATTATCATTATTATTAGTATTATTACAATTTATTCCTTAGAATACATTAATGTCTACTTTCCTACTTTCCTACTTAGTTACTTTTCACATCAATTCCTTTGTCAGGTGTAGAATATTTTGTAAATTTGTAGCCAAATAAAAGTTTAGGAGCTATAAATATGCTATTACAGAAAAATATCATCAAGAAGTACCTGAACCTAATTGGCGAGGAACGGACGGCAAAGCCTTGGGAGCAATACCAGCTGTTCTTCATGAACGAGGACATTCAGGCCAACATACACAAAATCAAAGAAGAGCAGTTCCAGGAAGGTTTCCTGCGCGAGCTGTTCGTCAAGGTGCTTGGATATACCATTAACCCTTCGCCCAACTACAATCTCACTACGGAGCTAAAAAATGAGGTTGGGGCGAAAAAAGCAGATGGCGCCATATTGCTCGATGGGAAGGTGATTGGTGTGATAGAACTGAAAGACCACAAGACACCCGACCTGACGAGTATTGAGAATCAGGCATTCGGATATAAGAATAAGCATAAAGAAACACGGCTCGTTATCATTTCCAATTTTGAGAAACTGCGCTTATACATCGACGATGCCGTGGAATATCGCGAATGGGATATTTTTCATATGACGGAAGAAGAGTTCCGTGAGCTATACCTCTGCCTGGCATGGACACAGGTAGAACATTGTGTTGCCATACAGATGAAGAGCGAATCGATATCAAACGAGGAACATATAACAAAAGCTCTCTATAAAGATTACTCACATTTCAAGCGCGTGCTCTTTGCAGATATCCTTGCCCAAAATCCCACCCCAGAAGGTAGTGACGAAAAAGACTGGCAACTGCTGCTGTTCAAGAAGACGCAGAAGCTGTTGGATCGCCTGTTGTTCATTTTCTTTGCTGAGGACAGCTTCCTGTTGGAGCCTAACTCCATGGTTCAAATCATTGACAAGTGGCAGCAGTTAAAAGACCTCGATGCCTATGTACCGCTTTACGACCGTATCAAGATGTATTTCGGCTACCTTGACCAAGGGCACGTCGGCAAGCCCTTCGACGTCTTTGCCTACAACGGCGGATTGTTTAAGCCAGATGAAGTTTTGGACAGTCTAAAGATTAGCGACGACCTGTTGCAGGAGCACACCCGACGTCTTGCTGCCTACGACTTTGGCAGCGATGTTGACGTGAACATACTGGGCCACATCTTCGAGAATTCACTCAGTGAGATTGAAGAAGTAACGCAGCAGATTACACGAGGAGAAGTACCTCAGACATCTAAGCGCAAGCAGGACGGCGTGTTCTACACGCCACAATACATTACGAAGTATATCGTTGAGAACACCGTTGGGCGGCTATGCAAAGAGAAGAAAAAGCAACTGAACATCGTCGAGGAGGAATACAACTCTGACCATCGTCGCCAGCTGAAAACTAAGCAGCACCTGCTGGATCAACTGAAGGCGTATCGTGAGTGGCTGTTGCAACTGACTATTCTCGACCCTGCCTGCGGTAGCGGAGCATTCCTTAATGCCGCCCTGCAGCATCTGATAAAAGAGCACAAGCACATCGACGAACTGGAAAAGAAAGTGCTGGGTTACAGCCTTGAGTTCCATGACATAGAGCATCACATCCTTGAGAACAATCTCTACGGTGTAGATATCAACGAAGAGAGTGTCGGCATTGCCCAATTGGCACTATGGTTGCGCACAGCTAAGCCCCAACGCAAACTAAACTCGCTGAACCAGAACATCAAGTGTGGCAACTCGCTCATCAGCGACCCTGCCATAGCTGGCGACAAGGCCTTCGACTGGCAGAAGGAATTCCCCAAAGTCTTCGAGAAAGGAGGCTTCGATGTGGTAATAGGCAATCCGCCGTATGTAAGAGCAGATAGTCCAGGCAATTCCATGGACTTTCGCAATTACATGACATCCTGCGGCAAGTGGAAAACATTAACCGGAAAATGGGACTTGTACATTCCGTTCCTTGAATTGTCTACCAAGTTGTCTAAGTCTGATGCTCTTTGTTCGTTCATTATTCCAGACGCCTATTGTCATGCTGAATATGGAAGGCAAAGCCTCAGCTATATGAAGGCTCACCATTATCTGTCAATGATTGATTACTTTCCCGACATAGATGTTTTTGAAAATGTCGGGGTTAAGAGCGTCATTGTGACGTTTGACAAGCGAGGGGTAGATACCTTTACCCAAAGAATTCACGATGCTGGTCAACGGTATAGCGAGAGAACTTCGGATGTTTATCCTGAGAATCTGCGTGTAGATGCCAAGCGTAGACTACTCACAGGAAAGCATAATATGGTTCCCTTGGGAAGTGTTTGTTATATCACCAAAGGCATTGTCGGTAATAGCGATGAAAAACAATATAAAGGTGAGTTCCTTGTCAGAGACCTACTTTCCGATATTAAAGACAATGAACACCCCAAACTCTATTATGAAGGTAAAGATATAAACAGCTGGCTTTTACACAGAAAGCGATATATCGAATATGGTACGGAGCGTTCACCAAGAAAATGGAGTCGTAAGGGCTTCACGGAGATGTTTGAAGGCTCTCCAAAGTTGGTAACAATGCGTAGTCCGGGAGCCTTCCCGCGTACTTTCCTCGATGTAGACAATGGCTATTTCAATGAAAGTGCTATAGGTTTTAAGCGTTGGATAGACCTGCGCGGCGTTGAGAACAATAGCGTTTCGAAAGCCTATAACGACAAGGAGGAAAGAGCGCGTTTTGAGGAGTTGTCAGCAAACTACTCGTATAAAGCGTTGCTTACAATCTTTAATTCTTCGCTTGTACGATACGAACTTAATACAGAACGTCGAAGTAATATTCACATCTATCCCGATGACTGGAAACGTCTTGTATTGCCAAAAATTGCAAAGCAACAGTTGATTCCTGTGGAAACTCTCGCCGACACGATGCTCACCCTCCATCAGCAGTTGCAGGAGAAACGCACCCGGTTCCTCCGTCGTCTGAGCGAGAATTTTGAGGGTCTGAAGTTGACGACAGCCCTGCAGCAGTTCGACACAATGGACTTCAAGGGCCTGATGGCAGAGCTGAAGAAACAGAAGATAAAACTCTCGCTCTCACAACAGGACGAGTGGGAAGACTACTTCAACGAGCGCGTAGCAGAGTGCCGTGAACTCACGGCACAAATCAAGACTACCGATAACGAGATAGACAACCGCGTCTTCGACCTCTACGGACTGACAGAGGAAGAGCGCAAGATAGTAATGGAAGCATAAAAAATATATGGACGAACAGCAGAATATCATTATTTACAGGACAGCAGACGGACGTGCATCTGTGGCGCTATATGCCAAAGATGGCAAGATATGGCTGAACCAGCAACAGATGGCAGAACTTTTTGCCACCTCGAAGCAATTGATTTCCCATCATATTGCTAACATACTAAAGGAGAGAGAGTTAAACAAAATTTCAGTTGTCAAACAATATTTGACTACTGCCGCCGATGGCAAGAATTACAACAGCAGGCAGATGCCGATGACATCCGGATGCTTGAAGACTTGGAGAAAAGCATCGTAAAAAAACAGAAAGAAGACGAATGAAATGTTAAGCCTATGGAGAATCTTTACGCTATTTACTCATACAAGCCTGTCGAGGTCAACGATGAAGGTGACTGGACGCAAGGAGAACAGGTCACACCTGTTGATATGAGCGCAGCTCAAGACTGGTTCTATCAGTTGTTTGGTAAGACTCGAACCATATTCCATATTCAAAAGGGTGAGGGCGATACTGCGAAGAAATATACCTGTGAGGTATATGGTAACGACCATCGGATAGTGGCTCTGAGACTGCTGAACATCAAAGAACAGAGCTACTGGAAACTGGTGGAAAATCCTAATGACCCAATGGGGAGGTTAGTGAAAGAGCTTCTGGAATCGACCCCATGTACCTACGTCATAATAGATTGTCGGAAAGGGCATAACATTATAGCAGTAAAGGTTGAGACAGATGCATGGCGCAACACTGACACAGTCTGTGAACTGATGGAGAATAGCATAAATCAACATCTGAAGTCGCTTGGTCGTGGTTTCAGGATCAAGTTATACACGAAATTGGAAAATCATGATTTCCTGAATTATTCAAGCAAACGTATCAAAAAGGAAGGACGTGCATTGAAGAAGATGACCATCCGTTTCAGGACTGGGCAGCTGAACCCCGTGATAGAAGCGATGGTAAAGAACAGCCCATATCTGAAAGGCTTGTTTGATAGAATTAACAAGTACGAAGGCGCTTCGGGCGAACTGACACTTAACCAGCCTATGGGGGCTAAGTTGTTAGATCGCCGTCGGCATGACATAGAGAACTTTATTGCTCTTATTGGAAGTGACCCTAAGGGGTATAGCATGGATTGGACTTTTGATGACAAAGTGACTCTTCACTATGGCAAGGATAGTATATACGAACTACTCATGGACCCAGAAGGCTCACTTGAACTGTTTCATTTAGAGCGTAAGGCTGAACCTGCGGTACAAATGGATTTGTTTAACAAAACGAAAGAAGCAGACCTTAATAAATATCTGCTTGAGGGCTGGCTGGATAAAGTGGCAGAGGAAACTAAAAAGATGAAAGATGCAGAGACTGTTAAACCCAAGCGAGGTCGCAAGAATCGACGCAAGGCTTCATGACAATGCACTGCTTCAGGCCTGCAGGAAGGTATGGCCTGGGCGACAGGATGAGATTACAAGTGTGGTGGCTCGTTCAGAGGATATTTTCTGCGAGTCAGCATGGCTGATGGACGAACTTATAGATAGCGACGAGGATATTGACGCCATCAGTCTGGCACATGGGCTTTGGTCTAATGTGGTTTTTGACATTGGTCAATGGAATAATGGCATAACTTTAGCTGACCGCTACCTCATTATCTCTACCATTTTCCGCCTTGTTGCCTTATCTTTTAGTCTGCATTGGCATTCACGCTATAGTAGCGTACTTCGCGAGGCCCTGTTAAGTGTCGTTGACGAAAAGCGCCCGTCTCCAAAGGACTTGCCCGACCATCAACTGCATGAGCGACAACAAGAAGAACTGTTTGAAGCTATTATTCCATGCTCCGAAATGCTAAGCGACTGGGTAAACGAATATATTGACAATTCCACTCTTTGGCTCACCGAAGAGATAGACGTGGCGCTCAACCCGACCAACAAGATTAAGCCCCTCAAGCCGGAAAGTAGGAAAGCAGACAAGAAGCAAAATTCTGACTACTCACGATATTCGTTAAAACTGAATATTAACAATAGGCAGCTGGAATCCCTTTATTTATTGTTGAGCACAAGAGACGATAAGGGGAAAAGATTTATTGATGGCGATTTACAAAAAAATAATGAGGTAAAGAAATGCCTTCCGTTAAGCCCTGAAGAAATAAGAGAGAGAAAGCCGGTTGTTATTGACAATATGCTCTTCAATCAAGTATTCTCAGGTCGGGATACTGATGTACGTATTGTGTGGATTGGTGATGCTAAAGAACTCTGGTATTTCATAAACACTTTATACAAATATAAGGTTAATGGCAAAAGACTTCTTGACAAGAGTGGTTCGGGCCCTGGTTTATGGCAGATAGTCCGCAACCGCTTTATGAATGGCAAACCTCGAAAAGTGCATGATGAAAGGACTGGCAAAGAGGTCGATACATCTGAGCCCTTAGAATTTGAAGAAGATGCCTTCGCTCATTATAGTAAGAAGAACTCTCTTAGCGATTCTTCCATCTTGGATGCTATTATCAGGAGGATTGCTCCACCGAGAGACAAAAACGATAAAGAGAGCATTGAGGAAGATACCAATCCCGAAAAATATGGCATCAAGCTACCGAAATCCACAGCCCAACTTGACGGAGATTTCCACGAAACAAACCATCATGGTAAGAATAAATAGGGATTATTAGTGATTGGGCAATAGGTAACCCCAATTTTTTTACACAAATTATTCTGTTCTGCAAACGCCTTAATTATAAAGGGGTTTGTAGTTTTTTTGCTATCCTTATCCAATAGGGATTTTCATTGTTGTACCATTTGTCAATAGGGATTTTTAGGCAAAAGCATACAAAAAGTCCTATTGAAGGGGGCACCTATAGAGACGCACGTCTCAACAAACAACATTTTATTTACAAGTAAAAATAAAAAGAAATGGAACAGACTAAAAAGCCCCAAAAAGTCAAGGTTCGCGGAACGGGAACCTACGACCCCGAGACCAACGAGTTTGGTTTCAAGCCCTTCGACGAGGCCCCCTCGACTCAGAAGGACGTGAAGAGCTGCGCCGGTGGCGGCAAACGCTGGGTAACGACAGGTGTAAACCCATCGAAGATGATTACGCTGAAGAGCAAGGAGTCATCGCCCGACCAGTACAGCGATTTCCTACGTCAGTTTAATGCTCTAACCAAGGACTTGAAACCCAAGAAACCAGTAGAACTGCCAACGGAGCAGCGCGTGGTGAACGAGCAAGGTCTGCAGTGCTGGCTCGACGAGAAGAATGGTACGATGACATTCACCGGCACCATCGACCTGTCACGCAATTCAAACAACTGGCAAGCAGAGACGCTGCGACTGGTGCAACTGGTGGTTCGTCGTCTGCCGGCATGCGAACAATTTAACAAAGTAATCAACCTTATTAAAATTGGAGGAAACAAGTAATGGACACCCCGACAATTTCATCACAGACTTCGCTTGAAGCCCAAGTGAAGCTTATCAGCGTCGATGCGCTGCAACAGATTTGCCAAACAGAGAACACTGCACTCGTCGATAACTATCGTCAACTGAAACACCGTCAACAGGAGGCAGGCGACGATGAACAACGCAAGCAGGCCCTGACAGAGGAAATCATGGACACGGAGGACTATCAGAAGTGGCTGAAAAAAGAACTAAAACGCGACGAACGCCGAAAAAACAAACGCGTGGAGACACTTAGCAATCAGGAGCGTGTAGGCTACTACATCTGGGCTGCCTACAAGGGCGCACTGCTTTCGGTCATCTTGACAGCCACATTCCGTGAAGGCAAGAACCGCTGGGGCAAGCAGGGCTATTGGCGTGAACAGAAGTTTATCGAACTGACGGGCATAGCCGTACTCGACATCGACCATCTGCCCAATGCTCAGGAAACGGCACGGATGTTAGTCCAAAAGCTCGACTGCCGCCAGTTGGGTATTCTTTGGATATTCATCACCCCCAGCGGCGAAGGCTTCAAGGTGGCTTTCAAGGCCAACATCGATGGTAATCTGATGGACAACGCCTACGACATGGCTCAGTTGCTCAGCCAGCAGTGTGGTCAGGATCTGTTGCCATTCACCGACGCTCAGTGTAAGAATGCCGACCACACGCATTTCACGCCTAAATATGATGACATCCTCTACGCCGACTGGGAGGGACTGGCCACTTATCGTAATCCTGCCTACGAGGCACGCTACGGTGAGGCATACCGTCGTGGAGAGTCAGACCCCACGAAGCCCCGTTGGCAGGAACTGGAGCGTCAGCGCAGCGAACAGCGCAAGGGGAAGCCCACTGTTGCCACTGCGCAGGACGACACACAGAAAACAACGGTAAGTACAAGTCCAATGGTGCTCTCTGAGCGCGAACAAGCAATTGTCAAGGCGCTCAATGGACGCTATGGCGAGACCATTGCCGAGGGGCATCGCCACGAGACATGGCTGGGCGAGACGGCTCCCTGGCTCCTGCTTTTGACGGACAACAATGCCGACAAGACGCTGGCCATGGGACGCCAACTCAACTACGTGAAGAATTGGAAAGACCAGACTGCAGGAGAGTTGGAGAACTGTGTTGCCACGGTACAGAAGAAGCCTCTGTTGCGCCGTCGCCCGAAAGCATTGGCAGAACTGTTGGAGAAAGCTGGTATAGACAAAGACCTGCCAGCAGTCATCAATCGCAACATTGACCCAATGGCAGAACTGCCCTTCGACCATTGGTGTGACGAGATAGAGGCGTTGTTCACGGAGTTCCCCTGTCTGCGTGAAGTATGCCAACCGCATCCACGCCGTCTGTGGCCTTTCTTGCTGTTTGCCTCTGCTGCCATGATGGGTACGTGCATGACGCTGACGTACTATAAGTTCTATGCCAACAAGACCATCCGCTGTCGTCTGAACTACATCATCTTGGGGGTGGGTGACCCAGCATCAGGCAAAGGCACATTAAGCCGTCTGCAAGAGTTGCTGCTGGCCCCCATCATCGACTCTGACACCCTGGCTGATGCGGCTACAAATGCCTGGAAGGAGATGAAGGGCAACGCTGCTACTAACCACGACACAAAGGCTCGCGACAAGATTTACAACCGTATGTTCGGTCCGCGTGCCTCGAACACAGAGTTTATCCGCTCGATGATCAACTGCAAGACGATGGTGGATGGTGAGGAGATGAATCTTCATCTGATTACCGTGGACTCTGAGAAAGACAACAGCATCAACATGTCGAAATCTGGTGGTTGGCAGAATCGTGACATCATGGTACTGAAAAGTTTTCACAATGAATTCGACTCTCAGCACTATTCTAACAACCAGTCGGTAAGTGGACGCTTCCGCATCTATTGGAACCAGATAGAGACCTGTACACCGCCAACGCTGAAGCGTCTGGTGAATGAACGTAACTTCAATTCGGGCTTCGATACCCGTTGTGCCACTATCCCGATGGGTAAACCCGACTTTGACATGATGCCGTTAGAGAGTGAGAACGACACCTTCCTGGAGAAGGCTAACGAGACGCTGAAGCAGTGGGCTTACAAGTTGGACCAGCGTAGTGGAGAACTTCCTCTGTGGCCCCTCGTAGAGCACGTTCACAAGTGGTGTGACGAGCGTCGTGCCATTGCAGAATTCAACGACAAGGACCAGGCAGACTGGCTGCTTATCAAGCGTGTACCATACTATGGCATTAACGTGAGCGCTCCTTACATCGATATGCGCCACTGGCAGGAGCGTGAAGAGACGGGCACCTATCAGATTGACGACACCGACCGTCGTCTTTGTGACCTTGTGCTTGACATTCAGTATCGCACGCAGCTGTATTGGTACTATGACCTGCATCGCTTGTATTACGACAACCAGTTGCGTGATGCCGCTCAACAGCGTCGTCGCACCAACAAGTTCGTAGAGTGCTTCCGTCAGTTGCCAGACGAGTTTACTACCGAGAAATTTGCCCAGGTGTTTGGCTATGCCAACAATCGTGCAGGGCAAAAGACGCTGGAGCGTCTCGTAGATGACAAGGCTATTGAACGCACCATGCGCGGCAACTACAAGAAACTCGTTTCCGAACTGCCGACGATATAAATGCAGTAATGCGGAAAGTAGGAAAGCCGACATCAACCAGAAACCCCACACGATGAATGATACCGTGTGGGGTTTTATACTTAAATAGGGCGAAACTTCCTTGTCTTTTCCTGAATACGGTTGACTCTTTTTAAAGGTTGTCCAAAATACATTTTTATTTCACAACATCTTGGATGACAAGGCCTGCAAGGGTCATACCGAAGATGGCGGTGATATGGACAATGGAACCTTTGCCTTCTCCACCTTGTGGCTGACAGAGTTCATCAGAGAAGACACACTGGAACTTCCGTTTCGGGAAGCGCTGCTGCTTCTTGAAGCGGTTTCTCAATGCCCGTGCCAAGGGGTCGCCTTTCACTTTCCAAAACTCGGCTACCTGGATGCGTGTAGGGTCCATCTTCAACGCGGCTCCCATGGATGAGAAGAATTTCGCCTTCGTCTGGCAAGCTAATTCTATCAGCAGCGCTTTGTCTTTCAATGAATCGATGGCATCGATGATATAGTCATAGCTATCCAGCTGGAACGTCTCTGCCGATGCTTCCGTAAACGTCTGCTGTAGTGCTGTGACCTCCGCATCGGGGTTGATGGCAAGCAGGCGTTCTTTCAATGTCTCTACCTTCACCTGCCCTACCGTCTTCGTGGTCGCCATCAACTGGCGGTTGACATTGGTTACATCTACGCAGTCGAAATCTACGATCGTCAGATGCTTCAGTCCGGTACGCACCAAAGCCTCAGCACACCAGGAGCCCACGCCCCCGACACCAAAGAGGATGACCCGCTTCTCACTGAGCCGCACCATTGCCTCAGTACCTAATAACAATTCTGCCCGTTGGAATATCTCTTTCATTTCTTTTCAATGTTTTTTGTTGCCTTAGAACCGCAGGGTAGTACCCTCACCCGTTACTTCCATTTCTACCCTACTCCCTACTGGTAATGGAAAATTGCGCATGTGACGATGCCCTACTGGGAAGTCATAGCAAACGGGGATGTTGTAGCGCTGCAAGTATTCATGAAACATGTGGTTCATGTCTTCGAAGGTATTGGGAATACGCTTATAGTTGGTAAACTGCCCAATGATGACACCTTTCACGTGAGACATCAGGCCGCGCACCTCGATATTATGAAGCATACGGTCAACCTTGGTCATACTCTCACCGGTATCCTCCACGAAAAGGATGATTTCCGGCAATGTCAACGGGTCGTAGGCAGAACCTGCCAATCCGTGTAAGACGGACATATTACCTCCCACCAGAATGCCACTGGCTTTGCCTTTCTGATTAAGCGGATGCGCCTCTACATGATATTCGTGCAATTGTCCCAACAGCATGCGCCGCAATGCCTGACTGATGGTGTCGTTACCTTCATAGGTGGCTATAGCATGACACATCGAACCGTGGATGCCCACGTTGCCCACACATGCCTCAGCACTCAACAATGCAGTGATATCGCTGAAACCTATCAGTAATTTAGGATATTTTCTGAAGAAGTCAGGAGATAGTTCGCACAGCAGATGAACTGCCCCATCGCCACCACGCGAACACATAACAGCCTTCACGCTGGGATTCTGCAGTGCCCATATCAAGTCGTTGCGACGCTCTTCGATGGTGCCTGCGAAACCACGATAATCGCGTAGTGCACAGCGACTCACTACGGTGTGAAAGCCCCAACGCTCCAATGTACGGATGCCCCCGTTGACAGTAGCCGTATCGGTAGCACTCGAAGGCGATATGATGGCTATCGTATCACCCTCGTGCAACCATTGCGCCATCATGGGCATCATGGTCAGCAGCATCAGTAATATGGTTACGAATCGTTTCATGGTGCTAAGGTACAAAAAAAAATCGCAACTCCCAAGGAGTCGCGACTTTTTCTTTCTCATTCCATGCGGAGATTTACTTCACTTTCTCAACGATAGCCTTGAAAGCCTCAGGGTTGTTCATAGCCAGGTCGGCGAGCACCTTGCGGTTGATCTCGATACCAGCCTTAGCCAGTTTACCCATCAGAACTGAATAGCTCATACCCTCCAGACGTGCGGCAGCGTTGATACGCTGAATCCACAGAGCACGGAAAGTGCGCTTCTTGTTCTTACGATCGCGATAAGCGTAGGTAAGACCTTTCTCCCAAGTGTTCTTGGCTACTGTCCAAACATTCTTGCGGGCACCAAAGTAACCGCGAGTGAGTTTCAGAATTCTTTTACGTTTTGCTCTTGATGCAACGTGATTAACTGATCTTGGCATAGTTTCTTCTTACTTTTAAATGTTTGACAATAGGTGAATTAACGGAGACACAACAGGTCGCGAACCTGCTTCATGTTTGATACATCAACGATTGTTGAACCTACCAAGTTGCGCTTCTGCTTCTTGGTCTTCTTAGTCAGAATGTGACTGTGGTAAGCGTGGTGTCTCTTGACCTTACCTGTACCAGTGAAAGAGAATCTCTTCTTCGCACCGGAATTTGTCTTTACTTTTGGCATTGTTTTTAAATTTTAAAATGTTATTATAATCGGCGACTACGCATATACCGGGCGCGACGCCTTCTTTCTTTTCCTAATTAATCTTCCGAATCTTCGGTCAACTTCTTCAGCGCATCGGCACTGATTTTGGCATTGGCAAACAAACCGCCATTCGATGGAGCTGCCTGCTCTGCCTTTTGTTGTCTCTCAGCCTCCTTGGCTTCAGCGATAGAAGCCTCTCTGTCGCGAGCCTGCTGGCTCTTCTTGGCAACACCTGCTTTCTTTGGAGCCAAATAGAGGAACATCTTCTTTCCTTCCAGCGAAGGCATGTGCTCTACTTTACCATATTCTTCCAAATCGTTGGCGAAACGGAGCAGCAACACCTCACCCTGTTCCTTAAACAGAATAGAACGTCCACGGAAGAACACATACGCACGTACCTTATTACCTTCTTCCAGGAACTCCTTGGCATGCTTCAGCTTGAACTGATAGTCGTGCTCGTCGGTCTGAGGTCCGAAACGTATCTCCTTCACCTCCACCTTCACCTGCTTGGCTTTCATCTCCTTCTGGCGTTTCTTCTGCTGGTAGAGGAACTTCGAATAGTCAATCAAGCGACATACCGGAGGATTCGCATTTGGCGATATTTCCACAAGGTCAACACCCTGCTCACGCGCCATATCTAATGCTTGACGGGTAGGAACAACTGAACTTTCGCCCTCTCCTACAATACGTACCTCACGAACACGAATCTGCTCGTTCACGCGGTACTGATTCTTCATGTTGTCATTCTTCATCGACTATCTTTTCGACTTCTAATTTCTCAAATTGGGTGCAAAGTTAGTGAAAACCAAACAAATAACCAAATTTTTTCCTGTTTTTTTTAATCTACCACATCATCATGCGTAACATTTGTTCGGCACGCTGCCGTTTGTGCTTGATATTGTCGTTATACTCTCTGTTTTGAGTGGCTTCGAGAAACTTTTGAAGATGTTGCTGAGCTTTGTTATGTTGTTTGAGTGCCACGTAGCATTGCCCCATATCGTAATCCAATAGGGGGCGTTCACTATCATCACAATAACGGAGACACTCTTCCAATTCCTGCAAACGGAAATCGGCCTCGTTCTTCTGATTGAATGCTTCCGCTAACTCGCGGTGCAGACGATAGAGTGTGCGGCTGTCAGGTATCATGAGTTTCTTGGCTTCATCGAGATAACCCAAAGCCTCTGCCCCAAAGCCTATCTTATTGCACACGATACCGAGTATAAACAAACAGTAGGGGTGCTGGTCATTTTTCTGATAGGCACGATAGAGATAGTCGTACGCACTATTATCGTCACCCATGCGCTGATAGGTCAAACCAAGGGTGTATAAGGTATTGAAACAGGAGTCGCCCATCGCCGTTAATTGGTTCAGTTCGGACAGCGCACGCTCGTAGTTTCCCATATTATAATAGGCGTCAGCCAATTGGCGATTGATCAGAATGTGGGTAGAATCGCGTTGTTTGTATTGTTTGCAAATATCTATCACACGTTCTGGAAGAGGCAGTTTTCCCATCTCTGTTTTTATTCCCTTATTGAGTCGTTTAGTGTAATCGAGAATAACAGGTACACAGTAGGGATCGCTCTTCAGGATTTTCTCAGCCCAGTAAACGAGCGAGTCTTCTTGACCCATGCTACTGAGACAAAGATAATGCTGTTGCATATCGTCAAGTGTCAACGAATCTTGAGGAATCTGACGAAGGGCAGCAATACTGCGCGCATAATAGCCACGCTCAGTCCAATAACGGGATATGGTACGAAGACTGTCCGTCTGAGCAGAAATAAAGAGTGAAAGATGAAACGTGAATAATACAAGCAGCAATTTCTTCATGGTTGTTTCTCCTTATCTAATAACGATTTAAGTTTATCAATAGCCAAAGGAATACTGATATTCTTGGCGATGATTCGTCCTGAACGATCTACCAGGTAATTATGTGGAATCGTTTTGATGCCCAATTTTTTAACTCCCGGCCACATCTGACCCGTTTTGTCATTGTATGCCCTGAAATGATGGAGTGTGAAGGGCTTGTCGGTTTGTTCTCTTGTCTTCGTACGGAAATCATATTTCTTGGTAGCCTGCCACCAAGCCTTTGATGTTTTATCCATTGATACAAGCAGCACATCTAAATCGTCGGCAAACATCTGTGCCATCAACTTGATATTAGGAATTTCTACCAGACAGGGTTCGCACCACGAAGCCCAGAAATCAACCAATACATATTTGCCTCGATAGTTATTCAGGTTAGTTCCTCCAACATAGATATTCAGGTATTCACCTACTTTCAAAGGACAATAAGTGCTGTCAGCAGTCTGATCCTTGAACCGACTACTGAGTCTGCGCAGTTCTATGGCATAGAAATCGAAACTGCGGGCAGAAGTATAGCCATCGCCTAAAGTACTGTCGTTAGCCAGTGCCTGCATCGGTGGGTAGTCTGGAAACTTCCTAATCAAATGATTCATCATCTTGTCGGCATCAGCCATCGTATAGGGGGCATCATTCCAGGAGTAGCGATTCTTGGCATAAGATAAAATGGCGGAAGCCTCTTCCACAACACAATAAGGACTGTTGCCCGTTAGTGTGAAATTGTACCTTTGCCACCATGATGCTTCAGACAGGGCACGATATTCTTTCTTCAGCGAATCGAGCTCGTTGTCAGCGATGCCATAGCGATTCATCGCCATTCGAAGTGCTCGCTGCTTCTCTTGAAGACTGTCATTCAGGGTTTGCCACCGAATAAATTCCAGAGTGGAAGGTGAATTTTCAACCTTATCTACCAAACGGAAACGGAAGCCATCGTCTTCGTCACCAATATGAATGCTAAGACTATCGCCATTTTTCACTATCAGTGGAACCGAACCTGGTCCCCGTCGGGCAAACATCAAATTGACATTGTACTCGTAAGGCACAGTCCCGTGCATGGTACCTTTTCTGTGCAGTGAATCAATGGCAAGGGAATCGTGTAGTTGGAATTCACGCTCTATCCTTGATACGAGATAAATTTTCTGTGGAATGCTGGCAATAGCGGAATCAACACTCACAGTAACGGCGAATGTCTTGTGGGCAATGGCCCTCGCCGCCAATGGAAGAACCATCAGCAGGACGAGGGTCAACATGCTTAATCTGCTTTTCATGATCAATCGAGAGAGTGTTATTGCTTTTTCTTTGTTGTAATCTTGATACGTTTGGGTTGACCGTTCTCACCTTTCACAATCTCCATATTGGCAATAGTACCAGATGGAATGTTGGCTATTTCGGAATTGTCAACTTCCTTGCCGTCAATCTCCAGGATGTATTTCTCTTCAGGAGTCTTCGTCGGACCATCGAGTTTGAACGAAACAGGAACGGTGTATTTCACTGCTACGGGTTTGCCATCTTGTTTGCCAGGAATCCAGTTGGGCATGGAGTTGATGACGCGCAGCGCCTCGGCATCCAATAAGGGGTCGATGCTTCTCATGACTTTAGCATTCGAGATGCTGCCGTCTTTCTCAACGACAAAGGTTGCTACGACTCTTCCCTGGATGCCTGCTTTATGGGCAGCCTCGGGATAACGAATGTTCTTGCTTAAGAAGTTGAGCATGGCTATCTGTCCACCTGGGAATTCTGGCATCTGCTCAACGACATCGAACGTCTTGTCATTGGTGTTGGCTGCATCGCTACCGTCTTTTTGCAACCGAAGGTCATACTTGGTTTGCGGATCGTTGATAACAATTGATCCACTGGCATAGCCCACATACATCACCTCTATCCGATCGCCTTTCTTCGCTTTCAGTGAGAACTCGCCATTCCTGTCGGTCACGGTACCCTTTTTAGAGCCATTGATTCTGATAACGGCTCCCACGATGGGGTCTTTCTTCTCTTTATCTTTCACGACACCACGAACGGTGTAAATCTTCGTGTCTTCTTGAACTGCGGGGGCTTGTTCGGTAGCTGTTGTCACCGCGTCTGGAACATTGTTGGCAGGAGTATAAACAATATCCTGTACTTTTTCTGCATTGATAGCAAGAGTAATACCCACGATGGGTACAAGTGCTAACAGTTTTAAAAGATGGCTGTTGGAGGATTTCTTATGTAACATCATATGAATACGATTTTTGAGGGTACTGTGACTGATACCGTTGGCAATGGAGTACCCGCCAATGCTTGCGGCTTTCGAGATTAACAGATATTGATATTGACGCACGTTAATCCCTTGAGAGAGTACTGCACCGTCCGCCTCGTATTCGTGGATAGCGCGCAAGTCTTGGCGCAGCATCCACATGGCTGGATTGAACCATTGGAGGGCGGTGAGAAGGTCAACGAGGAGCACATCATACGAGTGTCGGAGACGGATGTGTCCGCGTTCATGTGCGAGTATGGCATCATTTTGTGCCTCATAGTCGCTGCGATTCATCACGATATAGCGCATCCAACTGAATGGAGCCACCTCGGCGTTACCGGTCACACAGAGAGTGATACCATCATCCAATGGATGCTGTTCGCAATGTTTAATGAGTGACACGACTTTCAGGATAGACCAGACGGTATGCATCACGACGGCCGCCACACCTATTATATATAAGACGGGCAGGATGGATTGCCACAAAGGCACCTCTTCGTCTGCCACAACCTGCATCTGCATATCGCCCACCTCAACCGTAGGAACGGTTTGCATGGTCACCGTTTCGTGCATCGTGATGACACAGAGAGGCAATACGAAGGACAGCACTGCTGTGGCAAGTAGCACGATGCGGTTGACACGGTGGAATGTCTCGCGAGCGAGCATCAAGCGGTAGAACATGTAGAATACGATGATGAGCACCGCCACCTTGAGGTCGTATATCAGAAAGTCGGTCATAAATGTCTTAGGATTGTTGGTTTTCTATTTCGTTGATGAGTTTGCGCAGTTCGTCAACGCTGATTTTCTCTTCCTTGACAAACGAGGATACAGCAGAGAGATAGGAGTCGCCAAAGTAGTTCTTGATGATGCCTGCAATCGACTTCCTGCCATACTCAGCCTCCGTTATTAGCGGAAAGTACTGGTAGGTATTGCCGAACTGCTTATGATCCAGAAATCCCTCGCGTTCCAAAATACGCACAATGGTGGAAAGCGTATTGAAGTGAGGACGCGGCTCGTCGTAATGCTCCTGCAATTCGCGAACGAACATGGGACCGTACTTCCAATACAAGTCCATGATTTCCTTTTCCTTGTTAGTCAGTTTCTTCATAACCTTTTAGTTGTTGGTTTAAACTCGTTATTTGCGTCAATAATCAATATCTGGAAGCAAAGTAACTAAAAATTTTCGTTATATACAACTAAAAGGTTTAGTTTTTAAAGAGTTTTAAATAGTTTACCCAACTATTAACACATCAGAACGGATAACCGATAGCAAAGTGGAGGGTCTGATTCTTCTTGAAACCATCGGCATTGAAGAAACCGCTCTTTTCCGTAGTATAAGGAACGTGCAGGCCAATTCCCCAATCTAAACGGAGCACAAGGAAACCGAGGTCGTAACGGATACCGATACCTGTTCCGACAGCCATTTCACGGAAAGCATTCTTCAACTTAAACTTGGTGCCGAGGGGCTTGCCTTCGTTATCAGCACGTTCACGGATATTCCAAACATTACCCACATCCAAGAATACGGCGCCCTGCAAACTGCCAAAGAGTCGGCGACGATATTCCAAATTACCCACGAACTTCAAGTCACCATTCTGAAAGATATACGACATAGCCTTATCCGAGAAGCCTGCAAAGCTGCCAGGACCAATGCCTCGGACAGGGAAGGCACGGATACTGTTGGCACCACCCGCATAGAAGAGTTCAGAATTAGGCACCCAGTCACTATTACCATAACTCCACACAATGCCGCCATTGACATGAGCCACCAGTTGAGAATGGGAATCAAGATTCCACGTCTTGGTGAAATCGGTCTCGATTTTCAGGAATTGCGAATAGGGATTCTTAAAGAGCGTTTTATCCTTCTCGTTCCATTTCTTACCACCTATCATCATCGCCAAGGAGGTGAAATTGCCTGACTCTGCAACGGTGGTCTCCCAACGTACGGGATGCAACGTTCCAGCAGCACTCTGATAGATATAGGTATAGCGCATCTGAGGAATGAAATAATCATGCATCGAAACGGTGAGGTAAGGATTGGCTTTCTGGATAGAGTCAAAGGCTGCGGTACGGCTGTTCATAAACTGATACTTCAGGGTGAGCGGAGAGAATTCGTGACGACTCTGGGCTGATGTCTGCCAACGATAGGTCCACTCGCCACTTGCCACATGCATTTTGTAATAGCCTGGACGATAGATGATATTGGTAGAGGCTTTGGCAAGGGTGACTGGGGTGCTGAAGAAGCGGCGACGGCGGATGCGACGCCCCTGACTGTCGCGACGCACACGATTGCCACCAAAGAAGGGAGCTATGATACGTGGGAATTCGATAGATGCATCGATACCGTATTCGTAATTATTCATAGACGAACCACTATTGGTTGACCACTCGTAGGAGCCATGCACATTAACATCAATCTTCTCACCACCACGGAAAGCATTGCGACGGGTGACACCCAGACGGAGCTCTGGGCCCATACGCCCAATGGTACGTGCGTTGAAGTTGGTTTCGATATAGGTATCCCACGGCTTCTCGAATGTACAGTTAATGGTAAGGTCGAGCGTATCGCAGTTGGCAGTAGTGTCGCGAGGGGTGAAAGCAAAATCGACCATTGAGAAGAGCCCCATTGCATTCAACTTACTGACAGACTCCAGATAATTGTCGTAACTGTATGCCTGACGAGGGCGCACCTTTAGGTCGGCCATAATGACACGGGGACGAAGAGGCGGACGCTTACCATGATAACGCACCGTGAAGAAACGGCGCACGGTAGAGTCGGTGTACTGTTCTTGGAACGATTTGCGCATATTGATATTAATGCGACCGATATACCAAGGATGACGGGCTTGCTGAGGAACATCCTGCGCCAACTGGAAGCGTAATTGTGCTTTGCCTTCTACAGCAAAGGTGTCAGCCAAATAGGATGCATAGTTGGGTTGATAATAATAGAAACCATTGTTGCGCAAGAGCGTACTGATTCGACTTCGCTCAGCATCGAGACGGGCTACAACGAAGGGGTCGCCACGATGCAGCAGACGTTCGTTGTCAGTCGCACGAATCAAGGTGTCAGCAGCCAGAGGAAAGCCCAGATACTCAATACTATCGAGGGTAAAGAGATGACCGAGATGAACATGATATCCTATCTTGGCAGCCTTAGGATTTTTCTGAGGGACCACCTCGTGCTCTACCCTACCATGAAAATATCCGTGATTGTGCAACACGCTCTGTGCCACAGAGGTGCGCAAATCAGGATTTACCCACGACATGAGGACGGGTTTCTTGCCAAAGGTCTTAGTCATCCATTTGGCAAATTTGCTGTCCTTATGGGAATAGGTATTCCATATTGAGAGACCTATGGAGAAAGGCATGCGATAATAACTGCTACCGAAGATGGCACCGTTAGGGGCTGTAGCCAGAGCAGCCTCCACCTCCTCTTGAGCTGAGATGAAATTATCGTTCTTTTCGTAGTCATCGTAAGTAATCTTTGTAAGTCCCGTGAAGAGTTGATCATCTTCAGGGATATTCTTGGTCATGCTGCACGCGGAAAGCAGGACGACACACAGGCAAAGGAGGATATTATTTTGTTTCATTTTCTTTGGTCTTAAGGGTGTCTCTCGGAATATTCAGGGTATTCTGAGTATTCGGTTTACGCTGTGGCATCTTGTTTTTTCCACTGCGGAAGTTAATCAGATCGCTGAAACTCGATACGGTACGGCGCCATACGAAACCTGCGCCATACTTCTGAGTATATCCGTCAAGCCAGTCATAGGCATTGTTCTGATAGAAAAGAGTAATATACTTGTTAGCTGTATTATCGAGACGATACTCAAAGGTAACATTGTCGAAGAATGATTTGTTCTGATTCTGCATCTCGGCGCCTGACGATACCTTTCCGCCTACAATAACTTTCAACCGGTTGTTCCAAAAACGCTTGGCAAACTTGAACGAATAGTCGGTATGCATAGCTCCATAAGCATCGGTGGCATTGTCCATACCAAAAGAGAGATCAAGGGTGCGCAAGGCATTGCCAGTTATCTGATTGATTTCGGAATTGAGGAAGGCACTGAGGGCGGAGTTCATGGTGAAGGAATTGGTATTACCATCAGCAAGATACATACCGGTTGTCAGCATCGACACGGCGAGTTTGCCTCGTTGCTCCTTACCCATAGCTAACAATTCACTGTGTAATTGCATATCCTCGGGTGCATCAAGTGTAAACTCAAGGCCCATATCATTCAAGGTACGCGTAATGAGCACACCACAGTCAAACTCTACCATGCGCGATACTCCACCCGTATTTGATACAGATGCCTTGGTACGCTCTGTGGCTGAAATATTCAGTGTGGGATTCATAGCGTCTCCTGTAAACTCAATATAACTGCCATCCTGGATGGTAAAGGTCTTCAACGGGATAACGGGCAGAGAATACTTCATCTCGCCATTGCTAAGAGTATAACGACCTGTCAATTGAAGATCCTCCACTGGTGTATAACGCATACGAAGTGTACCGCCTCCCATCAAATCTATATAATTGGAGTGGTCAGCATTGAGATAGGCCATAATATGAGCCCCTTTTGACACTTCCACCGTCAGGTCCATATTGAATCCTGTCAATGGTGGACGTTTGACAACGGCTTGGACAGTATCTTTGAAGTCGGTAAACTTCACAAGTTCGTTCAGACGGTTATCGTTTGAAAGCGGTGTGTCGCGCAGGATATAGCTCATATCTGTGGAACCTAACACATTAAGACGGCCACGCATACTGAAATTATCCAACGGGCCTTGCATACGACCAAAGAAATTGACAAAGGCCTTGCCATAGGCTATACTGTTAGGATTCTCCTTTTCGCTGATAATCTGGTAATCACGGGCTCGCATACGCAGGTCAACAGTGATACGTTTGAGATTACTAAAATTAATACCTCCCATTAATGTCAGCGGATTATCATTATAGGAGTAGAGTGAGAAATTTTCTAACAATAGGTTAGAGCCCACTATGCGCACAGGGTCGTTATCAAAACGCAAACGCATACCATAAGGTTCACTCACCAAATAGGAAGAGTCCAGGTATATTTCGCCATCCACCTGAGGTTCCTTTAACGTACCTTTAATGGTCAAATCACCTTCGCCATAGCCTTCTAATCCCACAATCCGATCGGGCACGAACCCATTGACCAGTTCAAGTGGGAAGCGGGTAAGATGCAACACGGCATCCATTCCACCGTCGCCTTCATTGTAATAGGTACCATTGAGCAGACCTATCTCTTTGTCATCGCGCAACAAACGGGCTTCTACGGCATGGGCATCATTCTCCTTCTGGAGATAAACCAATTCGGTGCTTACATTACCAATAGGACTATGTTCATAGGTCATGTTTTGAACGGCCATATCGCTGACCATCGATAATTTGCCGTCTGCATGCTGTACTACATGATAGTCGCCATCCAGGAGTCCTGTCATACGAGGAACATAGGGTAAAACGGAGGTTACTTCGTCCAGATTGAATCGATTCAAGCTGATAGTAATATCTTGGAGAGCTTCAGGATCACTCTCATCGGAATATATCTTCACACCTGTTCCGTCGTCAGCTATGAGGTCGATCTTGGCCTTCACTTTTCGGTTAGCGCCGAAGAAGAGGAAATTGTCTTTATTGAGAGCAAACTCCTTATAACCAAGTGTCGGACGTGATGGTATTAAGTGAATATTGATACCGCTATCCACCATCTCTGCTTGAGCTCCCAATCGGGCACCTAACTTGTCTTTCGAATCAAAATAACGTACCCCCATTGTGGCACCTCGTTCTTGAAGGACTCCATCAAACAAGGCATTGAACACAAACTGGGGATTGCGATTGTTGTTGCGCACCTGTCCGCCGAAACTCAAATGCTGCTTGCGTTGGGTGAGTCGGAAGTTAATGGTATCCAAGCGGGTGCCATCGTAAACCAAAGAATGAATATATCCTCTGCCGTTAACGCCCGTTTCTGGCGAGGTCGTCATATCGAAGAGCAAATCCTTGAAATCAACATTCTGGCCAGTTTTCAACAGGGTAGCAATGGGATTATCCTTCTTACTCTCCACATGGAGCTTCATCGTAGGAAGCAATCGGCGAAGAGCAGGTTGGTCAATTTTCTTTTGGTCGAGTTGTGTCATCGCGGAGTCACTCAGTGTAGTGAGTTGCTGGAGCAGCCGTTCATAATGTCCACTGGCGTCTGCCTTCACAATAAAGTCTCCACTCTGAATGCGGACATAGGTGGTATCGGCACGAAGATTAACCAATATGCCTACATCCTCAGGACGATACACTTTAGCAGAATCAATAATCGACAGGTCAGAAATCAACCCACTGATATAATGAGTTTTGTCTAAGTCGGAACTTACATCCAAGTGTCCGCAAAGACCAATCTTCAACGGCTTGTCAACCAGCCGTAGTTGATAGAGGTCTAATTGTGCTACATCTGACGTAATAGTGCCATCGAATTTCTTCTTGCGCATCAAGGCATCAAGTCCGATGGTACCACTGAGTAAAGGATTATCTCCTACTATTTTTGCATGAGCGCGACCACCACGGATATCAGCCGTAGCCGTTATATCATTCAGGTGATATGGTCCATAGTCCAAATGAAGTATTTTTGCATTGGCTTGCAACGTGGTTCGTGGCGAGAAAATGTCTGTTCCCTGCCCATTTGCAACGACATCGGCTGAAAGCGTATAGATGGAGTCTTTGGGCAGGAAATGATGTAAATTCAAATCACGAATCTGCAAGTCAGCAGCATAGCGCATAGCTGTAGCATTCAGGCTTCCCTTTGCCTTTACCACACCCTTACCTTCTAACATGACGACATCTGCGAAATATTGAGAGCCGTCAGCACGAATGAGCCCTTTTGTCGTAATGCCTCTTGGGATTCGTACATCCTTGGGAAGCATACCTGATATAAAACTCAGTTCCTCGCCTTTTGCATCAAACTCCACCTTTGCACGCAGTCGGTGAGGATCATTAAGATTGGCCACAAAACCAGAAGCTTTAGCATGGAAAGCGGTGGGCAACGACACATCAAGTCCATCAAACTCCATATAATCCATATTTCCATTGACAGAACCCTTAACACTCATTGGATAATTGGGGAAACGCTGTTGAAACGATTGCGGCATTCCTCCCAGGAATCGCAGCAGGTCTTGCTTCCCAAGCTGGGCATTCAGGCGCATTCGCATCTTACCTGGATCAACCGCATCCATCAGAGAGAGGGGCATGTCAAGTTCTATATCCACATCGGAATCGGGCGTTTGCAAGCGAAGCTTTGGCAATTTCAACTTGCCGTCTTCCATTGCTATCGATCCTGTAAGATCAATCACTTGCAGACCGCTTTTTTCTTTTAATTGGGTAGATCGTACCACCAACCGAGCCACTGGATCATGATAATAGATAGAATCTACAGCAATATCAATGCGAGTGAGGTCAATATGGTTATAATCTAATCCTTCAATATGGGGTTGGAAATTTTGGTCATATTGCAATGTACCATTGTTCCACTCCAACGAGGCCACCTTATATGTCTGAGACTCAAGATTTACATCTCCTTCCTTCGCCAACAAGTGTCCGATATGCGCATGAACACTCATCGTGTCACCTGGCATATGCAAAGCTATATCAGATTGGAGAATGGTAAGACTATCAGCCAATATTTTCCACTTGTTTTCTGAAGTCGTGGTATCTTCTGGAACACTGTCGTTCAAGAGAATATCCACTTTTGCATTTTCTAATCGGGCGCCATTGACCTCAACTGTCTGCTTGTCAAGATCTATGCCACGACTTTGGAGTGCTAATCGTTTGAACTGCCCTTTCACACGAGCTGCATCAACAAGCTGAGCAGTATTAAACTTTGCGTTATTAACTTCTAATTGGTTTATAATGACCTTATTCTTCAACAAGGGCAATAATTGCACATCCACCACCAAACGTTCTACATCAGCAATAGTATCCGAGGGTGGTTGCAATATGTGAAAGCCGTCAATTCCCAAATCCAATGGAAAAGAAAGGTTTACATGATCTACAGAAATATGCATTCCTGTCTTTTCTGATGCTATGCCTGCTACCTTATCTACCATCCAGTTTTGAACAGGAGGAAAATAAAGCAAAAGTGCCAATATCATAAAAAGCAGAATAGGACTCAATAAAATGCCCAATATCCACCAGAATGCTTTCTTCATAATCTAACTGCGCAAAGTATGATGCAAAAATAAGGTAAAATTTGGAAATAAGACACTATTTAACAGAAAATTTAATGTTTTGCCATAGATTATCTTCAGGAATAGGTGACTCTACTACTATATGCTGCTTGGAAACTGGATGAATAAACTCCACACGATGAGCCAACAACGAGATACTGCCATCCGGATTACTTCGCTTGGCCCCATACTTCAAATCGCCCTTTATAGGACAACCCATAGCCGCCAATTGACATCGTATCTGGTGATGACGACCTGTCAACAGATTGACTTCCAATAGGTAATATCGCTCAGATTGTCCTATCATTCTATATTTTAAAATAGCTTTCTTTGAATTGGGAACTTCACGCTGATACGCATAACTCTTGTTCTGCTTCTCATTCCTTACCAACCAGTTCTCCAACGTACCTTCTTCGTGTTCTGGACGCTGCTGCACAATAGCCCAATAAGTTTTATGAACTTCACCGTTTCGAAACATATCATTCAACCGACTTAGCGCCTTGGACGTACGGGCAAAAACAACCAATCCACTCACTGGTCGATCTAAACGATGTACTACGCCAAGAAAAACTGCACCTGGTTTGGCATATTTCTCTTTGATATACGCTTTGACCATTTCCGAAAGTGGGATATCGCCCGTCTTGTCGCCTTGTACGATTTCTCCACTCTCCTTATTTACTATAATAATATGATTATCTTCGTAAACTACTTGCATAACAACTGCAAAAGTACAAAAAATAAGCCATAAAACAAAGAAGTCCTGCTATCTTTTTCGATAACAGGACTTCATTTTAAAAAGTGGCGGCCTCCTA